>CAZHEL010000004.1:33388-121267 GCA_964531625.1 uncultured Gammaproteobacteria bacterium
TGTTGGTGCTCAAACACACACTGAAGGCTCTACTCAAACGGACGCTGAAGGCTCTGCTCAAACCGATGCTCAAAGCCAAGAGAAACCTGCCAAAGGTTGGGAGCTCGAAGTGGCCGAACCATCAAAACTAGAAGTGGCCGAGCCACCAAAATTAGAAATAGATCCAAATTATGAAACGGCTTCTGAAGCCGAGCTAAATGCGGCTGAATCTGAGTTAGTAAACCCCACCACACAAACGGTTAAAAACGAGCTTAGAGTGGTGGAAAATGAAATAGTCAAACAATCCGTTGTGTTAGACATAGACCCGCAGTTACGGGCTGACCTTGATGCGCAATTTCAGCGTTTACAGTCAAGTTTAGAAACCGAAGACGCCTTCAGTGAAGCACTGGGCGAGGATTATCTCAGCTATGGTCTTTTGCTGACCCAAGCTGGTCGTTATGACGATGCTCGTGAAGCACTCACTGACGCAGCTCATATAAGCAAAATAAATAATGGTCTAAATGCCATAGAGCAACGTCCTTACTTATCTGCCTTGTTCGAAATCCATATGTTGCAAGCCAATACTGAAGATGCTGATAAAGCCATTCAACGAATTATTTGGCTGGAAAAACAAAACCGTGGGTCGGCGGATCATACTACCTATGATCTGGCTCTAAGGCTTGGTAATCGTTATCTAGATGAGTTCCTGCATCGACCCGTAGTTGGACAAGAGTCTGCAACGAGCTTGATGCAAGCAGATGCGTATTTTAATTATGTATTGCGTAGGTTTGGAGGTCAGTCGATTAATGACGTTAAGCTGCCTTATGGCGAGCTTGCCTTAGTAAACTTTTGGCGATCAAAAATAGCTGTGCAGGGTGTGCAAGCGCAGACAAATTACTCTGGCATTCCTCAGACATCCAATCGTTTTCGTAATCGTGGCGCAGGTGGTTTTCCAGGTAGTGCTCCAGTGTTCGGTTCGGCGTCAGGTTCAGGACAGGTATTCATTGATCGTGCCGAGTTCTATTTAAAGCGTTATTTGGCTCGAGCTAAGGCTGAAGGGACACAACAGATGGCAGTGAAGGCAATTTTAAATCTTGGTGATATAAACTTAATGTCACAGCGCAGACAATTGGCTGGGCAATACTACGCCTTGGCCTGGACAGAGGCGCAAAAACTAGCACCAGATGATCCAGTAATTAAGAGTTTTAGTCAGCCAGTTGCTTTGCCTGCTTTTGAGTACGCAGTAGAACGAAACCGTGTAGTTCGAGGCGATCAAGCTTTATTAGTTGCATTAAATTTTGGTGTTGATGAGTTTGGTCGAGTGAACAGAGTACAGCCTCTCGCAGAAACGAACAAAAATCACCCCTATTTCAGTAAGGCTAGACGTGCCATAAGAAAAGTCGTTTATCGGCCTGCAATTCGAGAAGGAAAATTAGTGGCGACAAATAGTTTTAGCGATGATGTGTTAGTGCAAATCAAAGATATAGTACAGACACCAGACTCGCCTGAGTCAGCTGTGCCTGATGAAGGGTTACTTGAAAGTGATTCTCAAGAGAGTCAAGAAGTTGAGAACACAGCGCAGGAATCTACTTCCTAAAACGTAACACTACATGGTTCGTTGATTATATAAACGGTATTTGCAAAAACATTTGGAGAACACAATTGCATACGCGATCTATTGATAATTTTATCCAAAGCTGTCGGGCCGTCACAGGTCCGCAGAGCTTTGCAAAAACGCTGCCACTTTCGTTAGGTATTTGCGCTATGTTATTGATCGCGGGTTGTCAGACTACCACCGGAGGTGGGCAGCCTCAATCACCGCCACTACCACCCAGTGGTGGTGGGCAATCTCAACCTCCGTCTACTCCACCTACGGGTGGCGGTCAGGCACCGTCACCAGCTCCTACGCCACCCTCGACGCCTGGTGGATCAACTCCTTCGACACCTTCGACACCTTCAACACCTTCAACGGGTGAAGGGCAGTCGCCGACACCCTCAACTCCGCCTTCCTCTGAAGGTGGTCAAACCGGTAGCGACACGCCCCCTCCAGAATGGGAAGACGGTGACAGTACGGCTGGTGAAAGTGCTGAAGGTGAGCTAGATGGTGATGTTACTTTTGAAGAACCAACTTCAGATGGCGGCTTTGAAGAACCACAATTTGAAGAGTCAGGCGGTTTGAGTGAACAAGAATTAGAGGACCTTGAGGCTGAGCTGGAAGAAAGCTTGGGTGATTTTGATGAAGATATTCAGCGTGAACAGACATATGCTGAAGAACGCGCCAATGAACAGGCAGGCGACGAAGATGCGATTGGCGGAATTGGTGAGTTTGAAACCTATTCTGAAGAAAAAGATGGTGAAGAAGCTGGCCAAGGGCAAGCACCCACTGTCGCTAGTTCAGAAGGGGGTTCGCAGCAGTCGGGTGAATCAGCAGCTTCTGAAGGTGGTGCTGGTGGTGCCAGTGGCGAGGGTGGAGAAAAACGTCAAGGCTCTAATCCTGCCACAGATGCTGCTGGGCAAGAGCGTGGGCAGGACACCGAACGAGATATACCTGACTTGCGTAAGAATGACGATATCGTTGCTCGACAAATTCGTGAAGCCGCTGAAGCAGAAACTGATCCTGTACTAAAAGAAAAATTATGGGAAGAATATTACAAATACAAAGGTCAATAGAGGTAGGTAAAGCTTTTTTAAGTGATTTTGTAGAAATAAATTTAAACGTTAGTTTACAGTCGGATATTTTATGAGCCATGCCGTTAAGCAAATATTTTCACCATTAGTGCAGCTATGCAAGGCGTTGCTGAATGTTGTCGTTATGGCTTTAGTATTAAGTGCCTGCACAAAATTTGAATATCATGAAACGAGAGTTGTTGATATTGAAAAAATTGATCAGGCTCAAGAAGCTCTGATTAGTGAAGATGAATTATTGGACGTTGCTATTGTGTTGCTTGATCCAGGAGTAGATGTTCTAGATGATGTTAGCGCTGCCTATGCAAATGTTCGTCAAAGTGAGGCTGTTTGGTTTACCGGACAATTAAAAGATACTTTGGAAAGCAGTAATGCCTGGGGAATAGTGCGAACTGTGCCGCTGGGTGATCCTATTACGGACATTGTTGTTTCAGGCAAGTTATTAGAGTCCAACGGAGAAGTGGTTAGTTTGCAAGCCACTGTGCGTGACTCATCTGGGCAGGAATGGTTTACCAAAGAGTATTTTCAACGTGCCAGCGCTTACGCTTATAACCCTGAAGTTGATTTGCAGCAGGATCCATTTCAAGCAATGTTTAATGAGCTCGCCAATGATATGTTTGATTATCAAGCTGGCTTAAGCTCAGCGCAGCGGGTCAATTTGCGCGCGATTTCCAAAGTGCGGTTTGCCCGTGATTTCGTGCCACAAGCCTTCGATGGTTTTTTAACTGAAAATAAGCAAGGCATTCTAGAATTACAACGCATTCCTGCCAGTAATGACCCAATGATTCAGCGTATCGACGCGATACAAGCGCGCAATGATTTATTTCTTGATGTAGTGCAAAGTTATTATCGTGGCTTTAATCGCAACATGGCAGAGCCTTACAAAGAATGGCGCCGCCTCAGTTACAAAGAAGTGGTGTACGAACGCCAGTTACGTGAACAAGCTCGCAATGAACGTATTGCTGGTCTTGCAGTTATAGCCGGTGGCTTATTAGCTTCTACCACGGGTAATTCCGGCACTACCCGAGCCGCCGGTCAGGTAGGTATATTTGGTGGCGCAGCATTGTTCCGAAAAGGGTTTTTGAAAACCGATGAAGCTAATACACACAGTCAAACTCTGCGTGAGCTAGGCGCTTCTTTAGAAGCCGAGTTAGAACCAAGTGTGGTTGATTTACAAGATCGCAGCATTACTTTGTCTGGCACTGTCGATGACCAATTTAAGGAATGGCGCCGCATACTCAAGCGAATGTTCGAGGTTGAACAAGGTGGCGATATTGAACAGGTTTTCTCGCAACCTGTTGAGCTTGATACGAGTTCGGTGACGCCACCTTCGCGTTAAGTAAGCTTAGCAAGTGACACTATTATGAGTGAACATGATAAATTTCATGAAAGCGCCAGTGAGGCCGCCAAGTCATCCCAAGCCAAACAGATACAAGCGCTAGATTTTGATCAGCCAGGTGCAGCCAGCACCGAATCTTATGATGCTCCACCCGCTACTCCAGCATCGGTTCCAGTAGGTCTGGCGACGGCTAAAAATGCGCCATGGTGGCATTCTCAGTTTAATTTAATGGTGTGTGTGTTTGGCTTACTAGTGCTAGCGGCATTACTTTTTGTGCTGCTCGCACCGCCACCAAATGTAGATTCGATTAATGCCACTAATCTCAATCAGCAACAAGCTGATGATGCGCCAGCATTGCTAGAAGATTCTCCCTTTGATGAGAAGCGCCTTGCGCAAGCACGCACAGACTCACAAGATATCTTGTCCGACTTACTACAAAGGAAAAAGTCTTTAGAACAAAAAGGCGTACAAGAATGGGCACCGCAAAAGTTTGCCGATGCTTTGGCCAATGCCGAGCTTGGTGATCAGGTCTACAAACAACAAAATTTTCCTCAAGCCATTCAGTACTATAAAGATGCTTTATCGCAACTGGACGCGCTTGATGAATTAATTCCGCAAGTTATAAAAGGTCATCTTGATGCGGGCTTTGTTGCTATTAGAGAAGGTAAATCAGCGCTAGCTAAAGACAGTTTTAAGGCGGCACTAAGGCTCGATCAAAACGATATCGGTGCGCTCAATGGTTTGGATCGAGCAAATAAGCTTGATGAAGTAATAGAGTTAGTGCGCGCCGGTGCGCAAGCGGAAGATTCATTTAAAAGTTCAGATAAAATTGAAGACCTACAATTAGCCGAGAATAAGTATTCTCAAGCATTAAAGGTAGACGAATTAACGACGAGCGCGCAACAAGGTTTAGCCAGAGTATCCAAAGCCAGTCAAGACAAGCGTTTTCGCCTAAATATGACGAAGGGATTTAATGCGTTGTTTGCCAGGCGGTATTCCTCGGCAAAGCAATCGTTTTCTCAAGCCCTGAAAGTTAGCCCCGGAGATAGCACCGCAAGCGGGGCATACAAGCAGGCCTTGGCCGCAGATAAGTCGTCTTCCTTAAGCGGCTTATTAGTAACAGCAGCTGAATTGGAAAAAGCCGAGAATTGGTCTACTGCCTTAAGCAATTATGAGATTGCTCTGCAACGTGATCCCAATCAAGTCAGTGCCAAATTAGGTCAAATTAGAGCGCGCGCGCGTAATGATTTAGATGTAAAAATTAATGCTGTATTAGAGGACACCTTAGCCTTAGGGCGCGGCACACAGCGCGCGCGTGCCGTAGCGGTGCTGGACGATGCCAAAGCAATTAGTAATAAAGGCCCTAAGTTAAAATCTCAGATAAACCAAATAGAAACCGCTTTAGGCAGTGCTGACGTGAGTATTAAGGTCACTTTGTTTTCTGATGGTGTTAGTGATGTTAGTTTGACTAAGGCGGGGGCCAAAAAAATTGTATTAGGAAAATTCGACAGTCAAAATCTTGCTCTCAAACCTGGTCGATATGTCTTGAGTGGCAGTCGCTTGGGCTACCACGATGTGCGACGTGAATTAGAGTTAACGCCTAAAGGTAATGGCGTTCAATCTTTTACCATCCGTTGCGACACACCTATTAATAAGAGTACTTAGCATTTGTGAAAAGACTATTGGCTTAGCGAATTAACTTTATGACTCAAATAGAAAAAATCGATGATACCCAGATTAGCCCAATTGACTTTGAGGCACCTTCTGGCATTGCTGAACGAGCTGCATTTCGATTGACCAGTGGGCATTTGATTTTATTGTTAGTGGGTTTTTTGAGTATCGGCGCTATCGCATTTGTTACCATTGCACGCAGTGTACAAATTACCACAGTTACCCCAGTTTTGACCTCGCCGGATGAAGTTGTTAGTCAGCCAGCTGATGTTAAAATTTCATCGTGGATAAAGTTACCCTTGGGTAACCGAGTGTTAATCTTGCCAGGCCAGCACCAAGTAAAAGTATCGGCTGAAGGTTTTCAAGAAATTGATCAAGAATTAACCATTGGCTCTGAACGTCATCAGCAAATTCAGCTTCAGTTATTACGTTTGCCCGGCCAATTGAAAGTAGTGCTTGATCCTAATATCGTGGCAAGCGTAACCATTGAAGGTGAAGAGCTGGGTAAATTGCCTGGGCTATTAGAAGACATCCCAGCGGGCGAGCATCGGATAACAGTAGATGCTCCATTGTATCGCTCGGCTAGCAAGCGAGTGGTGATTGAAGGCAAAGGTCTAACTCAGGAAGTTGCGGTCAAGCTAGATCCTGCATGGGCCGAATACACGATTAACTCTTCACCTAGCAATGCGGCAATACTGGTTGACGATGTCGAAGTGGGTCAAACTCCGCTTAAAATTAAGCTTGAAGAGGGCATTCGTTCTTTAACTGTCAAGGCCGATAAATTTAAACCATTCGTACAAGATGTTACGGTAATAGCGCAACAAAATGTGCAGTTTCCTGAGGTAGAGTTAACCCCCGCAGATGGCATTTTATCTTTAGAATCGCGCCCAGCTAAGGCTGCGGTGATTTTAAATGGAGAATACCGTGGCGTTACGCCTTTGACGGTGGCGGTACTGCCAGATCAAAAGCAAAACATAAAGATATATAAAGCCGGCTACAAACTAGGTGAGCGCAGTGTTTCCTTAAAGCCCGATCAACGTGATACTGCGTCACTTGCTTTACAGCAAGACTTGGTACCCGTAAAAGTCAGCGTTTCGCCTAAGGGCGCGGAAATATTTGTAGATGGTGTTAAGCGCGGTGTTGGCAGCCAAACTTTAACTCTGAATACCTTGCCGCATCGCATCAGTGTGCGTAAGGCCGGCTATGTGGAACAAAACAATGACATCATTCCTACTCGCAACAATAAACAAATCATCAGTGTTAATCTGCTAACTAAAGAACAGCACTATTGGGCACAATTGCCCGACACTTACGAAACCACTGTCGGACATCCAATGAAGTTGTTTAAGGCACCCGGCTTGGTTCGCTTGGGCTCTTCTCGTCGAGAAGCGGGCCGTCGCGCTAATGAAGCTGTTTATGAAGCAACCCTTAAACAGCACTTTTACGTGAGCACCTTAGAGACAACCAACAAACAATTTCGCGCTTTTAAAACAAGCCACAGCTCAGGCAATTATAAAAAGAAAAGTTTAGACTCAGGCAAACATCCAGTGGTTAATGTGAGCTGGCAACAAGCCGCTCTTTATTGCAATTGGCTAAGTAAAAAAGAAGGCTTAGACCCTTTCTACCAAACCAAAAAGGGTTTTGTATCTGGCAGCAATGCCAAAGCTAATGGTTATCGATTATTGACGGAAGTTGAGTGGGCGTGGCTAGCACGTAATAGGGGTACTGACTTGCTGACCTACCCCTGGGGTGATAACCCGGACACGGCCACTGGCACTAAACGTATAGGGAACTTTGCGGATGTTAATGCCGGTAATATACTGGCCTTTACCTTGCAAAATTATAACGATGGCTTTACTGCGTCGGCGCCGGTGGGCAGGTTTGACCCTAATCACCGTGGTATTTTTGATCTAGGCGGTAATGTCTCTGAATGGATCCATGATTGGTACAGCGCTAAAGGACTCAGCGTTTTGTCTGAAACAAATCGTTTGGTCGATCCTTTAGGTCCTGAGGTAGGTGAGTTTCATGTTGTGCGCGGCGCTAGTTGGGCCAAAGGCCATTTACCGCAATTACGGTTAGCGTATCGAGATTTTGGTGCCAAAGGTAAGTTCGATATTGGTTTTCGTATCGCGCGTTATGCAGGGCCGAATTTATGAGCGCTACAACTATAGTGAAACGGTTCTTCTTTATGTCTGTTAGATTTAAAGCAATATTAGTGACTCTGTTGGCTTGTGTGTTATCTACAGGAGCTGTGCTTGCGCAATCTAAACCTGATAATTCGAATGATAATGAACCTGCGCGGGTAGAGATACCGCCTGCGCCACGTGAAACAAATAATAGGCCTGCAACAAATAGTCAGCCAGACTCGTCTGGGCGGGTCTTTAAACCTAGTGAGGAAATATCTGAAGATTTGCCGGTGCCTTTTCCTGTCGATATATAAGTAAATGAAATCTAAGAATAGTTACTAATGAAATTTCAAAAAACAGAGTTCTTTTATCAAATTGTTGCCATGGTGTTGTCGTTTGTCGTGGTCCATACCATCTATGTTGGATTAGTACGCCCAAACGCGGAAGCCGTATTGATGGCCGAGGCCCGCGCCATTGCCGAACAATCTGAGTCCGGCCAGCCAGTCACTATTAAACGCTCAGCATGGGTCGTACTTAAAGACTATGAACAAGAAAGTTGTTTTATTCTAATGCTTTGGGTGATGGCCGTTATGGGTCTAAAAGCCCAAGGTGTGGTCGCGCAACGCAAATTACTCAGTCAACCGTTGGTGAGTATAGAAGAGGGGCGGCGAGTGCTTCCCGAAGATGCGCGTAAGTTAGCTAGACCGTTGGAGGCCTTGCCCGACCCAGAGCGCGGTTATTTATTGCCAAGAGCCTTGCGCGGTGCGCTAAACCGTTATGGCGCAAGTTCATCGGTACAAGATGTTTCTAATGTGGTGCGTGATCTATGCGATACCGAAGCGGACAGATTGGACTCCGAGCTGTCTATGGTGCGTTATGTTACATGGGCCATTCCTTCGATAGGATTTATCGGAACAGTGCGCGGTATTGGTCAAGCCTTGGGCAATGCTCATGAAGCAGTGGCTGGTAATATTGCTGCGGTTACCGCCAGCTTAGGTGTGGCTTTTAACTCAACATTTATCGCCCTATTAATCAGTATTTTGATCATGTTTTTGACCCATCAATTAACCTTAATGCAAGAACGCATGGTGTTAGAAGCTCAGGACTATTGCGACCATAATTTAATTCGCCATTTACAAACTTGAACATCGACTGCTTACTATTGACTCTATTTGATCATTAGCCATTTATGCCTACTTTACTATACATTAATGATAACAATCTGTTGGTTCAACGCGACGGACAAATTTATCGTAGTCAAGGTTATGCCTGGTTGCGCGGTGCTGAGGTTTTGTTTGATGCTGAGCAACAAAATTCGGCGATTAAAAATTGCCGCCGTTCACCGCAAGAAATCAATAACCGGTATTGGCAGCAATGTGAACAGTCAGCCATAAGCAACAATGCCGCTGGCATGCGTCATTCGGCTGATTTAATCTGGCGTCATCTCACCGAACTTAAACAGCAGCATGGCTTAAATGAGATGATCCTAATTGTGCCTTCCCATTATCAGTCTAGTAATTTGCAATTATTGTTGGGCATTGCAAAGTCCTGCGCTATTGATGTACTTGGATTGGTGAATAAGTCGGTGCTGTCATTGCATGATAAATTACAAGCCGATGGTAATTATTTGCACCTAGATATTCAGCTTCACCAAAGTGTCGCTACGGTAGTCACCGTTAAGGGCGGGCATGCGCAGCTTGGCTCAGCTGAAATTATCCAAAATGTCGGCATTCACGCCATGCAAGATATTTTGTTGAAGTCCATCCAAAATAACTTTATTCAAAACGATCGCTTTGACCCTTTGCACTACGCCAGCACCGAACAACAGTTGTTTGATCAATTGCCAAACATTGGCGTTCAAATAGATCAAGTTGGTAAGGCCAACGTCAACGTCGAGTACGAACAACGAGTACATACTGCCAGTGTAGATAAAAAGCAGTGGAATAGTGTTTTAGATCCTTTGCTAAAAAAGCTAATCGCAAATACATCAGCAAGCAATACTAAAGCGGTGTATTTTGATGCTAATGCGGCTTTTTCTGGCGGTGACAAATCGGCTAGTAACGGTGCTGGTCTGAGCGGCCTAACTGCCGCAGGAATGATCCCGCTGAATACTGTTTCGCAGATTGATTCAGGCTCGCTCGTATCGAATGCCGACGCCTCTGCTACACTGGATTATATTACCGATTTGCCAGTCAGTTTAGAACTTGATAACAGCGACATAAAGGACGATGTGGCTCAAAGTGTGCCTCCAGCCGCTGCAGTTCAGGCTGCAAGCAATAAAAAATTGGCCGGTGCAGTCACTCATTTTTTGTCCGCCGGTGTTGCTTTTCCTATTGCTAATTCTGAGCTTCGAACAGACGGCGGACAGCTCAGTTTGCATATGTCTGCAGTGGGCAATGTGCAGAATATGTTGGATCAACAAAAAGTCTTTATTATGAACGACAGTGATCGTCGCGAATTACAAGTCAATGATCGAATTGGCTCCAATTTAGCAGACGGTGTTGTTACTGCAATTAGTGTGGCTGATAAGGACTAATATTTGAATAATTATCATGGCACGGAAAAAACGCGAACACTCGACCTTTAGTTTATCTTTTTTAGATATCATGTCGTGTGGTTTGGGTGCCGCGGTATTGATTTTTTTGTTGCTCAAGCATGTGATGGATGACCCCACCCAGCCAGTAGATCCTGAACAGCTTTCTGAAGTTCGCTTGTTAGAAGAAGAAATAAAAGTAGGCGAAGAAAACTTAGTTCGTATTCGCAACACCATCAGTGAGATCAGTGACGAAACGGTGGTTGCGCAAGGTTTAGCAAGAAAAATCGAAGAAGACATTAAGGAGCTCAAGAGCCTATTGGAAGAAATAGCCCCTGACTCTGATGTCGATATCCCAGGACTAAAAAATAAGATAGCGAGACTGGAAAGACAGAAGGAGGCGCTAGAAACAGAAATACCCGGGGGCAATAAAGCCTACGAGTTTACCGGTGACGGTGAGCGTCAATACTTAACGGGGTTGCGTTTGGGGGGTGAGAATGTGTTGATTCTAGTTGACTCATCAGCCAGCATGCTAGACGAAACCATCGTCAATATTGTGCGCCGCCGAAATATGAGTGACCAACTAAAACGCAATGCGCCTAAATGGCAGCGCACTACCGCAATTGCACAATGGGTAATCGCTAACTTACCGCTGTCTAGTGATTTCCAAGTTCTTTCGTTCAATGACAGTGTTAGTAAAGTGTTTGGTGACAGGGTTAATGATTGGCATGAAGTAGGTGATCGAAAGTCGGTGGCTTCAGCAGTCGCGGGCATTAACAAAATTGTACCTGAGAATGGCACTAACCTTGCTGAAGTATTTAAAATTGCCATGGGTATGCGGCCACGACCTGACAATATCTTTTTAATTACCGATGGACTCCCAACACTGGGTGATAGAAAAGCTAAATCTGGCAGTATTAGCGGTGTTGAAAGGTATCGAACGTTTAATCGAGCCAGTGCGTTTTTATTGAACGGCATACCCGTAAATACAATGCTTTTGCCCTTAGAGGGTGACCCCTACGCGGCGGCAGCTTTTTGGAGTTTGGCGATTGAAACACGTGGTTCATTTGTCACTCCGGCGAGAGATTGGCCATGAGTAGAAGAAGCCGAAACAGACGCGGAATGTCGGATGCGAGTTTGTCCTTTTTGGACATAATTTGCTGTGGTTTTGGGGCTATTGTGCTATTGCTTGTAATCGTGAAACCAATCGCGCCAGTGGTTATTGAAGAGTCGTTAATAGTTAAAGATGGCTTAGTGCGTGCCCTGCAAGAACGATTGTTTGAAATTCGTGGGCAGGTTACTTATCTAGAAACTGATTTAAATGCGAAGCAAGAGCAGTTAGGAATAGATAAGCGGCGTGTGGCCATATTGCGCAGTGATTTTGAAGAATTAAATTCACGCAAGTCCAGCATCGAGGACGACGGTTCAGAAGATGCAACCGAAGCGCTGGATCTGCAAATTGCGCTACAAAGTTTAACGGTTGATTTGAAGCGCTTACTCAAAGGACGAAAGAAACAAAATGAATATATTGGTGGTGTTCCGATAGATTCAGAATACATAGTGTTTATTATAGATACCTCAGGCAGTATGTTTACTGTAGCATGGAGTCGAGTATTAAAAGAAGTGGTGAACACTTTGCGGATATATCCTGAAGTTAAGGGCATTCAAGTAATGAATGACCAAGGCCAATATATGTTTAATAGTTCTCGTGGCGACTGGATGACAGATTCCGCTAGTCGCCGACGAGCAATTATTCAACGGCTGCAAACTTGGAACGCGTTTAGCAATAGTAGCCCCGTAGAAGGCATTACTAGGGCGATACGAGATCATTACGATAAGAACAAGAAAATCAGCCTGTATGTGTTTGGCGACGATTATTCAGGTCGATCTGTGCGTCGGGTACTGAATATTGTTGATCAGTTAAATAAAAAGAATAGAGCCGGAGATTCTCTGGTTCGAATTCATGGTGTTGGTTTTCCTGTACACTTTTTCCGTGGTCGTCCTGCGATCAATAGTTCGGCAACGCGCTATGCAGCTTTAATGCGCGAATTGGCAGAACAAAACAATGGTACATTTATAGGACTTAACGATGTTAGATAATGGTATGAGAAAAATCCGAATTATTGGAATGTTGCTGGTGCTGGCGCTACTTGGCGCTTGCGCTAATAACGTAGTAGTCGTTGGCAATATTCCGTCTCCGCTAATACAGCGTTTGCCTTTATCCGCTCATGTGAATTATTCCGAGGAACTTAGGAATTTTACGTATACTGAGAATGAGAAAGTGCGCAGTAGTAATTTAAATAGCTTAAATTTCGGCGAAGCGCAAATAACAATGTTTGAGCAAGTGTTTGCGCAAGTATTTACTATGGTTAATGTAAATGAGTCTGCTAGTGACATAAGCATTAGTCCGCAAATTCTAGACTTTCAATACAGTGCTCCCGCTGAAAACCAACTTAACCTCTATGAGGTTTGGTTGAAATACCGTATTCAGGTGCTAGATTCGCAAGACCAATCCTTGGCCGACTGGGTGGTTAAAGGTTATGGAAAAACTCCCGCTGGCGGCACATTCGCATCAGCCGCAAAAGCGTTTAGCGCTGCAACAAATGTGGCTTTGCGGGATGTAGGAGCGCAACTATCTATCGGTTTTGAAAAACAACCGAGCATTCAAGAACTCATTAGCAATGGTAAGCGATTGCCTCTGGGTTCGGCTCTGGGCGGGCAAGTGATAGAAAGCGATCAACAAGCACAGGAGCTTGAGCCATCAACTGGAGAATCAAAATAATGAAGCATCTTACTTTTTTACACTCAAAGAATCTGTACAAATTTAGCAAACTGAGTTTTACCTTAGTTGCTCTACTCGCGATTGGCGCCTGTACTACTATTAATGTAGATCATGTAAAACTAGAAGACACGATTGATTTGCAAACTGGTGACGCTATGGTGGTGCTTGGCCGTCATCAAACCGCTGAGTTTGAAGCTGAAGCTACCTTAGTTAAATGTATTGGTAACAGGTTGCGACGCAGTCAATCGGGCGTGAATATTATCCCTCAAGCAGAGTTTGTAGACGCGTTCTACCCTTGGTTTGAAGCACGTACTGCACCATTGCATCCAAATAAACTTAAAAAAATTCTTGACCAACCACAAGTGTCACAAAAACTTGATGCGCTAAACATCCGCTATTTTGTGTGGGTGGAAGGTTCCACCGAGAGAACTAATTCAGCGGGCAGTTTAACTTGCTCGGTAGGCCCCGGTGGTGGTGGTTGTTTTGGCTTCGGGACTTGGGAAGATACCAGTGATTATGAAACGACTATTTGGGACTTGGACAGTTTTCGAGAAGTGGGCCGCGTAAGTACTGAAGCAGTAGGTACTTCCTATTTGCCAGCCTTTGTTATTCCAATTCCTTTGCTTGCTTTTGTTGAAAGTGATGCCTGTGAAGGTATGGGTAACCAATTAGTTAAGTTTTTCCGTGAAAATGAGGGCGGCCTAAAAAAACGTCAATAATGACCAGCTTGCAAGGTAAGTTTGTCTCTTCTGAGAAGGTCTTATACTAAGTAAGCGTAATATGATGAAAATAGATTTACACGGTGCTCAATTATGTATGAACAACAAACTTTGAATAAAAAGATGATGTTAGGGCGTATTTTTATGCCCAAGGCGCGCATATTAGCGCTTATTAGTTCGATATTATTGTTGGGTTTTAGTTTGAATATTTCTGCGCAAGTAGTACAAGGCCGCGCTAACGAAAAAAAAGAGAAGCAAGATATACCGGTCGCGGTTTTAGAAGGTAAAAGCAAGGCGGCACAAAAAATCCACAGTGGAATAGTAGCTAAAACACCTTTGTATGAAAATAAAGCGCTATCGGATTATGTGACGCGCGTGGGTTTAGAGTTAGTTAAGAATAGCGACCATGCGGGGCGTGATTACCGCTTTTTTATTTTGGATGACCCTGGCGTCAATGCGTTTACTCCCGGTCATGAGTTAATTTATTTTAATCGTGGCCTACTAACATTGCTGAACTCCGAAGGCCAACTGGCTGGAGTCTTAGCGCACGAAATAGGGCATAACACCGGCAATCATTTAGGTCGACAACGCACCCAGCGTGTACTTGGTGGGGTGGCCTCTACCGCCGCCGCTATTTTAACTCGCAGCAATAGCATCGGAGACACCATTAATTTAGTGAATCAAGCACGCATCAGTGGCTTTGGTCGTGAAATGGAATTAGAGGCTGACCAGTACGCGGCCGAGTATTTGTATAACACCAATTATGATCCTGAAGAAATGTTGGCGGTATTGGGTGTTTTAAAAGATCATGAAACCTTTAGTAATCTTGGCAAAGGCGGCGCAGGCGGTGGTGCTTATCATGGTGTTTTCTCTACACATCCTCGCAGTGACAAACGTTTGCAAGAAGTAATTGCACAAGCTGGGCAACTGCCGCCTGGGGAAGGTTTTCGTGGTCGAGAAGAATGGCGTTCTATTTTAGAAGGCGTGGTGGTTGGTCAAAATTTTACTGGTAATAAAGGCCCTAACGAAGATCGTTATCTAAATGAAAGTCTTGGCATTACTTTTGTTCACCCAAAGGATTGGTCACGTTCCACCAAGGGTTCTAAGATAATTTTAAAAGACCCTGATGAAACCGTTCAGTTGAAAATCACAATTGAGAAAACGGTTGATAAAAGTCTGACCAGTCAGCAAGCCCTAGAGAAAAAATTTCCCGACGATCTCAGTGACGTTGCACCCATTGATGCTGAGTCAAATAGAGACCTTGGTACACTTGCTAAACGCCCGACGCAAAGAGTCGCACTGGCTAGCGTGGCGCGCAATACTTATAACTTTCAGGGTATTGCCAGAAATAATAATTTAACTGCAGCGCAGGATGCTGAATTGGTTAAAATCATTAAGAGTTTTCGACGTCGAGTGCGGGCTGATTCTTCGGCCGATGCGGTTAAGCGTATTTATTATGAACGTTTAGAGCCTGGTGATACTTTTGCTGTGTTAGCCGAACGCATTGCGCCTGGTAAAGGCCAAGAAAACTGGCTGCGTTTAATGAATGGTTATTTTCCTAAAGGTGAGCCTGAGCCAGGAACCTGGATTAAGCTTTATAAGTAGATTTTCCTTATATTTTTCCTAAGTAGCCCGCACAAACTTTCCTCAGGCTTTGTCGCCAATGGTAGAATAGACTCCCTAAGAAACACCCAATAGGTTGATCATGGCCGGACATAGTAAGTGGGCGAACATAAAACACCGTAAAGCAGCACAAGATGCTAAGCGCGGAAAAGTATTTACCAAACACATTCGTGAAATAACCGTTGCGGCCCGTGAAGGTGGCGGCGATCCAGATATGAACCCAGCGCTTCGCATTGCCGTGGACAAGGCTTTGGGAGCCAACATGACGCGTGACACCATAGAGCGCGCAATCAAGCGCGGCACGGGTGATCTTGAAGGCGTAAGCTACGAAGACATTCGCTACGAAGGCTATGCGCCTTCTGGCATTGCGGTACTTGTGGAATGCAGCACCGATAATAAAAACCGAACCGTGGCGGAAGTGCGCCATGCTTTCAGTAAATATAATGGCAATATGGGAACCGAAGGTTCGGTTGCCTATATGTTTGATAAGGTAGGCGTTATTCTAATGCCTGAAGGCACTGACGAAGAAAAAGTAATGGACATTGTATTGGATGCTGGAGCAGAAGACATCGTCACCCATGATGACGGCAGCGTAGAGATTACCTGCGCAGCGACGGACTATGTTGCTGTGGTAAGTGCCTTAAAAGACGCTGATATGGCAATGGACTCATCTGAGGTCGTGCAGCGCGCGGCTAATGAAATAGCCTTGAGTGAAGGCGATGCCGAAAAAGTAATGAAGCTGGTCGATGCATTGGAAGATCTTGATGATGTGCAAGAGGTGTTTACCAATGCCGATTTTCCTGAGTCTATTTTTAGTTAGTTGTCTTAAATTCACTAACGTATAGATAGCACGTGAAGCCAATCACCATTTTAGGTATAGACCCTGGCTCACTGGTCACGGGTGTTGGCGTGATAACGGCTCAAGGTTCTGAATTAAGGCACATTTATTCTGAATCAATTAAGTTACCCAAAGGAGAATTGGGCACGCGCTTGCTAGCGATTTACAATCGAGTGCAAACCGTGATTGCACAAACTCGGCCAGATGTGGTTTCCATTGAACGTGTTTTTATTGCTAAGAACCCACAATCTGCATTGGTCTTAGGGCATGCGCGTGGTGCAGCAGTGTTAGCGGCGGTTACCAATGATCTACCACTGGTGGAATACAGCGCTACCGAGATAAAAAAAACCGTTGTGGGTCGTGGTCGTGCTGACAAAGCACAAGTTCAACATATGATGCGAGTCTTGCTAAGTTTGCGCGTAGCGCCACCAGCCGATGCGTCGGACGCGCTCGCTGCAGCAGTATGTCATGCCCACCATCAACAGATTAACAAAAACTTAGAAGCGGCTGGAGTAAAGTCATGATTGCTTGGTTAAAGGGCCAGTTAATAGAAAAGCAGCCACCGCGTATACTGCTTGATGTAAACGGCGTGGGTTATGAGCTAGAAGCACCCATGACTACGTTTTACGATCTGCCAGCTAAGGGTGAAGATGTGTCGTTGTTTGTGCATATGGTTGTGCGCGAAGACGCACAATTATTATTTGCCTTTAGCAGCCGACAACAACGCGAATTGTTTCGCAGTTTGATTAAGGTTAATGGTGTTGGCCCTAAGGTGGCCTTAGCAGTATTGTCTACCTTGTCGGCTCAGGAGCTATTGCAATGTATGGCTAATGAAGACTTTAAGCAACTTACTAAAGTGCCAGGTATTGGTATGAAAACTGCGCAACGTTTGGTAGTTGAAATGAAAGATCGTCTGGAAAAAGAATTCGGCGATGTTGCCTTGGAGATGCGTGCAGGCTCGGCTTCTGTAGGTAATGACAGAGACGACGCAATCAGCGCCTTGGTGTCGCTAGGTTATAAAAACGCCGATGCCACGCGTGTGGTTAGATCCTTGGGCAATGAGTTAAATAGTGAAGAACTGATTCGTCAAGCCTTGCGAACGCTATCAGGTAAAGTACTTTAAATGTTATTCAGTAAACTAGTAAGCAGTCTTGTAATCGAATGAGCCATGATTGAAGAAGATCCTATTAACCCAGATTTGCAGCTAGGCGACGATGACGTTGTTGACCGCAGCCTAAGGCCAGAGTATTTAGATGACTTTGTCGGCCAACCCAAGCTCAAAGAACAGCTTTCAATATTTATTCAAGCGGCCCGTAGCCGCAATGAATCACTCGATCATGTGCTGTTGTTCGGGCCACCAGGATTAGGTAAAACAACGCTCTCAAATATTATTGCGCGTGAGCTCAAAACTAAAATGCGTCAGACTTCTGGGCCGGTACTAGAACGAGCAGGAGACCTCGCGGCGGTACTCACTAACCTTGAGCCGCATGACGTGTTATTTATTGACGAGATCCATCGCTTGAGTCCTGTGGTAGAAGAAATTTTATACCCCGCCATGGAAGACTTTGAGTTGGACATTATGATCGGTGAAGGCCCCGCAGCACGCACGGTTAAATTATCTTTGCCTCCATTCACCTTGATAGGTGCAACGACCCGCGCTGGTTTGTTGACCTCTCCGTTGCGAGATCGCTTTGGCATTGTGCAACGTTTAGAGTATTACAACACCGAAGACTTATGTCAGATTGTACAGCGTTCTTCTAATATTCTTGGAGTGCCTACTGAAGATAAGGGCGTGCAAACGATTGCCGATCGATCGCGTGGCACACCTCGAATAGCTAACCGTTTATTGCGGCGCGTGCGCGATTATGCCGAAGTTAAAGGCGATGGGAAGTTGAGCGAAGATATTGCAGAACGTGCTTTGGATATGATGGAAGTAGACCCGCACGGTTTGGATTGGATGGATCGGCAATTGCTTAAATCCATCATGACCAAATTTGATGGCGGTCCAGTTGGTATTGATAGCCTTGCTGCAGCCATCGGAGAAGAGCGTGGAACTATTGAAGATGTGATCGAGCCATACTTGATACAGCAAGGCTTTATGATGCGCACCCCGCGTGGGCGTATGGTTACCAAGCGCAGCTGGTCTTACTTTGGTTTGAAAATGCCAGATAATTTACCCGCCAACCCTCAGACCAAATTATTTGATGACGAATCAGCTTAAGATTCTTTTTATTGGAGCGATTATTTTTGTTTGAGAAACAAGAACGTATTTACTACGAAGACACCGATGCGGGCGGCGTTGTATATCATGCTAACTACCTTAAATTTATGGAGCGTTGCCGCTGTGAGTGGTTAAGTTCTCTGGGTTTTGATGTGAGCGAATTACACAGCAATGAGCAAATAATGTTCGTAGTTCGAGAGGCCAATATTAAATATGACACGCCGGCTAAATTGTTTGACGAGATCACAGTAACGGCACAAGTGTTGCAAGTGGGTAAGGTAAAGCTCGTTTTAGAGCAAAAAATCTATAATAAAGGCGAATTACTATGTGTGGGCACAATAAAACTTGCGACTTTATCTACAACATCGTTTAAATTAACGCCTATGCCAAAAGCATTGCATATGGTTTTGTCAGCGGCTTATTAATATCTGACCATTGATTGATAGATGTTTTCGCCAATCGATGTTTTCATCAACAGGTGTTTTCACCAACTGACTAAGTATGATAATCCTGACAAAGATTAGCGAATTTAAATAGGTAACAATATGGCTAATGATGATAAATCCACTGGTTTAGCAAATACTGAATCTATCGCTGCAGAGTCTTTAGACGGTGGAGTACTGGCTGCCAATGGCGTAGTTGAAGCGGGCGGACATAGCGCCGCAGAGAGTATGTCGATTATCTCTCTGATTGCGGACGCTAGCCTAACCGTACAGCTGGTTATGTTGCTGTTGTTTTTAGCATCGATTGTTTCGTGGTCTATTATATTTTCTAAGTTTTGGATGTTACGTCGCGAGCTCCGATTAACCAAATCGTTTGAAAATGAGTTTTGGTCTGGTGGCAGTATGCAGGCGTTATACAATGATTGGGGCGCTGAAACTAAACGAGCCTCAGGAATGTCAGAAATATTTGTCTCCGGTTATCGAGAGTACCAACGCTTATCGGAACGCGGGTACGCAAATAATAATGATTTGCTCGATGCGGTTCAGCGTGCCATGCGAGTTGAGTTAAGCCGTGAAATCGAACATCTAGAAGCTCAAATACCCTTCCTAGCAACGGTTGGCTCAACCAGCCCTTATGTTGGCTTGTTTGGTACCGTATGGGGAATTATGAACTCATTCCGAGCTCTAGGCCTGTCAACTCAGCAAGCCACTGTAGCCAGTGTTGCACCGGGTATTGCAGAAGCATTAATAGCCACCGCTATGGGGCTGTTTGCTGCTATTCCCGCAGTAATTGCTTATAACCGCTTTTCTCATCATGTGGAGCGCTTAGTTGGGCAATATGAAATTTTTATGGAAGAGTTTATTAGTATCGTCAATCGTCAACTCACCATTAAAGACAATCAATAGCTTGCCTGTATAGTTAATTACCAAAATGAGTTATAGAAGCCGCAAACGCAAACCCATCGCTGAGATCAATGTCGTTCCCTATATTGATGTCATGTTGGTGTTATTGATCATTTTTATGGTCACTGCGCCTTTGTTAACCGAGGGCGTTAAAGTAGACCTGCCGCAAACGGATGGTAATGCGGTTGAATTTAATGAGGAATCACCTGAACCTTTTATTTTAACCGTTGATGCGCAAGGGCAGCTTTATATTGATGACCGTGGGCAGACACCTGAAGAAGTTTTGCGTTATGCCACCGCCTTGTATCGTGAAAAACCAACAACTGACTTTTTAGTCAGAGGCGACAAGCAGTCGATTTACGATAATGTATTACAGGCAATGAGCTTACTTAAGCAAGCGGGTATTGAAACCGTGAGCTTGGTTACTGAGCCAAAATCAGCAACTGAGAATTAAGTAATGAGTGAACGACGTAAACGCAGCAAAGCTAGTACTAAAACCATCGCCTATATCGGCGCTGGTTTGGTACATATAGTTATTATTGCTGCCATGCTGTTTAACTTCACTAGTAAAACTGAAACTGTAGATGCGGTGGACGCGGATACATTGGATGTTGTAATCAAAGCCAACACAGTTAGCGAAGCTCAAATAAAACAACAGCAAGATCAAATTAGACAAAAAGATCGTGAAAAAGAGCGGCAAAAAGAACGCGAAGAAAAACGCATAAAAGATCTTAAAAGAGAAGCCGAGCAAGAACAAAAACGAATAGAACGATTAGAAAAAGAACGTAAAGCCATTGCCTTAAAGAAGAAAAAAGAAGAAGAGAAACGCAAGAAAGAATTAGCCGAGAAAAAAGAAAAAGAGAAAAAAGAGAAAGAGCGTAAGGAAAAAATTGCGGCTGACAAAAAGAAAGCCGAAGATGCAATTCGCGTTGCGCGAGAGCAAAAACGCCTGGATGACGAAGAACGTTTGCGCCAACAAATATTGCAAGAAGAAAGCGCCAGAATCGAAGGGCAAAGAACGACCACCCTAATAGGGCGTTATAGTGCTAGAATCCGTGATGCAATTAATGCAAAGCGTGTCATTGCTCCCGATTTTGAACGATGGCGTAAGACTAAGTTAAATATTAAACTCTCTCCACAGGGAGATGTTATAGCAGTAAGCATCGTAGAATCCAGTGGAAGCGATCGTTATGATCGATCTGCTGAAACTGCGGTGCGTCAAGCTAGCCCGTTGCCTATTCCCCCATTTGAGGAAAGCCAACAGGCACACGAGCGCTTTAGAGATTTTAATTTGAACATAACCATGCCTGGTGCATAGAAAAAATGATCAATAGAATTACCATCACAAGCCTGTTTTATAAGATTAGCCTATTTCTCGGGCTTGCTTTAGTGTCAGGCGCCGCAGTCAGCCAGAAAATTGAAATAGACATTGAAGGCGGAGCAGTGCGAGGTATTCCCACTGCAATAGTGCCATTTAAAGTGATGAACGGTCCCCCTCCAAACACACAAGCTTTACATGAAGTAGTCGCTGATGATTTGCGTGCTTCCGGTAAGTTTGATCCAGTGCCACCACAAAGTTTCCTCAGTTTGCCGTCTCGTATTGAAGAAGTGCGATACAAAGACTGGCGCTTTATTAATGTAGAAGCCTTAGTGATTGGCGAGATATGGACGCTCGGTAACGATCTGTATGAAGTTCAGTTTCGTATTTTCGATGTGGCAAGACAAACTGAGATTGGTGAAGGCATTCGTATTCCTAACCTGTCTGCAGCTACTCTGAGAACCGCAGCGCACATTGTTAGCGATAATGTTTACAGTGCGTTTACCGGCAGACCTGGTGCGTTTAACTCTCGTATTGCTTACATAGACGAAGTCATAAGTGGTGGTCGCCCTCGATATCGTTTATTAGTCGGAGACTGGGATGGCTTTGGTTCGCAAGAGGTTTATGCTTCTTGGCAACCATTATTGTCACCAAGCTGGTCGGCGGATGGTTCACGCTTGGCTTTCGTCGCGTTCACCGACAAAGGCTCTATCGTTCGTGTGTTAGAAACCGCAAGTGGTAACGCCACCACTGTGGCTTCGTTTAAAGGCGTGAATGCGGCACCTAGTTGGTCTCCCGATGGCAGCAAGCTGGCATATTCCACTTCCCGCAATGGTAGCCCAGACGTGTACATCTATGATTTTAATACGCAACAGCATCAGCGTGTTACCAAACATTACGCAATTGATACCGAACCTGCTTGGTCGCCGAATGGACAAAACTTGTTATTCACCTCGAATCGTACCGGTAAACCACAGATTTATCGTTATGATTTATCGAGCCAGACAATTAATAGGATTACTTTTGAAGGTAACGAGAATGCAAATGCCTCCTATGACTACGAGGGTAAGCGTTTAGTGATGGTGCACCTCGGTGGGCAAATTGCGGTAGTAAATAATCAAAGCGATCAAGTTACTCCAATCACCGTGGCAAAATTTGATGAATCTCCTAGTTTTTCTCCGAATGGAGACATGGTATTGTATGCCACGGAGGAACGATTCGAACCTCTGTTAAGAGTAGCGTCTTCTGATGGGCGCGTAAGAACAACCCTGAAATATGTAAGTGGTGATGTACGTGAGCCGGCGTGGTCACCATTACGTAAATAATAATTACGGCTAAACAAAAACTATCTGGAGCGAACGATGAATCGTAAATTAATTATCACAGTACTATTGAGCTTGGTGTTGACTGCTTGTGCTTCTAGTAAGAAGTCTGGTTCTGGTGAGAGTGACAACACTGGTCTAGGTCAAGACACTTCCTCGGGTTTGGTTGATAACAATGCTTTTGGGACTGGTTATTCGTTGGATCAGTTGCGGGCGCTTGGTATTGAAGGCAATCCCTTAGACTACAAAATAGTGTATTTTGAATATAACAGTTCTTCTATTGATGAGCGTTCAAGAATAATTGTTGGCGCACATGCAAGAGCAGTTGGTGGCGCTTCAGTTAGTTTAGCTGGCCATGCTGATGAACGCGGTACTCGTGACTTCAATCTGGCTTTAGGTGAGCGTCGAGCGCAAACCGTTGCTGATTTAATGAGCGCCGAAGGTGCATCAGGCAGCATACAAACTATTTCTTATGGTGAAGAGCGACCTGTTGATCCAGCACACACAGACTTCGCGTGGAAGCAAAATCGACGTGTTGAAATATCTTACTAAAGTTTAAATTAAGATTTAGATAAAGGCTTAGTTGGACAGTTTATTATTTAGCCTTCTTTTATTTAGTAAGCAAAAGCTCTATTTGGAAATAGGTCAAAGCCTTACGTTATTTATAGCGTGTGGCTTTGACTAGACTTTATACGGGCGATATTAGGTTTAATATGCGAATTTATAGTGAATGGTTTTTAAGAGCTGGAATAGCGGTGATCGCTGTTTCAGCTTTTTCGTCTGTGCATGCTCAATCAAATGAGTCGCGCATGCTTCTCGAAGTACAAGCCATGCGGCAAGAGATTGCTGAGCTGCGCGATTTGGTCGAGCGCCAACAATATGAGTTGACTAAGTTAAAGCAAGCTAATCGTCAGGGTGGCCAACCTTCTAATAGTCCCTACTCTAGTGGCAACTACTCTAATGGTACTTATGGTGAAAACACTTTTAACGGCGCTACAGGCGGGGCACCGGTGGCATCTAATGTTCCTGCTTATAATGGCGGCGGTGCGGGGTCGGTGCCAAGCAACCCAAACCAAGCTTATCAGCAGCCTAGCCAAAATAATTCCTTTCCTTCGAACGACTTGCCAAACACGGGTGCCTATCAAGGCGGTGCGAATAATACCTATCGGCCCAACCCAGGTAACGCCGGAACTGCGGCACCTGTGATCGTTGAGTCTTATCCAGGTCGCGGTCCAGGTGACATAAATGCGGCGCCTCAGTCAGTTCCCGAAGTTTATTCGCCAAACGCACCAAACACTCAAGCTAACCCTTCAGTTAATGGCGGCTATAATAATGCTGGTTCGTATGGCAATAGTGCTGCAGGCGTGCCGGTAGAGGAGCGTGTTATTAGCGCGGATGAGCCTGCTAATGATGTTGCTAGCAATGGCGTTGTTCCAGTACCACAATCGGCCTCGACTGCAAATAATGGTAACGTGCCTATTCAAGCAAACTTATCTGAACAAGATTATTATCAGCAAGGTTTTGACCTCTTAAAAAAAGCCGAGCATGAGCAGGCCGTACAAGTATTCCAACAGCAAATAGCCAGGTATCCACAAGGCGACTTGGTAGACGATGCCTATTATTGGATTGCTGAATCAAAATATGTGAATCGTGATTTGGATTCGTCGAAACAGAATTTTAAAACGATTATTGAACAATACAAACAAAGCCCTAGATTACCCGATGCTATGTTAAAGACAGCCTATATTGAGCAAGAACAAGGCAATGTCATAGAAGCGCGTATTTTATTACAAGAAATAATTCAGTTTCACCCTCGCTCTAATGCCGCTATTTCGGCTAAAAACCGACTCGAAGATTTGTAAACCGCTAGTTGGTCGCACTTGTTTGCGTGGCCGGATTATTTAGTTGGTGTTGCTGCACTTCAAAATATCTTATCTAAATTGAGTTATAGAGCCGTTCATGTCTCTAAAAATCACAGAAATCTTTTTCTCCATTCAAGGCGAATCTAGCCTGGTAGGGCTACCTACTGTGTTCGTGCGTTTGACTGGCTGTCCCATGCGTTGCAGCTATTGTGACACCGCTTATGCATTTCACGGAGGCAGTAAAATGAGTATCGACAGCATTCTTGCTGAAGTTGCTACTTATAAGGCCAAGCATGTAACGGTGACTGGGGGTGAGCCATTAGCGCAACCTCTGTGTCACGAATTAATGACAGCTTTATGTGATAAAGGCTATACGGTGTCTTTAGAAACGGGCAATGCGGTGGATATTTCTATGGTTGATCCGCGTGTTTACGTGGTGTTGGATATAAAAACCCCCGCTTCAAATGAAGAACCTAATAACAAATACGAGAACCTGCAGCATATTAAAAATGGCGATGCGCTCAAATTTGTTATTTGTGATGAGTCAGATTATCAATGGTCAAAACAACAAGTAAGTGAACGCAGTCTTGATGATAAGTGTGAAGTGTTCTTTTCGCCTTCGGCAAAACAATTGTCAGCCACAGATTTAGCCGATTGGATCGTTCGCGATCAACTGCCTGTGCGTATGCAAGTCCAACTACACAAAATACTGTGGGACAACGAGCCAGGGCGCTAACGCTTTATACCTTTTCGGCTACCTTGCTAAATTCCTTCTCAGGCAAGACAATAAGTTGCGTACCCAAAATAGACAGGATGCAATAAGCGGTAAAATAGTAAAAACCTTCATGCAAGGTTGCTGACACTGCCTCATTTGATTGAGTAGCCAGATAGGCCATAAAAATGCTCACCACAAATACGTCCGCCATTGACCACTTACCGATTATCGAAACAAACTTAAACAAAGCTTCGCGCCATTTATAGTTTTTAAATAGCAAAACAATCAACAGCATGGTTGCTTTTAGTATTGGAACTACAACACTGAATAGCAAAATTAACCAAGCGACCAGATAGTTCTCATTCACAAACAAATTATCAATAGTTTGGATAATGCTTTGAGTAGCCTCATACAGCTCAAGCGGGCCAATTAAGGGCAACACCGCGCCTACTTTTAGCGTTAACATCGCTAACATCAATCCGGGATATAGGCAGATTAGGGAGGCTAGAATTAGAGCCAGCGCAGATATATTACGTTTAGACATAATGCTTTTCCAAAAAAGTTAAATTACACCATAAATCAGTTTGCAAAAAGACGCTATCACTACCGAATAACGCCTAAAAAAGGTTGACCGAATCAGCCGCAAACTAGATAATACGCGACCTTTAAGGCATGCTGAGTTTAATTCTAAAATCAGCATTTTTTAAGCATTTTGAATAATGGGGCGTTAGCTCAGTTGGTAGAGCATCTGACTTTTAATCAGGTGGTCGCGCGTTCGAATCGCGCACGCCCCACCATTCAAACGAAAGCCCGCTAATAGCGGGTTTTTTTTTGAACTCTGGGCGTGTCGATCGACCAGCCCCGTTCAACAATTTAATAAAGAGGTAGAACAACGCAGGGAGCCGTTGTCGGGCAATAGCACATTCATTCCAAGAACCCCGACCCACTTACAAGCCTCTTTGATATTTCTTACTATTTTGATGAACACTTGACTTAAACAAAATTCAGGCGCAATCTTTATTGGTAGTGAATTCACACATAGGCATGATTTTTTGGAGGAAAAGTTTATGCGCACTCGGACTATATTAAATCTAGTTAGTTTTAGTTTGGTTTTAGCAGTTGGTGTAGTTTCACCAGCACATGGTGACGAAACTTGCATGTCGCCTTATATGGCTAAAATCGTTGGGCAAGAAGATTTCGTTTATGTATGGACATTGGGCGAAGAAGGCTTAGGCGATGAACAAGATAAGCTAGTTACCATTGATGTGAATCCAACATCACCTGATTATGGAACAGTCATTAATACCCTGTCAGTGGGTGGCCGTAACGAAGCGCATCATTCAGGTTTCAGTGATGATCGTCGATTCCTTTGGGCAGGCGGCTTAGACAGCAACAAGATTTTTATCTTTGATGTACACACTGACCCTGCCGAACCGATACTGCACAAAACCATTGATAACTTTGTTAAGCAAAGCGGTGGTGTTGTTGGCCCGCATACATTTTATGCATTGGCCGGTCGAATGATGATTACTGGTCTGTCAAATAACACAGATCATGGTGGCAGAACGGCCTTAGTAGAGTATTCGAACAAGGGAGAGTATATAGAAACACATTGGCATCCTACTGACCAAGATTTACGTGGCGCAGAAAAGTCAGGAAACTTTGCTGATGGTTACGGTTATGACGTCAGAGTTTTGCCGCGACGTAACGCTATGTTCACTACCTCGTTTACCGGTTGGTCGAACTACATGATGGATTTTGGAACCATGCTTGGCGATGCTGAAGCCATGAAGCGCTTTGGTAATACGGCTGTGGTTTGGGACTTACATACACGCCAACCGCAAAAAGTACTCGATGTGCCAGGCGCACCGCTTGAGTTACGTTGTGCTTGGGGCTCAAACAATAACTATTGTTTTACTACCACCGCGCTAACATCGAAAATTTGGTTGATTTATGAAGACGATAAAGGCGAATGGCAAGCCGAAGCCGTTGCTGATATCGGCGATCCGTCCAAAGTGCCTCTGCCAGTTGATATCTCGATCACCGCCGACGACAATGGTTTGTGGGTGCAGACTTTTATGGATGGAAAAGCCCGTTATTTTGATATCTCCGATCCATTCGCGCCAAAGCAAGTATATGAAAAAACCATTGGTGCACAGCTAAATATGATTTCACAAAGCTGGGATGGTAAGCGTGCGTACTTCACGTCTTCCTTGCTCGATAACTGGGATAAGAAAGGAGAACTAGATGAGCAATTTTTCAAAGCTTATACATGGGATGGCGATGAACTTAATCTTGAATTTGAAGTCGATTTTAAGGAACAAAAGTTAGGAAGCGCTCACCAAATGCGTTTTGGTGCCTATGCTTTATATGGTTTAGATCGACCTTATGAAGCAGAAGATGAAGAAGTCTCGCTGGTTCTTGATAAGTGAAGCAGCTGGTGCTGATAAATAAACCCACCAACAAGTATAAGTCACAGACCTTATGAATAAGTGGATTGCGATTGTTGGATTTATTTGGTGCGCGCTGGCAACTGCCGCACCAAATTCGGATAAGAATACTGAAGACGTTTTTCTAGCGCCAGGCTGGGGTAAATTAAGTTTTGACGCACCTGTAGCAGGTTCTTATAAACTGCCGGCGTTGGAGCGTGCTCAGGGAGGACAAGTTCTAGATACCGACGGGGAGCAACAGCAATTAGACACCTATCTTGGCGATAAGCCCACCTTACTAAGCTTTATTTACCGTACTTGCGATGATGTTAATGGCTGCCCATTATCGACCTCAGTGCTGTATACGGTTGCTAAGCGGATTGGCAAAGAGCCAGATTTGCAAGACCAGCTACGACTCATAACTCTGAGTTTTGATCCTCTGGGCGATACTCCAGAAGCCATGACTGAGTATCAAGAATCGATACTAGGCAAGGCTGATTTGGATTGGGCTTTTTTAACAACCGAGTCAGAAACTCAGCTCAAGCCTATTCTAAATGCTTATCAGCAATCGGTGGTTAAGGATAAGACCAGCGAAGACGGCAAAGGAAAGTTTTCGCATATTTTGCGAGTATTTTTAATTGATGCTAACAAGCAGATTCGCAATATATACAGTCTGTCTTTTTTGCATCCAGACATTCTGGTCAATGACATTAAAACCTTGATACTCGAGCAGGCCAGTTCCGAGCAGAATAATACTGCTTTAGTCGACAACACCAGTAAGTAAAAAGTCGTGAGCGTTGTTAGCGATTTGAAATTCGTTTTTCTAGGCTTCTTTTTTGTTCACCAAATATTCGCCCTATCATTTGCACAACCGCTGAGCGACAATATTCGTATTGGGCCAGGTGATCATAAAGGTGGTTACGACAGCAGCGAATATAAAACAGACTCACTTAGTTTAGAGACTCGTCATGGCGTTCAAGCCGACTTACTTTCTATCGCCAGAGCACAGCAATTAGGCCTGCCTGACCCCAAAGACTTTCAAGAACTCGCTCCCAATGCAGCGCAAATAGCGCTTGGCCGACAATTATTTTTTGACCGACGCTTATCGCGTAATCGCACCATGTCTTGCGCTATGTGTCATATTCCAGAGCAAGGTTTTAGCAATAACGAATTGAAGCGCCCGATTGGTTTTGAAGGTCGGCCAGTGCAACGCAATGCGCCTACTTTGCTTAACGTTGTTTATAAGTCAAAACTTTTTGCTGACGCGCGCGAAAGCAAACTATCACAGCAAGCATGGTCACCTTTGCTAGCGCCAAATGAAATGAATAATCCATCAGTGGGTAGCGTGATAGAGCAGTTGCATAATGACCCAGTTTATCGCGCGAGCTTTAACGAAGCGTTTGGCGAGCAAGCCAATATGCTCAATGTAGGTAAAGCTTTAGCGCAGTATCAGCAATCATTGATAGCGGGCAACTCGGCATTTGACCAATACTATTTTAGTAAGGATAAAAAAGCGCTAAATGCCCAAGAAATAGCGGGTTTTGAGTTGTTTAAAGGTAAAGCCGCCTGTGTGTCTTGCCATCGTATTGGCAAAAACACCGCATTGTTTACAGACCAACAGTTACATAATACGGGCGTCGGTTATCAGGCCTCTATGCTAGGGGCTCCTGACACGGTCACTGTTCAACTCGCACCTGGCTTAACTGCCCAAGTAGAGCACAGCGTTATCCAACGAGTAGGCGGTGAAAAACTTAATGATTTAGGCCGCTACGAAGTAACCCAAGACCCGCAAGACAGATGGCGATACATCACGCCTTCTCTTAGGAATGTGGCGATCAGCGCACCCTATATGCATAATGGTGAATTCCTAACGCTAGAAAGCGTGGTAGAGTTCTATAATCGAGGTGGTCAAGCCAATGAGTTACTTAGCCCTTTAATTCAGCCGCTTGGATTGAGCAATGTTGAAATATCAGCCTTGGTTGCGTTTTTGAAAACACTCACTGGTTCTAACGTTAAAGGTTTGATCAACGATGCTTTTGCTTTTCCAGTTGGTGATACTGACTAGTGTCATGCATTAACGAGATTGCAGATTATTATGAATAAGCCTGACGTCATTACATTTCACGATGAAGCGAGTAATACGTTTTCATATGTTGTGTGTGACCCAAAAACTCTAGCCTGCGCGGTGATTGATCCCGTTCTAGATTTTGATCAGGCAGCAGGCAATATTACTTATGAGTCTGCTGACCAAATAATATCCGAGATTGAAAATCGGGGTTATCAGCTAGAGTTACTAATAGAGACGCACGTGCACGCTGACCATCTTTCCGCTGCGCCGTATATCCAAGAAAAAATTGGTGGCAAAATCGCCATTGGCGAAATGATTAAGGTTGTGCAAGAAGAGTTTGGAAAACTATTCAACGAAGGTACACGCTTTCAGCGCGATGGTAGTCAGTTTGATATATTGTTTAAAGATCAACAGACCTACCAGATTGGAGAATTAGAAGGTCGAGCGATTCACACCCCAGGGCATACTCCAGCTTGCATGACGCATCTAATTGGAGATGCAGCATTTGTTGGCGATACGCTATTTCAACCAGATGCCGGTACTGCGCGAGTCGATTTCCCTGGCGGTGATGCGCGCAAATTATTCAAGTCTATACAACTAATATTAGATTTACCCGAACAAACACGTTTATATATGTGTCATGATTATCCGCCTGAAGGCCTACCTGCCCGCAGCCAAACAACGGTAGCTAAGACGCGGGCAAATAACATTCATGTCAAAACGGGCATTGTTGAAGACGAATTTGTTAGCCTGCGAGAAGCGCGTGACGCAACATTACTCATGCCCAAACTTATTTTGCCCTCGCTGCAGGTTAATATGCGAGCAGGGCATTTCCCAGAAGCGGAAGATAATGAAACCGTCTATCTTAAAACCCCTATTACAGGACTAAGGCAGACACCGACTTCAGACTAAGCAGATACAACCCCAAACCAAGGTAAAGCCAATGAATACGCAAAACTCTACAACGTCATTTGATATCGTCATAGTTGGTGCTGGCTCAGCAGGCATTGCTACCGCCAGCAGTCTATTAAAACGCCAAGGCGATTTAAGTATTGCATTAATAGACCCGTCACAAGATCACTACTATCAGCCAGGTTGGACCATGGTGGGTGGCGGTGTTTTTAATGCGTCGGATACGCATCGTAAAACTGTCGATTTAATACCAAGTCAAACCACGTGGATTGCTCAATCGGTTACCGAGTTTAAACCACAAGAAAACACGGTGTTATTAGATGATGGGCAAAGCATAGGCTATACACAGTTAGTGGTTGCACCTGGGCTTTTACTCGATTGGGGCGCGGTTGATGGTTTAGAAAGCGCCTTAGGTAAAGACGGCGTAACCTCAAATTATCGATACGACTTAGCTCCTTACACATGGGAATTGGTACAAAACCTGCAGCAGGGCAATGCGGTGTTTACTCAATCGCCAATGCCAATCAAATGTGCAGGTGCGCCGCAGAAAGCACTTTACCTATCGGCTGATCATTGGCTTAAACAAAGCTTGCTAGGTGACATTAATGTGTCTTTTTATAACGCAGCACCCGTTCTTTTTGGGGTTGCCGAGTATGTGCCTGCGCTTATGGAATACATGGAGAAATACGGCGTCGATTTGAATTTCACTCACAATTTAACAGCCGTTGATGGCGCAGCGAAAACCGCGACCTTTCAAGCCGGTGAAGAAACCGTGGTAAAAGAATATGACTTCCTGCATGTATGTCCGCCGCAGCGCGCACCTGACTTTATCCGCGATAGTTCTCTAAGTGATGATGCAGGCTGGCTCAGTGTTGACCCTGCAAGCTTGCAGCACACCGAACATAAAAATATTTGGGGCGCCGGTGATGTAATGAACACCATGAATGCCAAAACAATGGCTGCAGCGCGTAAACAAGCACCTGTAGTAGCACAGAACATTGTCAATGAGATGACAGGTTCCAGCGCTAGCGCTGACTACAACGGTTACGGCTCATGCCCACTGACAGTAGAAAACGGCAAGATCGTATTAGCTGAATTTGCTTACGGTGGAAAATTAGTACCTACATTCCCTGGCTGGCTAAACAACGGCACCAGACCGAGTCGATTTGCTTGGCATCTTAAAGCTAATATATTGCCATCGGTTTACTGGAATGCCATGCTCAAAGGCCGTGAGTGGTTGGCGAAACCTTAATAAATAGATGGCTTGATACCAAATATGAGAAAAATCCCATTATTTGGTTTTACGCTTGTTTACAAAAACTATTAGATATTTTGTCTATTAATATGTTACGTTGATCCATTAGGTTGAGCGGTACTTTTTTAGGGTGAATTAGATATTTAATCTGATCTCGCCTTGTTAACTAACTAAGGAAAGTCACTAATACAATCAATGTCATCCAGAACTCGAAAGATGCTTACTATAGCAATCGCAATGATTGTTGTGATCGGTTTAGTGTGGTTTCTTGGGTTTAAAGAATCTAGCATCCCCGAGCCAATAGAAATTAGTAAAGATATTGAAATACCGAATATTGACCAACCAGCAAGCACTGTGAATGCTCCCAAACCACCCAAGCCAACAGCTGAAAACACCAAAGCCATTGATGAGGTGTTGGGCGCCAATCTAAGTGAGCAGTTTATTGCGGTTGCGGATGCTTATGAGTTAACAGCTCGCTACCCAGCTAACTCACAAGTAGTGCAAGACGCAGAATTAGTTGCCGTAAAAGAGCCCTTTGAAGAGTCTGAAGTAAATTTAAAATTTCCTGATGGTAAAGGTGGTGAACTGCCTCTTTCTTTAGCTGCCGCGACAGAAAAATTTCAGTATTTTGATGGCGAAAAAATAAATGCGCGATTGATTGTTTATGGTGCACAAGAGAATGACTCTATCAATGTTTCAGCGGTGGTGCTTTCGCCATCTGCTGGCGAGATTTCACCGCGCAAGACATTGGATTCCTCGGCCACCTCGAACACTCAGTTTCAGGCCGAGTTCGACAGCCAAGTGTTTCCAGAAAACCGCACATCCAGTGAGATGCTAATTCAGTTTTCTGTTGATGTGAATGATCAGAGTTTGGTTGCCACTGTACCGTTTAAATATGGTAAGGCGTCGGCAAGACTAGACTCCGTTCCTTATAGTCGAGCTGAAGCAGAATACCTATTGATTGCTTTGCAGTTCAGCGTGTTCGATTCTGGTTATTACTTTGTTGATGCTATTTTAGACGACGCGCAAACGTCTAGACCACTCATCCAGTTGCAAACTGAAGGGCGTATGAAAGCGGGTAACGATGTGATGCTATTGCGCGCGCATCAACAAGCACTTAAAGATGCTGGTTCACAAGGGCCGTATTCTCTGCGGGTAAGAACGGTGTTTAGAGGTGCTGAACCAAATGAGATTGCTGATTCACCAGTGTCGGTGCCACTATCAGGTTTTGTTTTACCGGCAGTAAATTTTGCTGAGTATGAGAATACGCAATACACAGATGAAGAAGTTCAGCAAAGAATCGAATTTTTGAGAGGATTAGGCAATAAGGAGTAGAGAGTAATTCTTTTAACTAATGAATTAAAACCATTGTAAAAATCTGAGGAGATAAAAATGAGGAAACTGATTGTATTTATGTTTGTAGCCATGAGTGCCTTTGCGTTTAATGCAAATGCCGAAATTGGCGGTAAAAAAGTGATCTTTATACACGGTAACCAGCCCGCCGCGTTTGATCGAGATATCACCCAAGCCGAGCGTGAAGCGAATGCGCGTGCTCAGGCCGGTGATATACTAGGCAGTGTAATAGATCATTATATTTTTTATGAATCTGCTATCCGCTTGGGCGCTCAAAATAACGCACTTCGTGCTCAGATCAACACCATCACAGCGACCGGAGATTGCGTACAAGGTTGCCTTATTATTAGCTATTCAACCGGTGATTTATTCACTCGCCATATCTTGACTAGGCTCAACCAGTGGCAAATCGATACCCAGCGTTTTCGAATACTTGCGACTTTTGATATGGCTGGCGCAGGCGGTGGAACTGAGCTTGCCGATTTAGCAGCAAGCATTGTTGCTAACCCATTTTTGCAGCTTCCGGCAGATTTAATAGCCGATATATTCTTTGACGCAGACGTAGATTCTGTTGAAGACATCGGTATTGTTAACGATTTACGCCCCTCAATAGCTCGCTCTATCGGTATTGTGTCAACCAGTGTTCCTCGACTACGTGTTGCTACCGCTGATGGTAATATTCTTTCTTCTGGTTTGATATCGGGTAATGACGACGGTGTGATTCCAATGCACAGTAGCTGTGGTTCTTCGCGTGCAGAAAGCATTGACTCTTGCAGCCGCTCTATTGAAGCCGATGGCCGCCTAAGATCCGCGGATGGCCCTCGTTCTTTTTTGAGTAACCATTTTCCAATTATCATGGCAGAAGATGTTTCGCATACTGCGTTTGCCGATAACGATCGTTCAGGCACGCTAGTTGCGGTAAACAATAATCGCTCTTTTAACGGCGTGAATATTAACCTTAACGAAAGAAGTTTTAGCACCGGCTTCTGGATATTCAAACGCTATTTCAGAACCATAGATAAACCTCGTTCGCAAAGTCTTGCAGCTTACTTAGTTAGTGAAATAGACTGAAGTTTATTTTTCATATTTAACAATGGCGCCAACTTTAAAAGGCGCCATTTTTTTGCACTGTTTACTTAGTCGTGACCAAAAATAAGGTATATTTATCTCAGCAATATGAAACTATTTACAGGACTATTTAAGAGGCAAATCGATGAGTATCCGATCATTAGCAATACTAAGCTGTTTATTTATAACTTCTAGCATCACCACTGTAAGCTACTCGGCTGATCAAACAGCCATGGCGAAAGCGGTAAACGCAGCCATGCAGTCTGAATTGAGAGAAGAAGGCGATACCGAACGTGATGCAAATCGCAAACCAGCTGAGACCTTAGACTTTTTCGGCATCACGCCTGAAATGAAAGTGCTGGAGTTAATACCGGGTCGTGGTTGGTATACAAAAATATTAGGCCCAGCGCTACGCGAGCAAGGTGAACTGCATGTTTCTTTATTTGCCAAGAGGCTGGAAGAGCTCATTAAAGATCCAAGTATGGATAAAGTTAAAATTATAGAAACTTCCGAAATAGAAGTAGTCGACGGTAATCTGCCGCGTTTGCGCACCGTCAACGAATTTACGTTTAATGAGTCTGGCTATGATGCAGTTCTAACCTTTCGCAACATGCATAATTTTGATGATGTGGGTCGTATGCACATCAATAATGCATCATTTAAAGCGCTTAAATCTGGTGGCATTTACGGTGTGGTAGATCATACGCGTCGACACAATGAAGTTCACACCGAAGACAATCGTCGTCGCGCAGACCCTGTTACTATCATTAAAGAAGTTCAAGCCGCCGGCTTTAAGTTTGTTGACTACAGCGACTTACACTTTCGCCCTACTGATGAACTAAAACTGGAAGTGGGTGAAGACGGAGTATCAGGCAATTCTGATCGCTTTACGTTTTTGTTTCGTAAGCCTTAAGATTTCCAATCCGCTGCTTGATCATGCGCAAGCGGCACGGACGCGCTAACCGCGCGCCCGTTTTAAAAGCGTTATATTCACTAATGACCATATTTAGAGTAATAGGTTTAACGATTCTGGTGCTTGTCTTTGGTATTGTGATCTTTAGTGAAACGGGTTTTAGTAAGGCCTTTTTTGCTATTTTTCTTTTTGGTCTTTCACTTTTTGCACTTCCGAAAAATTACCGTCTTGATTTTTTAAAGCTTGTTTATTGGCTCGGAATGTCAGTCTTGCTATTCATATTTGTAAAAGTTGATCCAGTGCCGGGGTTTGTATGCATATTACTGTACGCCGGTATCGCAAAATTGGCAGGAGTGGAATTTGATGAAGAATCTGACGACGATTGGCATCTAGATTTGGATTAGATATATAAAAGAAGCAAAACAGCTACACCTCGGACGCGCTACTCACGACCCTTGTAATGATGCTATGCACGAACAAAAGGGTGGCTCGAAAATCCTCCGTAGAATAACGCAACACATTAGAGACGATAACTTTTGTCTATGGGTGAGAGAACTTACATCGCCAAAACACCTATATAAATATACTAGTTAATAAAGGTATTGCGTGTCAGAGTTTTAGGCTCACGGGCGTGTTGGAAAACTCTGATTTTTAATTTAGGTGAGAGAATTAATCTGCTAGCTACACTTTATAGATATAAGCGCTTTGATATCGAGTCAATCAAAGCAAGGGACAGGGTCTCAGTGGATGAGGTTGTGGCGGTGACATTTACTGGTTTGCGGTAAATGTCGCCCCCTTTTTTTGTTTGACGGGTTTGTGTTCAGCCAATTAGAGCCTAAGTAGCGCGCAGGGAAGCGGCCAACATCAATTAATTGCTTGCAAGCAAAACGCGCGTCAACACTAAGCATTTTAGTGACCTTGTATTTAATGAAATATCATCTAGAGAGTCTATTTTTATTATTGTCGTGCCTATCAAAGTAATAGATCTTGCTGTTTATAATGAGGTGATGTATTTTTTTATAGTGTCTGATGCTACGCAATCAGAGTTTTATGCATTGTCTGAATAATCGATGTTTAATAAGAGGATAAAAAAATGAAAGTAACTTGGGATGATTCAAAATGTGTCCATGCAGGAAAATGTGTTCAAGGAAGCCCAGAAGTTTTCAAAGTCGAGGATGGACAGTTCAAAATTAATTTAGAGGCCGGTGATGAAAATCAAATACGAACGACTGTTGCATCATGTCCTTCCGGCGCATTAAAAGTACATGATGACGAGAACGAATAACTGGTGTAAAAGTCTAAAGCGGTGTGTCATTCACAACAAACCAAGAGGTGGTCGTGAAAAAAGTTAGCTACTTTATTTTATTCGCAATGCTAATAACGGGTACTGTGTTAACACCGTTGGCAATGTCTCAAGAATCAATTCAAACAGAGGAGTCCGCCATGCAGCTTGGAAATTTTTCCGTTAGTCTAGCCGTTAATGATATTGCCGTGTCTCGAACCTTTTACGAAAAGCTGGGCTTTTCCATTGTAGGAGGGAACGAGGAGCAAAACTGGTTGATTATGAAAAATGGCGAAACCAAAATTGGCTTGTTTCAAGGAATGTTTAAAAAGAACGTGCTTACCTTTAATCCAGGTTGGGACAGTGAAGCAAATCCATTAGCTGAGTTTACGGATGTGCGTATATTACAAGGCGAACTAAAGTCACGTGGCGTGACTTTGCTAAGTGAGGCTGACCAAACGACAACAGGGCCTGCACATTTTATATTGGAAGACCCAGATGGTAATCAAATTATGGTCGATCAGCATGTACCTGCTGCGGATTAAATTATCTAATTAGTACATTAAGAAAACTGTTTTCGTAAGTCCAGCTTGCTGATTTTGCCAGTAGCTGTGTGCGGTATTTCGTCCACAAACTCTACTCGCTCGGGTATCCACCATTTGGCGACCTTACCAACCATGAAATCTAGAATTGCTTTTTTAGTTTTATCGTTGCGATTGCTGTCATCTTTTAACACCACAACGAAAACTGGGCGTTCGCCCCATTTTTTATCTTCAACGCCGATAACCGCAACTTCTTGAATTAAGTCATATTTTTGCGCCACATTTTCTAGCTCAATTGAGCTGATCCATTCGCCCCCAGATTTAATAACATCTTTGTCGCGATCCACAATGTTCATATAGCCATCTTCGTCAATAGTGGCTATATCGCCTGTTTCAAACCAACCGTCTGAATCTTTTTCTTGTTCCATTTTGTAATAGCCATTGCGTACCCAACCACCTTTAACCTTGAGTGATCCAAAGGATTTTCCATCCCAAGCTAATTCATTATTGTCGTCATCGGTTATCTTAATGTTGATGCCATACATGGAGCGCCCTTGTTTTGCTTTGATTGCATCTTGATCATCTTTAGATAACTTATCGAAGCCGGGTCTGCGAGAGAACAGGGTGCCCAGCGGTGAGGTCTCAGTCATGCCCCACGCGTGAATTGTTTCAACACCATGTTTGGACAAAAACTCATCCATAATCGTGGGCGGACACGCTGAGCCGCCGACCACGGCTCGCTGTAGCGAGGGTAAGCTTTGATTCGAGTCATCTAGATACTGCAACAAGGCCAACCATACGGTTGGTACACCAGCGGTGGCAGTGACGCCTTCGTCATTGATTAGTTGAGTCAACATAGCGGGGTCGGCAGCTTTGGAGCCAGGCATTACAAACTTAGCACCCACCATTGGCACGCTGTAGTTCAAACCCCACGCATTGGCATGAAACATCGGCACAACTGGCAATACCGTATCAAGTGACGACAAATTTATTGAATCAGGTAAGGCAGACGCGTAGGAATGCAAAATATTACTTCTGTGGCTGTATAAAACGCCTTTCGGGTTGCCTGTTGTACCAGAGGTATAGCAAAGCGAACTTGCGGTATCTTCGGCAATCTCAGGCCAATCAAACTGGTTTGATTCGGCATTTATAATTGTTTCATAACAATGCAGCTTATCCAGACTGGTCTCTGGCATTTCATCTTCATTGCAAAGTATTACCAGTGTTTTGACCGTCGGCATTTGCTCAATAAGGGCTTCAACGATGGGCAAGAAGTCTGGGTCAAAAAACAAACAACTGTCTTCTGCGTGGCCAACAATGTATGTAATCTGCTGTTCGAATAAACGTGGGTTCACTGTGTGGCATATAGCGCCGATACATGAAATAGCATAATAAAGTTCAAAATGACGATGATCGTTCCAGGCTAGGGTGGCAACTCGGTCACTATGTTTAACACCAAGAGTGGTTAATGCATTTGCTAGCTGACGGACCCGTGCGAATGTTTGGCTATAGTTGAAACGATTAATTTTATCATTGCTCGTCAACGAAACGATTTCTTGTGATGAGTGGTTGCGATCAGCGAACTCCATTATAGAAGTAATCGACATGGCTAGGTTCATCATCAGACTTTTCATAGTTGCTACTTCTCGAGTGTTTATTTGTTTCTGCAATCTAACCATAATTTATACGCTAAATACAGCTTTCTATAGAGCAAGTAAATACTTGATTTAGCTGACGTTTGGGGCTGATTTTACATGGATATACAAATTATGGGACTAAAGGCCATACAAGTTACTACCTAATGCCATTATTTATTTAACTGATTATAGATACATTAGTGTCGTAAGAAGCAAAACAAAAACCAGCTTCAAGTTATTTAAAAGTAGTAAAGGCGCCCACACAGCGCTTAGGTAGTAAAAAGCAGTAAAGACGATTACAGATACCCACACAATATCTGTGTAATTAAAAGTGGTACAGACGCACTCCAACGTCTGTGTAATTACCACGATTTATACGGTCACGCGTAATGCGCGTAGGAATTTAAAATGAATAAATTCGCAATGTCACCAAATGATCCAGCATCCTTAGATACAGCTGTGCCTATGCTTGATTCTGTCATCGATACTTTATACCTCGATGACGCTGTAGATATGGAGTTTATTGAAATAATTAGTGACGATTTAGAATATTGGGACGACGAGTACTAGGGGTTAGTCTTTGTTTTTAACGGCATGAGATCACTTGAGTAAAGTGTGTCGTACTGGGTTGGTCGATGTTCTCTGCCGTTAAAAACATTCTCGTTTTTTTTCAGCCATAGTTTGAATATTTAATTAGTTGTTAAATCTCCCCTATTAGGGTGAAGATTCGAGTGCTATGAACAGTTACAGTGAGTTACTAATAGACATGGAGGTCTTATTTAATGAAGCTCACTACTACAAAACGCAACGGGTATACGTCTTGCGTTTTCGACGACAGTTTGGAAGTTGAATTGACGATGGTCGAAGCGCAAGGAGAATATTATGAATTTAACTCGGATGTACATGCGGCAACACGCACGATCCGAGAAAATCTCGGTTTCTTTATGTGGATGTTATGAACTTTCGCTCTGCTACTCCTTTTTTCAGTGTGGGTACTGTGGAATAGCAGAGCGGGAGTTTTTTACGGATTTTAAGATGGTTCATAAAAAAGGCGCTCAAAATGAGAGCCTTTAGCAGTGCTATTGTATTGCTGGTTTATCCAGCTGGTTTGACAAATTTCAATGTCTGACGATTTGATTCACCAATAGCTGTGATTGCTGCGTCAGCTTCTTCATCACCTGTAGGTTTAAAGCTAGGTAGCAAGCGCCATACGCTATCGCCTTCTTTAGCTTGGTCTAGCTCATTGCTATTAATGTCGCTTTCGCCAACAAGTTGAAAACCGGCTTTGGTGAATTGCTCAACAATAAACTCTCTTTTTAAGTAGCCATTTTCACCGTTTGCCCATGCATCAGGGCGATCATCACGCGCGTGGTGCTGCACTACACCAACAATGCCACCAGGCTTTAGAGCTTTGAAAGTAGATGCCAAGGCTCGGTCTAAATAACCGCCTTTCTCATTGAAGCGCGACAAATTGTGCAATGCGCGAAAGTACACAACTGCATCAAGCGTGCCTGCCATTTCGTCCGGTATGCTTGAAAAAGTAGCTGCCGTGATATTTTGTGTGCTGTCAGGATTCCAAGCTTGTGCTGTTTCTACCCAATCTTCTGCCCAAGTTTCTTTTTTCTTAAGGAATTCTTCATTAGCAAAGCTATTTGGACCGAACTCTCCATACATGGCAATTGGGTAATCAATAGCAAATAAACTACCGTCAGCGCCTAGGTACGGAATCAGTATTTTAGAGTACCAGCCACCGCCAGGTAGTGCTTCGCCCACTGCCATGCCGGGTTCGATACCAAAAAACTCCAAGGTTTCTTTTGGATGGCGATATTGGTAGCGCGCCTTGTGCTCATCGCTTTGCGCAGCCAATGCAGCATCTAGGGCCGCGCTGTCTTGTGCAAAAGCAGTTTGACTTAGGCCTGCGCTTATAAACGTTAGTAATATCAATGCGAATCTTAGTTTCATTTTATTTCCTCTTAGGATCAAATTTAAAAATAGTCTTACTAATTAACAATTCGATTGTACCGTTATTTTTCGGTCACTAAAGATTTATTAATACGATTTATGTTAGACATTCGGACTCATTGGCTTATTGTAAAATAGCTCGAGTACATTGAAAATATTGTGATAAATTTGCAGAAAAACTGGCAAGTTGAGTTTACAATACGCGCCCAGAAAGATTTTGACATTAATTTGTAAATGCAGGAGATATCATGAGCAAATTTAGAGCTGGCGTATTGTATGGCCAGGAATTAATTGATGTTTACGAAGATGCCAAGGCCGTAGGCTATGCCATGCCCGGAGTGAACATCGTAGGAACAAGTAGTCTTAATGCGGTATTGGAAGCGGCCGTTAAGGTTAATTCGCCGGTAATTGTGCAGCTATCTTTTGGTGGCGGTCAGTTTTATGCTGGTAAAAGTTTGCCAAACGATAATCTGCAGGCATCGGCGGCTGGGTGTATTTCGGCGGCGTTGCATGTGCACCACATGGCAGAAATGTATGGCGTGCCAGTGATTTTGCATACCGATCATTGTTCACTCAAAAATATTACGTGGATAGACCAGTTATTGGATTATCAAGAGGATTACCATGCTCGCAACGGCAAACCTCTGTTTAGTTCACATATGTTGGATTTATCTGAAGAAACTATCGAAGAAAATATCGATGTCTGCGAGCGTTATCTAAAGCGTATGTCTAAAATTGATATTGGCTTGGAAATTGAATTAGGCATTACCGGTGGTGAAGAAGACGGCGTTGATAATTCTGATGTAGACAGCTCTAAACTTTATACTCATCCAAGCGAAGTTTATTATGCGTATGAGCGTTTATCTAAGATTAACGCAAATTTTTCAATAGCGGCGGCGTTTGGTAATGTGCACGGTGTGTACAAGCCAGGTAACGTAAAATTATCGGTAGAGATTTTGGAGAACTCACAAAAATTTGTTGCTCAAGAAATCGGTAAGCCAGGTGAAAAGCCAGTGAGTTTTGTGTTCCATGGTGGATCAGGGTCTTCACCAGAAGATATTGCTAAGGCGATAGATTATGGGGTAATTAAAATGAATCTAGATACTGATATGCAATGGGCATTTAATGCCGGCGCGCGTGATTATTTTATTAAGAACAAAGATTATTTGGCGACTCAGATTGGTAATCCTGATGGTGATGATCAACCAAATAAAAAATATTACGATCCACGCAAAGTGTTACGCCAAGCAGAGGAATACTTTGTGAATCGCCTAGAACAGTCGTTTGCAGACCTAAACTGCCTGAACCGAAATGCCTAGCTTTAGCCTCTAGTACGCAGGTTGTAAGTATATAAAAAGGCCAGCTTTAAGCTGGCTTTTTTATATTTAACGCATTTATTTAACTAGGCTTTTTAACGTAAAATACGCGCCCGCATGATGCATGTACAAAAATTGTTATGACAGACCAAAAGATTAGCTCTGATTCCACTCAGCCTAAGAAAGTATTTATCAAAACTTTCGGTTGCCAAATGAATGAGTACGATTCAAACCGTATGCTCGATTCATTAAACGACTCGCACGGAGTCGAAGCAACCAAGGATGAGACTCAGGCAGACATAATTCTGTTGAATACCTGTTCTGTGCGTGAAAAAGCGCAAGAGAAAGTATTCTCACAATTGGGGCGTTGGAAAGGCCTGAAAGATCAAAATCCAGACCTAGTTATTGGCGTGGGTGGCTGTGTGGCAAGTCAGGAAGGCGAAACCATAATGAAACGAGCGCCCTATGTCGATATGGTGTTTGGCCCACAGACTTTGCATAGATTGCCAAGTTTGTACGAAGAGGTGCGCAAAACCAATGAGTCTGCCTTAGACATTAGTTTTCCTGAAATAGAAAAATTTGATGCGCTACCAACTCCAAAGGTAACGGGTGTAACCGCCTTTGTTTCGATTATGGAAGGCTGCAGTAAGTATTGTTCGTTTTGCGTGGTACCGTATACCCGAGGTGAAGAATTTTCACGCCCCTTCGATGATGTGTTGGCCGAAGTCTATGCACTAGCTCAGCAAGGAATTAGAGAAGTAACTTTGCTTGGGCAAAATGTAAACGCATACTGGGGCAAAATGCATGATGACAGCATGGCCGATTTCGCTTTGCTGATTCGTTATGTTGCCGAAATTGAAGGTATTGATCGTATCCGTTATACCACCTCGCACCCTTTGGAATTTACCGACAGTTTAATAAGCGTTTATGCGGATGTGCCTAAGCTAGTTAATCATTTACATTTGCCGGTGCAGTCAGGATCAGATCGAATCTTGGCAGCAATGAAGCGACGATATAAGGCCGAAGACTACGTAAAGATCATTCAAAAGGTCCGCAAGATTCGACCCAACATTAGTTTGTCCTCAGATTTTATAATTGGTTTTCCTGGTGAAACTGAGCAAGACTTTGAAGACACCATGCAGCTAATAGAAACCATTGGTTACGATCAGTCTTTTAGTTTTATCTACAGCGCTCGTCCCGGCACACCCGCTTCAGACTTGGCTGATGATGTACCCATGGAAGTCAAACAAGCGCGGTTGCAGCGTTTGCAAAAGCGCATTGTCGAGATGGCCATGGGCATCAGTTACTCCATGGTTGGGACTGTGCAAACCGTGTTAGTGGATCGGCCTGCGCGCAAAGACCAGAATCAGATATCAGGACGAACTGAAAATAACAGAGTGGTCAATTTTGATGGAGATCATGCCTTAATTGGGCAGTTTGTTGATGTTGAAATCACTGAAGCTTTGCCTAACTCTTTGCGCGGTAAAATGGTCAATTCATAAATAAAACGATCATTAAAAACCTGTAGACTGTTAATAGAAATCCGCTTGTTTTATTGCAAAGGTTGTTCTATAACATTGGTAATTAAACCAACATATAATAATGTGTGTCACCTGAATAAAGGAAACCTTCTTTGAATCAAGCCTTACCTGCGAAGACGCTATCGCTAGGCTCTACCGAGTTCCCCGCCGAAAATGCGCGCCTTTCAATGTTGTGTGGCGAGCGACATTGTAATATCAAAACCATCGAACAAGAGTTGTTGATCAAGTGTTATCAACAGGGCTCAGATTTTGTGCTGCAGGGCAATTCTGAGAATATAGATATTGCTGAACGAGTTTTAATGAAGCTGTATGCGCTAACTGATAAGAGGTCTGTTTTGGAAGAATCAAAAGTCTATCAAGTGATTAATAATATGTCCGACTCAAGTGAGACTGATGCTGAGTTTCAGAAAGTCGACGCACCCTTAAAGAAGGTCGTTGCTAAGTCCAAGGCACAAAGCGAATACTTAAACGCTATTTCTAAAAATGATATCGTTTTTGGCATTGGCCCAGCAGGCACAGGTAAAACTTATTTGGCCGTTGCTAAGGCGGTTGATGCTTTAGTGAGTGATGAAGTAAAGCGCATAATTTTGATTCGACCCGTAGTGGATGCGGGCGAGCACTTAGGATTTTTACCCGGCGATATCGGGCAAAAAATTGATCCTTACTTAAGACCTTTATACGACGCATTATATGAAATGCTCGGACCAGAGCGAGTGTCTACACTAATAGAAAAGAAAGCCATTGAGTTGGCGCCGCTAGCGTATATGCGCGGGCGAACTTTATCCGATGCCTTTGTTATCATGGATGAAGCGCAAAATACCACCGTTGCGCAAATGAAAATGCTGCTTACGCGTATCGGTTTTGGTTCACAAGTGGTGCTGACGGGCGACTTGTCTCAAGTTGATTTACCAAAGGGTACATACTCTGGTTTAAAACATGCGTTGACTGTACTAAGTAAAGTGCGTGGCATTCGCGTAACCAAATTTTCTGGCAAGGACATAGTGCGTCATCCACTAGTGCAACGCATTGTTGAGGCCTACGAAAAGCAAGATCGCAATGACTGAATCTTTGGCAGCGTGTAAGGGCTCCTTGATTGTTGATGTGCAGTTTGCGCTTGATGAACAAGAGCTAAAGGAACTCGAAGAACCACCGAGTACACGGCAGTTCACTGAATGGGCAAATGCTGCCTATCGGACCGCAAACGTGGCTGATTCAAACGCTGAACTAACAATTCGTATTGTCGGTATTGATGAAATAATGCAGCTTAATCGCGACTATCGGCAGCAAGATAAAGCCACCAATGTCTTATCGTTTCCATGCGATGTTCCCCCTGGCCTAGAGCTTGATAGCACTTTATTGGGTGATGTGCTGATCTGTCATCCGGTGGTGTTAATAGAAGCACAAAAGCAAGATAAAACAGCGCATGATCATTATGCACATATGGTCGTGCACGGCGTTTTTCATTTGCTTGGGCACGATCACCAACAAGAGTCAGACGCGCAAGCAATGGAAGCGCTTGAAGTTAAAACTTTGCAAACGCTCAGTATATCTGACCCATACTAATGTTAATTTAAGATATGAATAACTCTGAAAAACCTCCGTCATCCAGCTCACGATTAATTGACTTTTTGATAGGCCGTTGGCTGCCAAGCTCTCGCGCAGAATCGAAAGCCGATGTGTTAGATAATTTAAAACTAGCTGAGCAGGATGGCATAGTGGCGCGCGATGCCTACGACATGATGCAGCGTGTACTGATGGTTTCAGATTTAAAGGTGCGTGATATCATGATTCCTCGCACTAGCATGATCTACGTAGAGAAAGACGATGACCTAGATCGTTGTTTGGACGTGATGGTAGAAAGCGCACACTCGCGCTTCCCTGTGGTTGATAATGAAAAAGATCATATTATTGGCATCTTACTAGCTAAGGATTTGCTTAGATATTTTGATGATGATAATAAACAGCGTTTTAATTTGCGCGATCTAACACGACCAGTGGTTTTTGTTCCAGAAAGTAAACGCCTTAATATTTTACTAGCAGAATTTCGCGAGAATCGTAATCACATGGCGGTGGTGGTGGATGAGTTTGGCAATATTGCAGGTCTAGTAACCATTGAAGATGTACTGGAGCAAATTGTTGGTGATATCGAAGACGAACACGATATCGAAGAAGAAGAAAACATGATTCGGGTGTTGGGCGACGGTGAAACGATTGTAAAAGCGGTGTTGCCTATTGATGAGTTTAACGACTACTTTAAGTCCTATTTAAATGAAGATTCCAGCGACACCATTGGCGGACTTATCTCACAAACTGTCGGGCATGTTCCGCAGCCTGGAGAAACTGTTGAAATTGAAAAAGTGAGTTTTGAAATCGTGCATGCCGATTCGCGTCGAGTGCATTTGATTCGTGTTGTGGTCAATGATGGATAAGCCAGCAGTTCAACCCACGGCCTATTTGATAGACGCTAGTATTTATATATTTCGAGCTTGGTTTTCGGTGCCCGACTCAATGCGCGGTGAGAATGGTCAGGCAGTGAATGCCGCTTATGGGTTTTGTCGATTCTTAACCGAGTTTGTAGAGCGTAGTGACGCACAGTATGTGGCTGTGGCTTTTGACGAGAGCTTAACTCAATCGTTTCGTAACGATATTTATCCGCAATACAAAATGAATCGTGAGTTGCCACCTGAAGATCTTAAAGCACAATTTAAATTATGTCGCCGCTTAGCTGAAGCAGCGGGCCTATATTGCGTCGGTCACGGCCGCTACGAGGCAGATGATTTGATAGCCACATTAGCATTGTCTATGCGTGAACAAGGTTTTCGCAATGTCATTGTTAGTGGCGATAAAGACTTGGCGCAATTGCTACAAGGAGATGATTTATGGTGGGATTTCGCACGCGATAATCAGGTAGATACAGAGGGTGTGGTTGATAAATTCGGAGTGCCGCCGCAAGCAATACAAGATTATTTGGGTTTATGTGGCGACGCCGTCGACAACATACCCGGGGTGCCAGGTGTGGGGCCAAAAACGGCTAGCGCGCTGCTTCAAGAATTCGGCAATATGGAGAACTTATATGCGAATTTAGATTCGGTTGCATCGCTTAAAATTCGCGGCGCTAAAACCTTGGGTACTAAATTGCGTGAACATCAGGCTATGGCGGAACTATCAAAGTTATTGGCAACGGTTGCTTACGACGCGCCAATTGAAACCAGCGCAACCACCTTGCAACGACGTTCTGCTGAGCGCTCGTCACTGCATGATTTAGGTCGAATTATGGGTGGTCGAGGTCAAGGGCTATTTGATCGTTTGTTTGCTTCGGCAATGGCGGCACAACAAGGCCGATAAAGTTCTTACGAATTAATTACTCGGGGTTAATATTGTTGTATTGAGCTCCGCACATGAGCTTGCCTAATGATAGACTATGTGGAATCATTTTAGATCGCAGTAATCGGCGACCACAGATTAAGAGACTATTATGTACCTAGGTTATTTTGGGTTGACTGAGCGGCCGTTTTCAATCGCTCCGGATCCTCAATATTTATATATGAGTAAGCGCCATAAAGAAGCGATGGCGCACTTGTCCTATGGTCTCTCGCAAGGTGGTTGTTTTATTGTTTTAACCGGTGAAGTGGGTACTGGTAAAACAACCTTGTGCCGAAACCTATTAGGTCACTTGCCTGATAATGTAGATGTGGCCTTGATTCTAAATGCCAACATTAACGAACAAGAATTATTACAAACGGTTTGCGATGAACTGAAAATCACTTATCAGGAAGATGATTCTCAGAAGCAATTGTTGGACAAAATAAATAGGTCTTTGTTAGCGACCTTTGCTGATAACAGGCAGACTGTTTTAATCATTGATGAAGCCCAGCTTCTCAGTCGCGATGTGCTGGAGCAAATTCGGCTACTCACGAATCTTGAAACTACCAAGTCCAAGTTATTACAGATCATCTTGATTGGTCAGCCAGAACTCAGTGACGTTTTAGAGCGCAACGATCTACGACAACTGGCGCAACGAGTTACTGCACGTTATCACCTAGGCGCGCTGCAGCGTGATGAGATACAAGAGTATGTTAATTTTCGTTTGAGCGTGGCGGGTTGCAAGCAACCGTTGTTTAGCCGTCAAGCGGTCACCCAAATACATCAATTAACCGATGGAATTCCACGTAAAATTAATGTGCTTGCAGATCATGCTTTGTTATCGGCCTATGCAAATACTCAGCGTGTGGTCGATTCTAAAACCATTAAACGAGCGGCCCGTGATGTGTTTATTAACACGCGCAAAAAGCATCAGCCGAGTGGTTTTCAATTGCCTAAGTGGTGGTGGGCAATACCGCTAGTGCTGCTGCTCAATATAGGTCTTTGGGCTTGGTTTGCTGGTGGTGATTCAAATGATAGTACAAGTAATAATCAATTATCATCACAAGTTGCGACCGAAACTACACCTGAGCAAACTACCGAACAGCAACAATCAAGCGAGTCCAGTCAAGTATCAGTGTCAGCAGATTCTACAGAGCAAGAGTCTGTAGAATCATTTGTAGAAACCAAGGCGCCTGAAACAGCGGCGGTTGATGAGCCAGAAATAGAGACCGCAGCGAAAGAATCCAACACTGAAGATTTTGGCGCCGAAGACAATGTTGTGGTGGTTAACACCAACGAAAATATTGTCCCGGGTACAGTACAGGTATCCGAAGAGTTTTTGGATGCCTCTGTGCTTGATCAGTTGCCTTCTCAAGAAGTCTCGCAATCGGAACAGTCGCTTATCGAAGGGCTTGATTTTGCAGAACAGGCGCCGGCCGCATCGTCTGATGAAGTCGATGTGGCGACGGTTAACCCTGATGTGTTTGGTGGTTTAACTGAATCTGAATACTTGCAGGATACGTCATTCGGACGAGTGTTAGAAACATCGGCTGATCTTACTGGGCGAATAGAGGTTTTTAAGGTATTAGCTAATCAATGGGGAGCTAGTCTGCCGCGCAGGCTATTAAAGCCCGCATGTGATGCTTTACTTGAGCAGGGGTTGCAGTGTTTGGCGTTTGACACATGGGGTAGTTTCACACGACTTAATCGCCCTGGCATTTTAGTAGTCAATCATAGAGATCAGTTGCACAGAGTTATTGTGCAATCGGTCTCAAACAATGCGGCCAGCGTATTGGTGGGCGAACAATATTATGAGGTGCCGATTAGTGAGTTGTTGGGGCGTTGGACTAACAGAGGAGTATTGTTTTGGCGCCCTAGCGCAGTCGGTGAGCAATTTTTAAAACAGGGCTTAGAAGGTCCCGCCGTACTCGCTATGCGTGCGCGTTTAAACAGAGCGTTATCGGTGGTTGATTTACCTATATTAAACAGCGTTAGCAATTCCTTATTTGATTCAGATATGCGGCAAAAAGTATTTGCTCTACAGGCTAGGTTTGGCCTTATTCAAGATGGTCAGATTGGTTACGAAACGCACTTTTTGATAAATGAAATTTTAGCTCCTGGAGCTACTATAGTGTTGTCATCAGAGCGCCGCTCAAGACCTCTTAGTTCTAGAGCTATTGGCTTAGAACCACCGGGAGGGCAATAACTATGTCAACCATACTTGATGCGTTAAAAAAATCAGAGCAGGAGCGTAAGCTGGGTGATATACCAACTTTGTCTAGTCTACCGACCCCGGAAGAACCTTCGCGTTGGCCGCTTATAATAGCTACTTCGTTTATTGTTCTATTATTGGTTGGCTTGGCGGTGTTTATGTACCGATGGTTTTTAGCGCCTGAGCCAGTCACAAGCGCAGTTGTGCCAGTGACTAATGAGTCAATTGCCGATGCTAGCAATAAAAATGCTAACGACGACATGGTGGTGAATGTCGTGAGCTTCTCAGAAGAAGCAGATCAGCGCTTTGTTATGATTAATGGCAAGTTATTCCGTGAGGGCGAGTTTGTGCAAGCGGGTATCAGAGTAGAAGAGATTAAGGAAAATTCAGTGGTTTTAAATAAACGTGGGCGTCGAATTGTACGTAAGCCATGATTGAGATGGGTCGAGCTTCCTAATTTTAAAAAACAAAAAGTTTAAGCATTGGTTATAATCCGCCAGCATTGTTATTGCAGACAATATTGATTGCCTAAACAGTTATCTAATTCATCGCCACTAAACTAAGTCTAATTATTGATAAAAATGAGCTTGCCTGTTGAAGTCGCTAAGCGCCGCACTTTTGCGATCATTTCTCATCCTGATGCGGGTAAAACAACCTTAACCGAGCGCTTATTGGTCTCAGGCGGCGCTATTCAGATGGCGGGCAATGTTAAGGCTCGCAAAAGTGGACGGCATGCCACCTCTGACTGGATGGAGTTAGAAAAGCAGCGCGGTATCTCTGTTACCTCATCGGTCATGCAATTCAATTATGCTGATAAGGTAGTTAATTTATTGGATACACCAGGTCACGCGGACTTTTCCGAAGATACCTATCGAACTTTGACCGCCGTAGACTCAGCCTTGATGGTCATTGATATCGCCAAAGGTGTGGAAGAACGAACCATCAAGCTTATGGATGTTTGTCGTTTGCGCACCACACCGATTATGACTTTTGTTAATAAGATGGACCGAGAAGGTCGCGACCCTATCGAGGTTCTTGACGAAGTAGAGTCGGTATTGGATATATTGTGCGCACCCATGACTTGGCCGATCGGCATAGGAAAAGGCTTTCGTGGCATTTACCGATTGTATGATGATACTGTGCACCTGTTTGCTGGCCGCCCTGGTAATGACGCTGAAGAAGATCAATTTGTTAAGGGTTTAGATAACCCTGAGCTTGATAGCTTGCTCGCAAGTGCTGCTCAGGAGCTGCGTGAAGAGCTGGAGTTGGTGCGTGGTGCGAGTAATGATTTTGACCTAGAGTTGTACTTAAGTGGTGATCTAACGCCGGTGTTTTTTGGCTCAGCTATTTCGAATATGGGCGTTGAAGAATTGATAGCAATGTTTGTCGAATACGCGCCTGCTCCGCAAGGTCGCGCAGCGCAAAGCCGAGAGGTAAGTTCTGACGAATCAAAGTTCACTGGTTTTGTGTTTAAAATTCAAGCCAATATGGACCCCTCACATCATGATCGTATTGCTTTTATGCGAGTCACTTCGGGTAAGTTTGAAAAAGGTAAAAAGCTCAATCATGTGAGACTTAAACGCATGATGGCGATTAACAACGCTAGCTCCTTTATGGCTTCAAAACGGGAACAAACCGAGGAGGCTTATGCAGGTGATATTTTGGGTGTGCATAATCATGGCACGATTCAGATCGGCGATACCTTTACCGAAGGTGAAGATCTCAAATTTACTGGTATTCCTAACTTTGCCCCCGAGTTATTTAAACGCGTGCGGCTGCAAGATCCATTACGAGCCAAAGCATTACAAAAAGGGCTCATACAATTGAGCGAAGAAGGCGCCACTCAGGTGTTTAGGCCACTAGCCAATAATGACATGATTCTAGGCGCGGTCGGTATTCTGCAGTTTGATGTGGTGGCGCACCGTCTTAAAAGTGAATACAACGTGGAATGCAGTTTTGAGGCTGTGCAGGTAGCCACAGCGCGCTGGTTGCATTTTCCTGATGCCAAAACTGAAGAAGATTTTCGTCGTAAAAATGAGTCTAATATTGCGATTGACGGTGCTGGATGTCTAACTTATGTGGCGCCTAATATGGTCAACCTACAGCTTACGATAGAGCGTTGGCCAGACGTAGATTTTCGCACTACCCGTGAGATTTAGGTGTGTTTATAAAGGAGTGATAGACGATAGCCACTGCGGTATATATCTAAATGCGAAAGGTGATTAAAATATGAAAAATAACAACACGAGCATTGTTATTCGCTTTTTCATGCGACCTATTTTTGTATCCTTTGTTGCACTTATTTTTGCTAGCGATGGTTTTTCACAACGAGCCGAAACAGTCTGGGTGGAAGCGGCTAATGGCTCTAATAGTATTGTGTTAAGCGAACTACGCGATGATGAATGGAGTGCACCTGCGATTATTTATAGTACAGAGAATCCGATTAGTCGCCCAAGTATGGCCACGCTGCCTGAAAACAGCAAATTAATGATATGGAGCGAGCAGCAATTGTTGCGCAGTGTCTTGATGATGGCTCGCAAAGATGCGGCTAGCGATGTTTGGCAAGAGCCACAACTTTTTAGTGATTTTGGAAAAGAAAATACTGGGGTTTCGGTTTTGGTAGATCTTAATGGTCAGCTTTGGGTGTTTTGGGCCGCTAATAAAACTGGTTTAGATGACGTATATTATGTACAAGAAAGAGGCGGATCATGGTCGGAACCGAGGCTAATTAATCAACCCAATGATGTGCCCGATCATTTGCCAATGGCCACTAATTTGACAAATGGAGATGTACAGCTAGATTGGCTCAGTTTTAACTTCGTGAGTTCATCATATTTAACACAAACCAAAGTATTTAAGCTTGATGTGCCTGCGGTGCACCAATTAGACTCCGATGCTATAGAGAAAGAACTAACGCTTGCTGATGTTAGCTTGCCCTCGGGATTGGATCCCTTAGCGCCAGCAATTTTACATTATCCAAACAATCGCTTAGTTCAAACCATTGTGTTGGGTGCTAGTAAGCTGTGAAATGTGTAACGAAATAGTAAAACTTTTTGGTTTCATTTGCCTTCTATGCTTATTGCCGCTGAGTTTTTCTAGCCTTGCTCAAACGCAAACTGTGGTGGTGTTGTTTGGTGACAGTATTACCGTGGGTTTTAATTCCGGCCGACCAGTCATTAATGGCAATGGGTCCACCACCTTGAGTGGCCCTCGGCAATTTTTATCAGACATTTTAAATAATCCTGCGGCACCTAGATCTTCCACCGTGGTTAATTGGGGTGCGGGTGGTACTCCAACCACCGTCGGTGTTGCGCGAATGCGAAGTAATCTCACAACTACCCGAGCCGACGTAGATGGGGATCGCTTCTTTGTCTTGATTATGTACGGCACCAACGACTTTGGGAACGGCATCGGCGCTAGTACCACCGCGTTTAATAATCGCGTCATGATCAACATTGCGCGAGAAGAAGGCTATATGCCTGTGGTGGGCAACATAACGCCGCGTAGTGACAGAGACATATTGCCCTTAGCAGCAGAGGTTTTTAACGCTGCACTAGCAAGTAATGCCGTGGCGGTAGATCACTTTACAGCGTTTTCTCAACGACCTTTAGATGAGTTACTCGAGCAAGAGATCAGTGTTATTTCAGGGCTGCCAATACGCCTTCACCCGAACGATACTGGTTATCGGATAATTGCAGCCAATTGGTTTAGTCAGGCTCTTAATGTGTTGATCCCTCGCACTGATGGAACATCGAGTGCACCGCCGATAGTGGCGCCCATTATTCAGTTAATATTGGAAGATTAACGCTGGAATTGTTGGCGAGGCCATCAATCGAGGCAAATTTGTATTACAATCCGCATTCAATACATTTGCAAGCTTTGCGTTCTTTTTAGATGCTATGACCGTTACTCGATTTCCTCCCAGTCCAACTGGCTACTTACATATTGGTGGTGCTCGCACGGCGCTGTACTCATGGCTACATGCAAGGCAACATCATGGCAAATTTGTGCTGCGCATAGAAGACACAGATTTAGAGAGGTCAACGCAAGAATCGGTGCAAGCTATTTTGGATGGCATGCATTGGTTAGGGCTTGATTATGATGAAGGACCTCACTATCAAACTCAGCGTTTTGATCGCTATAAAGAAGTGATTGCGGAGTTGTTGGCGAACGATCATGCCTATCACTGTGAGTGCAGTCGTGATCGCTTGGATGCCATGCGTGAAACGCAAAAAGCTGAGGGCTTAAAGCCCAAATATGACGGTCGCTGTCGAAGTTTAGGTTTGGCAGAATCTGAGCAAACCGTAGTACGTTTTAAAAATCCCTTAGATGGCAATGTGGTGATCAATGATTTGGTGAAAGGCGCTATCGTTATCTCTAATAATGAATTGGATGACTTAGTAATTGCTCGTCCAGATGGAGTGCCGACCTATAACCTAACGGTAATTGTTGATGATATGGATATGGGAATCACGCATGTGATTCGCGGTGATGACCATATAAATAATACGCCACGACAAATCAATATTTTGACTGCCCTAGGCTCCGAGCTGCCTTTGTATGGTCACGTGCCGATGATCTTAGGTGAAGATGGCGCACGACTTTCCAAGCGCCATGGCGCTGTAAGCGTGATGCAATATCGCGATGAAGGTTTTTTGCCAGAGGCCTTACTTAATTATTTGGTTCGTTTAGGCTGGTCGCATGGCGATCAAGAGCTATTTAGCCAGGATGAGTTATTAACTCTGTTCAAGATAGAAGACGTTAGTCGTTCGCCGTCGACGTTTAATCCAGAGAAATTACTGTGGGTGAATCAGGAAAAAATTAAAGCTCTTTCTCCCACTGAGTTGCTTGATAAAAGTCGATACTATTTTGAACAAGCGGGCATAGAAGTAGCGCAAAGCGAGCAAAATGTTGCTGTGATTGGTTTGATTCAAGAGCGCTGTAAAACGCTATTAGATGTGGTAACGCAAAGTCGTTTTTTCTTTAGCGATGTTGAGGATTATGACCCGGCTGCTATGAAGAAATGGATTAAGCCAGTATCTGGCACTTTAATTGAAGCCCTTGTTGTTAAATTAGGCGCGCTAGAAACGTGGCAAGCGGCTGACATTCAAGCGCTTGTGCAAAGTGTTGTGGATGAACATGAGGTTGGGTTTGCCAAGGTCGCTCAACCAATACGAATAGCCGTGACGGGTGGCACTAACTCGCCTTCTATAGATCAAACCTTAGAGCTGCTTGGGCGAGAACTAAGCCTAGAGCGGCTTAACCGCGGTTTAAGCGCATTCAATGCCTATATTGCGGATAAAAATACGGCGTAAATTCAGTATTAGATTACTTTTGGTTTAAACGTCAAATATTTTTTTCCTGATTTTTAATTTGTGTCGAATTTCCACAATTTTAATCGTTTTTAACTTGCTGCACTAAGTGGTTGTTATTTGGGAGCATTTATAAAAAAAAGCGGTTTTTTTATAAATTTAATTGTTATTCGGTGCCATCAAAAGCTTGGCTTCGATAGTGTTTCCGTTATAGACTCTGTCTCTTGGAATCAGAAGTTTTGCATCAGACAAAACGAGTCCATTGTTTAATAGGTCTTGTCTTTTCTTTTATTTAGGAGGGAGTTATTAAATACAAAAAGAAAAGAAAGGTAACCCGCTTGTTTAAACAGCGCGGAACTGACCTTAAAATCGAGACTAATATGATCAATATTTTTATTGGGTATTGATAATAGTTGAGCTAAAAGGTTCAGGCGATGTTGGGTTACCGAGGGTTACTATCACTATAATAGAGGAGAAGTTCTTTGGGGTCGTCTTTTGGCGATACTGAATATTTAGATAATTGATATTACTAGAGTCTTAATATGCTCTTTATAAGCCTTTTGTCATACGATCTTTTGTCACATAGGTCTTTGTCGGCGTAATAATTATTATCTGATAACTCAGTTTACTTCCAATTTTGGTTTTTTATCGCATTAGCATAATCGTTTGACTCCGATATATCGTGCTAAGGCTGTAACGCTGACTCAGAACTTTAAGTAATTACGTATCTTCTATATAGAACTACTTTCTAACAGAACAATAGAGTACTAACAGAACAACAAAGTACAAACAAAGAAGTAATTTAGTTTTATGATTTTAATTTTTAGTCAATGCAAGTAGGGCTCAATGAGCATCAACAAATGTTGGCTGGAGATTATCAAGAAATCGGTGGGTGTTTAGTAAACGCGGAGCGTGTTTTCTAGGGGTTCGTCGGTCAATATTGAATCGATAAATTTGGATTTCATTACCAGAGGTTAAATTTAAAATGAAAAAGTCTGTGTTGAATTGGATAGGTCAAGCGGTAGCAATTGTTGCTATTAGTATGGCCGCTGTGACCACATCCGTGGCTCAGTCGGTGGACCAAGAGTTTGCTAGAGAGCTTAAGCTTGTTGAAGGCTTAAAAGTATATAACGATCAGCTGGCAAAGCAGCTTACTGCTCAGCAAACAGCACGTGGTGAGATACTTGCTTCAATTGAAAAAGCAAAGGGTCTAGAACCACAAGTAGTGCCGCTACTAAATAAAATGTTGGTAGCCTTAGAGCGCTTTGTAAAAGCGGATTTACCGTTTCATTTGGAAGACAGATTGGAAAGTATTGGCCGCCTCAAAGGCTTAATGGTTTCACCAGAAGCATCAACTTCAGATCGCTTCCGTAATATTATGGATATTTATACGGCTGAAATTGAATACGGCAACAGCTATGAAGCTTATAAAGCGACCTTGCCAATCAATGGTAACGAGATCGAAGTTGATATGCTGCGTATCGGACGTGTGGCCTTGTATTATCAGACTCGTGATCAAAAAACATCCGGTATGTGGGACACTGCTGCCGGTGCTTGGAAAGAGCTTCCAAGTGGTACTAATCGAGATATCCGCACAGCTATTAAAGTGGCCGCTAAAACAGTGGCTCCAGAATTGCTCAGTCTTCCAATTTCAGCGCCGGAGGGTGTGTAACATGAAGCGATTTATTACTGCAGTTGCTCTAGCAGCAACATTATCTTTTGCACCAGCGAGTAGCTGGGCGCAGTCTGTTGATCAATTACTTGATCAAGTCAGAAGTGGCAATTTACAAAAAACTAAAGTAGCGGCTGATCTAGAGAAACGTTTCCGCTCTGCGGGTGCTGGCAAAGCATCCATGGTGGCCAGTCTTAAGCAACAAAGAGCTACTTTAGAAGCGCGCAGCGAAACATTAGAAACTCAATATGCCGCGAATGAAGAAGTTTTAAATAAAATTCGTAATGACCGAGAAAGTTCATTGGGCGATTTAAAAGAGTTGTTTGGCTCAATTCAGCAAGTTGTTGGTGAAGCTCAAGCGGGTTTTGATACTTCAATTATTTCAGCACAGTTCCCTGGTCGTAGTGAAAAGTTTGATTCTATTTCTCGCAAAGTATCGAATCAGTCCAATGAGTTGGTAACAGCGGCGGAGATTGAGTCGGTTTGGGCGCAAGTGTTCAATGAGATGGCTCAACAAGGTAAGGTCGTTAAGTTTAGTGCACCAGTTGCGACTGCATCAGGTGAGAGTGAAACGCGCGATGTTGTTCGCGTAGGTGTGTTCAACTTAATCAGTGGTGATAAGTTCTTAACCTACGGTACAGGTGGAGTATCTGAATTACCCCGCCAACCTGATGGTCGTTATTTGGGCCAAGCATCTGATTTGGCCAGTGCGGGCGCAGGTAGCAGTGTGAATTTCGCGTTGGACCCAACTCAAGGCACGTTGTTAGGTGCAGCCGTCGAAAGCCCTAGTTTAGCAGAACGGATCGATCAAGGTGGTTTAGTAGGTTATATCATTCTCGGTGTTGGTTTGTTTGCAGCGCTTATTGCCATTTGGAAAATTTTGACTCTGTTCGGTGTAGCGGCGGCGGTTAAGAAGCAAGCAGCCAACCCAGGCTCACCTTCGGCTAAAAACCCATTGGGCAGAGTGCTTAAATCGGTGTCTGATAATCCAACCAATGACACTGAAGCCATGGAGCTTAGATTGTCAGAAGCAATCATGAAAGAAACACCAAAGTTAACGTCATGGTTGATGTTCTTAAAGATTGTTTCAGTCGTAGCACCACTAGCGGGTCTACTTGGTACCGTACTAGGTATGATTACCACCTTCCAATCAATCACATTGTTTGGTGCAGGCGACCCGAAACTGATGGCTGGCGGTATTTCACAAGCCCTGGTAACGACGGTTTGTGGTCTAGTTGTCGCGATTCCAATTGTACTTCTACACACAGCTGCGGCGTCTAAAGCCAAGCGTGTGGAAGAAATTTTGGAAGAGCAATCAGCTGGAATGGTTGCGCGTCAGATCGAGAGCTAATTTGCTCTCGATCTCTCTAAGCATGGTGGTGGCCTTATCAAAAGCCACCATCGAGCAAACATAAGAGATTGAGGTTTTTCACAGATGCCAGAATTTATTTTATTGTTCATTGAAGCCATTCGTGACTTTATGGACCTTGGCGGGCCCGTTTTATATTTGATCGCAGCTTTATTGGTTGTTATGTGGTTTATGATTTTAGAGCGTTTGTTTTATATCAATGGAGCACACAAGAATGCAGTTAAAGGTGCGATTGATGAGTGGGAATCCCGTAAAGAACGCAGTTCTTGGGTCGCGCATCAAGTTCGCGAAGAGTTGATTTCGGGTGTGGCTGTAAAGTTGCGCGAGAATCTATCGATGATTCAAGCTTGTGTTGCCTTAGCGCCTTTGTTTGGGCTGCTGGGCACTGTTACAGGCATGATCGAAGTATTTCAGGTGATGGCAATTAATGGTACTAGTAATGCCAGAGCGATGGCGGGTGGCGTATCACGCGCGACTGTGCCGACCATGGCAGGCATGGTAGCGGCATTATCTGGTTTGTTTTTAAGTTTTTGGTTACAGCGTAAGTACGAACAAGAGCGCGAATCATTAAGCGAACAGTTGACGCTTGATCATTAATTGATGTTAGTCATCAATCAGCCAAACCTACATACACTTTTTCAACCCTATAACAAGGGAAATATTAAATGAGACGAGTATCAAAAAGTAGACGCGAAGACGATACTAAGATCGACATTACGCCGATGTTAGACGTGGTTTTCATCATGCTAATTTTCTTTATCGTAACCGCCAGCTTTATTAAAGAAAGTGGTGCAAAGGTTACTAAACCAGATGCAAATACTGCTGAAAAAAAGCCTAGGGCTACGGTTCTGTTAGCGATTGATGAACGAGATGAGATATGGCTCGACCGCAAAAATATCGATGCGCGAGCGATTAAAGCTACCATTGCAAGATTACGTGCGGAGAATCCAGAAGGTGAGGTGGTTGTGCAGGCGGATGTTGAATCTACTGCCGAAATAGTGATCAAAGTTGTTGACGCACTTAAAGACGCTGGCATTGAGATTCCAACCGTCGCGACAAATTCGGAGTAGTTTATGTTTAGATCAATACAATCATTCATTATTGCCATATTCGTGACCTTAGGTCTTATTTTTGGCATGTATGCGCTAATTAAGCAGGACGAGCCAGAGTTAGGTGAGCGCAATTCCACTAAGTTGCCTGATTTTGTGCATGTGCCGAAAAATGAAGAGGTGCAAACGATAGCACCCAAGCCCGACAAACCTAAAGACGTTGAAGAAGCGCCTGATATACCAGACGTTGATGTGGTACCAGATAAAGTTGATGTAAACAGTAACCTTAGCCTAGGTGCGGTTAAACTCGGTATTGTTCGCGACTTAAAAGGTTTTAACTCTAATGATGGTGAGTATCTGCCTATTTTCCGAGCTCCGCCCGTGTATCCACGTCGCGCCCAAGAGCGAGGTCTGTGTGGTTGGGTAGAATTGCAGTATACGGTAACGGCCAGTGGCGGTACGCGTGATCCAATTGTTACCGCGAGTTCATCGTCGATGTTTGAAAGCGCCGCCAAAAAAGCCGCTCTTAAGTACAAATATAAACCTCGGCAAGTTGGCGGCAAACCAGTTGATGTGCCAGGCGTAGAAATTCGTATTAAATTTGAGATAGAAGGTGGTTGTTAGAAGCTCATTGACGTTTATTATTGTAGTGAACAGTCGATCTTTCAACGAAACCGAAATTAGGTGATTTTATGATTAACAGTAAATTATTAAAACCCACATTAAACCTAGCCTTGTCGGTAGCTTTGATGTTGCCAATGATTGCAGTTATTGAGACTTCCGTAGTGGAATCTCAACAGGCATTTGCGCAAGAACAAAGTCAGCGTAAGGCCAAACGTGTTGAGTCGATTCGACAGCAATACATCAAAAGATTCGAAAAGATTCAAGAAGCCTTTGATGCAGAAAATTATGGAGAAGCGACTCGCCAACTGGATAAATTGAAAGCTGAAGAGCAACTCAATAACATTGAAAGAGCCTATGTTGCCAATTACAAAGGCAATATTTATTTTACACAAGATAATTTACGCGGCGCTTTGGCTGAGTTTAAGAAAGTAACTCGCACTCGCGACGGTATTCCTGACGGTTTTTATAACCAAATTCTTTATGTAATAGCGCAAGTTTTATTCTCAATGGAGAATTATCCTGAAGCTCTGCGCTATGCACAAAATTGGTTTAAGACCCAAGCAGACCCATCTGCGGATGCCTATATGTTGGTCGGTCAGGCGCATTATCAAATGAAGAATTACGATCAAGCGCTGCCGAATGTGCAAAAAGGTATATCGAAATACGTCGAGCTAGGTAGTGTTCCAAAAGAAGGCTGGCTCAACTTACTCAGCAGTATTTATCGCCAGAAAAATCAGTTCAACAAAATGTTGCCTGTGGTTAAGCAGCTAGTTCAGCATTACCCTAAAAAAACGTATTTGTTGACCATGGGTGGTGTGTATAACGAGTTAGATCAACCAGCCCGTATGACAGCCATGTATCAAGCTATGGCTGATCAGAATTTGCTTAACAGCGAATCTGAATTAGTGACTTTAGCGTCTTTGCAGTTGAGTCAGGACAACCCTTATAAAGCCGCAACCATAATGGAAAATGGCCTTAAAAACGGAGTGATTAAGAAAACCCTTAAAAACTATCGTATTTATTCACAAGCTTTATATCTTGCTAAAGAGTATGAAGCCGCCATACCACCATTATCGTCGGCCGCAAAGCTTGCCAAAGATGGAAAGTTATATAACCAATTGGGGCAGTCTTATATTCGCCTGAACCGTTGGAAAGACGCCGAAAGTGCACTTAATAGCGCAATAAACAAAGGCAAGCTTACCAATACTGGTCAAACATTAGTTAGCCTTGGTTTAGTGCAGTTCGAGCAAAAGAAGTATGAAGCATCGAAAAAGACATTTAATCGTGCACTTAAGTATGAAAAAGTTTCGGCGGCTGCCAGCCAATGGATTACGTATGTGAAAAATGAAGAGTTTCGAATTAAGGAACTTGCTAAGCCGATTGTTATTAATACCGACGTGGATGTGTCTTAAGCATATTCCCAGCAATTATTAGATAGAAACCAATAAACCATAGCTGTTCTATGGTCTAGATTACGAGGTTAAATATGGGTGTAGTACTAAAGTCCATGGTAAAAAAGAGTATTTTGACTGTATCAGTCATTGCCTTAATGCCATTGGCCGCCTTGGCGGATAAAACCGACGATATTGTTAATTCAGGTGTGAATCGAACTAAAGCCGGAGCGGCTTCGCAAAAACGCATTGATGATATTGCAGATAAAATCGATAAGATCATCTCAAAGCAACAGCAGCAGAGTAAGGTGGTCGAGGGTTTAAAGGTTTACAACGATCGTTTACGTCGTACCATAGAGGCGCAAGAAGCTGCAAAAGGTAAATTGGCACAATCTATCGAGGATGCTTCTCTAATTGAGCGTCAAATTGTGCCGTTGATGTTGCGTATGATCAGTGGCCTTGAAACTTTTATTAGCGTAGATAGTCCATTTAAGCTTGAGGAACGCAATGCGCGTGTTCAACGAATTAAAGGTTATTTAACTAATGCCAATATTTCCGCCGCTGAGCGATTCCGCCAGGTATTAGAAGCCTACTCTATTGAAAACGCATACGGTCAAAGTATCGATGTGTATACAGACACCCTATCCTTAGATGGCGCTGATGTCGCTGTAAATATCCTACAAGTCGGCAGATCTGGTTTGTACTATCAAACCTTGGACGGCAATCAATCGGGTTACTGGGATAAAGCTAACAAGGCTTGGACAGGTTTAGACGGATCGCACAACGAAGGCATTACGCATGCTATTCGTGTCACTCAAGGTAAAGAAACTAAAGATCTAATGCGTCTACCATTAGCTGCGCCGGAGGCTATATAGATGAATATAACTATGTTTAAATCTTTTTGTTTAACTACTTTTATGGCCCTGAGCCTTTCTTTTGGATTGGCTGTTTCTGGCGCGGGAGTAACTGATGCTCGAGCTCAGGCTTTGAATATTGACGATATAATCCGCGCGGCTAATAGAGCCGCAAGTAGTGATCGTAGTGCCGCCGCTAACCGTGAGAAACGTTTTAAAGGACAGCAAAGCAAAGAACAAGGCCAGCTTAATTCGATTAACGCTGAGCGTAAGCGTCAAGAGGGTATTAGTGCACAATTAGATAATCAATTTGAAGTCAATGAAGTAGCGATTGAGGAATTACAAGCGGAGCTTATTAAAGAGTTAGGCGATCTTAAAGAGTTGTTTGGTGTTATTCAGCAAACGGCGTCTGAAGCACAGGAAGACTACAAAACATCAATTATTAGTGCGCAATATCCAGCACGCGCTGAGAAGCTGCGTAATATGGTAGAAAAGATGGCTAGCTTAACCGAGCTAGTGTCTATCGATGAGATCGAAGAATTGTGGGTCGAACTACAGAACGACCTTACCGAGCAAGGTAAGATTGTTAAGTTCACGACTCCAGTAAACTATAAGATCGACGAAGAAGTAGATTCTGAAGGCAACAAGAATCCAGTTTTCGAAGCTCGAGAGCGAGAGATTACTCGTGTAGGCGTGTTCAATGCCGTATCCGGTAATGACATTGCAACCTACAAGAACGATGTGGGTTTTATTGCTTTAGATCGTCAAATGCGTGGACCGTTCAATGCAGCATCTAACGACTTACAGTCGGCCAGCGGGGGCGGTGTTACATCATTCCTTCTTGATCCGACTAAAGGCGCGCTGTTAGCAGCTTATGTACAGAAACCGTCTTTGACCGAAAAAATTCAAGAGGGTGGTGTTGTAGGTTACATTATTATTGGCTTAGGACTTATTGCTTTAGTTATCGCTATTCTAAGAATATTGATGTTAAGTGGTGTGGAAGCCAAGGTTAAAAAACAAGCCAAGGATTTGAAGCGCCCATCACTATCTAATCCCCTTGGTAGAGTGCTTAAAGTTTTTCAAGATAATCGCAGTAGTGACCCAGAGTCTATGGAACTTAAATTATCTGAAGCCATGCTAAAAGAGTCGCCTAAATTGAATTCAATGATTATGTTTATCAAAATCATTGCAGTAGTCGCGCCTTTGTTAGGGCTATTAGGCACTGTAACGGGAATGATCCAAACCTTCCAAGCGATTACTCTGTTTGGTGCGGGTGACCCACAAACAATGGCAGGTGGTATTTCACAGGCCTTGGTGACAACGGTGTTGGGTCTAGTGGTAGCAATACCAACTGTATTTTTGCACTGGTTAGCGTCTAGTCGCGCCAAACGTGTGGAAGATATTTTGGAAGAACATTCGGCCGGCCTAATCGCTGAGCAATACGAATCTCAAGGTTAATAGAAACTAATTAATAGCTATTTATAAAAACGCCAGCTAGCAATAGCAGAGGACTGTTTAAGATGAAACGAATAGGTAAAGCAAACAACGAAGAAGAAACCGACATTGACATCACTCCCATGTTGGATGTGGTGTTTATTATGTTGATTTTCTTTATCGTAACGGCCAGTTTTGTAAAAGAATCGGGTCTCGATATTAATAAACCACCGGCCTCGGATGAGCCGCCCAACCCAGATGCACCGAAGCCGATCGTAGTGGAGATTAGTGATCTTAGCGAGATTCGTATTCAGAACCGCTTAGTCGATCACCGCGCTGTTAAGGCAAATATTACTCGTTTAAAAGCTGAAAGTCCTAAAAGCTCGGTGTTGGTCAAGTTGGATCCGAAAGCTAAGACTAAGGCGATTATTCAGACCATTGATGGTATTCGTGAAGCGAAAGTTTATGATTCAACTGTTTCCATAACTTCTGGCTGACGAACGGATTGGTATATTGGTTGCTGGCTTAGTTAGGGTCAGCAATGCAAAAGGGCATGCGCAGGTATGCCCTTTTTTGTTGATAGGTTATTATGACTTTCAATTCGCAGTCAGATAATGAGAATGCGCGTAAATTTCTTAGGAGAATGTTTATATGATCAATATAGCGATAAATGGTTTTGGCCGTATCGGCCGAAATGTTTTGCGAGCACTGCATGAAAACGGTTATAGCAAGTCGTTTAAAGTAGTTGCCATCAATGATCTGGCCTCGACTGAGACCAATTCGCATTTGTTGCAATACGACACTACCCACGGGCGTTTTAATGCCGATGTTAGCTATACCAAAGACTCTATTAGTATCGACGGTGAAAAGATACCAGCTTTTATGCAAAGAGACCCTGCTCAATTGCCGTGGAAAGATTTAAATGTTGATATTGTATTTGAGTGTACTGGTTTTTTTCGATCTAGAGAAAAAGCTGACTTACATTTACAAGCGGGAGCGAAAAAAGTATTGGTCTCAGCGCCGGGTAAAGAGTTAGATGCTACTATCGTATACGGTGTTAATCATGACATATTAAAAGCGTCAGACTTGTACGTATCCAACGCGTCTTGCACAACTAATTGTTTAGCACATGTAGCAAAAGCAATGAATGATGCAGTGGGCATTGAATCGGGTTTAGCAAATACAATTCACGCATACACCAATACGCAAAATTTATTAGACTCGTATCATAAAGATAAACGCCGTGGTCGCGCAGCGGCTTACTCAATGATTCCAACCAGTACGGGTTCAGCTAGAGCGATCGGTAAAGTAATACCGGAGCTTGATGGCAAGTTAGACGCGGTTGCAGTTAGAGTTCCCACGCTTAATGTTTCTTTACTAGATTTTACTTTTCGCCCAGGTAAAGACATTACGATGAAGGATGTAGTCAAAATTCTCACTGAGTATCAAAAGGATCGTGAGGGTGTTTTTGCGCTTAATGAGCAACCACTTGTTTCCATAGACTTTAATCATCATCCTGCATCATGTGTGGTAGATTTAGAGCAGACACGTTTTAGTGATGGCTTGGTTAAGATACAAGCTTGGTATGATAATGAGTGGGGGTTTTCAAATCGTATGTTAGATACGGCTGGCGCAATGGTGGAAACTAGCTAATTAAACTCAAACACAGGATAGTAATGATGAGTACAGCTTCTATATCAAAAGGGATTAGACAACAGCTTGAAACTTTAGCCGTGAATGATAAGGATCAGGGTATCCGTAACAAGTTTAGGCAAGATAAGCAGCGAGCGGAAAACTTTTCCTATGACCTCGCAGGTATTTATGTTGATTTAAGTAAAACCCATATTTCTGAAGACATGTTGAGTATTTATAGTAAATGGGCTCAAGAAATCGGTTTTGCAGAAAAACGCCATGCACTATTTTCTGGTGAACGTATTAACGTAACCGAAAATCGATCGGTATTGCATACCTTATTGCGTGACAGCACCAATCAAGGGATCGATACTGTAGACCCTGATGTGTTGTTACAAGCTGAAACCTCGAGGCAACAATTTGCCGATCAGTATGCGAGTATTCGTGCGCAATTGGATAAACGAGCAACCCCAATCACAGATATTATTCATGTTGGTATTGGTGGTAGTTCCTTAGGCACTCAGTTGGTGTTTGAAGCCTTATCGGGTATCGATAGTAATATACGAATTCATTTTATTGCTAATATTGATGCTCATCATTTAGTGTCGGTGTTGCAGCAATGCAATGTTGAAAGCACATTAGTGATTGGTGTTTCTAAAACCTTCAGTACTGCTGAGACTTTGCAGAATTTAGGCTCTATTGCAGATTGGGTTAAGGTCAATGGTGTGGATGATGTGTTGGGTAGTTTTTATGCGGTTACCGCTAATCCAGACAACGCTGATAAATACGGAATTCCCAAACAGAATGTAGTTAGCTTTCCCCAGTGGGTAGGAGGTCGTTACTCTGTGTGGTCGTCTGTGTCTTTGTCAGCGGCCTTAGTGTTAGGGATAGATAAATTTAATGAATTCTTAGCAGGGGCAGCCGCAGTTGACCAACATTTTTATCAAACTGAGTTAAATAACAACTTGTGTTTTATCGCAGCTAGTTTAGATAATTATTATGCTAATTATTTAGATGCTAAGTCGCGAGGTATATTTGCTTATGACTATCGCCTTCGTTCTATCGTTGATTATTTGCAACAGCTAGAAACCGAGAGCAACGGTAAGGATCGTCAGCTCAATGGTGATTCCGCCGATCAACATACCTCTGGTGTGGTTTGGGGAGGCGTTGGAACTGATGTGCAACATTCTGTATTTCAAATGTTGCATCAAGGCACCGAATTAATACCTTCTGAGTTTATTTTGGTTCGTCAACCAGATCACAATCTAAGCGCACATCACACAGAGTTGTTGGCTAATGGTTTGGCGCAAACGGCGGCTTTGCTTAGTGGCCAGGATTTAAACAAGGTGCGAGAGTTGCATGCTGCTGAGAATCTTTCTGAACTGGCTTTGCAAGCCAAAGTTTTTTCTGGCGATCGACCCTCGAGTACATTTTTACTGGACAGCCTAACTCCCAAAACATTAGGTGTATTGCTTGCATTTTATGAGCACCGAACCTTTTGCTCTGGCGTGCTTGCGAATATAAATTCCTATGATCAAATGGGTGTAGAGTTAGGCAAGCGATTGGCCAATCAGCTGTCAGGCTTTTTGACAGCGAGCTCATCGAAAAATGAAGTCTTATTGCCTTTTGATGAATCAACCAATCAGCTAATAAAAAAAGTCACCAAAGAATAACTCTTTGATGACTTCATTATGATAACAGTGAGGATTTTGCTATCTAAACAGCTGCCTGGGTAATCAATACTATTGTAGTTGAAATGTTAACTTTACGGATTCTACGTAGCTCTCAGCCGCTTCGTTGGTGGTCTCGTTGAAGGCTGGATCAAATCGCCATTTTTTAACCGATTTCATCGCTTCTTTGTTGAACACCTCAGCAGGTTCAGACTCAACGATTGTTATATCGTAAGGTTTGCCCTTGGCATCAATACTAAAAGCCATTTCTACCCAACCTTCAATGTTTTTTCTCTTAGCTCCTACTGGGTAATTAGGGGGTGGTCTTTTTATTAACTTGGCAGGCCTAATCTTAGCGATTTCTTCTTTTACTACTTCTTTTTGTTGCTCAGCCAATAGTTTTTCTGCCGCTTCTTGAGATGCAAGAGCAATTTGGTTTTGACGTTCTTTAAGTTGTGACTGAGCTGCTTTAACTTGGTCCTTGTTTACATTCAGCGGTTTAACTAAATCAAGTAACTTGGCCGTTTCTTCTAACTCGTCTGCTTTAAAACTAACGCTGGCCATCTGCATAATTTTTTCGCTTAAACTGACGACTCTAGGCTGTATGTTCGCTTTGCTAATAGAGTTTTTCTTTATAGCACCAGAAAGTAAATCATAGGCGTTATCGTCTTGTGTCGGTAATACCGCATCAGCAGCAATTGCCGAATCAATTTTATTGAGCAAGAGTTTTTCCTTCTCAAGTGCTTCGGATAAGTTTTTCGAAGCGTTTACTTTAGGCGCTATAGAAGCAAGAACAGCGGTGGTTTCAGCAATTTGTGCTTGGCTTCCTGACTCTCTAACTGTATTAACGTGCTGTTCAATTTGAGTCTCAAGAGCAAGCGCCATCGTTTCATTTTCGGCATTCAGGGGTTGCAACTCTCTAAGTACATCTAGCGTCTCTATGGCCTCGTCAAATTTACCACTCTTTATAAGATCTGGGTAACTAGCACGCAATAGAGACGCTACCTCTAGTCGGCCTTCGTAGGCAGTATTGTCATAGGAGTCAATTTCTAATACTTGGTTATAAAACTCCAAGGCATTTTGGCCAGCGGGGCTAATCAGTTGCCCGTTGTACACAGCACTAGCAGCTAGCTGATTCAAATTGTTGATTTGCGAAACGTCGGGCGTTAAATTTTCTTGAGCCGCATCTTCTAAGATTACTTCGGGCGCGCTTACAATTGATTGTACTTGTTCTTGTTCATCGGCTCCTCCAAAGGCAAACCAGCCGCCGATGGCAGCTAACACGAGTCCTGCCGCAGCAACATAGGGTAGCGGGTTAAACTTCCCGGATTCCATAATAGTGTCTAGCGTAGCGTTATTCTCTTCGGGACCTACCAGTGTTAAATCTTCGTTATTGTCACGACGCACTACCAAATCCTTGTGCATTTGCATGCCATGTTTAAACGCTAATAGAATTTGGTTGGGATGTGCGGGCTTAGTGAAAGCGCGATAGATCAATGGCTGAGTGTTCGATTGAAGGAACTCTGCAAGTCGTTCTTTCTCTCCCACTACCATTAATATTTGTGTGGGGTCGTCTTGCTTAATTTTTATTAGCTGTTTTACACCTTTGCTCGCCGTGTCGAAACTATCGACATCTAAGATCACCATGGCGTTATTCGCCATTATCTCAGAGTCACCGCTAACCTCACTCCAAGACTCTCGTGCCAACAAAGTGTGGCCAGATTTATTGTTAGAAATTAGATTCTGAGTGATTTCTTGATCACTACTTAAAACTAATACGGAAAGATTACTACTGTTATGGTCTGTGTTCTCCACTATCGCCTCCAGACAAACACACCAAGCGTCTCATCAAATCAGACTACGTCCTCCGCAGTATCTTATGAATTGGCTTGTTCTTCTTATTATTATTTGGGGCATACAGTCTAGCATAACTGAAATACAGTTGTCATATAGTTGTCACATCTTTTAATATAAAAACTCTATTTCTTTGCTAAGGCTTTAATTTTATTCAATTTTTTCTGATACTGGCTTTGCACGATATCGCTTATTACCAGCACAAATAGCACGAAATAAAAGGTTGTTTTCGACATTTGCACAATCTCATTGCCAAATAAGGTCATATGGGCGAGGTGCCCGCCCTCGGTGAGTAGCATGACACCTACTAGGAAAAGTATGAATAATCCCAACACTTCATACATTCGATTTTTTTGCAAAAAGTCGGATACCGTATCGGCCAGAGTTACCATTAATATGCCTCCAATTAAGATAGCTGTGGCCATAATATAAAACTGATCGGTTACCGCCATTGCACTTAAAATAGAGTCAAAGGAAAACACCACGTTCATGGCAACGATCCAGAAGATGACAAAACCAACAGGTTTGCTATCACGTTGTTCACCATCAAGTTCTTCAAGGCTCATCATGTGCAAAATTTCTTTCATGGCGGTATATAAAATGAATGCGCCACCAAATAATACAATCACTGCATGCAAAGTAAATTGAGCATGAATAACACCTTCCCAGTGAATTCTGAACAGCTCCTCCTGGAACGCTTTAATCATATTCAGTAATAAGAACAATAAGGCGATTCGAAATACCACAGCGAGTATGATTCCCCAAAAGCGAACCGCGGCTTGTTTTTCTGCAGGCGCGCGTTGGCTTTCAAGTGATATGTATAGCAAATTGTCAAAGCCGAGTACCGCTTGCAGCATTACTAATAGGAGTAGGTCAACTAAGTTTGCGATGGTAAATAATTCAGCCATGAAGATATCCTCTAAAATTGTTCTTTATTATTCTATGAATTTACTTGGTCTTGACCTTAATATGCAAGCCCTACAGGCACAGCTAAGGTCTTTTTGCTTTTTCACCAGACAAATATGTGTTTCAAGCTAACATTTATATTAGCTTCCAGTTTAATTGTTGATTTGCATAAAACGGCACAATGCTATCACCATTAGCGAGTTCTATTAGCTCAGGCATTACCCATGATTCTTTTTCTAGGGTAATAGTATCAGTATTGTGCGGTAGGCCATAAAAATCAGGCCCGTACTGGCTGGCAAAGCCTTCCAATTTATCCAACGCGCCAAGCTCGTCAAATACTTGCGCATACAACTCTATTGCTCCCCAGGCACTGTAACAGCCAGCACACCCACAGGCACTTTCTTTGTTATGTTTTTCATGGGGTGCTGAGTCGGTGCCGAGGAAGAATTTAGTGGAACCACTAGCAACAACTTCGCGCAGCCGTTCTTGATGGTTGCGGCGTTTAAGAATTGGTAGGCAATAATTATGTGGACGAACACCGCCGACCAATAAATCGTTACGATTCATTAGCAAGTGTTGTGGAGTTATGGTGGCGGCTATGGTGTCTGTTCCCGCTAGTACGAAATCAGCTGCATTAGCCGTGGTGATATGTTCAAACACAATTTTCAAGTTGGGAAATTTTTCATGAATGGGAACAAGATGCTGATCTATAAAGCGTTGTTCCCGGTCAAAAATATCTACCTCTGGATCGGTTACTTCACCGTGTATCAATAGCAGCATGCCAGACTCACTCATAGCGTCAAAAACTGGATAGAGCTTTTCTATACCACTTACCGCCATGTCCGAATTGGTAGTCGCGCCGGCAGGATAAAGTTTGGCAGCCGGTATTTCTTCACTGATAGCTTCTTTTATGGTGTCAGCAGAGGTGTCATTAGTTAAATACAGAGTCATTAAGGGATTGAACTCTTTTTCCTGTGGCGAAGCCTCTATAATTCTTTGACGATAGGCCAGCGCCTGTTTACGATTACTCACTGGCGGCACCAGATTGGGCATAACAATGGCGCGTTTGAAACACCGCGCAGTGGCAGGCACAGTTTCATTTAACATTGCGCCATCACGAAAATGTAAATGCCAGTCGTCCGGTTGCGTAATGGTGATTTGAGTCATAGTAAGGTAGCGTGCTGTAATTTTGATCTAGTCGTTATTATCTAGAGCATTGACAGTGGTCTAATAGTGTTTAAAAGGTTTCGTTTTTCTTTGGTTTCGATACAATACATCGCGGGTCTCAGAATCCCAAAAAATCTAACCTGAGCAATATAGCTAGCTAAGTAAATTATGTCGATAGATATTACCTTTCCTGACGGTGCAATTAAACAGTTTGATGCGCCAATAACCGGTATGCAAATTGCGGATAGCATTAGTAGTGGTTTGCGCCGCAATGCAGTCGCTATTGTGGTTAACGGTCAGCAATGGGATTTAAGCAGAGAAATTGACCAAAATGCATCTGTATCGATAATCACGCGTGACACCGACGAAGGCTTAGAAGTTCTGCGACATGATGCAGCGCATGTGCTGGCCGAGGCCGTTAAAGAATTATACCCAGAGACTCAAGTAACTATTGGGCCTTCGATTGAAAACGGTTTTTATTACGATTTCGCTCGAGAAGAAGCGTTTACTCCCGAAGATTTAGTTGCTATCGAAAAACGTATGCAAGAGATAGTGCGGCGCAATGAGCAAATTGATCGCGAAATATGGGATCGAAATGAAGCCATCGATTACTTTAAAAATCTGGGTGAAGTTTACAAAGCCGAGATTATTTCTGACTTACCCGAAGATGAAACCATAACCGTTTACCGCCAAGGTGAGTTTTTAGATCTTTGCCGAGGGCCGCATTTGCCATCGACTGGTCTGTTGCGTGATGGTTTTAAGCTTACCAAGTTAGCTGGTGCTTATTGGCGTGGTGACTCAAACAATGAACAGTTGCAACGAATATACGGCACTGCTTGGTCGGATAAGAAGCAACTCAAGGCCTACCTTAAGCGCATGGAAGAAGCTGAGAAGCGAGATCATAGAAAAATAGGCAAGGCGCTGGATTTGTTTCATCTTCAGGACGAAGCCCCCGGTAGTGTGTTTTGGCATCCTAAAGGTTGGGCTTTGTATCAAGCCGTACAAATTTATATGGGCGAGCAGCAGTATCAACGCGGTTATCAAGAAATTAAAACACCGCAAGTCGTGGATATTTCCTTATGGGAGCGATCAGGACACGCTTCTAAGTTTGGCGACGATATGTTTACCTTAACTAATGACGAGCGCGATTATGCTATTAAGCCTATGAATTGCCCTTGTCATATTCAGGTCTTTAATCAGGGCATTAAAAGTTATCGCGATCTGCCTTTACGATTAGCCGAGTTTGGTTCTTGTCATCGCAATGAAATGTCAGGCTCGCTGCATGGCATAATGCGAGTGCGCAGTTTTGTACAAGACGACGGACATATTTTTTGTACCGAAGACCAGATCCAGCAAGAAGTAAAAGAATTTATAGACTTCTTACACACGGTGTACGCCGCTTTTGGTTTTAACGAGATCATTTATAAGTTGTCTACTCGCCCTGAACAACGAGTCGGTTCTGAACAAGACTGGGATCGTTCAGAAAAGGCATTAGAATTAGCGCTTAATGACAATGGTCTGGATTGGGAACTGCAACCGGGCGAAGGTGCTTTTTATGGACCAAAAGTCGAGTTTTCATTGAAAGATTGTATTGGTCGCGTGTGGCAATGCGGTACCATTCAGGTTGACTTTTCAATGCCGCAACGGCTAGACGCGCAGTACATCGCCGAAGATGGTAGTAAGCAAGTACCTGTTATGTTACACCGAGCGATTTTAGGTTCTCTTGAGCGCTTTATAGGTATTTTAATAGAGCAGCACGCGGGCGCTTTACCAGCTTGGTTGGCGCCGCAACAAGTTATGGTTGCAACCATTGTTACTGATGCCAACGTTTATGCCAGCGAAGTTGTTCAAGCATTGAAAAATGCAGGTCTAAGAGCCGAAGTTGATTTACGCAATGAAAAAATTGGTTATAAAGTGCGCGAACATAGTTTGCAAAAGATACCAGCTATTTTATGCATTGGAAAACGCGAAGCTGAAGAAGGCACAGTAGCTGTGCGCCGCTTTGGCAGTAAAGAGCAAAGCGTTATGCCATTAGAAGATTTTATCGAAAAGTTTTGTCAGGAAATAGATGAAAAACAGATGACTGAGTCAAACTCAGCATAGGTTATAATTGATTTAACACCATCACCAAATTTGTAATGGAGACATTAATGAAAAATTTTAGAAAATTAGTTGTTGTAGCTGGAGTAGCGATAGCAGCTTTAGCAAGTATTAGCTCAATTGCGGTTGCGCAAGAGGGTGCTAAGAAAAGTAAATTAAGCACTGTCAAACTAGATACGGAAGCCAGTAAGCTTGGTTACACATTTGGCGCTCAAATTGGCGGCCAGTTAGCTGGCTCGGGTTTGAGTGGAGATGTTGATATCGATGCTGTCGTTGCCGCTATTCGCGATGTTGTTGGTGGTAATGAACCCCGTATGACTATAGAAGAAATGCAACAAACTCAGGCTGTTTATCAACAAAAAGCACAAGCTGAGCTAGCGGCTATTGCTGCTGAAAACCAAGCCAAAGGTGATGAGTATTTGGCTATCAATGGCAAAGCTGAAGGTGTTGTGACTGGAGAAAGCGGTTTGCAATATACTGTAGAGCGTGAAGGCAAAGGCAAACAACCTACTGCCGAAGATACCGTTAAGGTTCATTACGCGGGTACTTTAATAGATGGTACTGAATTTGATAGCTCTTATAAGCGTGGCGCACCCGCTGACTTTCCTGTTTCGGGCGTGATCCCTGGCTTCTCAGAAGGTCTGCAGTTAATGAAAGAGGGCGCCAAATATCGTTTCGTTATTCCAGCCGCGCAAGCCTATGGAGAGCAGGGTCCGCCTTCAATTGGCCCAAATCAAGTGCTAATTTTCGATGTGGAATTGATAGAGGTTCTATAAGACTGCTCTTGTTTATGCGGTCTTGATTTATTGCCTTAAACTTTATTAGCTTAATCAAGGCCGCTTAAACAACAAAACGTTTTAAGTTATGGAAACGCGCGAGTCTCTTTACTACAGCCGCTACTGCTATTTTTGTCAGAAAGTATTGAGCTTTTTAAAGAAAAAAAACATGGATATTGAGTTGCGTAGCACCGGCGAATCTCAGCATAAGAAAAGCTTAATGCGCGGTGGCGGTAAAACCCAAGTGCCTTGCCTTAGAATCGACAGTGAAAGTGGCACAAAATGGATGTACGAGTCTAACGATATTATTCGTTATCTAGACTCAGCGTAGCGGCTTGCTCCTAGCGCTTAACTAATTAGTCGCCTGCGCAATGCGCAGGCTGAGCCACCCATTGTTATAATATCCACGCAAAAACTAGATCTTTATTGGATAAATAATTTGCCTAAGAATTAGCCCTTAGATAGGGTTTTGACAAAGCGGATAGACACGATCAAACTTAAGTGCAGGTCTTTTATTAGATTAGCACTCAGAGCGGAGTCTAGTTCGTTGTTTAAACTAATGAAGAGTTTAAACTAATGAAGAAAAAATCGTATCTCGAATTGAATCTACCGAGCCAACACCGTCAATGCGTACATATTTAGGTGCATTATCTTGCTCGCTACTAGCGTAGTCGCTGTAATACTTGATCAGTGGTTCTGTTTGCTGGTGGTATACCGCTAAGCGTTTTAGCACGGTTTCTTCTTTGTCGTCATCGCGTTGCACCAGAGGTTCACCAGTTACATCGTCTAGCCCTTCAGTTTTTGGAGGGTTGTACACCACATGATACGTTCTACCCGAGGCTAGGTGAGCACGGCGACCACTCATGCGCTTAACAATCTCCGCATCTTCAACATTGATCTCCACAACATAGTCGATCAAGATGTTATTGGCCTTCATTGCGTCTGCCTGAGGTATTGTCCTTGGGAAACCATCAAGTAGAAAACCGTTTTGGCAATCGTTTTCTTTTACTCTATCTTTTACTAAACCGATAATAATTTCATCTGAAATTAAGCCGCCAGCCTCCATTACTTTTTTAGCTTCTAGCCCTAACTCTGAGCCTGATTTCACAGCAGCACGTAACATGTCTCCTGTAGAAATTTGAGGGATATTGAATTTTTCGGTCAAAAATGTGGCCTGCGTGCCTTTTCCGGCGCCAGGGCCACCTAAAAGAATGATTCGCATAAGAGGGATCTGTAAATTTAGGTTGTCGTTGTTTTCCCATTCTTGTTGTTAAAAAAGAGGCGCTCGAAAAAACGCGATCATTTTCCAATGGGATCGCAACAATTTACCATAAATCGATGCTCTTGAGTAAGTCTGATAGCGACAATCAGATTGTTGAATGTTAATGACCCGATCGCCTAAGCGCGGTAATATTCAGTATAAGTTCAGTTGATGGAAATCGATTTAATGTTGTCACCCTAAAAACAAGCATAAGTAACGAGGACAATTTGACTACAAGCCAAATAGCGCGACATCCACCAGATGCTCAGTCAATCTATGCTGACGAGCTGGATACCATCAATACGCAGGAAGCACAAACGCTGGATGAGATGTTTCGGGAGCGAGTACGGCGCAGTTCCGATAAGTTGGCTTACACTCAGTATGCACCCCAGCGCAAACAATGGGTGGGTGTCAGTTGGGCCGAGTTAGCAATGGAAGTAGAGCGCTGGCAAGTTGCCTTTCGAGATAGTGGTTTGGTTAAAGGAGATCGCGTTGCCATCTGTTATAAAAACAGCATTGAGTGGGTAGTGTTCGACCAAGCTGCACTGCGCTTGGGTTTGATTGTGGTGCCGTTGTATACTGCCGATCGTGCAGACAATATTGCCTATGTCATTGGTGATTCTGGATCAAAGCTAGTCTTGCTCAATAATACCGGCGCTTGGAAAGCCATTGTTGGCACTGACGAAGATGTTAGCTGCGTAGAGAAAGTGGTTGTTATGGCGGGCGACGAAAACGAGCAAGTTCAGTTGCTGGCAAATTGGTTACCAGAAGTAGGAGAGCATATGGAGCGTGGTTTATCTGAGCCGCATGACATTGCTTCTATTGTTTATACTTCGGGTACCACCGGGCGCCCTAAAGGGGTGATGCTGTCGCACTATAATATGTTATCTAACGCATACAGTGGGATGCGCAGCGTAGCACTCACACCAGAAGACAAATTATTATCTTTCTTGCCTTTGTCTCATACATTCGAACGCACTGTAAGCTACTACGCATCTATGATGAGTGGCAGCAGTGTTACCTTTAATCGCAGTATTCCTCAACTTGCTAGCGACTTACAAGAGGTTAAGCCTACGGTTATCGTGTCGGTTCCAAGAATTTTCGAACGTATTCATAATCAGATTTATAGTTCATTGAAAACCATGAGCTCATTTAAACGGCATCTTTTTAAGCGTGCGATTAAAACTGGTTGGCATCAATTTCAATATCAGCAAGGCCTTGTTACTTGGCATCCGCGCTTACTATTAGCTGGGCTATTAGACAAACTAGTTGGCGAAACGGTTAGAGCGCGATTTGGTGGCGAGCTGAAGCTTGTTATTGTGGGAGGTGCACCGTTAATGGTTGAGGTCGCCAAAACATTTCTTGCTATGCGTATTCCTTTATTGCAAGGCTATGGCCTTACTGAATCCAGCCCAGTAGTGAGTGTAAATACACAGGAATTTAATCGCCCTGATTCTATTGGTTTAGCTCTGCGTGGTGTTGGTGTGATGATTAAAGAGCACGAAGAATTGTGGGTTAAAGGAGAGGGTGTCATGCAAGGCTATTGGCAAAACCCACAAGCGAGCGCGAAAGAAATAGTAGAAATAGACAGTGGTGATGAGCAAGGGCGTTGGTTAAAGACAGGTGACCGAGCTTCAATTGATGAGCACGGCTTTATCCGAATAATAGGGCGTATTAAAGATATTTTGGTGCTGGCAAATGGTGAGAAAGTACCGCCTTCAGACATTGAAGCAGCCATTCAGCGAGATATTTTATTTGAACAAGTAATGGTGGTTGGTGAAGGGCGCTCGTATGTATCTGCATTGATTGTGATTGCCGAACAAGATTGGAACGAATTCTGCACTGAACATAATTTAGTAGTAGATGACATAAATGCTAAGGCAGCCAAAGCTGAACTTAGCAAACGAGTTGCAGCACAGATGGCGGATTTTCCCAGTTATGCTCGAATTAGAAAGATGCATTTCACTACCCAAGCTTGGACTATTGAGTCTGGCCTGATGACACCAACCTTAAAGTTGCGGCGGCAAAAAATTATGGATCAATATGAAGATCAGATCGAAGAATTATATGCCGGTTATGGAGTGCATAAATAATGCGGGTTTTACTGATTCTGTTGCTTATTAGTTTGGTTGCTTGTATTCCCCAATCAGCTAGCCCAATAGAAGATTACAAACAGGCGCGACATTTATTCTGGCAAAATGTATATCCCACTCAAGGTAGTACTTTATATTGCCAAGAAGCGTTTCGTACCGCTGATAAACGTGGCATCAACGTGGAGCATGTGTTTCCTATGTCATGGGTTACCAATGGTCTTGATTGCGGTACTCGCAAGCAATGTCGCTCGCGCAGCTCACAATTTAATATGATTGAGGCTGATTTGCACAATCTGTATCCAGCTCGCAGTGATGTCAACCATGAGCGATCTAGTTTCCGTTTTGATGAAGTGCGCGGCGAGCGACGAGATTTTGGTAATGCATGCGATTTTGAGGTTGACTACAAAGCACGATCAGCCGAACCAACTCCGAGTGCACGCGGTGAAGTTGCTCGAGCTATGTTCTATATGGCTGATCGTTATAAAGGGCAAGGTTTGGTGTTATTTACTAAACAAGCTAAGCTTCTGCATGCTTGGCATCAGGCTGATCCACCGAGCGCACATGAAAAGCAGCGTAACGATATTATTGAATCCCTGCAGGGCAATAGGAATCGCTTTATCGATCAACCAGATGTTCTCACCAAGCTATACCAACAAGGTCATTTCAAGAACTAATTTTCTATATTTTTCAATTCTTGCCCAGCAGGTATGGGATGCTATAAGCTATAGCGCAATTGATTGTTGACCAATTATCATGGGGAGTAAATTTTAATGAAAAAACAAATGAATTGGATAAATATAAAATTACTAGGCTTAGGTCTATTGGTTTTGCTAAGTGCTTGCTCAGACAGCGGGTTTAATGTCACTACTAGTTTTGAGAATACGCAAGATATAGAAGAAGGCACGGTGGTTTATTTCCAAGATCAAGTGGTAGGTACGGTTAGTGATGTTACTAAAACCCAAATTGGTTCGGCGGTGCAAATGACTATTGATCCGCAGGCTGCTGAGAAAATCAGCAGTAATGCGGCCGTGGTAGTTAATCGCTTGAAAGAAGGAGCGCCGTTAGAAATTTTTAATTCAGAGGGAGCTAACAAGGAATTCTTGGTCGCTGGACAAGAGCTAAAAGGCTTGGATTCGATGTTTCAGCTCGGTGCTTGGATGGTGGGCGATGCCATAAAAATTGGTACTGGTAGCGTGTCGCAATATGTTGATGCATTTCAGGAATATTTACAGGGTGATAAATTTCAAACCGATAAAGCTCAAGTTCAGGAAAAAATTAATGAAGCAACTCAAGCTGCTTCTGAGACCATTAAAGCAGTCGAGCAAGACATGAGTGAAGCCGTAGAAGAAATGACTAAAGATATGACCGAAGCGGTAGAGGAAATGGCTGAGGCTGAAGAAGAAATGGCCGAAGTGGTAGAGCAGTTAGGTGATGAGCTAGCCCCAATGGTAGAGCTATTGAATGATGAATTAAGCCCGGTGGTAAAGGAGCTGACCAAAAGTGGTTCTCTATTAATGGAACAATTAGAGCAGTTCACTAAAGGTTTAGAGAGCACCCAACAAAGTGAGCAACAAGCGGGCAAGCATTTTATGGACAGCTTACTCGCTACTTTGGAAAAATTAAATCAAAGCCTTGAACAAGGTGCAGCTGAATCGCAAAGCACAGAATCAGCCACAGAACCATCTACAGAAAAATAGCAAGATTGCACTAAATTAAGTACCGGTGCACAGGATGTGTGCCGTTATTGATATTATTAGGGCTATAAAAAAGCAGTCACGATAAGTCGTATTGCTAACACAGTTAGTACAATATTAAGCCAACGTTTGAATTTTTTTTCGTCGACTTTCAATAAGAAACGAGTGCCGATAAACGTTCCAGTTAAGCCAGTCAAAATCATTAGCACAATCAGCGCTAGATACGGAGCAAATAAAAAGCCTAGATATCCAAACACCAACACTTTTAACAAGTGTTGTATCACCAGGCATGCGGCACTGGTCGCCACTAAAGCCGGCGGCGAAAGCTGAAATGGTCTCAAAATAGCTATGACAAAAGGGCCAGTCGCGCCTATAAACATTGTTAGTAATGTAGATATAAAACCACCGCCAAATAAGCTAGCGATGCTGCCGACTAAGCCAGCGACATTTGGCCCCCAAACCGAAAAAAGAATAAACGCGCCTAAAACTACTTTAAGAATGATCACCGGTAAGGTGACAACGATTTGACCACCAATCAATGCGCCAATTAAACTGCCGAGCAAAAACCACGTCGTTAATTGTAAATCTACCTTCGGCAGTAATATTGCAGCGCGGCCAAAATTAGAACCAAATTGCACCAATCCGTGCACAGGAATAATCGCTTTAACAGGAATTATTTGCGCCATTATGGCAAGTAATAGCGTGCCCCCACCCATACCAATCGAGGCAGTGAGCATGGAGGTGAAGCAACTGATGAGCACCAAACTGTAGAAACCTAGGCTGGATATATCGGATGGTATTAAGGCGTATTCCATTGATTTATTTGCCCATAAGAATAAGAGAGTCGGTTTTGATGTTTAATTATTATTGAGTTGTTTTTTCAATCGCTCGCAGGATGCCCCTTAATATATTCAGTTCTAAAACGTCCGGTTCGGCGCGCGTCAGAAGATGTCGAATTCTTTGTAAAGTCTCACCTTGATGCGGGCGTAAAAAAGAAATTTTACGCAACACCTGTTCTAAATGTTCGTATAGTAACTCCATATCCTTTGAGCTCGGCAGCTCGCGAGCTAGATGCGTGCCGATTGATTGCTCGGGCGTTTGCTCGAGCTTTTGTTCAAGCTGAGAAGCCAGATAAATTTCATAGCTTAGCGTTTGTACTGCGGCCGCCATGTTCAATGAATTATATTCAGGGTTGGCCGGAATAGTGACGCGATATTTTGCATACTTAATATCGTCATTATGCAGTCCCATTCTTTCTGGGCCAAAAATTAGTGCCACGGGTGATTTATTGGCATGGCTGACTAACATCTTTGCAGCGCTTACTGGGTTTAGTTCCGGTAGATCATAGCCTCTAGGCCTAGCTGTGCTGGCAATCACTAATGTGCAGTCGCTAATGGCCGCTGGAAGGGAATCAACAACGGTTGTTTTTGTCAGCATGTCTTGTGCTCCCGCCGCCATTTTATTCGCCTCGGCAGAGGGGTATTGTTTTGGAGCAACTAAGCATAAGTCGCTTAGCCCCATGGTCTTCATCGAGCGCGCCGCGGACCCGATATTGCCTGGATGAAAAGTCCGAACTAAAACAACGCGAATATTATTAAGCATTGATCGTTTAGTATCGATCAGTGCGAGTTGATGCAAGGCTGCTTTTTATTGCCTTAATATTGTCTTCAACACGGTCGCCAAATTTCAAGGCGACGTTGGTTGCGAGCATATCAATAATAGCCAAATGAATAATGCGCGAAGTCATTGGTGTAAATAGATCGGTATTCTCTATGATGTTGGCATTCAATATGTAATCACATTGTGCGGCCAAGGGTGAACCTTTAGTGGTAATGCCGACTATCGCTGCACCACATTTTTGCGCCAGCGCCGCATTGGTAATTACGGCATCGGTTCGTCCTGTGTATGAAATAAACACAGCGACATCGTTTTTATCCAACATTGAGCAAATCATGCGTTGGTTTATAAAGTCGGTATGAGCAATGGCGGGCATACCAAAACGGAAGAATTTATGTTGCGCATCTAGAGCTACTGAACCCGATGCGCCCATACCAAAAAAATTCACAGTTTTACATTTACTTATACGCTCAGCAGCATCGTTCAATATATTGGGGTCAATTGAATTGCTAAGGGATTGCAAGCTGCCTTGAATCGCGCTCATAATTTTTTTGATTACTTGCGCGCTACTGTCGTCACGGCTCATGTTTTCTATGAATAACTGGCCGCTTAATGAAATCTCTTGAGCAAGGCGCAGTTTAAAATCGGGGTAACCGTTACAGCCAAGTTTGTGGCAAAAGCGGTTTACTGTGGGTTCACTTACACCGGCTTCCATAGCGAGTACTGCGATTGATGAATGAATGACCGCTGATGGGTTGTCTTGAATGGTTGCAGCTAACTTTCTGTCCGACTTGCTGAGATTAACGTCATCACCGGCCATTAATTGTAATAGTGATTCTTGCTCATTCATGAGTTGATCTATTAGTCTGTATGGTTGTAATTAAATTTCATAATAACGGATAATTGTTTCTGAGTGATGGAAATAAAGTTATTTAGTTGTATTTTTACTTATTAAATGTTATTTTATTACAAATAAATGTATTTATAGTAATTAAATTACATATAGTGTGGTGTGTGTGAGATGTATGTCTTTGGTGTTAGGCTCAGTAGATGAAATGATTTTTTCATCTCTTGAAAGCTCAGTGCAAAAATATTTTTTGAAAAGCAAAGCAGTGCAATAAAGGTGTGTGATATGAAAAGAGTCGCTATTAATGGTTTTGGCCGTATTGGTCGCAATGTGCTTCGTGCCTTATATGAGTATGACTCTACAGATAAGTTTAAAGTTGTAGCAATAAATGATCTTGGCGAAGCTAACATTAATGCACATCTTTTAAAATACGATACGGCGCATGGTGAGTTTGCACAGCAAGTTTCTGTTGAAAACGGCGACCTGTTGGTAAACCAAGACAAAGTCAAAGTAGTTTCTGAGCGCAATCCCGCTGACTTACCTTGGGCTGAATTAGAAATTGATTTGGTGCTTGAGTGCACTGGTCTTTTTACCTCGGCAGAAACTGCTGGTGCGCATATAGAGGCTGGAGCAAAAAAAGTATTGGTATCGGCACCCGGCAAAAATTTAGACGCTACCGTGGTCTACGGTGTTAACGATGTTGTACTGACCAGCAAAGATAGTTTGGTATCAAATGCATCTTGTACTACCAACTGTTTGGCTCCTGTAGCGGCTGCGTTGCATGCAGAGCTTGGTATTGAAAAAGGCTTAGCGAATACGGTTCATGCTTATACCAACGATCAAAGTTTGAATGATGTGTATCACACTGATCTGCGTCGTGCTCGAGCGGCTGCACATTCAATGATTCCTTCTAAAACAGGCGCCGCTGCTGCTATTGGTTTAGTCGTGCCTGAGCTTGATGGCAAGTTAGATGGCTTATCGGTACGCGTGCCGACATTAAACGTATCGTTGTTGGACTTGACTGTAAATGTGGGGCGCGAGACTAGCGTTGAAGAAGTGAATGAAATTCTAAGCAAAGCTGCTAAAACAGTTAAAGGCGGGGTTTTGGAGATTAATGATTTGCCATTAGTTTCTAGCGATTTTAATCATAACCCTGCTTCAAGCATTGTCGATGTTACACAAACCCGAGTGTTTGGCGATATGGTTAAGATTCTCGCTTGGTATGACAACGAATGGGGTTTCTCAAATCGCATGATCGATACTGCATCGCGCATGCTTGAGTTAAGCTCGGACACTAATATTGATTACGCACAAGCAAGTTAAAAATTAAGACAGATTTTTTCGTGGAAAGGGACGTGTATAGCAAGGATGCTTACTTTAGTTTCAGCGCTGATAGGTTTCAGTGCGTTTAGTTTCAAAACTTTTGTGTTTTTAAGATATTTGAGTTTTGCGCGTAAACAATTGCACCTAATAGGCCAATTTGTCGGTCTGTGCGTTCATGTTGTTATCTTACCCAACCAAGGTATTTCAGTGTAATCTTATATTTATCGGAATTTTGATAGCTAATTTGATTGTGTTGCACCTTGCTGAGCAAGCCGATGGCTTGATCAAATGAGCGTTGAAAATAAACAACATATTAATTAAAATGTGTAAATAAATTACATTAATAATCTTGATCACATCGCTTGCGTTTTGAGCCGACGTTATCAGAATATTTGGAGAATTAAATGCTCAATATTTGCAATATTGTCATCGTTGGTGGCGAAGGTGATCTGGCTTTTAGAAAGTTATACCCTGCCTTGTTCAGTTTGCACAGAGAAAACCTATTAAACGAATGCACCAAGGTTATTGGTTTTGGGCGCGGCAAATATAGCCCCGAAAAATTTCTTTCCAACATGCACGCATGGACCAAAAAAAGTGACTATGTAGAAGAGGTGGAAGACTCTGTTTGGAAAAGTTTTTGTCAACGGGTTGTTCATTTCGTTGGTGACGCGACTGACCCAGCAGACCTTAAACGATTACGCGAAGAACTCGGGCCAGATGAAATGGTGTTTTACTTATCAACACCACCATCGATCTTTGCTCCTATTTGTGAGGCCATGGGTGCGGCCGGTGTTGTTACCGATTCTACGCGCTTGGTGGTTGAAAAACCCTTAGGCGCTTCCGAAGAAACGTTTGGCGAGATTAACGACACTCTATTTAAAACTTTTGCCGAGCATCAGACTTATCGTATTGATCATTATCTAGGTAAAGAGACGGTACAAAATTTGTTGGCATTGCGTTTTGCTAATATGTTTTTTGAGCCCTTATGGAATCGCCATTATATTGACCATGTTCAAATTACCGTTGCCGAAAGCGTTGGCGCAGGTGGGCGCTGGGCTTACTACAATGAATCAGGTGCGCTACGCGATATGGTGCAGAATCATTTATTGCAGCTTGTGTGCTTGGTCGCAATGGAGTTTCCCGCTCGTAACCGTGCCGACGATATCCGCGATGAAAAACTCAAAGTAATTCGCTGTCTTAAAACGATCGATGCGAGTAACGTTCAAGCGAATACCGTGCGTGGTCAATATCAAGCAGGTGCGGTTGGCAATGAATTAGTGTCGGCGTATATGGAAGAAGATGATGCTAAAGGCAGCTCATCAAACACCGAAACCTTTGTCGCCATTAAGGCCGAAATTGAAAACAATCGTTGGGAAGGCGTACCACTTTACTTGCGCACAGGTAAGCGCATGGAGAATCGTTATTCTGAAATTGTTATTCAATTTAAGCCGGTTGTGTTTCGCTTTATTGATGTTGATCCGAATGCCATAAATAACAACTCTTTGCTTATTCGTTTACAACCAAATGAAGGGATTCAGATGAATCTAATGAATAAGGTGCCAGGCTTGAGTGAGATTAATTCTTTGCAGAACGTGGGTTTAAACCTTTCATTTGAAGAAGCGTTTGAAGAACATCGTAGCCCCAGTGCGTATGAGCGTTTGCTATTAGACGTAACTCGCGGGGATCAAACCTTGTTTATGAGATCTGACGAGCTACGTGCTGCTTGGCGCTGGGTTGACGGCATCATCGATGGCTGGGAGCAGACTAAGCAGCCATTAAGTAAATATAAAGCAGGCTCTAATGGGCCTGATGATTCGCTTGGTTTGCTAATGCAAGACCAACGCAAATGGCAAGATTTTGATGCTAGCTAACTATTCCTGGAATGAGTCTAGCAACCAGCTGACGCTTGCGCAATTATTAGCCGATAGGCTTGTCGCGCAGCTTAGTCAAAGTATTGCCGCGCAAGGTGTCGCCGTGATTGCTTTGTCGGGCGGTTCTACTCCAAAGCCACTTTTTAAGGCTCTTGCGCAACGAGATTTGGATTGGTCGAGGGTGGTGATTACTTTAGTCGATGAGCGTTGGGTGTCACCCGGGCATGAGTTATCCAATGAGTCTTTTATGCACCAATATCTACTTGATGATTTGCCTAACAGCGTTACTTTTGTACCCTTGTATAGGCAAGCCGAAAACGCTCCAGCGTCTTTGCAGGAGGTATTAAAAATCTATTGTGTAGCCACTAAATCAGACCCTTCTAGGCCACGTCCGTTCGATGCGGTAGTTTTGGGCATGGGGGGTGATGGCCATACGGCTTCTTTTTTCCCAGATGCGGACAATATTGCGGATTTGGTTGATGCCAATAATCCTAACAATTTACTTAGCTGTAATTCACCCAGCTCGCAGGTTGAGCGTATAACATGGAGTTTGCCAATGTTATTAGATACTTCGGTTTTGGCGCTGCATATCACGGGGCAGAACAAGCGACAGGTTTTTGAGACAGCAACAAAAGGTGGTGCTATGACTGGATTACCAATACGTAGTGTGATCTTTCAGCAGCAGACCCTATTACATGTTTACTATGCTGATTAACAATTTTATATATGACTAACATAAAACAAATAACCGATATTATTATTGAGCGCAGCAAGGCCAGTCGTGCTAGCTACTTATCGATGATAGACGATATGCGCAATCAACCCCCAGCGCCGGACCGACTGTCTTGCAGTAACTGGGCGCATGTTGTCGCCGCAGAATCTGAGGCCGATAAGAAAGCCATTCCAGCGGGGCAAGGTGCAAACATCGGCATTGTTACTGCCTATAACGATATGCTCTCAGCCCATCAGCCGTTTGCAACATATCCTAATATTATTAAATTGGTAGCTCGCACTCACGGTGCAACGGCACAAGTGGCTGGCGGAGTACCAGCAATGTGTGACGGGGTTACGCAGGGCCAGCCCGGCATGGAGTTAAGTTTGTTTAGCCGCGATGTGATAGCGATGGCGACTGCCGTGTCATTGTCACACGACGTGTACGACGGAATTTTGTGTTTGGGTGTTTGTGACAAAATAGTACCTGGTCTGCTTATTGGTGCTTTACAGTTCGGGCATTTGCCAGCCGTGTTCGTACCGGCAGGGCCAATGCCGTCGGGTATACCGAATAGACAAAAAGCCATGGCACGACAAAAGTTCGCCGCTGGTGAAATCGATAAAAGCACCTTATTAGAAACCGAAAGTGCGTCGTATCACAGTGCTGGTACCTGTACGTTCTATGGTACCGCCAATACTAATCAAACTTTGATGGAGGCGTTAGGCTTACAGCTAGCTGGCACATCTTTTATCAATCCTGGTACTGACCTGCGCACAGCACTAACTAAAGAGTCAGTAGTGCGTTTACTAAATCAGACGCAAAAAGGATCAGATTACCGACCACTGGCCAAGGTTGTGACCGAGCAGTCAGTGGTTAACGCGATGGTTATGATGATGGCGACCGGCGGCTCTACTAATTTGACTTTACATTTAATTGCCATGGCCGGGGCGGCGGGCATCCAAATTAACTGGCAAGATATGGACAGTATTTCACGTATCACTCCTTTGTTAGCACGCGTTTATCCAAATGGTCAGGCTGATGTAAACCATTTTGAACAAGCAGGCGGCTTGGCATATATCACTAATCAGTTACGTTCTATCGGACTTTTAAATGAAGACGTGGTTAATGTTATGGGCCAAGGTTTAGACGCCTATGAATGTAAGCCAGAGTTAGTAGAGAAAGAGCAGAATGATCAAGGGTTACTTGGTTGGTCAGCACCCGTTAATAATTCCGGTGATACAGAAATTTTGGCGTCAGCTGACAAGCCCTTTGCTAGTGAAGGAGGCATGCGCATGGTGACCGGTAATTTAGGCACAGGTGTCGTAAAAGTATCGGCGGTTGATGAGCAATATCAAAGCATTGAGGCGCCTTGTAAGATTTTTGAAACTCAAGATGCTCTAAAAACGGCTTTCGATAATGGTGAGCTTAACTGTGACCATATTTCGGTTGTTCGTTTTCAAGGTCCCGCGGCTAACGGAATGCCGGAGCTACATAAGTTAACGCCGTATCTAGGTATCTTGCAAGACAAAGGTTTTAAAGTAGCCTTGCTTACCGATGGTCGTATGTCAGGAGCATCAGGTAAAGTATTATCAGCGATCCATGTCAGTCCAGAAGCTAAGAGTGGTGGTTTGTTGGCGTACTTGCAAGACGGAGATATGTTAAGAATTGATTGCCAGAGTGGCCAGATATCATCTTTAGTTAGTGAGTCTGATCTGCGACAAAGGCAAGCAGCACAAGCCCCTAAAAGCACCAACACACTTGGTCGTGGTTTGTTTGAAAATATGCGCGCGGTAGTGAGTGAATCTACCTCCGGTGCTTCATTTTTTAGTTAAACATTCACATTAGATAAAAAAATATTATGAAAAAGACAGTTAGAGTAAGTGAGTTACTGAACAAGCAAAAAGTAGTTCCAGTGGTTGTAATTGAAGATGAAGAACAAGCAAGTGCTATGCCACAAGCGTTGTTGGACGGAGGTGTGAATGTTATTGAGATTACTCTGCGCCACCCGTTTGCTATTCAGGCAATTGAGCTGGTCAAAAAGAACTTTCCACAAATGCTGGTTTTTGCTGGAACGGTAACCACTAGTGAAGACATGCGAACCGTTGTCGATTTAGGTTCCGACGGCATAGTGAGTCCTGGAATTACAGAGCGTTTAGCAAACACTGCTAGCGAGCTGAATATCGCCTATTTACCTGGTGTGGCCACAGGTTCAGATATATTGTTTGCTAAAGAACATGGTTTGAATGAGCTTAAATTATTCCCCGCAACGGTAGTCGGTGGAGTGTCCGCACTTAAGGCGTTTAATGGCCCTTTCGGTGATGTTAGTTTTTGTCCAACTGGCGGTGTTAGTGCCACTAATTATCAAGAATTTTTAGCCTTGCCAAATGTGATGTGTGTGGGCGGTAGTTGGTTAGTGCCAAGTAATCTAGCACGCAACGGTGATTGGGAAGCCATCACCCATTTGTGCAAAGCCGTTAGCCAGTAAATAAAGCCCTTAGCCAATAAAAATAAGCCCTTAGCTAATAAAATAAGCGTTTTACAGAGAAAGGTATTGGCGGCACTATAGTGTACTAATCGCTATTGAGTTTCTAAGTAATGCCTTTATATTTAGGTATCAAAGGAAACTATAGGAAATACGATGTCTGATTTACATAAGCCGCTGGGACTGCTTGTTCTGGTACTGTTCGTTCTGTTTACTTTAGTGGGTTGGTATTGGAGTCAGGAGCCTGACTTTGTGGCGCTTGATTCGTCTGAGGTCACCCAGCAAAGAGTAGTGGGTGCAGCTACCACAGAGATGTTAATCAAAGCTACCGAGGCCTTATTGGATAAGCCGGGTGGTTACATAAGTAATGACTATGCTCCTCCAGGCATATTCATGGACAATATCGCCAACTGGGAATTTGGCGTTCTGCAGCAAATTCGTGATCTCGCTAAGTCTTTGCGTAATGACATGAGTCGCTCACAAACTCAGTCGGTTGCTGATCCTGACTTAGAAACGGCCGAACCTAAGTTTAACGTCGATAGTGAGGCGTGGATGTTTCCTTCTGCCGAGGGCGAATATGAAGCCGGTGCCAAAGCTTTGCAAAAATATCTCGATCGTCTTAAAGATGCTTCTCAGAGAAATGCACAGTTTTACAGCAGAGCTGACAATTTAAATGACTGGCTGAAGTTGGTTGAGAAGCGCTTAGGATCGTTGTCACAACGCTTGAGCGCTGCCAAACCACAAGCACGCTTGAATATAGATTTGGCAGGTGATGCTGGTGCCGAACAATCTACTCAAACTGCACCTGAGGTGGTGAGTAAAACACCATGGTCTAAAATTGATGATAATTTTTATGAGGCGCGCGGAACCGCTTGGGCTTTAATTCATTTTATGCGAGCCGCAGAAAGTGATTTCAAATCAGTATTAGAAAAGAAAAATGCTTTGCCGAGTTTTCTACAAATTATTCGTGAGCTAGAAGCAACCCAACAGCCTGTATGGAGCCCGTTGATTCTGAACGGCAGTGGTATGGGAATGTTTGCTAATCATTCGCTGGTAATGAGCTCGTATATAAGCCGCGCCAACGCGGCGGTGGCGGACTTAATAAGTTTGTTAGAGGATGGTTAGTTTTAAAAAACTTAAGACTGTTGTAATGACGACGGTTCAGGCTTTTTATAACCAGCTGCTCAGGGCTTGTCTATAAAGCCGCTCAGGGCTGTCTAATGATACCTTTGATGCC
>CAZHEL010000004.1:121367-135226 GCA_964531625.1 uncultured Gammaproteobacteria bacterium
GCTCAGGGCTTGTCTATAAAGCCGCTCAGGGCTGTCTAATGATACCTTTGATGCCGTGAAGTCTACTAATCAATCTATTTTGTTTAGGTGCTTTGAGTATAACTTACCGTTGTCAACGTAATGATTGGCAGACTTTTGCAATAGCTTAGCGGTTTTTTCTGACAGGTTTTTAACTACCTTGGCAGGCGAACCTAGGGCCATTGAGTTGTCTGGAATTACGGTGCCTTCTGTTATCAACGCATTGGCTCCAATGATGCAGTTTTTACCAATCTTTGCGCCGTTCAAAACAACCGCATTCATGCCGATTAAGCTACCTTCATCAATCGTGCAGCCATGCAACATCACCTTGTGACCGATAGTGCAATTAGCGGCGATATTGATTGGAAATCCTGGATCCACATGCAATATCGATCCGTCTTGTATATTGGTATTTTCTCCAATAGTAACCGTGTCGTTATCGGCTCGAATAACGCAATTAAACCAAACGCCCGCATTTTCTTTTAATATGACCTGGCCGATCAACGAGGCTGATGGTGCTATAAAACACGAATCATGAATAGTGGGAGTCTTATCTTTTAGTGAAAAAATCATTATAGAGCTGATACAAGGTTGATCATTATACCGGCAGCCACTGCAGAGCCAATCACACCGGCTACGTTGGGACCCATGGCATGCATAAGTAAGAAGTTTTGCGGATTGGATTCTAAGCCTACTTTGTTTGCAACACGCGCCGCCATAGGTACTGCCGAAACACCAGCAGCACCAATTAGAGGATTGATCTGATGAGTAGAAAGTTTATTCATGAGTTTCGCCATCAGCACACCAGCGGCCGTACCAATACAAAATGCGACCGCGCCTAATAACAGAATACCCATAGTTTCTGCATTAAGAAACTTATCTGCACTCATTTTCGAGCCAACCCCAAGACCTAAGAAAATAGTGACAATATTAATTAGTGCATTTTGAGTGGTATCACTTAAACGGGCAACTACGCCGCATTCGCGCATCAAATTACCAAAGCAAAACATGCCGAGTAGTGGGGCAGCATCCGGCAACAAAAACGCAACCAATACTAACAGTGTAAGTGGGAAAACAATTTTTTCAGCAGTCGATACTGAGCGTAATTGCTCCATCTTAATCTGACGTTCTGACTCGGTAGTCATGGCGCGCATTATGGGTGGCTGAATAATCGGCACCAGCGCCATATATGAGTACGCAGCAACCGCTATTGGCCCTAATAGCTCTGGTGAGAGTTTGCTGGTAACAAAAATAGCGGTTGGTCCATCCGCACCACCAATAATTCCTATCGAGGCAGCATCGCGAATACTAAAGTCCAGTATGCCAAAATGACCTAAGGCTACGGCGCCTAACACGGTTGTGAAAATACCGACTTGCGCTGCAGCACCAAGAAGCAATGTCTTTGGGTTGGCAAGTAGTGGGCCAAAATCCGTCATGGCACCGACACCCATAAAGATAATCAGTGGGAAAAGGCCGGTTTCTATGCCCGCATGATAGATGTAATAAAGTAAGCCGCCGGGGCTTTCTAGTTGTCCAAGCGCATCATATACAGGCGCGGCGTCAAAGCCAGCACCAGGGATGTTTGCCAGCAAAGTGCCGAACCCGATCGGTACTAACAATAAGGGTTCAAAGCCTTTGCGAATGGCTAGAAATAATAAACCTAAGCCAATCAGCAACATAAATATCTGGCCGATTTCTACTTGTGCTAATCCAGAGCTTAGCCAAAGCTTATTCAAGTTTTCCATTATCTGTCTCCCGAATCCTAGGCTATGGTCAGTAAAACATCACCGACGGTGACGCTGTCGCCTTCGCGAACTTTGACTTCGACAATTTGCCCGTCATTAGGAGCGCTGATATTTGTTTCCATTTTCATGGCTTCTAGAATCAATATTGTGTCGCCAGCGCTAACTTGCTGGCCTGCAGTAACCGGTACATTAATTACATTACCCGCGAGCGGCGCATTGATAGGTTCTCCACCGCTTGTCACAGGGGCCGCAGAGCTTGCGGCTGGAGCGCCGGTATTTGCTGCTCCAGTTCCAATAGGTGCAATGCCCGTCAGGTCGCCACCCTCATTAACAGTAACCGTATAGCTTTGGCCTTCAACTTCAACTGTATAGATTGCTTCACCAGCATCGTTACTCGGCACACTGCTACTTTTACCTGTAGGCACTGGCTCAAACGCACTCGGATTATCGCGGTTCTTAATAAAATTCAAACCAACCTGAGTGAATAATGCATAGGTTAGAACATCATCAACAAAGTCATCACCTTGTTTAACCTCTAAATTATGTTCTTTTACCAAGCCGCTAAACTCTTGAGTTAGAGCACCCATTTCGTTGTCGATTAGATCGGCGGGTCTGCAGCTAATGGCCTCTTTACCCTCATCTAACACTCGTGCTTGAATATCTGCATTTACAGGTGCTGGGGTGGCTCCGTATTCGCCGCGCAATACACCGGCCGTTTCTTTAGCGATGTTCTTGTAACGTTCTCCCATCAACACATTGATAACCGCTTGAGTACCAACAATTTGTGAAGTTGGTGTCACTAAAGGAATAAAGCCCAAATCTTCTCTCACTCTGGGTATTTCTGCTAATACATCGTCGAGCTTATCTTCGGCGCCTTGTTGGCGCAGTTGATTTTCCATATTGGTAAGCATGCCACCAGGAACTTGAGCTACTAATATTCGTGAATCAACCCCGCGCAAGGAACCTTCAAATTCGGCGTATTTTTTTCGTACTTCTCTGAAGTAAGCAGAAATTCCTTCAATTTCTTTGATATCCAAGCCAGTGTCTCGATCACCACCTTCAAAGATCGATACCACTGATTCGGTGGCGGAGTGCCCATAAGTCATGGACATGGATGATATTGATGTATCGACGTTATCAATGCCCGCTTCAACGCATTTCATAATGGTCGCAGTGCTTAAGCCAGTCGTAGCATGAGCGTGTAACTGAATTGGAATATCCACAGTCTTTTTGAGAGCGGCAATTAGTTCATAACCGACGTAAGGTCGAAGCAAACCAGCCATATCTTTAACGCAAATAGAATCAGCTCCGGCATCTTCTAATTGACGAGCCATGTCCAGCCAAGCTTGCATAGTGTGTACAGGGCTGACCGTATAGCTCAGTGTGCCTTGAGCATGCTTGCCAACACGATTTACTGATTTCAGTGCGGGAGTGATATTGCGCATATCGTTTAGCGCATCGAATACTCGAAACACATCGATACCATTAACCGCGCAACGTTCAACGAATTTGTCAACCACATCATCAGCGTAGTGCCGATAACCTAAAATATTTTGTCCACGGAACAGCATTTGCTGTGGTGTATTTGGCATTGCTTTTTTGATCTCACGGATTCTGTCCCAAGGGTCTTCGCCTAAGAATCTAATACACGAATCGAAGGTAGCACCGCCCCATGATTCCATCGACCAATAGCCGACTTTATCTAACTTTTCAGCAATAGGTAGCATGTCGTCAATACGCATGCGTGTAGCAAGTAAAGATTGATGCGCATCACGGAGTACGACTTCGGTGATGCCTAGTTTGTTTTTTGACATGGTGCTTAGATTTATATTTTTGTCGGCGTGTTGCCTATTTAACTATTTCGATGTTGGCTTATTGCTTGCTTTATCGCGGCTAATATCTGCGGGCGTGGTTGTCCGTCTGTAGCGCTAGGATTGATATTTGTGGCAGCGGCAGCTTCAAGCTCACTGTCGGCGGGTGCAAACTTGTTAACTAGCTTTGACATCAGGCTAGTCGCAAACACCAGAATGGTTAAGAATACGAAAACTGTACCCATGCCGTAGATCATCAAGTTGAGACCTTGATCGATTAAAGTGTCATTCATTAGTAATTCCTACTTGGGTTATATGCGTAGTTCTAGGCCGGTGGGTCGACGCAATTATGTTTATTTTACAGGACCTGTAAAGCCTTTACTTGATCAATCAGTTAACGAAGGCGAGTAGTGCCTTATATAAGTACTCACAATCTTTTGACCCTGCGGTTTCTCTGGTTGAGTGCATGGCCCATTGTGGCGCTCCTATGTCGAGAGTTTCAATGCCTATTTCCGAGGCGGTTATCGGGCCGATAGTGCTGCCACAGCGCATGTCTGAGCGTATTACGAAAGTTTGAGTGGGTATATCGTTAGCGGCGCAAAGTTGTTTGAATTTGGCTGAGCTAACGCTATTACTTGCATAGCGTTGACTGTTATTGATTTTGATAACTGGGCCTTGATTTAAAACGGGGCCGTGGTTGCGGTCATGTTTATCCGAGTAATTGGGATGTATCCCATGTGCATTGTCGCAAGAGATAAGCGTTGACCGAGAGACTATTTGCGTCAATTCGCTGGCATTGTTAGTAATTCGTTCTAATACCGATTTTAAGAAAGGGCCTTGTGCGCCGGCAGCTGACGTGGAGCCAACCTCTTCGTGATCCGTGGAAATAAACAAAGCAGCTTGATCACCGCTAGAATCCAGCAATGCGCGAGCGCCTATATAGGTGCTTAGTAAATTATCCAGACGTGCAGCGCTAACAAACTCGTCATCCAGGCCTACCAGAGCCGGAGGCTGAGTGTCATAGCAAGATAGTTCGTATTCCAGTATTTCAGCCGCACCCTTATTGCAGTAATCAAGTAATAGTTTTTTAAAATCTAGTTTTTCGCGCTGGCTGAATATCAAAGGTAGATGCCTTTGTTTATTGATGGCACTTTTGGAATTCGCATCGCGATTCAGATGTATGGCCAAGCTTGGAATGATGGCGACGGCTTTTTTAAAGTCGATAATCTCATGAAACAGTTCACCTTTTTTGTTAACGCCGCTAACGCGCCCAGCAATCGATAGATCGCGATCTAACCATGGGTGCAGTAATGCACCACCGTACACTTCTACACCAAGTTGGGTATAACCGTATTTTTCGATCTGGGGATTTGGTTTAATACGCAAACAAGGGCTATCCGTGTGCGCACCAATCATATTAATGCCAGCGTCAAGATTAGCACCCGTTTTAAAGGCGATAATTGATGAATCGTTGCGTGTAACTACATAGCTCTTATTTGCTTTTATCTTCCACTGGGCACCTTCATCTAAGACACTAAATCCGACGTCTTTGAACAAGGCTAATAAATTCAGTGTCGCGTGAAATGGGGTAGGTGATTGCTCAATAAAGGACAGTAAGCCCGTCACGATCGAGTTAGACTTGGATTTGCTAGTCATAAAGATATTTTCAAAGAATTGCTTTAGCGTCTATTATAGCAGTACTGACATTCAAAATAATTATCTATACACAGCCTCTTGTTTTATTCACTTCTCGTTATTGCTCTAATTGCTGCGCTAATCTACGTTTATAAGCGTTGGCAAGGCTTGCCCGAAAATCGACGTCAAGGTTTTGCTAAGAAAGCAGCCTTATATATCTTTGCAGGAATCATTTTGGGCTTGGTGGTGAGTGGCAGGGCGCATTGGTTAATGGGTATTTTGGCGGCATTACTTGCACTGGCCGGGCGGGTGGCTCAATTGGCTCAGTATGTGCCTTTGTTCAAAAAGCTTTTTGGACAGGATAGTAATGTGGGCACTCAGCAGCCAACAACTGAGCAAGCGATGTCTCGCCAGGATGCCGCTGACTTGTTAGGCGTAGATATTAATGCAAGTGAAGATGAGGTTCGAACTGCCCATAAGCGCCTTATGCAAAAGATTCATCCTGATCGAGGCGGCTCTGATGCGTTGGCCAAGCAAATTAACCGCGCTAAGGATATCTTGATTGGTTGATTACTCTATTTAGAAGTTAAGGGTTTAGAACTCAGATTCTAATTAGGCGGCACATTCTAATTGTAATTCGTAAACTCTCTCCATCGAAATTAATTCATTGATTGGAGACATTCCCATGACAACTAAAAAAACTGCAAAGAAAACTTCTGCAAAAGTAAAATCAGCTAAGAAAGAAATTAAAGTGGCTGAGGAAGGATTAATAAGCCGTATTGAAAACGCACGACAAATCGCTAAGCAAGCATGGTTCGCTGGTTTGGGTGTATATGGACGTTCATATGAAGAGTTGAAGACTCGTTATGCTAAAGCAGGCGAAGAATTACAAACTCGTTACACTAAAATCAACGACGATCGTCAAGACTTTGTCCAAGACTTGGTGGCACGCGGCGAGAAAGTTCAAGATAAAGCTGAAGATATGTTGAACGAGCGTCGTTCATCTATTGAAGAACAAATTGAAACTGTAAGAGATCGTTTGGTTTCATTGGTTGATATTCCTGCGCGTTTGCAAGATGTTTCAGACAAGCTAGAGACTTTGAGTAAAGATTTAGAGAAAAAAACTGCATAAGTTTTATTCGCAACAATTTTATACGAAAGGCCTGCACTAGCAGGTCTTTTTGTTAAATATTTATTTAATGTCGATTTAAACAACTCTTGTTACACTTAGATTATGGCTAAAATGAGTACACGTGAATTAATTCTTGATGTCGCGTTAGTTCTATTGAACGAACGTGGTGAGAGCAGCGTGACTAGTGTTGATTTAGCTCATGAAATGAATATCAGCCCCGGTAATTTGTATTATCACTTTAAGGGTAAAGAAGAAGTAGTAGAAGAGTTGTATGCCCAGTATCATGCTCGAATTTTGCATGCATTACAGGAGATAACATCTCAAGCCAAAGGAGATGCAAAAGAAACATTAGCGGCTTTGTCGGTGGTGTCAGACATTCTTCAACAATTTAAGTTCTTTAGTCATGATCTGCGAGGCATTCATGAACGTTATCCTAGTTTACGGTCATCTCTGTCCAAGCTACTTGCTTTGATGTATCAAACCCTAGTTGCTTTGGTTAAGCTAGTAATGGACAAGGCTGATGTGGCAGAGTCTTCTAATGCATCGCGTTTGTTAGCTGGGAATTTATTGTATACATTATTGAATTTCGGTGGCTACGATAATTTGATTGCAGATGACCAAATCTTAGATTTGCCAAGTATTGAAGAGCATCTATATTTACATTTTTTACCTTTTTTATAAGAGAGGCTAGGTTTTGAGTAAAGTACATGTTTGTCGTAAGCACGGTTTAGGTCTAGATGAATGTAGGTCTGTGGCAGTAGAGCTTTTGGATCGATTAGTGGGTGAGTATGGCGGCAGTTATAAACCTGTGGGAGATAATTTTAGTTATAAACATGCCACTGGGATTAATGCACAAGTGGAGCCAAAGGATGGTGAATTATTGGTAGATGTGAAGCTTGGCATAATGACTCGTTCTTTTGCTCCGAAATTAGAGGAAAAAATGAATCAAGTGCTGGATGATTATTTGTCATAGCGCGCAGCTTATTAGAAACAAAATTCTAATTAGAGAGATCATTCTAATTTGCTCGTATATAGTGTAGTCATTACAGTAACTCGTTGCAGATAAAATCTGTTACAAAATTGGTGAACGATATGGCTGAAGAAAAAAAGATTGCGAAAAAGAAAGCAACAAAAAAAACTGCGGCTGCAAAAAAATCAGCCAAAAAAGTAACTAAGAGAACAACTAAGGCAACGGCTAAGAAAGCTACTAAGAAAGTAAGCAAGAAGGCGAATAAAAAAGTTACCAAAAAAGTCGCTAAAAAGACCAAAAAGAAAGTCACACGCAAGACATCTGCGACAAAAAATAAAGCAACCGCTAGCCGTAAAGCGAAGAAAAAAACGACTGCTAGAAAAGCCACATCTAAAAAGACTAAGCCTAGAAAAACTAGTGCTGAAACTGAAGCTAAAAACATAGAAAGCCGCATCCAACAGCTACAAGCGATGTTGCAAGAGAATCTTAATAATCTTTCTGGCGACAAAGCAGAAGCCATGGCTAAAAATATTTGGTTAGCTGGCTTGGGGGCTTACTCGCGCAGTTATGAAGAACTGTCAGAGAAATATGAAGACGTACAAGATAAATACGAAGAAATTAATGCCGAAGGGCAAAAGGTATTTGCTGAATTAGTAAAGCGTGGTCAATCAGTCCAAGGGGATTTGGAACAGGTCGTAAACAAAAAACGCGTGTCTATAGAAGAGCGCGTTGACGACTTTAAAAAACGTTTCGGTGGAGGCTTATCATCATTTGTCGATATTCCAGGCCGCATCCGTGATGCCGCTGAAAAGATCGAAGAGATAAGCGTTAAGATGCAAAAGAAAAAATAAGCCATTTTATAAAAAATCTATCGAAGTATAAAAGGGCCCGCTAAATTTTAGCTGGGCCTTTTTTTATTAACCTATTTATGCCAAATTTGACTGTCGCATGCAGTTTAGGTTTAGCATATTTCTGCACTAGTTCACGGCTATAGTTGACATCGGCTATGTGTGGCAATAAGCTGAATGAAACTTCGGTCTATTAATCACAAGCTGAATATTACCTGCAAATACTACCTACAAAAAGGAGCTCTAAAAGCTATGTTGTATTCAAGATATTGGCGCGCGGCAATAGTCGTGGCGGGGGCTTTGTTTTGCTCGGCGTACAGTCAGGCTCAGAACAATACACAAGATTTCTCTGAATACTATGATTTGGTCTATCAAATTCGCGTCATATCGCCGCAGGCGGGTAGTAAATCTTCCATCGGTTCGGGTTTTCAAGTCTCTGAAAATGGCTTGATTGTTACCAATTATCATGTGATTTCCACCTATGTGCAGTCACCGACTACCCATAAAATTGAATACCGTTCGCATTCTGGCGAGTTAGGGCATTTGGATTTGCTCGATTTTGATGTGGTGCATGACCTTGCAGTATTGCGCCATTCCAATCCTAGTAAGCGCTATTTCAAGTTTGCCGATCAAGGTATGCATAGAGGCGAGACTGTATTTGCACTCGGTAATCCAAGAGATTTTGGCGTCACCTTGGTGCGTGGCCCCAATAACGGCATGGTTGAACATAGTTACAATGAGCAAGTTTTGTTTTCGGGTAGCCTTAATCCTGGTATGAGCGGAGGTCCCGCACTCAATAGTGCTGGGCAGGTGATCGGTGTTAATGTAGCAACCGCGGGAAGTCAACTAAGTTTTTTAGTGCCGGCCAATAAGGCCACTCGATTGGTGAATGCCGCTAGAACTGTGCCGCAAGATCAATATCAAAATGAAATCGCCGACCAAATTAAACGATGGCAGCGACCCAGAATACAGCAATTGATTGACCAGCAATGGCCACTTGAAAGCTTTGCTGACGAGCCTTTGTTTGGTGAGATACGCAAAGATTTTCAGTGCTGGGGTGGTACTAATAGTGATGACAAAGAGCGTTTTACCGACTCCGCAAGTAAGACTTGTCAGGCAGGTAATTCAATATATTTAGACAGCCGCTTAAATGCGGGTCAGCTATCCTTTAGTTTTGTAAAAAACACCTCATTGGAATTAGTATCCACCCAATTTTCGCAGACTATATCGAATGCAATGCGCGCAGATAACAGTTCAAGTTATGAATATTCAAGTAACTATAAGTGTCATGTTGACTTTGTCGAAGGTGAAGATAGCAAAAGCTATCAACGAGTGACGAGTTGTGTTAGAGCGTATAAAAAATTGCGAGGTTTGTATGATTCATTATTGCTAGTGGAAAGAAATAGTAACTCGGAAACCTTCAATACCCACCTGTCAATTTCAGCGGCCGAGCGAGATCAGATTCAAGCTTTGAATCGTAAATTTGTGGAACGCTCGCTATGAACTCTTCATTTTTTGATTTAATCGTACAAGTTAGTGGTAAGCGTGATCGTTATATCGAGCGAGTTAGACTTGGTTCTGATGGCATCAGTATCGGTCGAGCTTGGAATAGCGATATTATAATTCAAGACAAATACGTCGACGCCGAACAATTAAAAATTCACCTCGATGAGCAAGGTGCTCTGAGTATAGAAGACCTTAGTTCTACCAATCGCTCATTGCTCGCCGATAAGCCGTTTACCAATAGTGTTCAGTCGTATCATTGGGGTGATGAAATACACATTGGCGACACAAGGTTACGCATTTTTGATACATCGTCTGAGGTAGCACAAACAGCTAATCGCTCGGCATGGTATAGCTTATTAGAACCTTTTCAGTCAGGCCATGCTGCTGCGCTTATTGGTGTGATTGCAGCACTGTTATATACCTTCAATTTTTGGGCATTTAGCGTTAAGCCTTTTGAGTTTTTTGATTTTGTAGTGCGTTTTGTTACTGTGATTGTAACCTTATTTGCATGGACCTTAATCGTAGGGAGCATAAGTAAACTGGTTCGTGGGCAAGCAAATATGCGTGAGCATTGGGTGCTTGCATGTTTAGCGGCCATAGTTATTGTTGTGATTGGATTTTTAGTTAGTATGGTGCGCTTTAATATTCAATCACCGGATGTCGGGCAATGGCTTAGTAGTGTTACCTACGCGGGTATTGGAATTGCCTTTATCTATGCGTTATTAACCTATTCTAGCCATCTAGGCAGTAGAGCTAAATGGTTTTGGTCTTTATTATTGGTGGGTGGAATGGTCGCGAACATTTATTCTGACAGTTTTTTGAAAAAAGAACATGAGCTTTGGAGTAATCAGTCTGCAACTGAAGAAGCGACATTTCCACCAGCCCTAATGTTTCGAGAACCGATTGGTTTGGATCAATATTTTGCGGACACTGAGTATTTATTTGATGACTGATATTTTCTAAAAAGAAAATATCGTTTATTAATCCTGTGGCACTTCAGTTTCCTGGCGGTCGCACAGCGATTTTCTATCAGTTTTCTAACTTCTCAAGTTTATAATGCTCACTAAGTTCATTAATGAAATTATTGCGTTATCAAAACTGGCTTTACCAGTTTCACTTGCGCAGCTCGCCATCGTAGGTATGACCGCGACTGATGTGGTGATAGCGGGGCATGCTGGAACCGTAGAGCTGGCTGGGTTGAATCTCGGCACCAATGCATGGAACATGGTGATCTTTTTCTTTTTAGGTATCGGTTTCTCAACTCAACCATTAATTGGTAATCAATTTGGTGCGCGTAATGCAGTTGGCTTGAAACATCAATTTCATCAATCGATATGGACTTGTTTCTTTTCAGGGATAGTTGCCATGATTATGGTATGGGCTGTTTGGTGGGCGATGAGTTTACTGACTTTCGAAGCCAATATGTTGGCCGTTGCACGCAGCTTTTTGTTGGTGATAAGTTTCTGTGCCATCCCCATGGTTTTAATACCTGCTGTGCGCGGAACCTTGGAAGGCATGAGTTTAACGCGAGAAGTATTTGCCGTTAATTTGGCAGGCTTTTTAATTAATATACCATTTGATTATGTATTGGTTTATGGGCACTACGGTTTCCCCAAACTGGGAGGTGTTGGATGCGCCTGGGCTACTGCGACAATCGTTTGGTTAATGTTACTGGCTAATCTTTTTGTGATTAGTCGTCACTCTAAATTGCGTGATCGACATCTATTGAAAAATATCGAAGGGCCCAATTGGGCAACAATCATTAGCACCCTAAAGTTGGGTGTTCCGATTGGTATATCAACGACAATTGAATTAAGTATGTTTGCCGGTGCCGGTATGTTAATCGCTTCATTTGGCATAGTGCAAGCGAGTGCGCATGCGGTAGCTATAACAATCGCTTCCATAAGCTTTATGTTGTATCTCGGTATTGGGCAAGGCATTATTATTCGTGCCTCACAATTTTTGGGTGCTAAGCAGGAACAGGCAGCTTGGTATACCGTGAAAGCGGGTATTAGCTTTAACGTTGCATTGTCATCGATTGTTATGCTGGGTTTTATTGTTTACGCAGAACAGTTGGTATTGTTGTTTAGCGAGGACAATGAGGTTATTCAGGTGGCCGTTGTATTGCTTTATTTTGGTGCGGCGTTTCAAATCGCCGATTGCTTGCAGTTATCGGCGCTCAGCGGATTGCGTGCCTATCAAGATACTACCAGTGCTCCCAAATATCAGTTTATTGCGTTTTGGATATTAGCAATGCCGTTAGGGATTGCATTGGCTTTCTATGATATTTGGCCTGGCTTAGAACAAGCTCGCGGGATGTGGTTGGCTATGCTAGTAGGTTTAGCACTAACCGGGGTTTTATTGCTTTTAGTTTTAAAAGCCGTGGCAGGAAGAAGCTTAAGTGCTGACACTTTGGCTTCGACAAACGTTTAGACTATTTTTTTCGACGATAATCAAGAGAGTATTGATATGGGTATAGTGATGACGATAGTGATGCTTATCGGATTGATAACGTTATTTAAAAACGATCGTACACCCGCATTGACCATTGCAGTTGCCTTACTATTAAAGGCAGCAGGCCTGTGGAATGCACTTTGGTATGGTATTCAACATCTTGATGAGTTTTGGGGCTATGCAGGCTTGCTCACGGGTATCGTGATGTTAGCGACATCAATCTTCATTTGGCTGACACAAAACGAAAATCAGCCTAAACCTATTGTTAAGTTCTTGATTGCCTTTGCTCTCGGGATAAGTTTTGCGCTTTATTTTATAAGCATAGTGCAGTTGAATTTGGGTTACGAAATTATCCGTTAGATCAACCAAGCTATGAATTTAATTGCGCTCCATACTAGAAAAGCGGCGATCAGCAGCAGGGTAGTATTAACGGTATATTTTAAGGTTTTGTAGGCAGGTAAATTTGTTTCTTTTAAGCGCTTACTTTTTTCGAGGATAGGCACTAGTGTGCTGAAGGTGCGGTTAGCAAAACCACGTTGGTCTTCGTCTGTGTTAGGTACCACCGTAGCGCGCATAAGCCATTTATAAGGCCAGTTCAATATATGTCCAAACCATGACATGGGGCGGTCTATATCGCACATTAGAATGAGCCTTGGTTTGCCCGCATCGTTGCGAGCGAAATGCAAAAAAGTCACATCAAATAATAATGGTTCGCCATCGCGCCAAGAGTACTTTGCATTATCTATACTTATGTAACAGTCATCATCATTTGGTGTATTCAAGCCAAGGTGATAACGCAGTGAACACGCAACGGGATCTAAGTGACGAGTTAATTGGCCGCCGGGAGGCAATATTGAAAACATAGCGCCATTAACAGATGGAATTTTGCTTAATAACTCGATTGTTTTCGGACAACTGCGGGCAGCCGATTGATGGGTATAGCCATACCAGTTTAAATAATATTTGGTCCAACCATATTTATAAAACGTGCGAAAGCCAATATCGTAATAGGATGCTGAGTCGGGATCGGAGATCGAATCGAATCCTCCCGCAGCCATCAATTGCATCCCTTCGTCACGAATCAGTTCCCAATTTTCTTGCAACTCTTTGAGCTCAGGAAACTCCGTCATATCCATAATTGCTGGACGAGCCTTAGGTTTGGTAAACAAATATAGTAGGCAATTGAACGGAGTGAAGATTGGCCAGCCTTTTCGCAAATACTCACTCAAGCCTTCATAGCGCGCCTGTCCGCGGTACGCATATACATAGCCCATAGAGCCTATGCAAAAGAGCACTACAACAAGCATGATTAGACTGGTCATAATTTAGAAATAAGCAAGCTTACGGGCCTTTACCATTGCCGAGAACGATTATTGACGGGGACTATAGCAAAAATACATGGTAAACGTTAGCGACGTGTGAGCCAACCTTTACCGTCATTCATTCGATAGTGCCCACTGAGTGGTGCAATCACTGTATAAACGCTATTCATAATTAATTTAAATGGTTTTTTCGTTTAATTACGCTGATCAATTCAGAGATTGAAGTATGATCTATAAAACGCGATAATGACTTATTACTTTACTATATCTTCCCCTAAAATCCTGCTTATGCGAGTACTTACAGTTTTCAAACGTGCTGTCCAATTTCTAGCAAATAAATTTTTATTTATTAGTTTATTCTCTGCATTAATGCTGGCCGCTTGTGGTGGTGGTTCAACTGGTGATGGTGCCGGCGAGG
>CAZHEL010000005.1:0-30949 GCA_964531625.1 uncultured Gammaproteobacteria bacterium
TTTTCAAGGAATGGAAACGAGCATTTAATGTTTGTGAAAGTGACCGTTTTCTTCACAATCCCATGATATGCGGTATGTAGTAAGCTAAATATCTTTCACCAACCTAAGTGCATCGTAGATTGCGGCGTGTGTATTTCGTCCTGAAATAGCGTCGCCAATTTTAAATAACTAGCAACAGACCACCTTCTTATGGCTGACCGCTGTGAGCATATCAGAGACACCCACTAAATCTTAAACCGCGGCTAGTTACTTAGAGCCCTAAAGCCAAATACATTCCTGACATAACAAGCAGAAAGAGCACCCCTAGATAACTCCATACCGTGAAAATTTTATCGGGTCTTGAAACTTCAGGAACTGTATCACCATGCATTACAAGGTGATTTAGTATCGCAATAACGGGTGCAACCAAAAAAGCGGTAATGGTGACAAAATCTATGAACAATCTAAAATTGGTCATAAAAACGAGCAGAACAACGATTGCCCCGCAAGCGAGGCTCGCCATTATCAAAGAATGGAAATCTTTCTCTTGCAGATTGTCAGGCTCAACCTTGTTATTGACGTAAAGTTCTTTAAATGCAGATTGGTGCATTCGCGCAAAGCCATCCAAGGTGGTTAATAAGGTTGAAAGCATTACCGCGAAGACCGATACGCCTACAACAACGGCAGACCAAGCGCCCAGTGTTTCGCTATAAAGTGAGATAACTTGCCCAGCGAAATTACTTGGATTTGCAGAGAGTTCAATGCCCTGCGTGTTTAACGTTCCAGCACCCATAATCAAGAAGCAAATAGCCAGCACAACCGACCCTAAATAGCCAATATTCAAATCCAACATTGCCTCAGATTTGGTCACTCTTTGACCTAGTATTTTTGACTTTTCCACCGACCAAACTGAATGCATGATTGCCAAACTGGCGCCCGCTGGCATAAACCCTAAAAGAGCTAAAACGAATGCCAAAGTTGTAGTACTCATTTCAGGCATATAAAAATTAGGCGCGCTCCAATCTACATAGGGAATGGTAAGCAGTGTTGCAATAACGGTACACACAGTCAGCGTGGCGACAAACCACTTTGTGATTCTATCGATGAACTTGTAGCCACCTAAGCTAATTAAAATAAAGGCGATAACGATCAATATTGAAGCAAGATACGTAACACTTATATCTAATTCAAAAATATATAAGCCAATTCCAGACGTAACCAAAGCTGACGCTGCGACAATGATGATATTCACTGGAAATTCGGTAGCGATTAGCAACAGTATTGCCCAACGACCTAAGGCTCGATAACCATGCAAAATTGAAAAACCCGTCGCCGCTGTATATTGGGGCCCAAAACGATACATCGGGTACTTAAGAAAATTGGCGAACAAAATAACAACGATTAGACCTAGGCCATACACGGCGCCAGCTCTTGTCGATTGGACCAAGTGGGAGGTTCCAATAGCGGCACCAGCGAATAGTATTCCTGGTCCGAGTGTTTCTAAGGTTTTCTTATTTAACATTGCCTTCAACATTGTCACGGCTTTTCAAAAATTTGAGTTTAATTTTTGGTTGGCTAAACCAACATTATTTTTATCAAATCTAAAAACGTCTTTATTACGCTAAAGATAGCAAATAGATTATGTGGGCTTAAAGGTAGTAGAACACATTAGCCATTATTAAACGATATCCCTAATCGGCAGGCCATTGCTCTAGTGCTGCCACAAAATGCGACAACCAAGAGTTTGTTTGGTAACCGTCAATCACTCTGTGATCAATACTCAAACTTACAAAAGCCATTGGCTTGATAAGCATCACATCCTGGCCTTCCACTTCTTTTACTACCACTCTTTTCTCGAGCTTACCGACACCTAAGATGGCTGACTGAGGTTGGTTAATTATTATTGGAGTAGCGAGTAGGCTTCCACTGACACCATGATTTGATATGGTGAATGTTCCACCACGTACGTCGTTAGGAGTAAGCTCATTATTTTTTGCTCGCTCTGTGACGGTTTGCAATTCTTGCGCGATTTCAAACAAATTCTTTTCTTGAACATGCTTAATAACTGGCACAACCAAGCCTTTATCGCCTAAGGCTACACCCACACCAATATTGATATTTGAAAAAATTTCTACCGAGTCAGCATGCCACTGGCTATTAACTTCAGGCACAGCGTTCATTGCTTGTGCGCAGGCTGAAAGAAAATACGCGGTAAAGGTAAGGTTCACACCCTTAGACTTAAACGCTTCTGCATTGGCAGCGCGATGCGCCATGATTGCACTAAAATCCGCATCAAATACTGCTGTCACATGCGGCGCTTGCGTGACTGACGACAACATATGATCGGCAATCGAACGCCTCATTGACGAATGCGGTATGTGCTGACTATCGCCTTCTATTGCGACTTTTGCGGTCGGTTTAGCTGCCTTATCTTGAGCAACCTTTTCTTGAACAACCTTGTCTTGAGAAAGTTGAAACTCAGACATCGCTGAATTCTTACTAGAGCTGCTATCAAAAGCTTTAACATCCTTTAGTGTTATGCGCTTATTTTTTCCAGTTCCTACAATTTTCGACACATCAATATTGTGCTCTGCTACATAACGCCTCACTGCAGGACTTAAGGTCGTATTAATTACTTTGTCATTTTGACTCGTTTTTTCTGCAACTACCGCATTTTCATCTAATTCATTTTGACCGTCATCACCTTTACTCTCATGGCTCTTTGTATTGATATATCCAATTACCATATTGGGAGTTACTTCTGCGTCTGGTTGCGCAATAATTTCCATAAGGACCCCGTCACACGGAGACTCTATTTCCATTGTAACTTTGTCCGTCTCCATCTCCACAAGAGGCTCATTTTCAACCACCTTATCACCTGGCTGTCGGAGCCAAGTCTGCACTTTCATGGTGGTTCCTTCTTCACTATCAGCAGGTACTTTAATTTGAATTTTTGACATACGACTTTCCTAAAAACGTACTAACTCGACAATTTTCTGTGTGATTTTTTCAACAGTAGGAACCGCTTCGTTAAGAAGAATGGGATTGTGAGGGCTTGGAATATCAGGCATTGTTAGGCGAGATAGTGGCGCATCTAAACTCATAAAACATTGATTACCGACTACCGACAAAATTTCAGCTCCAAAGCCTGCCGTAGAATTATCTTCATGAACGACTAGGCACTTATTAGTTTTATTAACTGAATTGATAACGGTATCTTTATCCCACGGAACAAGTGTTCTAAGGTCGATCACCTCTACGTCAAAATTACTTGCTTGCGCCGCTCGTTCGCATCGCTCAACCATAGCGCCCCATGTCACAATGGTTAGAGCATTACCAGAACGAACCGTTTTAGCTTGCCCAAACGCAAGTATATAGTCATCACCAGGGTAAGGACGACGAGCCCAAGCGTGATCTAACATGGCTCGATGTTCAAAAAAGAACACTGGATCGTTTCCTCGCATAGAAGACCTTAGAAGACCAACCGCGTCTTCAGCGTTTGATGGTACTGCGACTTTCCAGCCAACGGCATGCGCAAACTGAACCTCATTAGTTTGACTATGCCAAGGATCTCCACATTTAAAAAAACCACCGGGTATACGTACTGTAATCGGGGCAGCATACCGATTATTAGTGCGCCACCGCATGGTCCCGCAGTCATTTAATTGTTCTGCAGCTGGATCGGCATACTTTCTAAACTGAATCTCTGGAATCGGAATTAAGCCCGCCATCGCCATTCCATTAGCTCGACCAATGATTCCTTCTTCAGACAAACTGGTATCAAATACACGATCTGAACCGTGTTTATCTTGTAGGCCCATTGTTACCGCATGAACCCCACCCTTTGGGCCAACATCTTCGCCAAAAACAACGACCCTTGGATTAATTTCTAACTCATGATCCAGCGTCTTACGGATTGCCGTTACCATATTTATACGCTTACCATCTGGGCTTGGAACCTCACAAGCAATCGGATGTTTATAACCAGAGGGTAATACTCCTCCCATTGTCTGACCGATTGTTTCGCCTGCACTATCAGTTTCGGAGAAAGCAAATTTCGTCACAGTAGTAGGATCAGCGACGGGGGTATCCCGTGCGGCTTGCAGAGATTTCTGTATGTCTTCATTTGCGTCCGTCTGAATTTGTTGCCACTGTGACTCAGACATAAAATTCGGAACCAAATATGACTTTAATTTAGGCAAAGGATCTCTTGATTTCTCATCTGCTATTTCTGCATCTGTTTTATAGGTTTGAGTGTCTTGCGCCGAGTGTCCCGCAAGCCTTGGGACTGTAAGGCGCAACAAAACGGGGCCTTGTCTATCTCTGACGGCAGAAACGGATTTATAGACTAGATCAGCGGACTCATGCGGATCAGTACCGTCGCCGTCATGAATGATTAGGTTTTTAAACGAAGCCAAATTATCCGCAATGTTTTGCCTAGGGGTTTGCAGATCAGAGCGTACCGAAATACCAAAGCCATTGTCTTCTATATAAAATAAAATTGGCAATTTGAGTGTTGTCGCCATTGTTAATGCAGCCCAAAACCCATTTGTTGCTACCGAAGCATCTCCACCCAAAACCACAGCGATAGATTTTTCATACGACTTGTCCTTTAAAGTCTTAGAGTAATATTCAATCGCTTGTGCCCAACCTGCGCTCGGCGTGTACTGCGCGCCAACACCTCCGCACATTGGCAAAGCACAAGGGCCATCCAAATTTGGATAATTAAAAACGACACCGATATCTCGACCATCGCTATAACCTCCGGACTTAGCCAACGACCCCTTCATAGCTTCATCTAGTGGCACACCAAGGGACAGCAACAAAGGTCGAGATCGATAATAACCACAAGCCGCATCATGCTTGTCGGTAAGCATACTTCCTAGTACTACTTGCGCTACCTCGTGACCTCGCGCAGAAAACTGATACAAGACTTCCTTAGATGGAACAAGCTCCGTTTCTTCTAAATCATCTAAGGTACGCGAGAGGTGCACATAGTAAGCAATTTTATTCCAATCAAAATTAGGATTAACCGAATCACAAATTGCTTCTTGCTCTTTCTTCACCAACGACTGACTCATAATTATCGCGCTACATCCAAACTTTTATCAAACTAGGAAAATATCCTATCACCAAGTTTCTGACATATGGCACTAAACTAAAGGCAAAAAGACAAAAATAAAACAATAATCAACCTCTTTTTTATTTATTTATAGTCATTTATGCTATAAATAGATCATATTAGGTGCATATTATGCTAGATAAAATAGATAGAAAAATATTAACAATACTGCAATCAGACGGGCGCATAACCAACGCAGACTTAGCGGAACAGGTTAATCTTTCTCCAACGCCCTGCTTAAAGCGCGTTCGAAGATTAGAAGAGAAGGGAGTCATCACAGGCTACAAAGCTGAGATTGATCCTGAAAAAGTTGGCTACAACATATTAGGGCTGGTTCTTCTGAAAATAGGCGATACTACCCGTGAAGCGGTGGACGCCTTTGGCAAAGCGATTCAAAAAATGTCTGCTGTGACAGAATGTTATATGGCAGCTGGAAGAACAGATTATGTTGCAAGAATTTATGTTAAAGACTTCCACGACTACGAATCTATTGTAAAAGATGAGCTAGCTCGTTTACCAAATATAAATTCTATCGAGACTTTGTTTTTATTTAGCAATGTCGTAGAAGATAACAGCCTAAAATTAAAATAGTATTGGAATACCCGCCATAAGCATGAAGCATGCCTTAGCCAAACATTTACATCTTAGGCAATATTCAATCAAACTAAAACTAAAAACTAATTATCAAATCGATTTGAATATTCTCCAGAACAATGATTGGCGGTAATTTCGCCAGATTCATTTAATATTTCTTCAACACGTTTATCCGTTTTTGCTTTAATCGACTCATATAGCTGGGCAGCGAGTGAGTACGCTTGCTTACCGTTCCAATCTGTTGGCAATAACTCTTTCGGCAAATGGGGATCTTCAAGAATAATTTTTCGATATTGATCTATTAGTAGAATCCGCAATGACAACATTTCATCGACGTTTAACTTTTCTATACTATTCAATATTCCATCAAAATTAGTAATAAAACGCTGGTAGTCACTTTGTATGCCTGTTACCGGCATACAGGCTAGCGCTAAATCTCTATCGCTTAACTTAAAGCCACTTTCAGTATTGTGTACATTTTCACAACGCATACAAACGACCTTATCTTGTAAATCTAACTCGTTGACTCTTTCTAAAACCAGCTCAGCGGCTACCGTAGGATGAGCCCAAGCATGATTAGAAACTCGCCCAAACCCTATCCACGATAATTCTTCTTCTAGCTGCTGGCGAGCTTGTTTATTTACCGGCTTCATCACTAGGAACACAATTGTCCATGCACCGTTCCATGAGAAATCGTTACGGTGATAGATCAAACTCTCTGCTAACTTGGTTTGACTTCGGCCTAAACTAGTTAAACCATAAAAGCTTCGCCGGCCTGAACGAGTACTCTTTAACCAATCATCTTCTGTCATTCGAAACAGAGAGGTCCTTACTAAACGTTCACTAACGCCGAGCGGCTCTAATAGTGTGCACAACGTGTCTACCCATACGTGCCCGCCTATGGGCACTATCATATCTCCAAAAATAGTTGATATTAGAGACTTAGGTTTTAGCGCCTTGTTGTTGGCGAGGTTGGTCACTAAACCCTGAAGGTTGCTTAGTGATTTTTGTGACGCGCGCTTTGGTTTTGTGGTCATGCTTTTTCTGTGCAAATAAAATCGAAGGTGCTAATAAAATGTAAGGTGCTAAGCTTAACCAAAGCATAGCGCCTTAGTAAACTATTTGTTGAGTCGGCTAAAATTTCCATGATTGCCAGATACAGTTCTATCTCACAACCTAATCTATCAGATCAAGTTGCAATATTTACCCTAACTGCAGTTTTGCGGTACAGCAACCTGTCCTTGTGACTCATCAAAACTGGCTTGTTCTTTTAAGATCGCGTAGAAGCGGCTAAATGAATTATCGCAGTCAGCAAACAATTCTTTTAATTCGGGAATACGGTTACGGTAAGTCGAAATAGCCGCTAGCCGTGCATTGTTTATAGGTTTACCAAACCAGCGACCATACCAGTCAACGCCATTCCATTTACGGTTCTTCAGCTGTTGATAATCCGCTTTCAATTGTTGCAGAATACGCTGCTTATTTTTGCGCTTTTCATCATCGTCAGCCTTTGACTCATAGACCTGACTCAAGGTAACACGGGTTTGCGCTAATAAGTCTTCAAAGTCAATACTCGCTTGCAGACCTGCTTGGTATTTGGCGAGCGCTTGCTGGTCATCTAGCGATTGCAACCAGCGTTGTGCACCGAGTTCACCAACGATACTGGCAAACGCTTCATTGAACCCACTGTCGCCATTGATATAAAGCTGTTGGTGCGCCAATTCGTGAAACAAAACATCGGCAAGGTTTGCTTTACCTTGATTCAACATTGAGGGTAATAAGGGGTCAGCAAACCAACCCAAGGTGGAGTATGCACTGGCACCACCGACGGTAACATCGAGTCCTTCACGTTTGAGCTTATCTGCGTACCTTTGCGCTGCCGCCTTACTAAAATATCCTCGGTAGGCAGCACAACCAATCACTAAATAACACCATTGCTTGGCCTCTAATGAAAACTCTGGTGCTGCCACCACCGTCCAAACGGGATAGTCGCGCTTGAGGGCTACGTAACTTTTGTAACTGCGGTTATCGGGCAAGTCTAGTTCGTCTACCGCAAATTGCCGAATCTGCTTGGCTAAATCCAATTGTGTTTTTAGTTCACCCGTTGAACTCGCAATGGCTTTTTCTAATGGTTGTCTGGCCAACATTAAACGGCTATGGCCAACTACGCTCTGGGTGTAGTAAGACAAGCTTGAACAAGCACTCAATGCAAGAACGATTGATAAATACAATGACAAGCGGAATATCTTCATAAGTACAATAGTAGTTTATCGTCTGCAAAAAAGTGTGTTTTTATTACTTAGTTTTGCTCCGTTCTTTACGCTTTTTCTTAGCAAATTCTGACTTGGGCTTACTTTTACCTTTGGCCTTACTATTAGTTTTGGCTGCGCTGGCGCGCTTCTTCGAATTGTAAGATTTCTTTTTAGGTGTATTAGCGCCCTTTGATGATTTACCTCCGCCATCGTTAGAATAGTCACCCTGCTTTTCACCATTGTAATAACTAATGCTCAATGGACGGCCAGCCACTCTGGTTTTTTTTAGGATGGCCATAACCTGTTTCGGCATGTCAGCTGGAAGATCAACGGTAGAGAAAGCCTCTCGGATTTCAATCTCGCCTATGTATTTACTTTCCAATTCAGCTTCGTTGGCAATTGCACCCACAATATTGCCTGGCTTTACTTGATTGCGCCGCCCAACATCAAGGCGAAAACGTTGCATTGCTATATCGGGAAACTCATTTAAAGCGGTTGCTTGCACACTCGGGGCCGGCTTGTCAGATTTAGATCCTCGACTCGATCTACGCTCACCATAACTGTCTTGTTGCTGTCTGCGACTCTCTCTTGCAGCACGCTCTTCTCGCTTTACTGCTTCTTCATCTACCACTAAGGAGTTATCTGCTTGAGCCAAAAATATAGCTGCGGCTGCAATTTGCTCGCTACTGAGTTCTTTATCACGCTGTAACTCAGTAATTAACTGAGAAAAGAAGTCTAGGTCTTCGCTAACCACTGTGTTGACAATTTCCTCTTTGAAACGCTCTACACGATTGCGATTAATATCCTCAATCGTGGGTAAATCCATAGGCGTAATCGGCTGTTTAGTCGCTCGCTCAATTGAATAAAGCATGCGTTTTTCACGCGGCGCTATAAATAACAGCGCTTGACCAGCCCGACCGGCACGGCCGGTGCGACCAATTCGATGAATATAAGACTCTGTATCATGCGGTACGTCATAATTAATCACATGACTAATTCGTTCCACATCCAAGCCGCGCGCAACGACATCGGTCGCTACCAAAATGTCTAATTTCGATTTGCGCAAACGATCGATGATTTTTTCTCGGTTTGCCTGCGGTATATCGCCATTTAATGCGTCGCTGCGAAACCCTCTTGCAGCTAAACGATCTGAAAGCTCCACCGTGGCATTTTTTGTTCGCACAAAAACGATAACGCCATCTGAATCTTCGCTTTCTAAGATGCGGGTAATAGCGTCTAGCTTATTGGTTCCACGCACTATCCAATAACGCTGAGCAATATTTGCAGCAGTGGCCGTTTTACTCGCAATTTTTATATGCGTCGGGTTTTGTAAATGTTGGTCTGCTACTTTTTTTACTTCACGTGGCATGGTGGCAGAAAATAATGCAATTTGACGATCCGGTGGAGACTGTTCCAGCACCCATTTCACATCATCTATAAAACCCATGCGTAGCATTTCGTCGGCTTCATCTAACACCAACGCATTTAAGGCATCTAGTGACAAGGTCTTGCGACGCATATGATCCATGACTCGCCCAGGCGTGCCTACAATTACTTGTGCGCCACGATTAAGTTGCTTTAGCTGAATAGTGTACGACTGCCCCCCATAAATAGGCAGTACATTGACGCCTTTAAGATGTTTGGCATATTGCTGACACGCTTCAGCCACTTGAATCGCGAGCTCGCGAGTCGGCGCTAATATAAGTAGTTGCGGTGATTTATTCTTGGCATCAACATTACTCAGTAAGGGCAATGCAAAGGCGGCCGTTTTGCCCGTACCGGTTTGCGCTTGACCAAGTAAGTCCCGCCCTTCCAATAATGGCGGTATGCTCTGTGCTTGAATTGGCGAAGGTTGCTCATAACCTTGCTCGATAACCGCCTTTAGAATTTTCTCGGGTAAACCAAGCTCATTAAAAAGCACGCCCTCTGGCGAGGCGATAGCTGTGTCTGACATGTTGGACTCTCATTTTAATCGGACTGTTGCCGATGCTAGTGATAGCTTGCGCTATTAACTTTGCTATTGCGGGCACTGTTGCATTAGCTTGTTGTCACCAACAAATGGTCATCCAAACGGGCCCTTTACTATTCTTGAATTATTGTCACTGGACTTTCAAGAATTCACACCTTCACGACTTGCTTTTTCATTAAACCTTCTTCGAATTAACACCATGAAGGCGCGCGAGTATACAGGCTAGCTCGGCACAGCGCGACATAAAAACAACAGAACACTGGTAAATATAAAATGATCACTAGCATTTTTTGCTTGCCTTAAACTAATCTCCTTCCTCTAATACCAATTGCATGCGTTGCTGATTGAACTCAATAATATCGCCGGCCATTAACTTCTTACGCTTTTGGGTTTCCTGTTTGCCATTCACCGTGACTAAACCTTGCGCTACTGCCAGCTTAGCTTCACCACCACTACTCACCAAGCCCTCAAATTTAAGCACTTTGTATAGTTCTACTGGTTGGCGAATTATCACTACTTTGATCATTAGGCGATGATAGCAGACCAAACCAAGTTTCGATAAATCGCGCTTTACTATAGACTATGAAAATCCACGTTAAAAGCTATTGAAAAACTCATGGCAGAGACACTTCAGAGTCAACATACCTCAACCTTTCCAGAATTGCTTTCTAAAGCAAATGCGAGCCTAGTGATATCCACTTATCAGGCGGGCAAGCTTATTTTATTGCGTTCACAAGGTGAAACACTCAACACGCATTTTATTAGTTTGCCCAAACCAATGGGAGTCGCGTTTAATAATGGTCGCTTAAGTGTTGGCTCCGGAGCCAATGTGATTGATTACTTTAATATGACCGATGTTGGCCCTAAGGTTGAACCTATCAATACCCATGACAGTGCTTTTTTACCACGCCGCACCCATGTAACTGGCGATATTGATATTCATGAGATGGGTTTTGATAGCGATAATGAGTTATGGATAGTCAATACCAAGATGTCATGCCTATGCACTTTACATATCGATCACAGTATTGTGCCGCGCTGGCGACCGCCGTTTATTAGTGGCTATGATTTAACTGATCGTTGCCATTTAAATGGTCTTGCTATGCGAGACGGCAAACCAAAGTACGTGAGCGCCCTAGGCACTTCAGATCAGCCCGCTGGTTGGCGTGAAAATAAGGCTTTTGGCGGCATGATTATGGATGTTGAAAGCAATGAGATGATTGTTGAAGGCTTATCTATGCCGCATTCACCGCGCTGGTATAGAAATAAGTTGTGGGTGCTTGAATCTGGCGCAGGCCAATTAATCACTCTCGATGAGAAAACTGGCGAAAAAACGGTGATTGCTCAAGTGCCTGGCTTTTGTCGAGGCATCGACTTTATTGATCGTTATGCCCTCATTGGCTTATCTGAGGTACGAGAGACAGCGGTGTTTGCTGGGCTACCTCTTACTCAACGTGAGGAAGATCGAAAATGTGGCGTTTGGATAGTAGATATTGAGACTGGTGATACCGTCGGTTTCTTGGTTTTTTCGGATGGGGTACAAGAAATTTTTTCAGTGCAACTGGTGCCGTGGAAATATCCTGCTTTACTAGATTTAAATGACCCTCTATTACACAGCTCCTACTCTATCCCTGATGAGGCAATTAAAGATTTTACCGCACCAGATCCAAAACAAGTACGGGTTGAATCGGCGATAGCACACCATCGGCGCGGCGAGTTTGAAAAAGCGATAGCCGCCTATAAAGAAATATTAAAGGACGATCCCGACAATATAGTTGTGCTGTACCACTTAGGTGTTTGCCTTGGCGACAGTGAACGCTGGGATGAGTCAATTGATCACTTACAAAAGGTAGTCAAGCTGCAAGACAATCATGCGGAAGCGCATAATAGTTTAGGTCATGCATACGCTGGCAAACGTGAGTTTCACCAAGCGGTTGATGCGTATGAAGCAGCCATAACAGCCGATCAAAAATACGCCACGGCGCACTTTAATCGTGGTTGTCTGAAACTTATGCAAGGCGATTATACCGAAGGCTGGAAAGAGTATGAATGGCGATGGAAAATGCCAAGCTTCCACCCTTTTAGCTGTCCACAACCTAAGTGGAATGGCGAAGACATTAAGGGCAAAACGATTCTGGTGCATACAGAGCAAGGCAACGGCGATGCGATTCAGTTTGCACGTTTTTTACCAGCCGTGAAAGCGCGTTGCAAAAAGCTAATAGTTGTTTGCACAGAACCGTTGAGACTGCTCTTTAAAGAAATGGATTGCGTAGATGAAGTTAGACTGCCCGGTAATCTACCTGCCGATCTATTTGATATTTATTGCCCCATCATGTCGCTTGCAGGGGTTCTAGCAATTGATCAAGATACGCTATTAAAAGACATGCCCTATATGAAAATTGCAAATGAGGTTGTCGTTCCACAATTAACAAGTCTTTCAAATAAGAGTGATAAACCTAAAATCGGTTTAGTCTGGGCTGGTAGCCCTACTCAACAAATCAATCATCATCGCTCATGCCCGATTGATGACATGATGGCAATCACCAGTGACGACTATGACTTTTATAGCCTGCAATTACCTATCACCGGTGAACAGCAGGAAGTTTTAACTAAACATAATGTTACCAACCTAGATCAAGAATTGGTCAGTTACGCGCATACCGGAGCTCTAGTAAAACAGATGGACTTGGTGATTAGCGTTTGTACCTCGGTTGTGCATTTAGCAGGTGCACTTAATGTTCCAGCTATCGTTTTACTATCGCCACACGCGGATTGGCGTTGGTCATTGGATGAAGAACAAAGCTCTTGGTATCCGAACACTAAGATTCTACGCCAAACAAAATCTGGCGATTGGCCCGAGCTAATTGAGCGTAGCAAAAAAGAATTGAAGACAATATTTGGCTAAGCATTTAGCTGCAATATGCGTTTTACTGCCAGTGGCCGTACTCGGCGGCTTAAACCTACTCTACGTATACCTAGTACGTAAACCTACCACCTAGCTCTGCTACCTAGCATGTGCCCAATTTTTGTTAGTTAAGACGTTCCATTACCGTGGTAATGCCCTGACCTAAACCGATGCACATGGTTGAGATACCCACATTCATGTCACGTTGCTCCATTACCGTTAGGAGCGAGCCAGAGATACGAGTTCCTGAGCAGCCGAACGGATGACCGAGCGCAATAGCGCCGCCATGCACGTTAACTTTGTCATCCATATCATTAAGTAGATCTAGGTCTTTAAGCACCGGTAGTGATTGCGCGGCAAAGGCTTCATTAAGCTCTACATAATCTATATCTGCCATAGTCATACCAGTTAGCTTAAGTGCTTTTTTAGTTGATGGCACGGGTCCATAACCCATTATTGAAGGGTCAACCCCGGCTAAGGTAGTGGCCGTGATGCGCGCTTTCGGCTTCAAACCTAAAGAATCGGCACGTTCTTGCGACATAATGATCATGCCAGACGCGCCATCGGTAATTTGCGATGATGAACCGGCGGTTACCGTGCCTCCCTTAGGGTTAAATACGGGTCGTAGGCCAGCTAAACCTTCAACCGTGGTGTCTTCACGAATTGTTTCGTCCTGAGCTACCATGAACGGCACGCCATTCTCGTCATGCCCCATCACGGGAATGATTTCATTGTCAAACTTACCTTCAGCGCGTGCTTTGGCAGCAAGTCGGTGAGAACGCTCTGAAAATTTATCCATATCCTCACGTTTAATACCATGCATCATTGCCAATAGCTCAGCCGTCATGCCCATACTGCCTGCCGCTTTCGCTACGGATAGACCTAATTCCGGATTCGGGTCGATGCCTTTATTCATATCGATATGGCCCATATGTTCTACACCACCTACGACATATACATCGCCGATACCCGCCATAATATTAGCCGCTGCTGTATGCATGGCTGACATAGAAGAGCCGCACAAGCGATTAACAGTTTGCGCTGGTACGGTATGTGGTAAGCCTGCTAATAGGCTAACGAAACGAGCTAGGTTGACACCTTGCTCATCGCGTTGCATTACGCAACCCCAAATCAAATCATCAATGTTATTGGGATCTAGGTCTTGGTTGCGGGCCAACAGTCCCTTAATAACTTCAGCGCTTAATTCATCAGCACGCGTGTGTCGAAAACAACCGCCTTTTGATCTCCCCATTGCGGTTCGAGCGAAATCTACTACTACTGCGTCTCTTGGATTACTCATAATATCTTTCCTACCTTTATCTATGCTTTAAGGTGCGACTAAAGCGTGTAATATTTGCTGCCGCTAGCGGCCATTTCTCGTTGGGTATCGGTAACTTCATAAAGTTTACCAAGATGCTTGTACTTATCGGCCATCGCTACAAAGTTATCGATACCAATACTGTCTATCCAACGAAAGATACCGCCGCGAAATGGTGGGAAGCCTACGCCGTACACCAGAGCCATATCGGCCTCGGGTGCTGATCCAACAATATCTTCCTCTAAGCACCTAGCCAGTTCGGTCGCCATGGGCACCATCATTCTGGCGACAATTTCATCTTTATCAAACTCTTTGATTTCCGCCATTTCCGGCGCTATTAAGTCGTACGCTTCTTGGCTAACCACTTTCTTTGGTTTGCCACGCTTATCCAACTCATAGTCATAGAATCCTTTGGCATTTTTCTGACCATAGCGCTCGTTCTCGAACATTACATCGCCCGCGGTTTTGTAAGTCTTAGTCATACGATCGGGGAAGCCTTCTGCCATTACCTCTTCAGCATGATGGCCAGTATCAATACCAACCACATCCATCAAGTAGGCTGGGCCCATCGGCCAACCAAAGCGCTCCATCACTTTATCGACTTGCTGGAAATCAGCGCCATCTTTAACCAAGCCCATAAAACCTGCAAAATAGGGAAATAAAACACGGTTAACTAAAAAGCCTGGGCAATCGTTTATCACAACGGGTTTTTTACCCATGGCGCTGGCGTATGCCACGGTGCGGGCCACTGCCGCGTCAGATGTTTTCTCGCCACGAATAACTTCTACCAATGGCATTGCATGTACCGGATTAAAAAAGTGCATGCCGCAAAAATTCTCAGGGCGTTCTAAGGCTTCTGCTAAATAAGTAATTGATATGGTCGAAGTATTTGAAGAAAGAATAGTCTCTGGCGTCACTTGTTTTTCAACATCCGCTAAAACGGCATGTTTGACCTTTGGATTTTCCACTACCGCCTCGACCACAATATCGACACTATCAAAATTATCGTAAGACAATGTTGGGTCAATATCAGCCAGTATCTTGCCCATTTCCTCAACTTTCATTCGGCCTCGGTTAACCCGTTTTGAAAGCAGCTTATTAGCTTCAGACATACCCAGATCTAAACCGGCTTGGTTAATGTCTTTCATTTTAATCGGCGTGCCTTTGTAAGCCGATTGATAAGCAATACCACCCCCCATAATACCTGCTCCGAGCACGGCCGCGCGGCTTACCGGTTTATCCGCTTTTTTAGCCCAAGCTTTAGCCTTTTTAGCAAGCAATTGATCACTTAAGAAAATACCTACCAAAGATTGTGCCACATCAGTTTCTGCGCATTTAGCAAAACCTTTGGCTTCCAGCGCAAGTGCTTCATCACGGTCTAAGCCAGCCGCATTTTGCATGCATTCAATTGCCACTATTGGTGCGGGGTAATTTGGTCCAGCCAAACCGGCAACAAATGCTTTAGATGTTTCAAAAACCATCATTGCTTCAGTTTGATTAAGCTTTAAGGGACCTTTTTTAGTCGAACGTCGGGTTTGATAATCCATTTTTCCATCAATCGCGTCTTGCAATAGCGCTAGCGCTGAATCGCGTAACACTTCTGGTGCAACAACACCATCAACCACACCCGCTTTTAATGCTACATCAGGTCGCTGTTCTTTGCCTGACGCTATCCAATCAATGGCAGTATCCGCACCTGCGATGCGTGGTAGGCGAACTGTACCGCCCCATCCTGGAATCAGGCCTAATTTAGTTTCAGGTAGTCCAATTTTAGCCGCAGTACTCATGATGCGAAAATCACAAGCCAAGGCGAGCTCTAACCCCCCACCCATGGCAAAACCATTAATAGCCACACATGAAGGCACATCTAGATCTTCAAGCCGATTAAAGGTTTGCACATTCTTAGATAGATGTTGTGCCGCTGAGCCGGCCCCTTCGGTACCAGCAAAGATGGGTAGAAACTCGGTAATATCGGCACCCACGATAAACACACTCTTGCCGCTGGATACCAAAACGCCCTTAAGCTCTTTGCTCTTTTCTATGGCGGTGATGGCTTGTTCAAGTTCGTCTACCGTAGCAGAATCGAATTTATTGACTGACTCGCCTTGCAAGTCAAAATTAAGTTCGGCAATACCGCCGTCAAGCATCTGTACCGTTATAGCGCTACCTTTAAACATTAAGTCGCCTCGTTAAGTGTTACGTTAGAAACATGTGTTACGTTGAAAATTAGGAGTGAACAATTATCTCTTAAAACCTTGATTATAAAACAAGAGCTATAAAAAAGTGCTGCAAAAAATCGGCTTGGCCACTTATTAATTGCTCACAATTGCCTACAAGCTTTTTACCGATCAAGGTTGAATATTCCCTTGAAGCATAGCGCAGCAAACTGTCTAGAACTTACTATTTAAGTCTAGAACTTACTACTTAAGTCTAGAATTTACTACCTAATTTGTCACTCACAGCTTGAATAGGGTTAATCTCCCCTCGAACTCCTAGCCTTGTGTAAGACCGCTACGAACGTCGCTTCATTGCGTCGGACAGGCATCGTTATGCCTTATATTATCGATAATAAAACATCTGAACACAATGTGTTAATTGGTTGTAACTTCGCCTAAGTCAGTTTATGGTGCGCATTCTTACAGCTGGCGCTGTGTTAGAGCTTTGGATTACTCTGACCGCTCTAAGCTGTTTGCTATACGTTGAACTATGTCAGAAAAAATATTCAATATACAATGTACGAAATAGTCAAATCTATTACCTTTTGCTACGGCCACCGTCTTATTAACTATGAGGGTCCCTGCGCAGACCTGCACGGGCATAATGCTCGAGCTGATATCATGCTGGCCAGCGATAAATTAGATGATCGCGGCATGGTGGTTGATTTCGGCGATATCCGATCTGTGATTAAAACGTGGATTGATGCGACATTAGACCACACTCTATTGCTTAACAAAGACGATTATATTGGCAAATTGTTAGCCGATAATAATGAAAAATTCTACGTTATGGATGCCAATCCCACGGCAGAAAATATCGCCAAATTAATATTTGAATACGCAGCTGAACAAGGTTTTCCAGTAGTATCAGTCACTCTTTGGGAATCGGATACCAGCTTTGCTCGATACTCTCTTTGCGAGTCTAACTAAGCTAAACTGGCTTTCTAATCCACAGGGCGATAATATTTAGAACAGTGAGTCGCCCTCATGATTCAATAACCACGACTTACGTTGGGTTCCTGACGCATAGCCCGTTAATGAGCCATCGCGTCCAATAATGCGGTGACACGGCACTACGATAGTCAGAGGGTTTTTGCCGTTGGCAGCGCCTACTGCGCGCACTGCTTTTGGATTTTCTATCATGACGGCAATGTCACTATAAGAACAGGTCTGTCCATACTCGATACTGCATAATGCATCCCAAACTTGTTGTTGGAACTTGGTGCCCCGCGCTTGTAAAGGCAAATCGAATTGCTGGCGTTCACCATCAAAGTATTCCTGTAATTGTTGCTTGGCTCTGGCGGTAATGCCATTTGGATTGACGGCATCGGTTTTATCGACGAAATAAATAGATGTGACCGCCTGTTGGTTAGCGGTAATTTGCATCTTACCCACAGGGGTTTCAAGATGATCTTGATAACTCATAACTGATTCCACATTTGTAAAGTCAAATAACTACGCCACGGTTTGGTTTTTTCTAAATCAGGCAATTCATCTAGACCTTTCAATGCATTCTTTAGGCCTGCATCACCCACTAACCAAATATCAGGGTCTTTGCTGGCCCGCATTTTCACATAGTTTACCGTCCAAGGGCCAATTCCTTTAATATCCAACCAAGCATCAATATCTTCAGACCGTGTTGCTAAAGAGCCGTCAGCCACCGTATTTAAAAAATAAGCCGCCAAGCGCCTAATCGTATCTTTACGCGCTTGTGGCATACGAAAAAAATCTAATGAATGGTCAACAACCGTATCTGGGCTTGGAAATAAAAATTGCGCAGGAGTGCCCGAAAATTCAACTCTCTCGCCTAGCGTTTCAACCATGGCGATAGTGAGATTTCGAGCGGCCATCACAGAGATTTGCTGACCTAAGATAGCGCGTACTCCAGCTTCAAAACACCCCCATATTCCAGGCACTCGTAAACCTGGTTGATAATTTATTAAGCCACCCATTTGTGTTTGTAATGTTTGATCAATTCGCTCGATGGGCGCATCAACATCAAACATCAGTCGTATACGTTGCACGATTTGGCTTAAGTTATGAATCTTATCTACGTTAATAAAAAGATCAAAACGATTCTGCTCTGGCTCAGCGCTAATTTCAAAGTAACCAACCGTGCCGCCAAACGTAAAGGTGCGTCCATAGGTATTTTCTTGCCCCCACTCTAGACCTGGGATAGCACGCTTTTGCAGAAACTTAATCAACTGCTGCCAAGCATAGGGAGGACGATAATAGAGCTTTAAGCGAATGCCACCTGATGAGCTCTTGACGCTTTTACGTATTTCTTTTGGCGCCAACCCTAAGGTTTGTTTAACGGCTTCGTTAAAACGGCGTACGCTATTAAAACCTGCTGCAAAAGCGATATCAGTAATCGTCAAATCAGTTTCATGCAGTAGCTGCTTGGCAAATAAACACTGTTGATACACCGAATATTTTAGCGGTGAGGTACCCAGATTTTGTTGAAACAAGCCACGTAAATACCGGTCTGACACTCCTAAGCTGCTAGCCAGTACCGGTAAAGAATCATGCTGTAAAGCGCCTTGATGAATTAAGGCTAGCGCTTTTTGGAATGTGCTTTGCGTGCCTAACCATGCACTAGATTGTGGTGCACTATCAGGCCTACATCGAAGGCAGGGTCGAAAACCTGCATGTGCGGCAGATACCGCAGAATCATAGTACTCAACATTTTTTTCCAAGGGTGGATTAGCCGGACAGATCGAGCGACAGTAAATTCCCGTGGTTTTAACGGCTGTGAAAAAAACACCATCGAACCTAGCATCGCGTGCGCGTCTAGCACGCTCATATTGTGCTGTAGTTTGATTAGTGGTATCGGTACTCATGGCCTTATTCTAAACCATGAACACCAAATTACTGGCGGTTTTCGGAAGTGTATGCTTAAAGCAAAAGACCTCAAAATCCCGCTTGAGGTCTAAGCAAGCGCCTTGGTCTCTATAATTAGTAGATCGAGGCTTTAGATATCTCGATAAGAATCATCTTGGCGATCCACTAAACGCTGCATGGCGTTAAACTCCAGGGTTCCTGCTGGTGCACCCTGCATTTGGATTTTTAATAACTCTTCAGTTTTTTCGCCTATTTCAGTCGCGACTGGCACGATGTCTCGACCTGCCTGGTCTACCGACACTTGAATCTCACAAGAGCGTTGTAACAGAGTCATATTCATAAACATTTCTTCAATAGTCCGCCCACAGGTAAGCAAACCATGACTGCGTAAAATTAAATGATTTTTAGTGCCTAAGCTGGCGATTAAATCTTCTTTTTCACCATCAACCACAGTGATGCCTCTAAAGTCATGGTAAGCCACCTGATTGTGCAATAGCACTGAATAAAAGTTATCAATGCGCAAACCTTCTTGCTGACAAGCCACCGTCATTCCAGCCGTGGTATGTACGTGACCAATGCAATGGGCATCTTCGCGAGCACTATGAATGGCGCTATGAATTAACATTCCCGCAGGGTTTACTGGATATTCAGACTCTTCAACAATATTGCCGTCTATATCAACCTTGACTAAATTGGAAGCGGTGACTTCTTTATAGTGAAGACCATATGGGTTAATTAAAAAATGCCCTTCAGTGCCAGGCAACTTGACCGTGATGTGATTGAAAATCATTTCGCTCCACCCGACATAATCAAAAATTCGGTAACATGCCGCTAATTTGATTCGAATATCTTTTTCTTGTTGGTTCATTTATCTACTCCGGACTATTATTTTGTAAGCCACCATCGCCTTTGTGTAAGCGCCTAGCTGTAAGCAACTTGATTAAACTGATTCTGAAAAAAATCTTTATTACCAAACACCAGATTAATAATCATAAGACGTTTCACGTAATGCCCCACATCTAACTCATCGGTCAAGCCCATACCACCGTGCAATTGAATAGCCTCATCACCAATGTGCTTACCATTTTTAGCGACTAGAGTTCGCAAGCCATTAATAAGCTTTGCAGCATACTGTGAACTAGTTGATTCATCACTAAGTTCACATAGTGTGCCAACTAATAATGACTTAACTTGCTCTTGAGACATAAAGGTATCGACCATTCGATGTTGTAGAGCTTGAAAAGAGCTGATTGTTACGCCGAACTGCTTTCGTGTTTTAGTGTATTCAAGGGTCGTCTGGTTGAGCTTTTCCATGATGCCAACAGCTTCCGCGCTGAGTGCTACATGAGTATTTTGCATCATGGCTTGCAGTGGAGCAAAACCCTTGTTCAACTCTCCAAGCAATACCCCTGATGCTTTGTTCAACTCTAGATCAGCTACCTGCTGCCCATCCATCAAGGTATAAACACCTTTTTGAACTCCTGCCGCATCGCTGTCTACTATAAATAGACTAATACCTTGCTCGTCGCTTTGTTCGCCGCTAGTTCGAGCAAGCACGATTATTTTATTGGCGTGCGCGCCACCCAGTACCATAGATTTTGTACCAGTCAAAAGAAAATTGTCGCCATCGGCGGTGGCCAAACAAGCAATATTGCTCATGTCAAAACGGGTATGCGGCTCATACATAGCGACTGCGCCTAACAGGCTGCCATCGATGATTTGAGGAATCAAATCATTGTTAGCTTTTTCATCTGCGACTTGCTCTAATAAACCGCCAAACATAATCACGCTGGGTACCAAGGGTTCCAAGATTAGTGCGTTACCAAACTCTTGCATAATCGCTGCCACATCGACAATCGAGCCACCATAGCCACCGAACTGCTCAGAAAATGGCACTGATAGCCAACCTAATTCGGCAAAGCTAGTCCAATGTTCTGAACTAAAACCTTGCTCTGACGCGGCGATAACATGACGTTGCTCGAAGCTATAATTGTCTTGTAGCCAGCGCTGGATACTTTCTTTTAGTAAAACTTGTTCTTCACTGTATTCGAAATTCATTATTCTTCTCTTTTACAATAAACTTACATAATTTAAGACTTATAAACCTAATACGGCTTTAGCAATTACATTGCGCTGCACTTCATTAGAGCCACCATAAATAGTAGCCGCTCGACCATACATATAGTCTTTTCGCGCATAAGAACCGCCCTTATGTAAATCATTTTGGTAATCACTGGCAGGCTCAGCCGCCGCATAGGCGCCAATCGTTTCCATACGTAGTTCCTGTAAACTTTGTTGAATTTCAGTACCCTTAATTTTCAACAAAGAAGATTCTGGTCCTGGGGTTTGTCCTGCAGACATCGAAGCCAATACTCTCAGCTCCATAAACTCTAAACCCATTAACTCAACTTCAATATCCGATAGTCGATTTTGAAACTGCCTGTCATCGATCAAGCTTCCGTTAAAATTGGTTTGCTCTTTAGCAAGTTCTATAATCTCGTTTAACCAACGGCGGCTATCTGCCACACCAGCAATAGAGGTTCTTTCATGTGCCAATAAGGCTTTGGCATAAGTCCAACCTTGATTCTCTTCACCAATAAGGTTTTCAGCGGGCACCCGTACATTTTCAAACACCACTTCATTGAGTGTATGGGCACTATCAATACTATGAATTGGGTTAACTTTGATACCTGGCGTTTTCATATCAATTAATATAAAACTAATGCCTTGTTGGCGACGTTCAAAATTACCGGTTCGCACTAGGCAAAAAATCCAATCGGCATGCTGAGCATAAGTAGTCCAAACTTTGGCTCCATTGACTAGGTAATCATCACCATCGCGTACTGCTTTGGTTTGTAAGGACGCAAGGTCAGAACCCGCACCCGGCTCCGAATAGCCCTGACACCACCAATCTTCATTGTTCAAAATTCGAGGTAGAAATTTAGCTTTTTGTTCATCATTTCCAAAGGTGAAAATAACTGGTGCGACCATGCGAACTCCAAACGGCACCACATCTGGTGCACCCACATTGCAGCGCTCGGTTTCAAAAATGAATTTTTGTACCGGGTTCCAGCCTGTACCACCATACTCTTCCGGCCAATCGGGTGCTAACCAACCTTTAGCGTTGAGCTTGTTTTGCCAATCAATGGCGGCTTGTTTAACGTCTGAGCCCGACTCGACACGCTCACGTATCTCCTCGGTATACTCAGTGACGAAGAAATCTCGCACTTCTTTTTGAAACTCAAGATCCAAATCCGAAAATGAATTATCCATCGTTTACTCCAATACTTGTTTGGGTGCTCATAAATAACGGACATATTGTACATCTTCCATGACAATTTGTTGTGCAGAAGATAAGATCAATCTGCGGCGTTTTTGCACATTTGTATAGCTAAACTGTATCTGAATTCAACTAAGTCAAACGCTGGGTCTAAATCTCAAAATCAACATTGGCAACATAACTAGATTGGTGATCAGCGCGGTGACCATGGCTAACGCAGTCAACATTCCAAAAAACATAGTCGGTACAAAATTTGAAAAAACCATAATGAGAAAACCAGAGGTAATAACTAGCGTGGTATAAAACATAGCCTGACCCACATTGCGTGTGGCGGTTTTAACTGAGTGCGCATGGTCGGCACCGCTTTGCAACTCGTCTTTGAAACGTGCTACAAAATGAATAGAGTTATCCACCGCAATACCCACACTAATGGCGGCAATGGTAATAGTCATTAAATCCAAAGGAATGGAGAATACCCCCATAACCCCTAACACCACTGCTGCCGAAAAAATATTTGGAACAACCGTGATAAAGGCCAGTTTAATGCTACGAAACAATACCGTAAACATAATCAAAATCACCAAAAAGACAGTCCCCAAAGTTAGGATTTGTGAATTGAATAGCGAGTTAAGCATATTGTTATACATAACTAATAAACCTGAGATATTAATTTGTTCATCATCAAGACCATGTTGTTCAACTAAAAGCTGACGTATATCACTTATCAATTGGCCGCGATCTAGTCCCTTGCGCGATTCGAACACACGAATATTAATATGCAGCTGATTACCGTCTGGCGAAATATATGGCGTAAATAGGGTTTCTTTATTTTCTTCTGACAGAACGTTAAACATAAAGCCAAGGTCAATATTATCCATTGGCTCAGCATCTTTTAAATTATCGAAAACGCTCATTGAAGTTGCTAATGACAACACTTTGCCCGTGGCGGGCATGGCCTCTAACGAAGCTTGAATTTCCTTTATTTTTTGCAAACCATCAACATTGAACCAGTATCCAGCGCTTAGTTGGTTAGAGCTATTGTTTGTGGATGCATTTGAGTCATCGGCAAAGTCATCTTCAAAACCGTCCTCGAAGTCGTCGTCAAAGTCATCAAAGTCATCAAAGTCATCAAAGTCATCATCGAAGTCTGCAAAGTCTTGATCTTCCTCAGCGCCAGGAACTTGCGCTTCGCTAGCGACTGCATTAACAACGCTATTTATTGCAGGTGATGTTTTTTGCAAAAAGCTCGTGGGTGCATCAATAATAATATCAAGCGGTGTAGTCCCACCAAGCTTTGAATCTATTTCATACATGCCTTGGTAAATTTCAGTATCGGATTTAAAGTAATCAATAAAACGGTTTTCTACCGAAAGATTACTGACACCGTAGGCAGCGATAAGGCCAACCAACAAAAAGAATACAGTTACAAATCTACCCTGGCCATGCAAGCGCAACGCATTTGATAAAATGCCACCACTCACCACATCTTCCACATCTTCCTGAGCACGCGGTTGAATAAAGCTTGCTAAGGCAGGAAATACGGTAAACGTGGTCACTAGCGCAACAAAAATACCGAGACACATAATCCAACCAAAATCGATGACCGGACGAATTCCGCTAACGATAAGCGATGCGAAAGCCACCATGGTTGTTAGCGCTGTATAAACACAAGGTACCAATTTGGAGCGAATCATTTCACCTAGAATAGTTCGATGATCTAGTTTAGGGTCTGATCTACTGAGTTCGTTGTAACGCACAATCAGGTGAATATTGAGCGACAAAGTAATAATCAATAGTAACGATAGAAAGTTAGACGACACTACTGATATAGGCCAATTCAAATAACCTAACAAGCAAATCATTATATAACCTGTCACAAAACAGCTAAGTAACGGCATTGTCACCCAGCCAACCTGTCTGAAAGCGACCACCAAAATAAAAAGAATTACCAGTAATGCGGCCAGCCCAAACACCAGAACATCGCTTTCAATAAAACCAATAGAATCACTAACAATCATTGGTAAGCCACCCAAGAACACGGTGGCTTTATCTCTATGCATTGCTGCCACTTCTCGAACGTCGGCGATTAGTTTGTTCTGTGATTCTTGGAAAGCAGCATGTTTCGCTTGATGCTCTAGCGTCACAGCTTCGAGCTCTTCAGTTTGTTCAGCGTTAAGGCTAGATTGAGCTTTAAGTTCTCGAAGCTGATTGCGACGCTCTAATAAATTTCCTACTTCCGTATTCGAATGCAGCGATATGACCACAGCTGTTGTTGAATAATCGTTACTTACTAATAAATCTCTGTACAACTGACTATCGCGCAGCTCTTTACGTGCTAATGCACGATCAGTTTTTGGATCAAGTAAGGTTTGTTGAGAAGCGCTAAATTCACCCAAGGTAACTGGTGGGCTTTGTACTAATGGCACGTCCAAGATAGAAATAATGGATTTGATATTGTCTACTTCTAACAAGCGTTCACGCATTAAAGAAAGGTCGGCCAACACATCATCGCTAAACAAATCTTGCTGCGGAGAATACGTTAGAACCAACAAGTCACCAGCGTTATATTTAGAAACAACATCGCGGAAGTACTTTAAAGATTGATCGTTTTCCAACACCAAGGAATCAGACGACGCATCTAAACGAAAATTACTGGCATATTGAGATAAAAATGCCAACAACAACGCTAGCACTATAATCACCCACTTAGCGTGCCCGAAAACAATGGAGTCATATAGAGAGGGTTGTGTAATCTTATTCATGGAGTTTTAAAAATATAAACGGGCTGGTGGCAGCTCAATCATTGATCCGCCTTTTATCTACTTACTCTAGTCTTACTGAGTTTGATCACAGGCAGAATTTTGCCAATAGTTAATGAGAATATTTGGACTAATCCCTAGCATAAGGAATTATTCCACGATCAGGAATTCACCTTCCAATTCAATTCGCACATCACTTGCAACGAACGGTACAGAATTATCGACGCCCCAAACGCTCCTATCGAGCTCAGTTGTAGCAGAGAAGCCTACCACTGCGACTTTGTTTATAGGATGAGAGTCTGTAGCATTATTAAGTGTAACCTTTAAAACTACTGGATGAGTTTGACCTGCCATTGAAAGATCACCTGTGACATCAGATTTTCCATCAAGCAATGGACCAACTTCGGTAGAAGTAAAAGTCATTAATGGGTTTTCTTTTGAGAGTAGCCATTCGCCCGCGATTTTGGCATCAAAATCCTCTTTTTCAGGAAAAGGATAAGCCGTATCTATGGAGTCAACTTTAATCGCGGCACTGACTGAGCTCTTGGTGAAGTCTTCAGTATCTAGATTCAAGTCTGCAGAAAAATCATTAAACCGTCCTACATAGGTCGAAAACCCAAGATGGCTGACTTTGAAAACTACGCTTGCATGGCTTAGATCAACAGCGTATGAGCCACTTGGTGCTTGCTTCAGGATCTCATTTGCATTTGTGGCTACGACAGGTGATGCCAGCAGAACCCATACCGTTAGAAAGTTGGTAATGCGACTAACAAAGTGTGGTCTTTGCATAACAAGACTCCAAGTGCTTAAGATTAAAAGACCCTAACAATATACTATGGCACATGCAAAACTTTATGAAATCTTTACTAATTAATCTTACTAAATCCAGCAAATAAGCGTGTATTAACAAACTCAAAAATTAGGTATATTCGATAAGGTTTATTAAATTTGTAAATATCGAGCACCCAATGAACTTTAAACGGCTTAAGCTATTCTTTGGTTTTGTATTACTGCTGTCGGGCTGTGACGGTCTCGAACCAAATTCTGATACTCAGGACACTACTTCTAGGCATACAATTGCAAACAACTGCTTCATCGAGCAATCGCAGATTGGCAGTTACGTTGAACTACCTGGCGGTGATTCAATTATGGGCAAAGACCCGCGTTATATTGAGGAAGGACAGGCAACACAAGTAAGTATAGAAGGTTTCAAGATGCTCGCACACGAGGTGACTAATCAACAGTTTCAAGAGTTTGTTGACGAAACACAATACATTACACTGGCTGAGCGTGAAGATAATGGAGGTTCAGCACTATTCACCCAAGCAGATAATAAGAAAAATAACGAGCAAGCAAGTAGCCTTAACCCTATTAGCCCATGGACCTTAGCGACCCGTGTATCATGGCGCACGCCGGAAGGTCCAGATAGCAATATAAGCGATCGCCTACAACACCCAGTGGTGCATATATCCTTAGCCGACGCGATTGCTTATGCGGATTGGGCTGGTGGCAGGCTGCCTACCGAGCAAGAGTGGGAATACGCTGCCAGCATTGGCTTGCATGACCCTCTTGACCAAACTTCGGGAGCCTATGACAAGCAAGGTAATCCAGTGGCAAATGTTTGGCAAGGAGTATTCCCACTTATCAATTCCGCCAAGGACGGTTATCTCGGTACAGCCCCGATTGGTTGTTATCCGCCCAGTAAAGTTGGCTTATACGACATGATTGGCAATGTTTGGGAATGGACCAGCAGTGAATACCGAGGACGCAGCAATACCATTAAAGGCGGCTCTTATTTATGTGCTGAAAACTTTTGCGGTCGGTATCGGCCTGCAGCTCGGCAACCTCACGAACGTGATTTTTCCAGCAATCATATTGGCTTTAGAGTTGTAAAGGAATTATAGACAAGCAAATTGAGACTTACCTTCAGCAGCAAATAAAGATAAGCGTTTCTTGAGATTGAAAAAGCAAGTATCATTAGCCAATACACAGAATTTACTTGCTAGCCACCGCTCAGAAAGGTCATAAAAAAAACCGTGTCAGAAATATTCACAAAGCCCGCTGTTACATTGAGCGATAAAAATATTATCCAGTCGCTTGCTGGAATTCAACGTGGTATAGAAAAAGAAGGTTTGCGGGTAATTTCAGACGATTCTATATCAACACAAAAGCACCCTGCTGCAATAGGCTCCACCCTAACCCATGGCACTATCACAACTGATTATTCTGAAGCGTTATTAGAATTTATTACGCCAAAGCAAAAAGGCATTGAAAGTACCATTGAGTATTTACGCAATCTACATAGCTTCACCTTAGCTAATCTAACCGACGAAGTGATTTGGCCTTGCAGCATGCCTTGCGCCCTAAACGGAGATGAAAGCATTCCAATAGCCGACTATGGAAGCTCCAATATTGGACAACTAAAGCACGTGTATCGCCAAGGCCTAGGCGTTCGCTATGGTCGTATCATGCAATCCATTGCAGGGATCCACTATAACGTTTCCTTGCCAGATGAATTTTGGCTGGCTTATCAAGCGCATTGTAATGCGACAGAAGATTTACAAGACTTTAAATCTGAGCAGTATTTTGCGCAAATACGTAACTTTCGACGTTATTCGTGGCTACTGCATTATTTATTTGGTGCCTCACCAGTTCTAGACAAAAGCTTTTTTGATGGACGAGATCACAAGCTTGAAAAGTTCACAGATAATACTTTTGGTTTGCGCTATGCCACATCATTGCGTATGAGCGATTTGGGGTACCAAAATTCGGCACAACAAGATTTAAATATTTCTTATAACTCGCTCAGTGACTACACCACTACATTAGAGCGAGCAGTAAAAGAGCCCTACTCAAGGTATGAAGAGATTGGTATCAAGTCTGGAAAGAAATACATTCAGCTGAACTCAAATATTCTACAACTGGAAAATGAGTACTACAGCGATATTCGCCCTAAACGTGTGACTCAGTCAGGTGAAAAACCGATTCACGCTTTAAACAGTCGTGGTGTTGAATATATTGAAGTTCGCATTCTTGATATAAACCCGTTTTTGGCCGAAGGCATTAGTGCTGAACAAATTCGTTTTTTAGACGCCTTTATGGTGCATTGTTTGATCGCTCCATGCCCATCTCAGAGCACCACTAGCTGTGCCGATATAAAGAGCAATCAACATAAAATCATCATGAATGGGCGCGACCCTGATCTGCGACTCATGCATAACGATCGCAAAGCGCCATTTAATGAAGTCGGCCATGAGCTGTTAGATTGTGTAACTAAAGCAGCAGCGATGCTTGATAGCGCGCTTGGCACCGACGCTTATACGGCAGCGGTAGATGCACAACGTGAAAAAATTGACGATGCTAGCCTTACCCCATCAGGTCAAATCATGGACAGAGTGCTTGACGGCCAAGACTTTCTAGATATAGCTCGCGAGCTGGCCGACAGTCATAAACGATATTTTTCTAAAGTAGACCTTAGTAAAGATTTAAATGAAAAAATGAGTATCCTCGCTAAACAATCGCTAGCGGATCAAACGCAACTTGAAAACAGCGATACATTGTCGTTTGCTGAATATCTTGACGCATACAATAAAAGCTAGAGTCGCATAACCTTAGAAAAATTTGCTGTTAATTTTTAGTATGCGTTAAGTGTCATTAAGACGATTATTGCAATAAACTAGCATCTATCGCCACATACTCATCAGCGCTATCGATCAACAACTTTGCAGTTAAGGACTGCACGCCATAGACACAGCTATGGGTGCCGTGATCATCGCGAATCTTATCCAGTAATAAACTAAAGTCTCCGTCACCTGACAATAAAATAACTGTATCGACGTCAGCCGCAGTATCTATTACATCTAAAGCAATACCGATATCCCAGTCACCTTTTGCTGAACCATCGGCTCGCTGTATATACGGCTTTAGCTTTACACTAAAACCAATCGCACGTAATGCATCTTGGAAACGACGCTGGCCATCATCGTTACTCGCTATCGCATACGCATTAGCGAGCACCACTTCATCGTCATTTAGGTGCTGCCAAAACTTACGATAATCAAATGTTCTAGCAAATGCTTGTTTGGTGGTGTAATAGATGTTTTGCACATCAACAAAAACTGCGACTCTTTTCAATTATTCTCTCGAGTTTGGGTAGTAACCATTTACACTTGCCACAAATAACGGCTTAGATCTATTCGGCCATGCAAACCGAATTCAATACCTTCTTCTTCCAGTAATATACGCTGATAATCTTCATAACCAGGCTTTGTGCGGGCGCTAATTTCTCCACGACTATTCACTACTCGCTGCCAGGGCACACCCCGTTCTGAAGGTAGACTCGCCAAGGCATAACCTACTTGCCGCGCTGCTTTCGGTCGACTACTTAGGCTAGCAATCATTCCATAAGTAGCCACTTTACCCAATGGTATTTCGCTCACAATGGCGTAGATTTCCTGATAATAACTTGGCGTTTCAAACTCACTCATATGCAGCCTTTTTTAAAGGCAGTAGCTATTGTTACAGCAACAAAAAGTTACGGCAGTAAAAGTTATTGCGACAAACGAAACCCTAAAACTATTCCAACAATAATAAACTAAGCGTCGGCACAACGGCGCTGTCAGCGGGTTCTACTTCGGGTTCATCCGGTACATTAATACGTTCGATCGCTTCAAACCAGCCTTGCGCCACAAGCTGATTGCCTGAAGGCCCCAGATGGATAGTGTCTCCAGAATTGTGTATGCCCCAATTAGTCACTAATACCGCATAATGATCAGCAACTTCCACATCAGTTAAAGCATTGATCATTGCATTTAACTCCACTACTCGCGAATTTATAGATGCAAATCGCCCTAGCAACAGGGGTGGGATTGTGCCGACAATAGGTATTCTATTGGCTGCCCGTGTTGCATCAATCATGCGCCGGATATTAGCGATAGTTTCGGCTCGCGGTCGATTAACAATTACGTCATTGGTGCCACCTAGAATCAACACATATTTAGATGGTCGAGATGCTAGAGCCGCTTGAAAACGGTTCACCATCTCAGTGGTTATTTCACCTGAGTTGCCGAAATTAAATGTGTTTGAGCCCGTCAAACCCCTCAAAGCAGGTTGCCATCCACCTACATTGAGTCTGCCATCACCACGGCATGAACGCTGATTATCGGCAGCTACAATTATTCCACCCAAAGCAGCACAACGAATAACCCCGAATCGATTCCCCGCCAAGCCAGCAGTAAGGCTATCGCCCATGGTCAAAATATCAGTACTGACATTTTGTTGCGCAGTAGCTGAAGAACTACCAAAAGCAATGGTGATCAGTATTAAACCAACAACTAGTTTATTCATAATAATGGGTGATGCAGCTAGGATAAAAAATGAAGGTCATTTTAATTTTATTCACAGGCACAAAGATTAGTCTAATAATGAGCAAACAAACACCCAAGCCGAAAGTCGCAGGATATCGTTTTTCATTTAATATTCCAAATTATTCGAGCGACAGGCGTCTAATTGACCATACTTTATCTAAGAGTTTGAGTATGCAAATGTTATAATTTTGTGAAATGGCGTCATTTTTTTGGAATTATCCATAATTACCGAATTGTCGCTACAACCTTATCGCTACAACCTTATCGCTACAACCTTATCGCTACAACCTTATCGCTACAACCTCAGCGCTACAACCTATAGGTACTATCTGTGAATCAGCCCATCAA
>CAZHEL010000005.1:31049-46760 GCA_964531625.1 uncultured Gammaproteobacteria bacterium
CGCTACAACCTCAGCGCTACAACCTATAGGTACTATCTGTGAATCAGCCCATCAACGCATTAAGTGAACAAGCCAAAATACTACCCGACTTACTTGGCGAAGTAATTTTGGAGCAAGAAGGTAAAACCATCTTTAATTCAGTAGAAATACTGCGCAAAGGTTTTATACAACAACGCTTAAAGCCGAGTAAGAGTCAACAAACTAAACTTTTAAAATCAATTGAAAGTTTAGATGCTGAGTCAGCCGACAGAGTGATTCACGCCTTTAGTACGTTTTTTCACTTAGCTAATATAAGCGAAGAGCATAGCAATCAAGTAGGACGAAACAGTTTAGTAGAAAAAGGTGAAACTTGGGATAACTCGTTTGTCGACACCATGCAGCAGTTTAAGCAACGTGGTAAATCACTAGATGAGGTTATTGAGCTAATTAGTGATCTGAATTATCAACCCACTTTTACAGCACATCCTACAGAAGCAAAGAGGCCAGTTGTACTAGAAGCCTTACAAAGAATCCACAAGGAATACACACGCATTACTCAACCCGGAGTATCCAGCGACGAGTTCACTGAAATAAAGCATCGTTTGAAAGCGATGATACAAATATTTTGGAAAACTGAAGCGGTACGACCACAAAAACCAACTGTCTACGACGAAATTGAAAACTCCCTTTATTATTTTCGAGAAAGTATATTCGCTAGCTTACCTGAAATATATCGCAGTTTAGAAAAAGCGATTAAACATGTATATCCGGAAGCACGAGGTCGCGCCATCGACATTCCAAACATAGTTCGTTTTGGTACTTGGGTGGGTGGAGATAGAGATGGCAATCCATTTGTAACCCCGCAAATCACTCGCAATGCGTTACGCCTACAAAAAATTGAGATCCTTAAAGAGTATGTACGTCGAGTTGATGAATTGAGCGCCATTCTTACTCACAGTAAAGATCAAATAGAAGTGCCTGAGCCATTAGCCACTTCATTAGAACAAGACAATGCTAGATTCGCGAAGTATCTTGATAATCATCACAAGCATGAACCGTATCGACGCAAGCTAAGCCTGATTCAACTTCACTTAGAAGCAACTATTGAGCAAACGCTATCAGCAATGGATGATGCCAATCTATCAGCCAACCGCTTAGCCTATAAAAATGAAGATGAGTTTCGCAATGACCTAATACTGATCCAAGATTCACTTATACATAATAATGAAGCCAATCTAACTCGTGGCGCTTTACAAGACCTATTGCGCTTACTTGATAGTTGTGGATTCTATTTATCCAAAATGGATATTCGACAAGAGTCTAACCTGCATAGTCAGGCAGTGGCAGAAATTGCCGCCACAATGGATGCTTCGATAGACTACATGGCCTTAAATGAAAGCAAACGCCAGAAGTGGTTAACAGAACAACTGCTAAGCCCAGAGCCTATAAGCTACGACCGCAGGCAAATCACTATTCAAAGCGCAGAAATAATCGACGTGTTTGATTTGATGAGTGACATGCGTAGTGAAATCTCAAACGAGTGCTTTGGTAGCTATATAATTTCCATGACGCACGAAGCGAGCCACTTATTAGAGGTTGCTTTGTTGGCAAAAATGTCAGGCTTGATCACCGCTAATGAAAAAAAACAAGTTTTAAGTGAAATTCATATTGCTCCCTTATTTGAAACAGTAAAAGACCTTGAGCAAGCCAAGCCCACTCTAGAGAGTTTATTTACTAACCCTGTTTACAGACAATTATTAGCTTTTACCAATGATACTCAAGAAGTCATGCTTGGCTATTCTGACTCATGCAAAGACGGTGGCATACTGGCGTCTAGTTGGAATCTCTACAAAGCACAACAGAACATAGTTTCTGTGACCGACAAACATAATATTCGATGTTTATTATTTCATGGTCGCGGCGGCACAATTGGTCGTGGTGGTGGCCCTACTCATGAATCAATTCTTAGTCAGCCTAAAGGTACGGTAAAAGGCGGCATTAAATTCACAGAGCAAGGCGAAGTTTTATCCTTTAAATATAACTTTAAAGATACTGCTAACTACGAATTGACCGTGGGTATCACAGGCTTAATGAAAGCAAGTGACCCTAGCAATGAAACGGCAGACTTGGCAGAGCATACTAAAATGATGGATCAGTTAGTAATCACGGGCGAGCAAGCGTTTCGTCAACTCACCGATGACAATGTAGAGACTATGCAATATTTTTATGAGACTACACCATCGAAAGAGATTGGTTTATTAAATATTGGTTCGCGCCCATCACACCGAAAGAAAGCTGATTATTCTAAAAAGTCTATTCGCGCTATTGGCTGGGTATTTGGTTGGTCTCAATCTCGTCAGAATATACCTGGTTGGTATGGATTGGGTAGCGCGCTTGAGCTAGCTATTAGTAATGGTGGGTTAGAAACGCTAAAGACCATGCACAAAGACTGGCGGTACTTCCAAAACTTATTAAGTAACTCGCAGATGGTGATACTTAAGACTGATCAGGAAGTGGCCAGTGAATACGCCAAACTTTGTACCGACAGTAAAATAGCTAACAAAACCTATAGCGATATGAAAAATGAATATGAATTAGCTATTGAGAAGATTCGTGAGATTACCGACGTCAAAGAAATGATGGCCGACTTCCCTGAAATAGGTGCGTCAGTACGCTGGCGCAGAGCTTATTTGGACCCACTTAATTATATTCAGGTGCTCATGCTAAAACGTTTAGACGATGAAAAAGACCGCATGCAATCAATATGGTTGAAGCCTGCGCTAGATAGTATCAATGGCATCGCGACAGGCTTGAGAAACACAGGTTAAACCGCATATTAGGCGTTTATAGCGCCTTAAGAGAATTAATATGAATTCAATTCGGACCTTTGCAGCTTCTAAACTGTTCGACAATATTATTATCTGTTTGATTCTGTTTACCGCAGCGATTATTGCTTATGAAGCTTTCCCAAGCTTAATGACCGCCAACACAGAACAATGGTTGCTGACATTACATAATTTTGTTTTGGCAGCTTTTATTGTTGAAGCAATTATAAAAATCACCGCCGCGATGCCACGCCCTTGGGAATATTTCAAAAGTGCTTGGAATATTTTTGATTTCAGCTTAATCGTTTTGTCACTCTTACCGATTGCAGCAGAGTTCGCCTTATTAGGCCGAGTACTGCGACTACTGCGAGTAATTCGCTTAATTAATGTGTTTCCTGAGTTAAGGCTGATTGTAGAGACTTTGCTCAGATCGATCCCTTCGATGTTACATATCACTATGTTGATGAGTATCTTGTTTTTTGTTTATGCGGTATTGGGTTTCCATTTATTTCATGAGCACGACCCAACTCATTGGCGCAATTTAGCCTACGCTCTACTAACCCTATTTCGAATTGTTACACTCGAAGATTGGACCGACGTCATGTACAAAGCCATGGAGCTATCACCCGCTTATGCCTTGTATTTTGTCAGCTTTGTGGTGGTCGGAACCTTTGTTGTTGTGAATTTATTTATTGCTGTGGTGATTAACAACTTAGATGAAGCCAAGTATGCGCATCTAAAAAAGTTAGAGCACCCTGATTTACACGATCAGCTAATGCAAACCATTGTTGATGCTAAAAGCAGCATTGAAAACCTAGAGCAGCAACTTAATACGCTAAAGCCTGAAGTTAAAACCTAAGATCAAATAATTGCGCTTATGCAAGTCATCCCCCTAATCAATTTAGGATTAGTACTACTACCGGCAGGACTAGTTGTTTACTTGTTATGGCGTTGGTCTGGAGACGTAAAGGGTTCAATCAGCGCCTTGGCGCGCATGATTATTCAACTAGTATTAGTTGGGTACGTGCTTAACTTCATCTTTGCCAGCGATCACTCCTGGCTAGTCATAAGTGTGTTAACTATTATGCTGATAGTGTCATCATGGATTGCACTTGGGCCGGTCTCAGATAAGCGTAAACAACTTTATTGGCATGCTCTGGTGGCTATTGTTATCGTCAATTTGGGCTTATTAGTGCTGATAACCCAAGGTGTTTTGATTAGCGAACCCTGGTTCGCCCCAAATATAATGATTCCATTGGCAGGAATGATTTTTGCTACCGGCATGAACACGATTAGCTTATTCGCGGAACGATTTTTTTCTGAATTAGAACACAATATCACTCTTGAAATGGCGCGCAATATTGCCTACAGCGCTACCATGATCCCCACTATCAACTCTTTGTTGGCGGTCGGTTTAGTTTCCTTGCCTGGAATGATGACAGGACAAATACTATCTGGCGTATCACCGCTAATTGCGGTGCGCTATCAAATAATGATTATGCTGATGCTATTTGTGTCTTCTGGTTTAACTGCACCGTTGTTCTACTATTTAATCCGCGATAAATACAAATCAAACAATTAATAAAGAATAAATGTGTCTGGAAATAACACTATCAAAAGTAGCACGATCAATTGCAGTATCACAAACGGAATCACTCCTCGATAGATAGTAGTAGTTTTTACCGACTCCTTCGCTACCCCTTTTAAGTAAAACAAGGAAAACCCAAACGGTGGCGTTAGAAAAGAGGTTTGTAAATTCATTGCGATCAAAATGGCAAACCACACCATATTGATTCCCATTAGTTCAGCGATTGGTGCCAAAATTGGCACTACTATAAAGGCGATTTCAATAAAATCTATAAAAAAGCCGAGCGTTAAAATCACGGCCATAGCAATAATCACGAACGCCCATTTTTCGCCGGGCATAGATGTGAAAAAATCTTCAATAAGATAGTCACCACCGCCGTAACTAAAGACTAAGGAAAATGCAGTGGCACCTAATAATACGGCAAACACCATAGAAGTAACCTTGACGCATTCCATAGAGGATTCCATTAAACCCGCCAGTGAAAATGAACCGAATATCAAAGACAGAATGACCGCACCCACTGCGCCGATGGCTGCCGACTCAGTAGGCGTCGCAATACCCAAAAAAATCGAACCCAAAACAACAACGATCAGTAATAAAGTAGGGATAATGTGGCTTAGCGCCTGTCGTAAAACTACCCCACGATCTTCGTTAATCTCAATTGGAGGACAACGTTGTGGCTGCGTTTTAGCAACAAAAAGAATATACAAGGTATAGGCGCCAATCAGCATTAGGCTGGGTACGACTGCCGCTTTGAATAAATCGCCGACAGAAATACCCATAACGTCGCCGAGAATAATTAACACGATAGACGGCGGCACTATTTGTCCCAAAGTGCCAGACGCACATATGGTGCCAGTTGCAAGTCGAGGATCGTAGTTATACTTAAGCATAACCGGCAACGAAATTACGCCCATTGCTACAACGCTAGCACCGACGACTCCGGTAGAAGCGGCTAAAAAACTCCCAACCAGAACTGTTGATATTGCCAAACCTCCGGCAAAACTGCCAAATAGCTTGCCCATGCTTTCTAACATTTTTTCGGCTAAGCCTGAGCGTTGCAAAATGATACCCATCAAGATAAACATGGGAATCGCCATCATTACGGTGTTTTCCATAATTGCCATTATTCGAAATGGCATAAAAGCAAACAAATCATCACCGAGAAAAAGATAGCCGACAATTAGCGATACCCCAGCAAAGGTGTATGCTACGTAGTATCCGAAGAACAATAGGATTAAGGCTGCAGCAAATATAATAACGCCAACCATTAGATCTTGCCTCCTAGTTTGCCAGGCTTTTGGTCTGCATAATTCTGTCCTCGTAAAATACCTATTTGAACGAGTAAAACGTATAGCAAGCAGAAGATGACAAATATCGAAGACAATGGAATGACGGAGCGAATAATCCAACGATGTGGCAAGCCGCCGGGATCGCCACTGCCCTCACCAATTTCATAGGCCTCTAGGGCATAGCCATATCCATAGAAAACAATCAACGCGGTAAACGGCAAGGCGAACAATAGCGTTCCAACGATATTAACCCACGCCTGAGCTTTTGCGCCGAGTCGATCATAAATTACATCAACTCGCACATGTCCTTCTTGTTTTAGTGTGTAACCAATGCCAAACATGAACATGGTGGCAAACAAATGCCACTCAAGTTCTTGCAAGCCAATGACTACATCATTGAATACATAACGGGCTACTACGTTATAAAAAACGTTAAGCACCATTAGAATCATGAGAGCTCCGCAAAAGTAACCAACGCCATCAATGATTTTGCCTAATGCTTGTACTACTGCTCTCATTTTTTACCCACACATATTCCTACATTCGTATCTGTACTTATACCGATAAGTACAGGTTTAGAAATGGCTTGAATTTATTCGCCAGGCGCCAATAGATATTCTCTATCTGAGAAATTACTCCATGCGCGTGCATCTTTTTGATACGAACGAATAGAGTTCAAAATTTTCGCGGTAGATTCATCCTTGGCAGCGAACTCGTCTAACAGGTCGTCATTTGCTTTGCGAATGGCTGATAGAACTTCTGGCGGAAAATTACGGATTTCCACATCAGGAAAGTCTTGTTCGATAGTGGCCAAGCTAAGCGCATTTTCGTGTGTCGATTGCGTATACATATCGTAAGCCGCCATGCGCATGGCAACACGGAGAATTTCTTGTAAATCTGCGGGCAACTCGGCGTAAGCCTTTTCATTAATCATAAATTGCAGTTCAGTGCCCGGTTCATGCCAACCAGTGTAGTAATAAGGTGCTATTTTATGAAAGCCCATGCGCAAATCTAATGCCGGCCCTACCCACTCAAGCGCATCGATAGTATTGCGTTCTAAGGATGTGTATAGCTCGCTAGGAGGAATATTGGTAGGCTTGGCACCCAGCTCCGCTAAGACTTCCCCAGCAAAACCTGGGATACGCATTTTTAAGCCTTCTAAGTCTTCAACACTATTAATTTCTTTGCGAAACCACCCACCCATTTGCATTCCAGTGTTACCACCTGGAAAAGATAAAATTCCATAGGGTTTATAAGTCTCAGCCATCAGCTCCATTCCACCGCCGTAATAAAACCAAGCATTTTGCTCAGCGGTAGTCATTCCAAAAGGAATAGATGTGAAAAACAGAGTATTGAAGTCCTTGCCTTTCCAATAGTAAGAGCCCGAATGCGCCATTTGATATTGGCCTGACTTTACAAAGTCAAACACACCGAAGGGAGACTTATGTTTGTTGGACGAATCAATTCTGATGTCTAAGCGACCATTCGACATTATTCTCACGGCTTCTGCCATATTTTTAGTAGCATCACCAAAAATTGGGAAATTAGGTCCCCAAGTTTCAGCCAAACGCCAACGATAAACTTTATCTTGTGCAAGCGCATGACTCGCGGTTAATACGGTTGCAACAAGAAGTATTAATGTAGCCGAACTTTTGGCTAGCGAACCTTTAAATTTAAACATCATTGATCCTCCTCAGGAATTAATTGCAGTAGTCATTTATGACTTCAAGTAAAGAATACTAAGCTTTCTTTGTTAAAAGGCATATTAGATAAAAGTAAGAAAACTATTGTTGTAAAGATTAAGTCAGTAGAGATAAGTCAGTAGAGATAAGTCAGTAGAATTAGCTAACCTACCTTTTTAAGCATGCTAAGCGGTGCAACTTTTAATACTCGGGCAAGTACTTCCCAAGGCCAAGCTGGCACATAGCTATTCGCGACTTCTTTCTCAATCGATTTTAAAATAGCGGCACAACCAGGTTCAGTATCTACAATAAATGGCGCATTCTCAACTTTTTCGTTAAGCTCACTACGAATAAAGCCCGGATGAATAGTAGTAACATTAATCGGTGTGCCCAATAAATCTGTCCTAATGCCTTCGCTTAAGTTAGTGAGTGCTGCCTTAGTGGCGGCATAGACTGTCATAGCTCGGCGAAACCCACGCACAGCGCTTACCGATGAAATAGTGACTAAATGACCATGATTTTGAGCTCGAAACAGCTCTAGAGCCGCTTCGCATTGTGCAATGGCTGATACAAAGTTAGTAATCGCGGTTTGTTTGTTAGCATGAAAATAACCGGTACCCAACGAAGCGCCTTGACCCATTCCTGCATTTACAATAACTCGATCAAGGTGACCTAAGTCATTTGCGAACAATTTAAACACTTCAAAAACTTGATCGTGATCATTCACATCTAGCGCTCTTACTGACACTACCGCATTTGGGTTTATACTTAAAATTTCAGTTTTAAGTTCTTCTAAGCGATCCACTCGACGCGCACATACGGCTAGGTTTCTACCCTGTTTAGCGTATAGTTTTGCCATGGTATATCCAAGACCCGAACTAGCGCCGGTAATTAAAATATTCTGTCTTTTCATAATTTTTAGTGTGGGGTGTTAAGGGATAAGCTAATTCACATCATCAAGTCCAAATAACGGCTTGCTCTTGCCAATCGTCAATCTCCTGCTGGCTAGATGGCAAATCGGCAAATAACTTATCGAATGCGTCTAATATTAGTTTAGTATACGCTGCTTTCTTATCTATCAGCTCCTCTACACTTTCAACGCTAGAATGCTCCAATAAACGCGCTAAGTATGGTTCTGGCAAACTACTCACCGCTTGTTCGGTGGCGCCGAGCAGACGCTCCCATAACTGCTGAATACGCCAAAATTGGATAATACTAGGCAAGTCACTCAAGTCAGTTGCGGCGATAGCATGCTCTAACAGTTCATCAAAGTCAGTATTGCATTGCATGTTCGATTTTGAATCATCAAGCAAAATCAAACATGCCGCAAGGTATTCGCACTGCATTAAACCACCTGGTCTTAATTTTGCATTCATATCATGCAAAGGCGTTGATACGATTCGGTTAGTTGCAATTCGATTCCACATTTTTAAGGCATCGCGTAGCAATTGATCTCTTTGCCGCGGCTTTTGCAGTATCGATTCTTTAATCCAACTTAATTGCGCTTCGGGTTCTCTATTGCCTGCCACCACACGGCTCGGCATTAAAGCAATATGTTCCCAAGTGTGTGCCCTTTGATGATGATGGCTTGCATAGCTTTCGACACTTACGGTTGGCGCACCTGAACGACCCGAAGGGCGTAGCCTAGTATCCAGTTCATAAGCAATACCCTCTCGCATCGGTGTCGCTATAGCAGTCCGTAGACGACTAACAAACCTTGATGCAAGTTCCAAAGGAATAGTGTCAGCATCAAATACAAAAATCAGGTCAAGGTCCGACAAGGGTGACATACGCTTTAGCGCAACTTTGCCCATACCTATAACGGTTAGTGGGACTGATTCTAAAGCAAGCTGATCCGCTACAATTTTAAGCGAAAGATCCAAAGCATGTTCGGCCAATTCAGTGAGCGCTAGCTGAAACTTGTTAACCGAAAGCTTGCCTTGCATAAAACTCAAATAGAGTTGATAAAGATGTTCATTAATAAAACGGCGCAAGCGCTCAAGTTGTTCATCATATTGCTCGGCCTCAATAACATAGCTACTATCAAATGGTTCAGGGTGTTGCCATTTTTGTTGCACAAAGCAATCAATAATATGCGGCGATTGCTTTAGCAAGATTGTCATTGGGGGTGAATATAATAGTGGTGGAATAATACTATTAAGAAGTTTAGGAGATTCGGCAAGCAGTCTAAAATATTGTTCCCCACTGGGTAAAGAGCGAAAAAAGTCATGCAAACGAATCACCACGTCATTGGTATCATCGCCCGTGAATTTGTTTAGATAATTAGCAATCGCTCGAGTCAAGGGTTTCAAACGATGACGTACTTGATTAGAAACCCCGTAAGAGTGATAGCCCTCTTCCCATGAAGTAATAATCTCGTCCGCTGCATCGCTCAGGCCTGCTGGCCAGACGATCGCGTCTTGCTCTGCTTTTTCTTGATCAGCAAACAGCTCTTCAAACCGTCGATATACGAATAGGCGTACCTCATTTAGCTGCCTTACAAGGTCGACCCACGTATCTATTCCTAATAGCTTGAGCAATTCACTCATTCTATTTTCAGACTCCGGAATTAGGTGGGTTTGTAGATTATCTTGAATCTGTATGGCGTTTTCTAAGCGACGTAAAAATCGATAGCTATCTGCCAGTTTATCGCAGATATCTCTCGGCAAATTTTCGGTATTCGCTAGCTCTGAGAGTGCTTCAACCGTATTTACTTTACGCAACTGAGTTAATCGACCACCCCATATTAGTTGCAAAGCATTTGCGATAAATTCAATTTCACGAATTCCACCACTACCCAACTTAACATTAAAGCCACCTATTTCATCATTGATAGGTTCGCGCCATCGACGCTGTGAGCGCAAAGCTGGATGCTCTAAATTAATTCTTTGCTTGGTTTCCGCCAATTCATCTAGAGCTCGATAATCTAGGTTTCGGCGCCAAATAAACGGCTGCAATTGGTTTATGAATCGACTACCACAATCAATATCGCCGGCCACTACTCTGGCTTTCATTAATGCTAAACGATGCCACGGTGAGGCTTGATAAAAATAATACTCTCGCGCTGCATCAGTAGACATTGCTAAAGTAGTTGCCGAAGCATTAGGACGCAAACGCCAATCCACCCGCCATATAAAATTAGCTTGCCCACCTTGGCCTATTAACTTAGTTAATTGTTGCAGTATTTGATGGCAGATATAGCTTCTACCCAATATTTCTGGTACCGGCAATAAGTGAGGGTCGAAATAGGCTACCAAATCTACATCACTGGAAAAATTTAAATCATAACCACCCAGTTTACCCATGCCGAACACAAACAGGCCAGTAACCCGACCCTCGACAAACTCAGGAATCTTGCTAAGTGCTTTATGTTTATCAATCATGCTGCGCCATGCAAGGCGCAAAGCTAATTTGATAGTTGCTTCGGCAAAACGAGTTTGCAAACGACCTCGTTGTTGGTGATCACCTATCGAATTCAACTCCATTAATGACCAAATAAAAGCAAAATCCGTTTTTGCTTGGAGCAATTCTTGTTCGGCACATTCCAGCATCTGCGTTGCAGTAACGGAGACATTTATTTGCTGTTGCTCGCTAGTTTCTAGTTGCGTGCAAATACCCTCCAGCGCAGTAATCCATTCTAGGCTGCGTTCGGGACTTACTAGTTTAGTAGCATCCTCACTCAAGCGCTCCCGATTACGAGTTAGATATGGAGACGACTCGATTTGTGTATTTAAATCTATTATGACTATTGTCTCACTTGGCGCTTTTCAAGTTTTTTAGCTGCGTACCAACATGACGCCTTTATGTCTATACCTTGTTGATCTGCCCAAGCAAATCCTGCTTCAACTAATTGTGCGGCAAGGCCTTGTCCGCGATGACTGTTAGGCACGAAGGTATTGAAAAAATCCACTTCAGTCGTACCTGAATGAACATTGGATAATTTGTAACGTAAAAGTGCTCGCTGTTCACCCAGCTCAACGAAAAACAATTGTTCGTCAACTTGATGCTCAATTATATGTTTGCTCATTGGGGCTTACTCATAAGATCATCATTATTTCGATATGGATTTTCCAACAAAGAATATTCTAAACTAATTCATTTGCCATAGTGGTCGTTTTTGCATTACCAGCGCAAACAAATCACTGCCTAAAAAGTCATCCAACCAAGCTTGAAGCTTAGGTAATGGCAATTGATCAAAAGTGGTTTTATCCACATATGCTAACTGTCTTATAAAAGGGAAAATTGCCACATCGACAACGGAAATATTTTTACTTAGTAAATAGCATTGATCATTTTTGTTTACTTTCGAGGTATGTACTAAAGAGGCTTCGAGCTTTTGGAGAAACTCGAAACACTGCTCTAGATAATACTGTTGGCTATGTTCAGGGTGGCGATCATGATATTTATAACGATCTAAGTTTTGTTTAAAAACACCGTCATTTTCGCGAATCAATTTATGATCAAGTTTATGAACTAACCAAGAGTCTGGATCGTTATGCATTAGCGCCCATTGCATTACATCAATGCTTTCATCAATAACTCTATCCGCCAACACTAAGACTGGCACCGTGCCTTTGGGTGATTCATCTAACATGGTCTGAGGTTTGTCTTTGAGCAGAATCTCTCGATATTCTATTGCTACTTTTGCATAGTGCAAAGCCATGCGAGCACGAATAGCGTAGGGACAACGACGGAAAGAGTAGAGGATAGGCGCGGACATAATTTATGCCTTCAGTGTTTGTTTGAGACCTTAGTGATGAGCCTGTTTAAAAGCTTATTTGAACACTCACTTATACCCAAAGAGCTTCCTCTCGATAATTGCTTTTGCAGTGGACTCAGGCAAAGATTGTTCCCAATCACCACGACCCTTAGGAAGTTGTTTGATCACTTCTCTAGCCGATATTTGCAAATTAGTAACATCGGTAATATCAGCTGAAACCATTGCACGATTATGAATTAAATACCGCAGTAAATAAGATAAATCAGGATCCACATCTACATTATCCAAGGAAATTAATTTGCCATCTCGAATAGTTGGATAAACATAAACATTGGTATTATCTGAAAACAATTTACCAAAAGCTTCAAGAATACCGCCCTCTAAACCTTCGTAATACTTGCTGGCAAATAAATAGTCAAAATCCAACACACTCAACATGATGCCAATCCGATTAGGTGTGTAGCGGCGAATCCAAGAGCGCAATCTAAAGAACCGCAGATAGTCAGAAATCAACACCGAAAATCCCAGATCATTGAGCAAATCAACTCGCGCTAAAAAGTCCGAATCGGCCTCTTCACCCTGACCCGTTAATTCATTCATGGTGATTTCGGCAATCGCTAGAATATTATCTTTGTTGACACCTTCTTCTTTAGCAAAATGATCTATCGCTGCATGTTTCATGTCTAAATGAACCTTAGTGGGCGGCTTATAGGAACCACGAATCACTACGGGATCTTTTTTACGCAAGGCCGACGCCGGTACAATGGAGTCGCCATCAGGAGAGAACATGACTGCACGGCAAGCCCAACTGTGGATTAGATGTAAATTCATCAAGCGGTTTTCTACTTTTTTGAAACTCGGCCCTGAGAAATGAATCAAATCTATTTCAATGCGTTTATCATGCCCCATGCCATCTTGCAGAGTATCGATAATTTTTTTAGGGTCCTTTGCGTATTGATATGCTCCGTAAACCAAATTAATACCCAGCACACCAAGAGCTTCAGATTGCTCGTGATTGGTGTCATCCAACATACGAACATGTAAAACAATCTCGTTGGCTGGCCCCTTCGGTTTTAGCTGCCACCGCACTCCAATCCAACCATGACACTCATTTTTTTGAGAGTAACTGCGTGCCGTAACGGTAGCCGCATAAGAGAAGAAGCGCGTTCCAACTTTTCGTGTTCCTTGTAAGCGCTCAATTAACAAATCGTATTCGTGGGTAAGCATTTGCTCACATCGTTCACGACTGACATAGCGGCCTGCCTTACCATAAACTTCATCACTAACTTGCATGTCATATGCCGACATGGTTTTTGCGATTGTGCCAGCCGCAGCACCCGCACTGAAAAACTGCCGAGCAGTTTCTTGGCCTGCACCGATCTCCACTACCGTGCCATAAATAGTGTTGTCTAAATTTATCTCTAAGGCCTTTTCAGCGGTTAGTTTTATATTCTTTTTATTTTCGGCATTTTTATCCATAACAGAATTTGATTTTTGACTATAAAGGTTCTAACAATACAACGGCATGCGACTCTATGCCTTCTTCTCGACCAACAAAACCAAGTTTTTCTGTGGTCGTTGCTTTGAGATTGACTTGTTCTATTGAACTGTCTAGGTCACTAGCAATATTTGCACACATTTGTTCTAAACTAGGTGCTAGTTTAGGTGCTTGCGCCACAATCGTAACATCTAGATTTGCGATTTTATGCGATTGCTTTTTCATCAAGCTAGCAACATGTCGCAATAGTACGCGACTATCTGCGCCAGCGTACTGAGCATCATTATCAGGAAAATGTTGACCAATATCTCCAAGCGCCAACGCGCCTAAAATGGCGTCGCAAATAGCATGTAAGACCACGTCGGCATCAGAATGCCCTAATAAGCCCTTCTCGTGCGTTAATTCAACTCCGCCTAGTATCAATTTTCGACCAGCGACAAGCTGATGCACGTCATAACCATGGCCAATTCTCATTGCTATTAATCCTCTTCGCTTACACTCTCAGAATCATCACTTTTCTTTGAGCTTTTTTTCTTGTCCGGAGTCGCTACATCAATGATAGCTCCACCCACTTTGAAGGGCACTTTAGCTACTTCTATGGTGGTATCTACGGCAGCACCCACCACCCGTCCAACGCAGCCGCTTAGTAACAGCATGCATAGTGCTAAAATAATTAAATGAGTCGGATTGCTTTTCTTCATTGCAGTTGTATTGTACGCGCTTTGCACAAAAAATTCGCTTATCTTAAGCTTCTGAAATAGTCTTAGACTACATACACTCAAGTAGGCTTAAGAGAGTAAAAATTCAGCTAAAGCAATATCTTCTGGCGTGGTCACTTTCAAATTACGAGCATCACTTTCTATCAGCTTTGGTTGATGTCCTGCCCACTCAAGGGCCGATGCCTCGTCCGTAATCTGAGCATTATTGTTCAATGCTCGCGTTAATGAGTCTTTTAGAAGTGCATAGCGAAACATCTGCGGCGTTTGAGCTTGCCATATTTGTGCTCGATCAATAGTTTTCTTAACTTCATGTTGTGTTGAATTTTGGGACTGCGCTAGCTTCAAAGTATCTTTTACTGGCATTGCTAGAATGCCTCCTACTGAGTCGTCTTTTAGCTCCGCAATCAATTTATTTAACATTACCGAGCTAAGACAAGGTCTGGCCGCATCATGTACCAATACCCAATCTTGTGCCTGTGCATCGACAAGCGCATTTAGGCCGTTGAGTACACTTTGAGCACGAGTAGCGCCGCCTATTGTCTCCACAACGCGGTCATGGCGTGCCAAGGCTAAGGTCGGCCATACTGCATCGTCTTGCGCTACACATACTACTAACTGTTTGATATTGTCATTGGCCAGTAAAACGCCAGCACTATGCTCAATAATTTTAGCGTTTTTGATTTCAATATACTGCTTAGCCAAAGCTTGCTGCATACGTAGACCAGTGCCAGCGGCCGGCATTACTGCCCAAAACATTAGTGGTTTAGCTGGCTTTTGGGACATATCTATCTATTACTAATCTGCTGAAGCAATGCATTTAAATTCAAGGCTGTTAATGGCCGATCATTATCAAAGGTCAAATCAGCTGCTTGCTCATACAAAGCTGCGCGCTCGTTATACAAACGCACAAGCGGGTGTGAACGCATTTTAACTATACCTCTGCTATCAAGATTATTAACTCGTGCAAGCATCGTTTTCTTACTGATTTTCAGATAAATCATTAATCCGTTAGTGCTTAAATGTTGCATAGCAGCCTGACTGTATACCGCGCTACCACCGGTCGAAATAATATGATTTTTAAGCTGTAGATCACATAACACCTGCTCTTCCAAATGACGAAAAAAATGAATGCCACGGCCATCCACAAGATTTTGAATAGATGTTTTTGCCGCCTTTTCTAATAAACCGTCGGTGTCAATAAATGACATATCCAAAGCACTCGCCAAACGGCGACCGACTGTACTCTTACCTGAGCCAGGCATACCAATTAAAACTATATTTTGATTCATAAAACTAGTATTAACTCACTCGGACTATGTAGCCTTGGCCTTTTATATAGTAAGAGCCCTTATAAGCGGCCTAAGATAACACAAAGAGCCCTTAGCGGGTTACTCAAAGAAGCCCTTAG
>CAZHEL010000005.1:46860-56311 GCA_964531625.1 uncultured Gammaproteobacteria bacterium
CAAAGAAGCCCTTAGTGGGTTACACAAAGAGCCCTTAGCGGGTTACACAAAGAGCCCATAGGAACTGACATAATAAGCCCTTAGTCACCTAATAAAGCCCTTAGCCGTCTAATAAAGAGAACGCCTTAGAAAGAAAAAAGCTCCTTGCGGGACACGCAAAGAGCTTTAAAGAGTAAGTGCACGTTATTAGTATAAACCCACTCACACTGTGGCCTTATACCTGCGGTCTTAGCTCGCTAGTTTTTCTCGCTTAGTATCTGCCTTGGCTTTCTTGTCAATACTCGAGACATTCTTTTCCGACGCTTCAGATTTTTTAACAATCGCCGCCAAAACATCAGGCTTGATTCTAGAGTCAGTCACCCAATCCAAATTCATTGTTTTACTCTCAAAACTCTTACCGTCCTTATCGACAAAATATCGTCCAAAGGCGACCGAGTTTTTCACAATACTAGCCGACCCAATTCGTGTGTATTCAAAAATAATACTTTTGGAAATTCGCGCATTCTCTCGGATATGACAACCATGCCCGATCCATGTGGGGCCAACCACCATTGCGCCGGCTTCAATTTTAGTACCGCTACCAATATAAACTGGACCTTGAATTTCACAATTTTCCCAATCAATATCAGTGTTCAAGCCTACCCAAACACCAGGTTGGACTTCAGTGCCCGGCATAGGAATGGTGCGTAGTTCACCGTTCATGATTTTTTGGTTAGCTTCCCAGTAATCGCTGATGCGGCCAATATCAATCCAATTGAAAGGCAGATCAATCGCGTGAAAATTCAAACCTTGCTCCACAATCTTAGGGAACAAATCACCACCGATATCGTATTGTGTATCTGATGGAATTAAATCCAATACCTCAGGTTCAAAAATATAAATCCCGGTGTTTACTTTGTTTGAGAGGGCTTCTTCAACGGTAGGCTTTTCCTGAAAAGAGGTAATCTTTCCAGATTCATCAGTAACCACCACACCATAATCAACAACTTCTTCTTGTGGCACTGCTAACGTACAAATACTTGCTACTGCGCCACTCTGCCAATGTTCGCGAACGGCCTTGGTAAGATCTAGATCGATAAGCGCATCGCCACAAACCACTAAAAAGGTATCGTCAAAGAATCCGCCAAAATCTTGGATTCGCTTTAAACCACCAGCTGAACCCAACGCGGTTGATTGCATTTCACCGTCTTCTATATGACCTTCGAATGAGTAGCCAATTTCTACGCCTAAGCGTTCACCATTACCGAAGTAATTTTCAATTTTTTCAGGTAAATGACTGACGTTAATCATGATTTCATCAAAACCATGCCGTTTAAGTTCTTCAATGAGGTATTCCATTACAGGTTTGCCAATAATCGGAATCATTGGTTTCGGCATCTCATTAGTAAGTGGTTTAACCCGTGTACCCTTACCCGCCGCTAATATCATCGCTTTCATAATCTCTATCCTGTTGTTATGTTTTTATGTTGTCCATATTATTATGAGCCCCTCAGCCCGTTATTATTGCAGAACCCAAACGCATTTTACAGGGACTAAAGTCTATTAAAAAACAGCTTACCATACAAATCTGACAAAAATGTTAAATAGAGTAATAGCCTCAAACTTCATTGAAGTCATGGCTTATATACGGCTATCGCTATGCAAATAATAGCTCGTCATTTTTTACTGAAACCTTAACAGTACTGCCACTCAAATAATCACCGGCAAGCAGTTTTTGCGCTAGAGGGTTTTCCAGAAGCTGTTGAATACTGCGTTTAAGCGGTCTTGCACCGTACACTGGATCGAAGCCAGCTTGTGCAATTAAATCCAAGGCCTGATCGCTAATTTCTAAAGTCAAATCTTGATGTTTTAGTCGCTTGCGCAAAATTTCAATTTGAATAGTAGCAATAGCCCGTACTTGCTCTTGCTGCAAGGCATGAAAGACCACGATATCGTCAACTCGATTAATAAATTCAGGTCGAAAATGTGCTGTTACACTTTCCATTACTGACGCTTTCATGGCTGCATAATCATCAGCACTTTCATGCACTCTCTGAGAACCAAGATTGGAGGTCATAATAATGACGCAGTTCTTAAAATCGACCGTGCGGCCTTGGCCATCGGTTAAGCGGCCATCGTCTAGCACTTGTAACAAGATATTAAAAACATCGGGGTGCGCTTTTTCAATTTCGTCTAACAAAATAACGGAATAAGGTTTTCGACGCACAGCTTCGGTTAAATAACCACCTTCTTCATAACCCACATAACCCGGAGGCGCACCGATCAAACGCGCAACCGAATGTTTTTCCATAAACTCAGACATATCAACTCTGACCATGGCATCATCGGTATCAAACATAAATTCCGCCAAGGCCTTGGTGAGTTCAGTTTTGCCAACACCAGTGGGGCCTAAAAACAAAAACGAGCCCGACGGCCGATTTGGGTCGGACAAGCCTGAACGGGAACGCCGAATCGCATCCGCAACTGCATCGATTGCCTCATTTTGGCCAACAACTCTAGTATGCAACTGATCTTCCATAGACAATAATTTTTCACGCTCGCCTTGCAACATTTTTGCGACTGGAATGCCCGTCCAATGCGCCACTACTTCGGCAATCTCTTCGTCAGTCACATTGCTGCGCAACAATTGATTAGCAACACCGTCTCGTTCATTAGAATTGGCTTGTTTAAGCTGCGTTTCTAACTCTGGCACAATGGCGTATTGAAGTTCTGACATTTTTGCCAGATTACCAGCACGCTGGGCGACCTCCATTTCTAGTTTAGCTGCTTCCAATTCCTCTTTAATGTGCTGTGCGCCATGCACGGCTGACTTTTCGGCTAGCCATATTTCGTTTAGTTCTTCGAATTCTCGCTCTAACTCTTCGAGTTCAGTTTGCAAAGACTCTAAGCGTTTCTTGGATGCTTGATCGTTTTCTTTGCGCATTGCTTCTCGCTCAATCTTACGCTTGATGATGCGTCGCTCTAGTTTATCCATAGCTTCCGGCTTAGAGTCAATCTCCATACGAATGCGGCTAGCTGCTTCGTCAATTAAGTCTATGGCTTTATCTGGTAGGTTTCGATCCGTAATATAGCGATGCGATAAGGTTGCGGCTGACACAATAGCCGGATCGGTAATATCCACACCATGATGCACTTCATACTTTTCTTTTAAGCCACGTAAAATAGCAATTGTGTCATCAACGCTGGGTTCGTCTACTACGATTTTTTGAAAGCGACGCTCAAGTGCAGCATCTTTTTCAAGGTACTGACGATATTCATCTAAAGTTGTAGCGCCCACACAATGCAACTCTCCTCGAGCCAAGGCTGGCTTAAGCATATTGCCTGCATCCATGGCACCTTCTGCTTTACCTGCACCCACCATAGTATGCAGTTCATCAATAAATAAAATAATCTGTCCTTCTTGCTTGGATAGGTCTTTTAGCACAGCTTTTAAGCGTTCTTCAAATTCTCCTCGAAATTTTGCCCCAGCGATTAGCGCACCCAAATCTAATGACAAAAGACGCTTGTTTTTTATACCTTCAGGTACCTCACCATTAACAATGCGTTGCGCCAAACCCTCAACAATCGCGGTTTTTCCAACACCAGGTTCGCCAATTAGTACGGGGTTATTTTTAGTACGTCGCTGCAGCACTTGAACGGTACGGCGAATTTCATCATCTCTTCCGATAACCGGATCTAATTTACCTCGCTCGGCGCGTTCAGTTAAATCGATGGTATATTTTTCTAGAGCCTGCATATTATCTTCAGCGTTGGCATCATCAACATTAGCGCCACCGCGCACATCTTCTATAGCTTTTTCTAAAGCCGCTTTGGTTGCACCGGCTTCACGCAAAAGCGACCCAGCTTGATCCTTATCTTTGACCAGCGCGAGCAAAAATAGGTCGCTGGAAATAAAAGAATCTCCTCGCTGTTGGGCCAGTTTATCTGCCACATTAAACAAACGCGACGTCTGCTGAGACATATGAACTTCTCCAGCTTGGCCCTCAACCTGCGGCATAGCTGATAAGGCAGTATTGAGTAAATCACTCAGCGCTTTATCTTGCACACCAACGCGAGCCAGCAATGGTCGAATGCTGCCACCATCTTGTTGAAACATAGCGGCCAACACATGCACCGGCTCAATGAATTGATGATCTTTACCCACAGCCAAGCTCTGGGCATCGGCTAAAGCCAATTGAAATTTGGATGTTAATTTTTCCATTCGCATAGCAAAACTCGCTAAAATATGTTCAGTTGATGAGCACGTTTGTTATGTTTATCCAACCACTAGTTTTCAAGCCATAGTAAACGCTCACACTGTGTTATATGTAGGGTGAATGCTCAGAAATACAAGGTGTTTTATCATTCACGTCACTTTCTGTTATTCTGCCCACATACCGTCGCACCCTACGTTTCTAGAATTTATTAGGTTAAATAATCATTATGTCCTTGCAATTACCCTCTCGAAAAGTCATTAAGCGTTTAGTTAAATATTGTTTAAGAGAAGATATTGGTAAGGGTGATGTGACCGCCAGACTAACCCCAAGAGAAAGCCAAATAGACGGCAAAATAATTAGCCGCGAAGAAGGTATTATCTGTGGAATCCCGTGGGTAGATGAGGTGTTCAAACAGATTGGCAAGCGCCACAAAACGCAGCTGGATATTAATTGGCAAGTAAAGGATGGTGATACCGTTAAGCCGGATCAAACTCTGTGCACCTTTGAAGGTCGAGCCCACCCAATTTTATCGGGTGAGCGAACTGCTTTAAATATCATGCAAACGCTGTCCGGTACAGCGACCGTCACGCGCGAGTACGTCAAAGCAATAGAACATACCAAAGCCCGTCTACTCGATACCCGCAAAACCTTACCCAGTATGCGCGAGGCACAAAAGTACGCTGTGCTGTGTGGTGGCGGCGTTAACCACCGAATGGGTTTGTATGACGGCATCATCATTAAAGAGAACCATTTACGCAGCGGTAAAAGTTTAGAGCGCATTGTGAACGACGCGATTGCCTCGATGCCTGAGGGAGCTTTAGTGGAACTAGAGGTGGAAACAATAGAAGAGCTCGAGCGCGGCCTGCATGCTGGCGCTAAACGGATTATGTTAGATGACTTTAGCCTACAAGATATGCGCGACTCTGTGCAACTGGTCGGAGATCAAGCTGTATTAGAAGCGTCAGGCAACGTAAACATCAAAACCATCGCAGCGATTGCCGAAACCGGTGTTGATTATATTTCTTCGGGTGCAATCACCAAACATGTAAAAGCCTTAGATTTATCCATGTTGTTTGATTACAAATAACGCGGTAACACAGGATTACAGTTGATCTATTTATACTTGTTACGATAACGATAGCCTCTCTTTCTACTTTTTCCTTGGCTGGTTCTGCGCGACCGACGGTAGGCCAAAAGTAAAAAAGCGATCACTGCCACAATAATCAATGTAGTCATCGACATATGCCAAGTGGAGCGCCAAATAGCGCTGTGCAAGATCGTCTCAAGAGCCTCATCAATTAATGCATCCATAGCGGTATTATCGCATAATCGAGCAATCTATATCTTTTGTATAACATCATGGCTACACCCAAACTAATCCTAGGATCGTCTTCTCCATTTAGAAAAATGCTGTTAGAACGCTTGATGTTGCCGTTTGAAGTAGCTAATCCTGATATAGACGAAACCCCGCACAATGGTGAAACACCGATTGCTCTAGTAGAGCGCTTGGCCATAGAAAAAGCCAAGGCAGTAGCAGCCTTACACCCTAATAGTTTGGTTATTGGTTCTGATCAAGTTGCGCTGCACGGAACTGAGATCGTGGGTAAACCACATACCCATGAACGCGCTGTTGAACAGCTACAGGCCGCATCTGGCAAACAGGTTAATCTGTATACAGGCTTGGCCTTAGTGAATTCTGATTCGGGGTCGATACAGTCTGAAGTGGTACCCTATACGGTGCACTTTAAAACCCTTTCAGAATCGATGATAGAAAATTATTTAAGAAAAGAACAACCGTACAATTGTGCGGGCAGTGTTCGCTCTGAAGGATTAGGTATCGCCCTGCTAGAACGATTTGAGGGCGATGATCCAAATACGCTTATAGGTTTGCCATTGATCCGCGTGATTGCGATGTTAGAAAACGAAAATTTCCCGATCCTTGGCTAGTATGTTGGAGCATATTACGCCGGTTATTCTCACTTATAATGAGCAAGCCAATATTGAGCGCACTCTAAATGCACTAAGCTGGGCTAACGAAATACTGGTAGTGGATAGTTTTAGCACTGATCAAACCTTAGAACTTTGTCAGCAGTATAAAAACGTGCGTATAGTACAACGTCAATTCGATGATCCTGCCAATCAGTGTAACTTTGCTCTTCAACAAAATATAAAGACCGAATGGGTAATGTCGATGGATGCTGATTACGTGGTCACGCCTGAGTTAGTCGACGAATTGAAAACACTCTCAAATAGTCAGACAACGCAAGCTTATGAAGTGAGTTTTAATTATCTTATTAATGGTCAAGCGGTAGTAGGCTCACTATACCCGCCGCGTACAGTGCTTTATAAAAAACAGCATGCTAATTACCGTCAAGACGGTCATACCCAACGAGTAACTATTGACGGTTCGGTTGAAAAGCTTGACGGAAAAATTCAACACGACGACCGTAAATCCTTTGATCGTTGGTTAAACTCACAAAAAAAATACGCCAAACAAGAGGTAACTAAGCTCGCAGAAGCATCGTGGGGTCAATTATCTTGGCCAGATCGTATGCGAGCAATTGGCATTGCACCTATCCTTATAGTGCCCTACTCTCTGATAATCAAAGGTTCGATCTTAAGCGGCTGGCCGGGTCTTGTTTATACTGGGCAACGATTTATAGCAGAAGTTTATTTGCAACTGGCCAGACTTAAACTCTTTTAGGTCTAGCGCGACACGATAAAATTGCTGCAGGACTATAAATAATTTGCGCAAATTCAATCACGAAATCTTAATGCTCTGAGACGATTTCAAGATCATCATTTTCTAAAAATAAAGAACCATCTTGTGAACTGATCTGCAAGGGTTCAAGCCCCACTCCGTAACAGGGTCCACCTAAACAAGCACCAGTATCAGGCGCATATTCGGCGCCGTGAGTCGAACAAATCAACGTTTGGCCATCATCACTAAAAAATTCTCCAGGCATATAATCGAGCTGCACAGCAATATGTCCACATTTATTTAGATAGGCGAAAACTTGACCATCGAAGCGCACAGCAAAAGCAGGAATTACTTCGCCGGCTTTGGTTTTTACATCAAAGCGCAAACCTTTGCCACCTTCTTCAAGAACAGCCTCATCGCCAATTAATTTCTTATTCGTCATATGCTTTTTCAATTCTTGCGTCTAGCAACCAATCTATCAATTCTGCAAAGGAGTTTGCCACATGCAATGCATTGCTGGCGAGAAGATCTTCATGTGAATGTACGCCATAGCCTACGCCTAAACCTGCAACACCTGCATTGTTTGCCATATCCATATCATAGGTGGTATCACCAACCATCACTACTTTATCAGCATCGATAGATGTGAAATCTAATATCTCATAAAGCATTTGTGGATCAGGTTTATTACGTGATTCATCGGCACAGCGACTGGTTATAAAATATTCTTTTAGGTCTGAATTGGCAAACACTCGGTCAAGTCCAGCGCGTGACTTACCAGTCGCCACTGCTAATACCGCACCAGCTTCTTGCAATTTATGAAGGCCTAACTCCACCCCATCAAACAGATCTTGCTTAGTATCATCCGCTGTAACAAATTGATATTTATAATTTTCTACAAGATCGAGTAACTGAACATGAGTAGCGCGCGGAAACAATCTATTCATTGCCTCATGTAAACCCAAACCAATAATGTTTTTAGCTTGTTGATCACTGGGCTCTGGAAGGTCGCATTGATTCGCCGCGGCTTTAATGCAATTGGCAATTTTTTGCGCGGAATCCATCAGCGTGCCATCCCAATCAAAAATAATCAGCTGATACATTTTACTATGATACTGCGCCTGAGTAAATTAAAGGATTATTAAACAACTTTGTTACTAATTTCCAGCTAAGCGTCTCGCAAAGATAATTTGCTTAAAACCCCAACCAATTCGTTTGGCAGCGGTGCTTCTACGGTGACCTTCTTTTGCAACACTGGATGTACAAATGTAAGTAAGGCCGCATGCAAAAACAACCGTGATAGCCCTAAGGATTTCATCTGTTTGTTAAACTCAAGGTCACCGTATTTAACATCACCCGCAACTGGATGATTTTCTGACAAACAATGCACTCTAACTTGGTGAGTTCGACCTGTGAGCAATTTAACATTCAATAATGATGCTGTGTCGGATACATTTTGGGGTGTAATAATAGAGCTTGCGTAACTACCTTTGTCATCCACTACCACCACTCGCTCACCATGTCTTCTAGCGTCAGTGTTTAATGCTTTAGTCACTCGTCGTTGACCGCCGCGAAAACGACCTCTTACTAAACTTAGGTAACGTTTATCGAGGCGAGCATTCTTTAATGAATTATTTTTAAAATCCTCATTTAGTGCTTTTAATACGCTGGATTTTTTCGCCAACACCAAACAGCCAGAAGTTTCTCGATCTAGCCGATGTGCTAACTCCAAATAGGGTAATTCTGTGCGCAGTACGCGCATCGCCTCAATAACGCCAACCTTAATGCCACTACCAGCATGTACTGCCATTCCGGAAGGCTTATTCAATACAATGACAGCGTTGTCTTCGTACAAGATAGCTTCTTGCAAAAAAGCATAGTGACCGGCATCTAAATTGTTCTGACTGGGAGGCCGCTGGCGAATCGGTGGAATACGCACACTATCGCCCTGCTGCAAGCGCGTGGTCTGCTTCACTCGTCCCTTATTAATCCTAACCTCACCTTTGCGAATAATTCTATATATGTGGGTTTTGGGCACTCCTTTTAAGTGAGTAATCAAAAAATTATCGACTCTTTGACCCGCATGCTCTTCGTCTACCTCAATAAAATAAGCCTTATTCGCGGGTGTAGATTGAGCGGCCCGAGGCGAGGATTTAGTGTCTTTTGATTGTTTGGACAAAATAGTGGCCGAATTGGCTGAGCGAAGAACGATTATAAGCGAGTTTGCCTCCCTAACCCAACCACTTCTAGCACGTCCTTTAACTACAAATGGTTAACATTTGTAGCGCTATAACGCATTGCGCAGCTTAAAGCATGCTGTTATAGTTGCCCGTGCTTTAGCCGCTTGCGGTGTAGTAAAGCAACGACAGTTTTCTATAGGATGATAAACACAGAATCAAAACCGCTATAACAGTGATGTTCTGGGTTATAAAACCATTCTATAAAATATATAAAAACTAATTTTTTATAAGACTTTCGTGTAAACACAATGTTGGTTTACTAACATAAGATTTGATCACTACTTTTAGCTACAGTCTTAGAGCTACAGTCTTAG
>CAZHEL010000005.1:56411-118312 GCA_964531625.1 uncultured Gammaproteobacteria bacterium
CTAACATAAGATTTGATCACTACTTTTAGCTACAGTCTTAGAGCTACAGTCTTAGGGCTACAGTCTTAGAGCTACAGTCTTAGGGCTTTAGGCTACAGTCTCATTAAGGCAATAGTCTTAATGCGATGTAGATTCAAATACGAACCAGCTTATATTTTGACGATATTTCATTCAAATATCGCGAGAAAAACAGGCAACAAATGGCCTGATTGTCGTTTACCGACTTTGTTTATAAATTCAGGGCGACGTATCCCACCCTGTTTTATGGGATACAGCGCTAGAAACTAATATCATTCTCGATGACTAATAAATTTCGCATCTGAGAATTTACGATTAAAAGTATCTGGCCAAACTCGATATTCGAGTTATTTGTACAGTCAATTGTTGGATTTTTGTCCTATTCTTTCCTCTAGCTTTATTAGCAATGCGAGGGAGCAGGCAAAACACAGCAGCTTGATTGCTTTAGATGAAATTATATACGTTGCTGGTGCACTTATTTGGCAAGCAGCAAAATAGTAAGAAACAAGAAAAAATTTAGACTCGTTAGTAGAGTGTCAGATGTAATCAATTTTTTTTAATGACCTCATTAGCGCCGTACAAAACGTGATTTTGTACAAATATGTAAGGGTACTAAGATTTTTGCTTACATTTTTAAACCAAGGTTTTATAACTGTTTATAACTGTTTATAACGAAAAGGTTTATCGTCAAGACGTTAGCGATTCTTGAAAAATAATTAGCGAAAACTAGTTAACCCTGCGGTAAAACTAGGACTACTGACTAAATGTAGGCTTATAAGATAAATAGCAAAACCAAGTGGTTTGCAAATGCATAAGCAGAACTTTATCTTTAAATCCTGACTTTTAAAACACCAAATAGGTGTGCCTCAGTTAGCTAGTATTTTACTTATAAATTTTTAGCCTTTTTCTTCAGGCAGTGTTTCTACTGCCAACATCTCTAAGCATCAGCTTCCTCCATTGTCTGTTATTTGATTGCTGCGCATGCAGCATGGGGAACGTATGAAAAGAATGCTATTTAATGCAACTCACTCTGAAGAGCTACGTGTTGCTATTGTCGATGGACAAAAACTGGTTGATCTAGATATAGAATCAGCCGCTACCGCACTTAAGAAAGGCAATATTTATAAAGGCCGAATCACTCGCATCGAGCCGAGTTTAGAAGCCGCTTTTGTAGAGTATGGTTCAGGACGCCAGGGCTTTTTGCCTATGAAAGAAGTATCTCGTAACTACTTTCAAAACTACAAGTCAGATGTGCCAATTTCGCAAGTTAAAATTGCCAATGTCTTAAAAAATGGGCAAGAGCTATTAGTGCAAGTTGAAAAAGACGAGCGCGGCAACAAGGGTGCGGCACTTACTACTTTTATCAGTCTCGCAGGCCGATACTTGGTATTGATGCCAAATAACCCAAAAGGCGGTGGTATCTCGCGCCGCATTGAAGGCCAAGAACGTCAAGAACTTCGCAACGCAATGTCAGAGCTTGATATCCCACGTGAGCATGCATTGATTGCTCGCACCGCAGGTATTGGCAAAAGCCCAGAAGAGTTACAGTGGGATTTAGACTATCTGCAACGATTATCGGATGCGATTGAAGAAGCATCTAGCTCCCAAGCGGCGCCCTTTCTCGTCTATCAAGAAACCAATTTAGTGGTGCGCTCAATTCGCGATTACTTCCGAAGCGATATTAATGAAATTATTATTGATGACAAAGAGATATTTGAGCGAGCTACGCGCTTTATGAATCAGGTGATGCCGCACAATGTCATCAAACTCAAATTGTACGAAGACACAGTGCCATTGTTCTCGCGCTATCAGGTAGAGCACCAAATCGAGTCAGCTTATGCACGTGAAGTTCGCTTGCAGTCTGGTGGTGCACTAGTTATCGATCCGACCGAAGCCCTAACCTCAATTGATGTTAACTCTGCCCGCGCTACTAAAGGCAGTGACATCGAAGAAACAGCCTTACAGACCAACCTCGAAGCAGCCGAAGAAATTGCTCGGCAACTGCGCATTCGGGATTTAGGTGGCTTAGTCGTTATCGACTTTATCGATATGTTAGCCAACAAAAACCAACGTGCTGTTGAGCAATGCTTACAGAAAGCATTAAAAGCCGACCGAGCAAGGGTTCAAGTTGGACGCATATCGCGCTTTGGACTTTTGGAAATGTCTCGTCAACGTTTACGTTCTTCGATCAGTGATTCGAATTACCATGTATGCCCTCGGTGTGAAGGCAATGGCCATATTCGTAGTATTGGCTCTTCAGCACTGAGCGTGTTGAGAATTATTGAAGAAGAAGCCCTGAAAGAAAACACTGAAGCGATTAACGCGCATTTACCTATTAAGACAGCTACTTATTTATTGAATGAGAAGCGTCATGAAGTAAGTCTGTTAGAGAATCGCTTGGGCACCAATATTACCATCGTTCCAACCATTGAGTTAGAAACTCCGCATTTTAAAATACAACGTTTGCGCAGTGAAGATTTGGATGAAATGCCAAACTTACCCAGTTATAAAACGGAAATTCAAGAACCTAAAGAAGATCCTCGCAAGGCGAAGTATCAGAAGAAGAACACTACTAGCAATGTAGTAATCGCTCCAAATACGGCTCCTGCCGTAGGCATAGAGTCAGTACAAATGGGAGACAAGCCTGCTGCCCCTAGCCCAGCACCCGTTGCGGCTGCCACAGCACCAATAGTTGCTGCACCTGCAAAGCCTGGATTATTTGTGCGCTGGTGGCGTGCCTTGTTCGGCACCGGTGATGAAGGATTACAAAAACCAGAGAAAAAAACCAATACTCGTAACAATAATCGTGGTGGCGGGCAGAACAACAATCAAAGAAACAACAATCGAAACCAAAATAAGTCTGGTAATCGTGGCGGCAATAACCGCGGACGTAACAACAACCAGCGCCGAGCACAGAACAAAGACAATCGTGGGCAAAACAAAGGCAAACAAAATGCCAATGCTCAGAACAAAGCTCAAGATGGTAACGATAAACCAAAAAGCGACAAGCCAAATAACCGCAACCGCAATAGAAACCGTGGACGCGGTCGTGGGCGCGGTCGTGGCGGCCAGAACCGTAATAATAATTCAGGCCCTCAAGACAAGGCTGCAAATAACGGTAAACAAAATAGTGGTAACCAGAGTGACAATAAAAACAATTCAGGTGGCGGCAAAAGTCAGCAACAGCCTAAATCAGAGAGTAAGCCGCAAACTGACAGCAAACCGCAAGCTGATGGCAATCGCGCTGCAGCTGCGAATAAGGAATAGATCTTATAGTTTTAAGTCCTATGCATACTGCTAACACCGATCTAGCAGTATGCTTTTAGGGTATGGGCTTTTCAGCGTAATGCCTTGATGCCGTATAGCAATTCGCTTGATGTTGAATTTGATCATCGCTAGCTTTCATACTGCGTCTTGATTATGTAATGATTGAGACTAGATGAAACTCCTCATTTCAATGAGTCAGCAAATATGACAAGCTTAAAAGTGTTACATATTATACCCTCGCTGGCGCCATGCAGAGGCGGCCCAAGTAAGGCCGCAATCGATATGGTAAGTGCTTTACGCAAGGCTGGCACGGAAGCTGAAATAGTCACCACGGATGATAACTGTGCAGACAGGTTAAATGTCGCTAAGAAGGAATTAGTCGAATACCAAGGTGTCCCGGTACGTTTTTTTATGCGCTTGTCACCTCCCACTAGACCATTACGTGAGTTTGCCTATTCGTGGTCATTACAACGATGGTTAAAAAAACACATCAATGACTATGACCTAATCCATGTGCACGCTATTTTTTCTTTTTGCACCAGCTATGCCATGCGCTTAGCTCGGAATAACAATATTCCATATGTAGTTCACTGCATGGGTCAACTCGAACCTTGGTCATTACAGCAGTCGCAAGTTCGAAAAAAGATTTATCTAAAATGCTTCGAGCTAGAAAACTTAATGGGTGCTGCTGCCATTCAATTTACGGCTCAATCAGAGCAAGCTCTAGTAGAACAGCATTTCGCAAAGCAGTATCTAGAAGAGCAAGGCTTGCCTAAGTTAAAAGGAACAGTCATACCATTGGGCGTGGATCTACCTATGCTAATCAGCAATGCAGAAACAAAGATGCATAAGCGTTGGGGGTTAGACCGGATGACCCCCACTATTTTATATCTTTCGCGCTTACACCCTAAAAAAGGCTTAGAGATATTGTTAGAAGCATTATCTAAGTTAGGCGAACAACCGTATCAATTATTAATTGCTGGTGATGGTGAAACGCAGTACCTTCAAAAATTACAGCAAAAAGCGGCCGAATTTGGAATTGCTAAACGATGTAAGTTTGTTGGTCACTTGCACGGCCAAGAAAAAAACATCGCCTTACAAGGCGCAGATTTGTTTACACTAACCTCGCATTCGGAAAATTTCGGCATTGCAGTGTTAGAAGCCATGTCGTCAGGCACCTCAGTGTTGCTTAGCAAAGGTGTAGCCTTATCCCATGAAGTTGAGAAGAATGAGCTAGGATTCGTTTGCGATCTATCGCAGGAGTCAATTCAAGAGTCACTGACACAAGCCTTACATGATATAGAATCGACTCACGAGCTCGGCAAAGGTGCTCGACGCTTTGTAGAAAACCACTATCAATGGTCTGGTATTGCCGACCAACTTAATAAGCTTTATTCCGATTGTCTGTAATGCCTTAGTAAAGGTTTACTTTTCAAATACAGCGATCGATTCGACGTGTGCTGTGTGGGTAAACATATCTATCACTCCAGCTTGTGTCATACGGTATCCATATTCGTTAACCATCACGCCTGCATCTCGCGCTAATGTCGCTGGACCGCAGGATACATAAACTACTTTTGAGGCACCAAACTCAGGCATCCGTTTAATCATTTCAGCGGCCCCTGAACGTGGTGGGTCTAATAGCACTTTATCGAACTTCTTCTCAAGCCAATCACCGTGAGAGCTACTAGACATGTCTTCTTTAAACAAATCACCAAGATTAAAATCTACATGCTGCAAACCATTTATTTTTTTATTGTGCAAAGCTCGATTCACTAATGCTTGATCACCTTCAACACCAACCACATATTTGGACTTTCGAGCCAACGGCAAAGTAAAGTTTCCAACACCGCAAAACAAATCTAAAACAGTGTCTTGAGCTTGGATATCAAGCAAATTGACCGCTTGACTTATCAACTGCTGATTAATACCAGCATTAACCTGAATAAAATCGGTTGGTAGAAACTCTATCTTAATATCGAATTCGGGCAGCTCATAAAATAAGGCATCTGGCTTAGTTGGATATAGCGGATGCACGCTCTTTAGATTTCCTGGTTGTAGAAAAACTTGCAAGTCATTGCGTTTAGCAAACTCAGTAAGCAAGTCTAAATCACTTTGCACAAAGGTTTGCAAATGCCGCACGATCATCACCATTGCATTGTCAGCAACTGATATCTCTACTTGCGGAATCTTATCGTTGCAGGAAGTTTGCTCCAAGGTAGAGCGCAAGTCTGGCAGTAAATCTGAAACGTTTGAGTTTAATACCGCACAATTATCAGTGGGCTGAATATAACTGCTATTACGCTCTCTAAACCCGACAATCATACCGCCCTTTTTGGGTACAAACTTAGCACCTAAGCGGGCGCGACGTCGATAACCCCAAGCTGGCCCCGTGATTGGCGGCAGCAGCTCTTCGGGCTGCACATTGCCAATTTTTTTCAAATTCTCTAATAATTGTTGTTGCTTGTATTGGATCTGAATTTTTTCATCGAGGTGCTGTAGAACACAACCTCCGCATTCACCAAACACCGCACACTGCGCTTCTACCCTGTGTTCGGATTTTTCTAAAACCTCAATGGTTGAACCCAATAAATAACTTTTACGGTTCATAACTGGCACATAACGCACCTTCTCGCCAGGCAATGCATAGTCTACGAAAACCACTTTACCATCTTTGCTACGACCTACCCCACGGCCATCATGCGCTATCGAATCGATAACGGTTTCCCTTGGCGTGGTATCTAAAGGTTTACGGTTGCGGCGGCGTCTAGTCATAGGAGGGTTAGCTTGTAAAATGCGATGCGCTAGTTTAGTGCAATCGCCTAAAGATAGGTATATGATTTTAGTAAATCAATCAACAAATAAAAGAAACCACATGAACTATGTTGCCGCAGTCACCCTACTTCTACTGTTACAGTATCTGGTATTCATCATGCGTGCCGGCATGGCTCGTGGCAGTGAAATCAAAGCTCCTGCCATGACTGGCTCCGAAGACTTTGAACGCAAATCTCGTGTTCACTTAAATACGCTAGAACAGCTAATGATCGCCCTTCCTGCCATGTGGTTATGCGCCCACCTTGCAAATCCTAACCTTGCCGCCGCACTGGGTTTAATATTTTTTATAGGCCGAACAGTGTATGCCATCAGCTACGTTAAGGAACCATCAAAACGCGGGATTGGCATGGGTATAGGTATGCTTGCTTACGTGGCCATGCTGCTAATAGCCAGCTGGAAATTAATTGCTTTTATGATCCCTTCTTAGCGACTAGCCCGATTCCTTTAAGGCAAAAAAAAGGCCACGTTCTATGAACGTGGCCTTTCTTAAAACGCGTCAAAATACGACAAACTTACTCGTCGTCCAAATCGTCATCTGCTTCTAGTTCACCTGATGGTACTTCGCGAATCTTAGACCATTTAGTATCAGCAAGCGTAATCGCTTTAGCTTGCTTGGCATTCCATAGTTCTGAAACTTTAGCGCTATTGTTTACATATAGTTTGTCATCAACCACTGCAAATACGGATGGGTCAACTGGGAACTTGGCACCAATCGCTGCACCATAAGCGCAGAAACCACCGTATTGCGGTGCATACTTGGCTGGATTAGCTTTAAACGCATCGCGGTTAGCTTCAGAGCTAAAGTGATAAATTGCGCCGTCATGCACTGCTGAAATACCTGAGTAGCCTTTTACCGCTTTATTCATAGTAAAATAAGCAACTGTATCATGACCACCTAGAATCACGCCGTTTACATCTTGTTGGGTTTCTTCCGCTGCGAAACCAAGTGATGCGAATAGAAGCATTGAAGCCGCGACTAAGCTGGCTAGTAATTTAATCTTTTTCATTAGTAATTCCCTAAAAGTTAGTTAAGTTAGTTCATTATCAAGTTCATTATCACTTGAATGGCGAGCATCATAGAACGGTTATATAGATGGCTCTATGTCCAATTAAGCAAAATTCATGTCCAATAGTACCAATAAGGTGGCGATACTTATCACTGTGGCTAATTGGTGACACTCTTTAAGGTCTGCATTAAGAAACTATCAGCTAGCAGTAAAAATCTTTGAGCCAGTAGTCTTTGAGCCAGTAGTAGAAAGCTATGCTTTATTCCAAACCTCTAAAAATTCTTGTAGATGCGGTTCACCCTTTGCCAAAGCCGTTTTAACAAGCTCATGTTCGGTATTTAGCGTATTCTCACTCAAATTACCGCGCACATACTGCCAATGCAGATAAACCAAATAGGTGTTCAACGCGTCTGTTTCGCAATAGTCTCGAATATCTTTGATTTGACCGTCTTGGTATTGATCCCAAACCTTTGAACCGCTCATACCCATCTTACCCGGGAAGCCTAACATAACCGCCATTTCATCGAGTGGCGCAAAGGCTCTTGGGCTATAACCAGCCAGCACATCCATTAAATCAGTGTGCCGCATATGAAAACGGCCAATGTAATTATTCCATTTAAAATTACTATCATCTTCACCCATGTCCCAGTAGCGCGGTGCTTGAACCTTATTGAGCATGCCTCTGTAGTGCAGCACAGGCAAATCAAAACCGCTACCGTTCCATGTGACTAAGGTTGGAGTGAACTTATCGACACCATCAAAAAAGTTCTGAACTATCTCTTGTTCAGAGCTTTCTTCAGACCCTAAGGTCCATATTGAAAACTGATCTTTATGAACGTTTCGGTAGACAGCAGAAATAGCGACTACTTTTTGCAAGTGAGTAGGTAAAAATTCATGCCCTACTTTTTCTCGACGCTTATTAAACATAGCCGTGGCTACTTCAGCGTCGCTTAAATCTTCCAGCTCATAAATTTTACGCCCAGAGTCAGTATCTGGAATTGTTTCGATATCAAATGCGAGAACATTCATTTGCGTGCCTAATAAACGCCGGTAGAAAGATAGCGGTCGCCTCTGTCACAAACAATAGACACAATAACTGATTTTTCAGCCTTGGCTTCTTGCTCAGCGGCAAGCTGTAATGCCACCGCCATCGCTCCACCGGATGATACCCCTGCGAAAACACCTTCTTTTGTAGCTAGCTCTCGCATGGTCTGCTCAGCTGTGGTTTGACTTACATCGATCGTTCTATCAACACGACTGGCGTCGAATATCTTGGGCAAATACTCGATTGGCCATCGGCGAATGCCTGGAATTTGCGACTCATCCTCAGGTTGCACACCCACGATCTGCACATTTTTATTTTGTTCTTTCAAATACTTTGAAACACCCATAATAGTGCCAGTAGTACCCATAGAACTTACAAAATGGGTGACCTGCCCTTGAGTATCACGCCAAATCTCTGGACCAGTACCCTCGTAGTGGGCGTTCCAATTATCGTCATTAGAAAACTGATCAAGCACTGTGCCTTTACCTTGTGCTTGCATTTCGTCTGCTAGGTCACGGGCATATTCCATACCCCCTTGTTCCTGAGTCACAGAAACTAACTCAGCGCCAAAAGCCCGCATAGAAGCGCGGCGTTCCTCACTCATATTGTCGGGCATAATCAGCACCATTTTATAACCCTTCATGGCAGCACTCATGGCTAAGGCAATGCCTGTGTTGCCACTTGTTGCTTCAATCAAGGTATCACCGGGTTTAATGGTGCCACGAGCTTCGGCTTTGCTAATCATATTTAGCGCGGGTCGATCTTTAACAGAGCCAGCAGGATTATTGCCTTCTAATTTACCAAGCACCGTAACGTGATCACCTTGCCATAGACGCTTTATTCGCACCAAAGGCGTATTACCGACGAAATCTTCAATATGCTGATACTTCATTTTCATATCTAACTGATATTTAAATTGAGAGCAATTTAGTCGTCGCCAAAGCTCATAAATATTTGCAGCATAAAGCGAAACATCAAAGCAACTGAGGCAAACAAACCGAGAGCCGCACCCACATGTTGGTGCTCTTGATAGTGATGCATAATATTTGATGTGCTGTATAAAACACTGGCCGCGGCTAACACAACGATGGCGGCCGCAAAGGCAACACCTAGGTTAAAACCAAAGATGGCTCCGGCTATGCACAAGCCAATAGCGATAAAGGTGCTAATCGCTATAATTGGCCCGAGGAACGCGAAATCTTTTCGAGTCGTAATGCACACATAGGTCAAACCCGTGACTAATGCTGCCGTTGCTATGGCCGCATCCACAATCGCATTAGGCGCATATACGCTTGCTAAATGCATAGCTGGGGCAAGGATGATGGCCTGTACGACGATATAAACACCCAAACCTAGGTATTGCATCTCTCTGGACTTCTCAGAGTGTGCCCAATTATCAGCCACCACGCTAGCGCCAATAAACAACCCCAGATAAATCAAATAATTTATCGTTCCCGCACCTAGATATGAAAGTAATACAGGACCCGCACCTGCTTTCAGTAGGCCGGCTTCAACAATAGCTAATAAGGCCAAAGCACCCGCAACATGTGCATAGGTTCTACGAATAAATCCTGCTCGAGCTTCGCCAGGCAATGACGCAACAACTTGACCCGAACCAACATTTAAATAACTCATATTTCATTCTCCATTTTTAAATTCTGATGTGTACTGCTGGTGTGCGCTAACGTGTACGGCTGGTGTGTGCTAAATAGACGAGCCTGCTCATCATCAGCGTTTTCTTAATAACCTTATCTTACCATGAGCCTGTGATTAACTATTCAATATATTGAATCAGCAATTGCAAGCTTAAGCGTTCGCGAAACTCATTAATATCTAAGCGATAGACAGCGCGAATAGTTCCTTGCGGCAATGCATCATGAGTATCTAAGTATCCAAAACATATGGCATCAATCTGTAGGTCACTATGCGCAGGACACAGCTTTAATTTAGCATGAGTATCACCGACAACTCGGGCATCGATTACCTCAAATTCACCGTCAAATAATGGCTCCGGAAAGCTCTGCCCCCACGGGTTGGATTGACGTAAGCTCTCGGCAAATTCCATAGTGAAATCGGTACTCGTTAGTTCGCCGTCAGTCCACATAACCTGGCTCCAATCTCTACCAGCAGTCATCTCTTGTGCAACTGCCAATAGAGCGTCTTCGAATTTGGAAATATTACCTTCTGCAAGCGACAAGCCTGCCGCCATAGCATGTCCGCCGAACTTACTCATCAATCCTGGATTCAATGCATCTACTCGTGCTAATACATCACGAATATGTACACCTTCAACACTGCGTGCCGAGCCTTTCCATTCGCCTTCTTGGTCACTTGGCGCCAAGGCCAATACCGGCCTATGCGTTCGTTCCTTAATACGTGAAGCAACTAGACCTACCACCCCTTGATGCCAGTTTTTATCGTGCAGAGTATAAATCGCTGGAATCGAATCTTCTTTCATACTGAGGTTCTCAACAATGGCTAATGCATCATGCTGCATAGATTGCTCTACCTCACGACGTGCTCGATTTAACTCATCAAGCTGCGTGGCCAGTTGCGTGGCTTTGTCGATATCGTCCGTCAACAAACACTCAATACCGACTGACATATCATCCAAGCGGCCCGCTGCATTCAAGCGAGGACCGACTACAAAACCTAAATCACTGGACGATAAACGAGCCGCTTTGCGATTACCCACCGTTAACAAAGCTTGAATTCCTACACAAGACTGACCGGAGCGAATTCGCTGGAGACCTTGCTGCACTAAGACACGGTTATTGTTATCTAAGGGCACCACATCAGCCACTGTCCCCAGCGCTACCAAATCTAGAAACTGTGACATATTCGGCTCTTCCATGCGGCTTTGCTGAAACCACCCTTGGCGTCTTAAAGTAGCACGGACCGCTAGCATCACGTAAAAAATAACACCAACCCCAGCTAAGTTTTTACTGGCAAAGCGATCGCCCGGCAAATTCGGGTTAACAATTACATCGGCAGTGGGCAGTTGTTCACCAGGTAAATGATGATCAGTGACTAACACAGATATACCTAGCGATTGAGCAACGTGTACACCATCTACACTACTAATGCCATTATCCACTGTGATAATAATATCGGGCTGACGGGTCGCGGCCACACCGACAATTTCAGGTGATAATCCATAACCGTATTCAAAACGATTCGGTACCAAATAACTAACATTTGCTAAGCCAAAGGCTTTTAAGCATCGCATTGCAAGCGCACAACTAGTTGCGCCATCAGCATCAAAATCACCCACAATTACGATGTTCGCATCAGCCTCAATAGCCTCGGCTAATAACTCAGCAGCCTCATTAATATGCATCAAACCTTGCGGCGGTAATAAACGCTTAAGTCCATAATCAATTTGGCTATCATTATCAACGCCGCGATTGGCTAGTATTCGCGCTAGCGTTTCTGGCAAGCCTTGTATTGATGGGATTTGCGCATGAGAACGCCGCTTTATTTGCATAACTGGCAGTTTAAAAGAGTGATTAACAACAATAGAAAGAGAGTATGACCGATCCAAAATTATAGTCAATTTGCACAAAATTTAGTGCTAAGGATGATCAATTTACCCTTGACGGATAGCCCTCAATCCATAATATGTCCTGTAAAGATATTGTGCTCTAAAAATCGTACACGATTGTTCTAATTAGCCTTTGGTTGAGTAGAAAATATATATAAAAATCAAAGGCACATTAACCATCAATTGCAACTAGTCAATTGCAAGTTAAAACAACTAAACTATCATCATCCTACGGTCCTACTGAGTTTTAGTACGTAGGTTACTATTGCAATAGCCAAAGCACCACATACATTATAAAATAGTTCTCTTGGTGACCCCAATTTAGGGATAATCCGTACTAGCTCAACCTAAAGCTTCACCTTATTAGAAATAAATAGTAAAAGGTAATACTGCGTGGCACATAACAAAACACAAATCGATTTATTTAACGACGTAGAGCGGCGTGCAAAGAATTTGTCCTTAAGCGGTGTCGTGCATCCTTTTGATTGGCACAATAAGATTATAGGTTTACTTAGCAAACAAGAAATTGAAGCGAAGCGTCAAAGTCTGCGCAAGCTTTCTGTTGACGACTACGTGGCTAGCGTATTGGACCCTGCCGAATCTTCTAAAAGGCCTAGCGCAAAAAACATTATCGCGCAGTTTCGTGGAAAAATTCATAGCGAGTTTGAGTTAGGCCCTCTTTATAGTGCTGAAATTCACCTTGAATATGGAGCGCGGCGACGCCGCATTGGCTTTATTGCGCAAAATAGAGAGGTGAACAATGGTGGCTGGGGGCCAGAGCATCATCTAGAAGCCTGTCGAATCGTAAAAGAATTCTCTTCTCGAAATATTCCTATCGTGACCTTTATGGACACACCTGGGGCAGAAGCAAATACCGAAGCTAATGCTAATAATCAGGCACATTCTATTTCTCGCTTGATTGCGGTCATGGCAAACCTTAAGGTTGCAACTGTCGGTATTATTTATGGACTCGGCTATTCAGGTGGCGCAATTCCGCTAGCAACCACAAATTTACTGCTAGCCGTGCGAAATGGCGTTTTTAATACCATTCAGCCTAAAGGTTTAGCAAACATTGCACGACAATATAATTTGTCTTGGCAAGAAAGCGCGCGCTATGTGGGAGTTTCACCGAGCGAGCTATATAACAACGGCGCAATTGATGGTGTTATCGACTGGGATCCCAGCGACGAAAAGAAAGATGAGAAGAACGGCATCGAGAACGAAGGTCTGCAAAACTTAGTAGCCGCTATTTTTACCAGTGTGGAAGAAGTAGAAGCGGACGCCAAACGCGAGGTTCTAGAGAACCCTAATGTGGCATCAGACTATGTCGATAAGGTTCGTACCGAAAGAACCCACCAACCACATTTTGCCGAACTACAGCGTGCTGCTAATTTTTTAGTTGATCCTAGTATTGGTGACTATCCAAGTGTCTACTCGCACTCATTGATGTATTTGCGTTCTTTGGCTATGCGCTGTCGCATTAAATCATCGACCGTGGAAGTTTACGGGCGTCTCGCCGAAGAAGAAATTCCTACCGGTGATTTAGAAGAACGAACACGAGTGATGCGCCATGCGTCTTTTGAACGTTGGCTATCTGACCCTGAAAAACTGGTTTATAACGAACAATTATCAAAAGCTTGGACCGCGTTAAAACAAAAACGTGCCGATTTAGAGGTTGAGCGTAATCGAATTACTGCCCTGATTCTTGGTGATCCGCAAAGTAACTACGATGAAGCCAAGGAACACTTTTGTTTTGTAACTTGCTTATACCTTTACAATCGTTGGAAATCAGACGCATCTTTCAACTTTGTTGAAATAAGCCGTTTAGTTAGAGGTCAATCTGACGAGCAAGACGCTTTTGAAACTCCCGACCAAAATGTCACATTACTTGATGCTTTGTACTCTCCATCATTAAGTGAAAGTCTGCAATTGCAATTTCAAAATATGCTGGTGTTTGATTCTCTGTATAACAACATTGTGACTAATTTTGGCGAAATTGCCGAAGAATCAAAACAGTTTCAATCTTTGTCAGAAGATACCTTGAAAAAGATTCTCAACACATCATTGGAGCGCGCCGCTGCACATATTGATAATTCAATTGAGGACGCCAGCAATAATGAAGTTGTTGCTGGTGGTATTAAAACTGAATTCGGCAACTGGCTTAACTACTTTGTAAAGTACGACAAACGTGGAGACTTCCTGAAGGATGTTGAAGAATGGAAACGCGTTAACTTTCCACGTTTATCAGAATCATTGTTGGTTTTGATTACTCACTTTTTCGAAATACTAGTACCGCGCTTCATTGAGGCGCAAAAATCTGGAAAAGCATATGTCGGCCAAATAAACCCTGGTCGTATCGGCAAGCGTAAAGACTTCTGGAACCAACTAAACATTGCTTATCAAGACCTACTCGTGCAACGTGTTTTAAATGCCTATAAACGCCAGAAACTCACATCAGTGGATGCTCTCAAAGCTTCTTTATTCGAAAACTTCAAAGAAACTAATGCCAATATCATGACGGCTAACCCTGTTTCCTTTCCAGGTTTTAGACAATCCATAGAAAAATCATTAAAGAACAATATAACGCCTTGCGGTGTGGTGACGGGCATCGCAGAAATCAAACTAAATGATGGCAAAACAGCAAAGGTTGGCGCGGTAATTTCTAATGTTGGTTTTCAAGCCGGTGCGTTTGACATGGCCGGTGCTGAAAAACTATGCGCATTAATGATCGACTGCGCTAAGCTAGGGTTGCCTATTGTCGCCTTTGTATCTTCTGGCGGCATGCAAACCAAAGAAGGACCAACTTCGTTATTTTCAATGGCGATTACTAACGACCGTTTGACCCATTTTATAGCTGAAACTGGTCTACCCGTTGTGGTATTTGGCTTTGGTGACTGCACAGGTGGCTCACAAGCGAGTTTTGTTACCCACCCACTAGTCCATACCTATTATTTCAGCGGTGCCGATATCCCATTTGCGGGTCGCGTAGTGGTTCCGTCATTTTTACCTTCGATGGCTACGACTTCAAACTATCTGGTAAATGTTCCCGGCGCTATGCAAGGCCTAGTGAAACATCCTTTGGCCCAAGGCCTAGATAAAAAACTACAAGAAGTAGATCCTGATATTGGTATTCCCACTGATACAATCAGTGATGTAGTTGAGCGAGTTCTAGCTGGTACAGCTTCAGTAGAAGTTGAAGAGCAAGCTAAAGTTGTTCACTATACGGTTGATAGTTTAGGTCCAATCAGCAAGGTCTTAATACACGCGCGCGGTTGTACTGCAGTAAAGCTAATTCGTATAGCGCAAAAACAAGGCCACAGTGTGCTACTGGTGCAATCCGATCCCGATATGGATTCGGCGGCGGTAGATATGTTGACTGAACGCGATGAAGTCATCTGCTTAGGTGGTCAAACGCCTGGCGAGAGTTATTTGAATGCGCACTCGGTGGTAGCTATTGCTCGTAACCGCGGTGCCGATTCCTTACATCCAGGGATTGGCTTTTTATCAGAAAATGCAGGCTTCGCCAGACTGTGCCGCGCCAATAAGCTGAACTTTATAGGACCTAAAGCTTCGTCTATGGACACGATGGGTAACAAGTCTAATGCGATTACCACTGCTATGAACAACAATGTACCAGTGGTGCCGGGCTCACACGGTATTTTAACCAGTGCCGAGGCAACGGCCGTGGTTGCAGAGGAAATTGGCTACCCAGTTATGCTTAAAGCTGTGCATGGCGGTGGCGGTAAAGGCATTAAAGTAGTACGCAGTGCCAGCGAAGTAAAAGATGCGTTTAATAATGTTTATAGCGAAGCCCGTAGCGCCTTCGGCAACGGTGATTTATATTTAGAAAAATTTGTTGAATCGATGCGTCACATCGAAGTACAGATATTACGTGACACGCATGGCGTAACCAAAGTTTTAGGCCTACGTGATTGCACAGTGCAGCGCAATAACCAAAAGGTTATCGAAGAGTCAGGTTCTACCATGTTGCCTAAGAACTTAAAGAAACAGGCTTATGAGTGTGCTGAAAACCTAGCTAATGCGGTTGATTACTTTGGTGCTGGCACTGTTGAATTTATCTACGACCTGAAATCAGATGCGATTTACTTTATGGAAATGAATACTCGTCTGCAAGTCGAGCATCCGGTCACAGAATGGACTTCAGAAGTTTCTATTGTTGGCAAGCAATATGAAATTGCGATGGGCGAAACCATTAAAGACATAAAGATTAAAGATAGAGGCTTTTCAATCGAAGCCAGAATTGTTGCAGAGAAAGCCCGTTTAGATACTAATGGCTCAATTGATTTTCTACCTACTCCTGGTTTGGTCACCGAGTGTAAGTTCCCGCAAGGCGATGACATTGAAATCATTGCTGCCGTATCGGAAGGTAAAACCATCTCGCCGTTTTACGATAGCATGATTGCTCAGCTAGTAGTGCATGGAAGAAATCGCAAAGATGCGATTAAACGTCTATTGAAAGCCTTAGATGAAACTAACATCAAAGGTGTTTGTACCAATATCAGTCTACTAAAACGAATTTTAAATGATTCAACCTTTGTTAAAGGCGACTACGACACAAACTACCTACCCACCTTTTTGGATACTTTGGATAAGGACGCTTTTGTTGAGGAAATGGCATATACAGGCGTGGACAGCGCCAACAGCAACGCTAAAGATTTAGTCATTGAAGGCACCGATGAAATAAAAGTGATTTCTCCAATGACTGGAATTTATTACTCGACGCCAACACCTAATGAACCCGAGTTTGTAAAAGTTGGTGATAAGATAACCGTTAGCAGCACTCTGTGTCAGGTCGAAGCGATGAAATTGTTTACTCATATTTCGTTATCCAGTGCACCCGGCTCGGGCGAGGTCTTTTTGGCTGATAAGGAGTACGAAATCGTGCGCGCTAACCAAGCTAACAATGCGCAGGTTAATGCGGGTGACCTTTTATTTGTAGTGAAGCCAATCTAGTTATAAGAACTAGCTAGTAACTTTTTGACGACCTTGGTAGCCCTCGAGCACATCCACAGGCACATTATCGCCAGTGGTAAAACTTAAAATTCTACTGATATGCGTGATAGGCAAGCCCGTTTCTTCATGCCAATGATTAAACGCATCTTGAATTTTCTGCAAATCTCGCTGGCTGGTGGCTTTTTCACTGATGTCTATACCATGAGCAATCAGCGCCGTAATAACATCACTTGAAGTTATAAAGCTATCTTTGCCGATAAAACGGATAAACCATTGGCAAGTCATACCACCAAGTCGAGAGCCCTCTTTCTTTAAGTATTTCATCAAACCTACTTGATCGCTGACAGGCCAGTCAGCAAAAAAATTACCGAAGCTGCCATGCGCTTCAACAATTTCATCAATCATTGCTGCGTTGTGAAATACCGTCTGAATCTTCTGCCAATTACGAACAATACGCGCATCTTGCACATAGGCCTCCCAATCATCGGGCGATTTTGTTAGGAGCTCGCCCAAATCAAAGCCATGAAACGCCTCTTCAAAACCAGACCATTTAGTGGTGATAACACGCCAATGGAAGCCAGCATTAAAAACGCATCGTGTCATTTGAGCCAGATACCGATCATCGCTAATTTGGCTTAGCGCTTTAGCTGATACCGGAGGCGGTAGCACCTTAGCTAACTCTTTTGCTCCCCCTTTACGTTTTTCAGCAAGCTCTTGTATTCGTGCAAATTTTTTCATAGCGCAATTATAAGGCCAATACCATTATGTCTAAACCTAGCGCCGCAAAAAAGGCCACTAGAAAACTAATGTCCTTTAAGGTCTAGAGTATTTGACTCAAACAAGTCTATACGTCTAAAAACACAAAGCTGTCTTCGTCCATTGCCATCAGTGTCTCACTACCATTATTGATAGATTCAATTAACGCATCAGCTCGCGGCATTAAACGAGCATAGTAGAAGTTCGCCATGTCAATTTTAGCCTGATAGAAAGCCTTATCACCTTTACCTTCTTCAATCGCTTTTTCAGCAACTATAGCGGCTTGAGACCAGAAAAAACCAACTGTCGTATAACCAGCAAACATCAAGTATTCAACTGCCGCTCCATTAATTTCATCCATATCACCCTTGAGCATTTTCAAAGAGATAGAACGCGTCACTGACTTCCACTTTTTCATATAAGAGTTAAAGTTACGAGCATGCGGGTTACGACTATTCTCTTTGACAAATTTGTGAAACTCACTCATAAGTGGTTTCAACGCTTCACCACGAGTTTTAAGAATCTTGCGGCCTAACAAATCAAGACCTTGAATACCGGTAGTCCCTTCATACAACTGTGATATACGGGCATCGCGAACTTCTTGCTCCATACCCCATTCTTTAATAAAGCCATGGCCGCCAAATATCTGGATACCATAGTTAGTGGTTTCCATACTGGTCTCAGACAAAAAACCTTTGGCAATTGGAGTTAAAATAGCTAATAAAGAATCAGCATGATGGCGTTCCGCGTCGGTAAAGTCTGGCGACAACTCAATATCGACTTGTTTGCCACAGTACATATTTAACATACGACCGCCTTCAGCAAAGGCTTTTTGCGTTAGCAACATGCGCCGCACGTCCGCATGATTGATAATCGGGTCAGCGGCAGCTTCAGGGTCTTTAGGCTTGCTCGCTTTAAATTGAACTCGGTCTTTGGCATAAGCCAGTGACTTTTGGAACGACACTGATGAATGAGCTTGCCCATGCATCGCCACGCCTAAGCGAGACTCATTGATAAAAGTGAACATGGCACTCATGCCTTTATGCGGGGCACTAATTAGATAACCTTTGGCCGAATCAAAATTTATTACACATGTTGAGTTACCATGGATACCCATTTTTTCTTCGATTGAGCCGCAAGTTACGCCATTGCGATCGCCAATACTTCCATCATCATTAACATTGAATTTTGGCACTACGAACAAAGAGATACCTTTAATACCTTTTGGCGCATCAGGCAATCTAGCCAATACTATGTGCACAATATTATCGGCCATATCATGCTCGCCACTAGAGATGAAAATTTTACTACCACTTAAATTATAAGCACCTTCTTCGCCAGATTCGTGAACCTCAGCATAGGTTTTTAGCAGTCCTAAATCGGAGCCACAATGGGGCTCAGTTAAGCACATCGTTCCTGTCCATTTACCTTCAATCATCGGCGGTAAAAAGCGACCTTTAAGCGCGTCGTTGGCATGACTATAAACTGTCTTAATCGCGCCTGAGCTTAAACCTGGATACATACTCCAGCTATGGTTCGCGCTAATCAGCATTTCCATCAATACCAATCCCATTGACTCTGGCAAACCTTGACCACCATATTCCACAGGACAATTTAACCCAGGCCAACCGCCAGCGACAAAAGAGTCATAAGCTTCTTTAAAGCCCTTTGGCGTGGTGACTACCCCGTTATCAAAGTGACAGCCTTCTTCGTCACCTGATTGATTGATTGGCACTAACTCGTTTTCACAAAACTTAGCACCTTCCTCCAAAATAGCGTCGACCAAATCTGGTTCTGCGAGCTTACCTTTGGTGAACTTGCTATAGTGATTAGGCATATCGAGCAACTCATTACGCACAAATTTAATGTCTTTTATAGGAACTTTGTAATTCATAATATTTCTCTGTTAACTATTTATATTGTTAATTAATATTAGATCGGCGCACACTTCCTTAGCCAGGGCCCTGATACGACAGTAACTTCCGTACCACGCTTGTAATTGACTGATGATAATCATCAATTTTTTGTTCGCATTCAGCACGCGATATTTTGTCGCTAAATGCCATATTCTTCCAAGGCTTCAAATACCAATCTTCTAATAACACTAGAATTATATTAGCCACCATAGCTACCTGATTGGTTTGAAAATCTTTTGATGCAAGCCCTCGCTTAATCTGTTTCTCAAAGCCGGCAATGGCATCCAATTCAATTTTCTTTGAATCTAATTTTTGTTGCTCTGGCAAACAACAAGTTTCAAAATACAAAAAGAAATACCAAGGCTGTAATAATGTGCTGGCATACAAATGAAAGCGGATACTTTGCTCAATTTGCTCCCAAGGTGAACCGGCAGACATAGCCTGCTCATGCGTAAGTTCACTGCTCAATCTAACAATATCGGCCACAATTAATGCAATATCTTCTTTTTTACTAATACAAGAATAGATAGCCCCCATGCTCATACCAGTGGTTTTGGATAAGTCTCGCAAAGACATGCGATCAAAGCCTGAAACAGATGATTCTGCAAAAGTAGCGGAAAATATTTTCTCCAAATTAGCAACGGCAAACTTAGCTTTCTGGGTTTGTACAATATCGGCATGTCGATCAAAGATATTCTGATACAAACCTTCGCCGCTTAAGGGAAAGCTATCTGCAAAAGCTTTAAATGACTCTAGTTGTATCCCCGCACCGAAGGAGCCCGTTTGCTTTGCAATATCTGCAGTCGATAGATATTGATCCGAAATAGTCATTTTATCAGTTGGCCAAATTCCAAATTCGTTTATTTTTGAGCGATATTTAATGGCAATTACTAATCTTGCCCTTTACACGACCTACCAGCGGGCTATATCCTAACATAAAATAAAACGAACGTTCGTTTTATTTTTGAATTTTACTCGTTTTAGTATCAAAGCCTATGCAATGCTAGACTTATAGCCTAGTTTGAATCTGTTTAACTATCTCTCCCACGTGCCCACTATTACGAATATTTTGACTCGTTTCGTGACCGTCAAGTCGCATGAAATTAAGGCGCTGCTAGTGTCGTGCTTGTATTTCTATTTAATATTGTGCGCCTATTACATTATCCGCCCCATCCGCTCTGAGATGGCTATTGCCAATGGGGTAGAGAACATACAATGGTTGTTGCTTTTAACTATGTTTGTTTTGTTCGCAATTACTCCCTTATTCGGCTGGGTCACAAGTCGCTTTAAAACCCGACAATTTTTATCTTATTGCACCTTATTTTTTGCCAGTCATTTAATATTATTTTTCTTTTTATTTGATGTAGAGCAACGCTCACCACTAGTAACTCGCGCTTTCTATGTATGGGTAAACGTATTTAATATGTTTGTTGTTTCCTTGTTTTGGAGCTTTATGAATGATGTTTACAGTCAAACTCAGAGCAAGCGCTTGTTTGCCTTTATTGCCGCGGGTGGCACGGCTGGAGCGCTAACCGGCCCGGTCATTACCACTACGTTAGTACAGCAACTTGGACTGGCTCCTTTGTTACTATTTTCTGGTGGTATCCTTGCATCATCGATCTTGTGCATTCGCTGGTTGACTAACTGGGCTAAGCAGAATGTACAAACACTCAAAATTTCGGATGAAGACAATACCGAGAGACTTAAGGGCGGTGTTTGGGATGGTATGTTATTGATTTTAAAATCACCCTATCTACTTGGTATATGCTTATTGATAGCGCTTTATGCAATTAGCATTACCTTTGTACAGATTCAACAAGCAGAGCTAGTAGAACAGAACTACATCGATCCTAAACAGCGCACTCAGTTATTTTCGCAAATCGACTTTGCTGCTAATGCTTTAACACTAATCTTTCAACTATTTCTTACCAGTCGTCTAATCGAATGGTTAGGCTACCGCGCCACCCTACTAATCATCCCTTTAGGCATAACCTTAGGTTTTGGTTTAATGGCGGCTAGCCCCATGCTGGCAGTCATGATAGGAGTAGAGATTTTTCGGCGATCAGGCGACTACGCCATTATGAAACCAGCACGAGAAATGTTGTTCTCGGTGGTTAGTCGTGAAGAAAAATACAAAGCAAAGAACTTTATCGATACAACGATTCTCAGAACCGGCAATACCTTCAGCGCGTGGCTATACAGTGGTGTCAAAGCATTGGGAGCCTCTGCTAGTGGAGTCGCAGCGGTAAGTATTGGCTTGGGCATTGCCTGGTGCAGCATAAGCTATTGGCTAGGCAGTCAATATATAAACAAGACTGATCATCACGGACAAAAACAACATTGATACTCGCGGTCTATTTTTCGTTATATACTCTTGCGAACTCAACAGCACCACTTTGCTCAGCACATAAACCGCTAGATAATGTCTAAACTGTCGCTACAAAATCTAATTGCATTAGCCAGCGGCTTTATCGTTATGTTCGCAGTTGCTGTTTTGATAAGTGTCTTTATGCAAAAGACGATATATCGAGTTCTATTAACCGGCCATTTCCCTGCGAACACAACAGTCACCGTAAGTAATTTAGACAGCAACGGCAATAGTGCTGTGTTGGGACGAATCGATATTCAAGGATCAAACCAGCAGCAGTATGTTGGTACTCCTATTCTCAACATTCCAGTATCAAGGCTACAGTTAGACTTTTCTAACAGTACGGCCCTCAACACGAACTCGCGCCAGTTTGGCATTGATAGTATTCAAGTACCTAAACCTTACTCCCTAGACTACTATTTTTCAGCACAACGGATACCCACTGAGTTTGAGTCCGATCAATTAGTTAGCCCTAATCAAAACGTTTTTGAATTCTCCGCAGATGGAGCTACGCCAGTCACATTAAGATCGAAACATGCTTTTGGTAAAACTAACTATTTACTAGCCATTGGCCTGCCACTACTATTTTTTGTCGGTGTCTGCTTACTGGTACGTAACTCTGCTTTTCAACAGATCCCAGCTTTTAGCGATATGTCTTTAGGCAACCGCATCTCAAGCGCACAAGAATTCAATACCATTAATGGCTTACGCGGTCTCGCGGCAATCCTGGTGTTGTTTGGTCATTCAGCGCCCGGCTTCGAGTCTTTACAGATTGGCTTAGGGCTATTGTTCATACTTAGTGGGTTCTTACTTTCCAAACCCTTTGTACTCGACAGTAATAAAATATTTAGCTGGAAAAATTTAGAGCGATATGTGACTAAACGACTAAAGCGCATTTTACCGATGTACTATTTATTTATATTTGTCACTTATGTAATCACATTTAAGTTTGATACTGCGCTGAGACACTTTTTGTTTATTCAGGCAGAAGGCCATCTATGGCCTATGACGCAAATCTTCGCATTTTATATGTTGTTGCCAGTGGTACTACTGATAAGCAGTGCTAGCTATCGCCTGCACCGATTGTTGCCTGCGGTTTTATGCACTGTCAGCATTATCGCTTCGATACTCTATATGCGTGACTGGATGCCGTTTTATAACGGTGAATATCATCACCCCTTTTATTTATATGCCTTTTTAATGGGTGTGTTAGCTGCTTTTATTCAATACGACCTTATTGGTAATTATTTCCAGAAAGTGGCCAACTGGAATTGGATAACTCGATTAGTTTTAGGGCTTGGCGTTTTGGCCTTTACAGTGATCATTATTATTTGGTCAGCACCCATAAAGCCATCCATGGTTATCTGGCAACACCTGAGCCAGTTTTGGGTTAAAGCTTGGTTGGTGACGGTCATAATTTTACTTGCATTGAATACGCCTAATACAATTTTTCGCACGATTATTAGTAACCCACTGTTTCGCTCAGTTGGGGTAATAGGTTTCAGCTTTTACATATTGCACAGTCTTGGCATGCAAATCTTCGCGCATTTTCAAACCACCTATCTGGGCGACATAAACGCTGGCGAACGTGGTTGGTTTTTTACCCTAGGTGCGTTTTGCATTACTTATGTGATGGCGGTAATCACCTATTCATATGTAGAACGACCTTTCTTCGGTTATCGAGAAAAGTCTGAAAAATAAAAAACACCGACATAAAAAAAGCCTCAAACGATTAACGTTTGAGGCTTTTTTATTTTTGATAACTATTTCTTAAGTCTCTAATACTACTTCATTGGCAATGTCTTGATACTTAGGTAATTCATTAAAGTTTAAGTATTTATAAATATCATCCGCTACCATATCTAAGTTTTTAGCAATTTCTAAATACTCGGCCACGGTTGGTAAATGACCTTTAACCGCCGCTACCGCCGCTAGCTCAGCCGATGCTAAATAAACATTGGCTCCATCACCTAAGCGATTTGGAAAGTTACGGGTTGATGTCGAAACCACTGTACAGCCCGGTTCCACCCGTGCTTGGTTACCCATACACAATGAACAACCGGGTATCTCGGTACGCGCACCCGCTTTAGCAAACGTAGAATAATGACCTTCAGCGGTAAGCTGATCCTCATCCATTTTAGTCGGTGGCACAATCCAAGTTCGCGTTGGAACCAGCGCACCCATTTCATCGAATAATTTAGCAGCTGCTCTAAAATGACCAATATTAGTCATACACGAACCAATAAACACTTCATCGATAGTAACTGGACCTTGGCTTAACACATCTGACAAAGTCTTGGCATCATCTGGGTCGTTAGGACAACATAAAATCGGTTCTGTGATTTCATTGAGATCTATCTCGATGACTTCGGTGTACTCCGCATTAGCATCTGCTTCTAGTAAATCAGGTTTAGCCAACCATTTCTCCATCTCCATAATACGGCGAGAAATGGTCCTTACATCGCCATAGCCTTCGGCAATCATCCACTTCAACATGGTGATATTCGAATTGATGTATTCAATGATTGGCTCTTTGTTCAGTTTAATAGTACAGCCGCCAGCCGATCGTTCCGCAGAGGCGTCCGCTAACTCAAAAGCTTGTTCTACTTTCAGATCGGGCAGACCTTCAATTTCAAGAATACGGCCCGAGAAGATATTTTTCTTACCTTCTTTTTCTACCGTTAATAAACCTTTCTCGATGGCTTTTAATGGAATGGCATGCACTAGATCACGCAAGGTAACACCAGGCTGCATTTTCCCTGTAAAACGTACTAATACTGACTCAGGCATATCTAATGGCATAACGCCGGTTGCAGCAGCAAAAGCCACCAAACCTGAACCCGCTGGAAATGAAATTCCTATTGGAAAACGCGTATGTGAATCGCCACCCGTGCCCACCGTATCTGGCATTAACATGCGATTCAACCACGAGTGAATAATGCCATCTTTTGGCTTAAGTGATACCCCACCGCGATTGCGAATAAAATCTGGTAAGTTAGCATGAGTATCCACATCCACAGGCTTGGGGTACGCCGCTGTATGGCAGAATGATTGCATTACTAAGTCAGCCGAGAAGCCTAAGCATGCAAGGTCTTTTAATTCATCTCGGGTCATCGGTCCGGTGGTATCTTGCGAACCCACCGTGGTCATTCTTGGCTCACAATATTGTCCTGGACGTACGCCTTCTATACCACATGCTCTACCAACCATTTTTTGCGCAAGCGTAAAACCTTTAGATGAGCCCTCAATCGCTTCAGGCAATCGGAAAACATCAGACGCACCCAAACCCAAAGACTCACGCGCGCGAGTGGTTAATCCGCGGCCAATAATTAGGGGGATACGCCCACCAGCTCGCACTTCGTCTAGCAATACTTCAGTCTTTAATTCAAATTTAGAGATAACTTCGTCAGTACCATGACGTTTTACGACACCTTCATATGGGTAAACATCAATCACATCGCCCATTTCCATTTTTGCAACATCCATTTCGATTGGCAGTGCGCCTGAATCTTCCATGGTGTTATAAAAAATAGGTGCAATTTTATTACCAAAGCAATATCCGCCATCACGCTTGTTTGGAATATGCGGAATATCATCACCCATAGTCCATAGCACTGAGTTAGTGGCGGACTTTCTTGAAGAACCAGTACCAACTACATCACCAACGTAGGCGACTGGGTGGCCTTTTTTCTTGAGTTCTTCAATTTTACCTAACGGGTCACCATTAACATCAAAACCATCACGCGGCATTTTCAGCATGGCTAACGCATGCAAAGGAATGTCAGGGCGCGACCATGCATCAGGCGCTGGTGACAAATCATCGGTGTTAGTTTCACCGGGGACCATATAAACCGTGACGGTAATTTTTTCAGCAACGGGGTCTTTACTGGTAAACCACTCCGCATCTGCCCATGATTGCACTACCTGCTTAGCATACTCATTTCCAGCATCAGCTTTTTCTTTGACGTCGTAAAATGCGTCAAACATTAATAATGTATGAGACAAAGAACCAGCCGCTTCGTCGGCTAATTTAGGGTTATCTAATGCTTTAATTAATGGCTCGATATTGTAACCACCTAACATGGTGCCTAAAATTTCCGTGGCTCTTTCATCTGAAATAAGCGGGGACTCTGCCTCACCACTCGCCACAGCTGCTAAAAAGCTAGCTTTAACATAAGCAGCTTGGTCAACACCTGCTGGCACACGATTAGTAAACAAATCCATCAAGAACTCTTCTTCACCCGCAGGTGGGTTCTTTAACAGCTCGATAAGATCGGCCACTTGTGCGGCATCTAATGGCAAAGGCACAATGCCCATCTCTGCCCGTTCTGCGACATGCGCACGATATGCTTCTAACACGGTATCACCTCTTAATATTCAATCATTCGCGAGCTAGCCAAATCGGCCAAATATCGAAAACTCGCGATTTAAGGACACGAATTTTACTATACACACGCTAAAGTTTGAAGTGATACAATAGCAAACCCCGCCTTAGGTGGGCTATTTTCATTATTATGAGTACGAATACACTTTGAACGACATTCCAATTGGGATCCTTTTCCTAGCGCTAGGTCTACTGGTCTTGCTATCGGCATTCTTTTCATCCTCTGAAACCGCCCTAATGGCAGTAAATCGCTATAGAGTTAAAACTCGCGCCGAGGCGGGTGATCGTAGCGCCAAATTAGTGCAGAGTTTGCTTGCCAGTCCAGATCGCCTACTGGGCACGATTCTATTTGGCAATAATGTGGCTAACATTGCAGCCTCAACTCTGGCAACCGTTATTGGCCTGCGTCTGTTTGGGGATGCGGGTTTAGCTTACGCACCCTTACTACTGGTATTTGTGGTACTGATTTTTGCTGAGGTTGCGCCTAAAACTTTGGCCGCAACCGACCCAGAACGAATCGCCTACCCGGCCAGTTGGGTATTGGCCTTACTACAAATCATTTTGTTTCCGGCTGTTTGGTTGGTAAAGTTTTTCTCAAACGGTTTGCTAGGTCTATTACGAGTTAACGTTAAGGCCGAAACAAACGCACTGTCCTCAGCCGAACTTAGCGCCGCTGTGCGTGAGTCTGATGGTAAGTTGAACAATTCGCATAAAGACATGTTGTTGCGCATCCTTGAGATGGAGAAAGTCTTTGTAGAAGATGTGATGGTTCCGCGGCATGAAATGGAAGCCATTGACTTAGAAGATGAATGGGATGAAATAGTTGAACAGCTAGCCACATCGCACCACACTCGCGTACCGGTATTTAATGGCACCATGGATAATTTGGTCGGCATCGCACATATACGCAAAATGTTTTATCTTTCGCAAGTCGGCGATTTTAATAAAGACACCATGCTTGGCATGATTCGCGAGCCCTACTTTATACCCGAAAACACCTCAATAACGCATGCCTTAACTAATCTGCAAACGAAACGGCGGCGCTTTGGTGTGGTGGTTGATGAATACGGCGATATCAAAGGTCTGGTGACATTGGAACAAATACTTGAAGAGGTTGTAGGCGAATTTACTAGCATTGTTCCTGGTATTGATGATGACATCACGGCCGAAGGAGACGGCTCATATTTAGTGCGTGGCAGTACCTATCTAAGGGACATAAATCGTAAGCTAGGCTGGAGCTTACCGACCGACAACGCTAAAACCGTTAACGGCTTGATTACGGAACAGTTAGAAGATATTCCCGAGGCCAGTACATGCTTTAAAATAGACTGCTATACCGTAGAAATAGTGCAAACGAGAGACACCACGGTACATGTAGCAAAATTGATGCAATTACAAGAAAAATAAAATAAAGCGCAAACTCCTAAAATAATGTAAAAGTACGCTTGCCGTGCACACTATTTTTGCTATATCCTTAACAAATACAAATACATATAAACGATATTGAATGCATCTCATGAAAAATATAACTATAACTCTATTATTATCGGTTTTAGTGGCGGCCTGCAGTAGCGGCAATACTATCAGCGACATACCGCAAAACATAACCAGTACCTTCCAAGGTAGCTTTCAAGACAATGGTGGCCCGACAGGCAACATTACACTAAATCTAAGTGATAATAACCAGGGCGTAGTCACTGGTAATCTTATCGTTACCGGTAATTCGTGCTTACAGAGTGGATCTTTCAGTAATGGCACGTCGAATGGTTTTAACGTTACCATTCCCGATATCACTCAGACTGGGGTTGCTCCAGCAGACATGTTCGAGGTAGTGACTACTACAACAGGACCTGATGTGACTAATCCCGATGGCAGTGTAACGCCAGGCGCCGTATCTATTAGTACCGTAATTCGATCCACTGGTACTCCAGGAACGCAGCAAATAACCCAAGCCGACGGCACAGTTGTGACGATTGTAACGACGTTAATAGAAGGCGGTGCTCCGACAGAGGGTACGCTAAGTTTTCAATTGGCAATTACGAATAATGGAAGCACTCTTAGTGGAACATTCGTAACCACAGGCACTGTTTGCCCAGCTGGCCAAGGCAGTGGATCGGTTACCTTAAATGGCTAAGTTGTTAAATATTTTGAATATGCTAAACGCAAATTATAAAGCCACTGCGAGCTTCGTGGTGGCTTTTTTGTCAGCTGTTTTGTGTACACTATTCTTGTTGCCAAGTGATAGCGCACTAGCAAATCTAAATAACGAACCTATAGAGCAAAGTTATAAGGTTTATTTAAGCGACGCGGACGAACACGGTTTTCCGAAAACCGATAAAAAAGATGTGTTTGAATGCACTGAAAAGATTTACTCGGTGCTTGAACTTAGCGACTATCCTGTTGGAACTTATCAGCTGTCTGTTGATTGGATTGACCCTGCTCTAGACGTGCGAGAGCGCACTGAATATGAGTTTCGAGTACGAGAGTCTGAAACTCGTTTATGGGCATGGTTGACCTTGTCTCGTGCTACAGGGGCAAGTTTATTACAATGGATAGATCCAGCGGCAGGTTTAGAAGAGTTTATCGGCGATTGGAAAATTGAGGTCAGCGTTAACGATAGAAAGCTTGCCAGCAGTGACTTTCAAGTAGTGTGCTAACTGAACTAATCTATCAAATAAAGTAGTGGTTTAACTAGTTATTTGCAAAAATAGTTATAAAAATAGTTCCAATCATAGTACCCCCACAGCTTTAAAATCATCCTCGTGACTTTTTAGCCACATCATTTCTAACGTATTCAGGCGCAAATTCTAAGGCGCTAATTACCTCTCCATTTTCAAAAGACTGTCGTGCTAACAGCACAAGCGCGCTAGCCGATGGGAACTCAGCCTGTTTAACCGGAGTAAGCGAACTTAACTCTGGTGTTAATTGATCTTTATACTCTAGCCATGCATTACCGACTAGCTGTATTGGCTTGGATGCCGATGCACTTAAGCCACTCGACAATATAGCGTCTGGCGCAGTCACTTGTAGCTCGCTTAATCGTTCTATACCTTCTTCATGCTTGGTGTACTCGGCCCAATATACTTCTCCCATTCGCGCATCAATACCGGCCAACACAATGCCGTCCTTAGGGGCTCGAACGGCCAGTGCGTCTAGCGAAGAAACACCAATCATCGGACAAGCGGCGCCGTAAGCAATACCTTGCGCCACACCTACGCCTATCCTTAAACCAGTAAATGAACCAGGGCCTTGCCCCACTGCAACGGCGGCTAAATCGTCAACCGATAGCTTAGCAGCCTGCAACAAATCTTGGACCATCCCAAGCACCACCTGAGAATGCACATTATTACCTACCTTCGATCGATCGCTAATCTGACCCTCATGACTTAACGATACAGAGCAACACGATGTTGCAGTTTCAATAGCTAAAATAGTGGCTCGCACGGTATTTCAGGCCTCTTTCGGTGACTGAGCTTCGTCACTGACTAAACTATTTAGATAAGCACAGACTTTAGAACTGTCACTGGTGCGGCGCATTCTTGGCAAACTATTAAGAAAAATTTTACCGTAATGAGTGCGACGCAGTCGCGCATCGCAAATCATCAAAACGCCTTTGTCATCAGAACTGCGAATTAAGCGGCCTGCTCCTTGACGCAGGGTAATCACTGCCCTTGGCACTTGATAATTCATAAAGGGATTATCACCCGCCTCTTGCATGGCGTTCAAGCGCGCTTTTAATACCGGCTCAAAGGGTGATTCAAAGGGTAGCTTATCGATAATCACACACCGCAATGCTTCGCCTGGCACATCTACACCTTCCCAAAAACTCATGGTGCCAAGCAGTACTGGTTTATCGGATTCGACGAACGAATGCAACAACTCTCGTTTGCTTGTTTCACCTTGCGTCAGCACCGTGAAATCATAATCGACCAATTTTTCTTCAAATTGTTGCAGCACTCGAAAGCTGGTAAACAAAACAAAGGCACCGCCCTGACTTGCTTCAAGCACTGGTAACACTTCTTCAAATAAAGCTTTGGCAAACGCTTCATCCTTTGGCTCTGGCAAACCCTCGGGCACATACAACACAGCTTGGTTAAAATAATCAAAAGGGCTGTCCCACGTTTCTACCAAGGTAGAGCTATCTAAACCCGTTAGTTGTTGGTAGTGCGAAAAATCGCCATCAATCGACAGTGTCGCTGAGGTGAAAATTCGCGCTTGGTCTTTGTTGCCAAAATAATTACTCAGCTCATTGCCAATATCTAACGGTGTTTCATGAATCCTAAAGGTACGCCTCGCCACCTCCACCCACCGAACTTGGTCAGAGTCTTGGCTATCATCACTCATTTTACGGCAGTCTTGCGATAACTCTAAGGCGCGCTCATAACAGCGGGTTAAACCTTCTCCAGCGACCGAAGCTTTCTCCAATAGTTCAGCGAATTCAGTTAACTTATCTGCCAATTTTTGCATCTTCTTCGGCAAGTTTGGCGTTTCATCTAACAAATCAAACCAAGATACGCGTCGTTCGCTCAAGCCTAAACTAAGGCGATAATCAGCGGTTATTTTATCCAGTTCATCCGCGGTGATTATTAATTTTGGTATCAAACTTTTCTCGCGCAGCTCAGCGGTACGCGTATCGTTGGCCAACTCCATCACTTGCCACGAACTAAAACTAACGCCCAAAAAATTAGATGCGATATCAGGAATTTGATGAGCCTCGTCAAAAATTACCGTATCCACATCAGGTAACAAGGCACCAAAACCATCGTTTTTTAGTGCCTTATCGGCAAAAAACAAATGATGATTCACTACCACAACTTCACTTACAAGAGCCGCCTTGCGAGCCTTATTAACAAAGCAGTCTTCAAAATAACTGCAGTTTTGACCTATGCAATTATCCACTGTTGACGTTACCGATGGCCATATACGTGAATCTTCTGGAACCGTTGACAAACTGCCTATATCACCGCTTTTACTTTTAGGTAACCAGGATGATACTTCTTCAAGCTGGGATAACTGTTTTTTATCCATGCGCCGCGATGAACTGCGCGCTTGTTGCATACGATGTAAGCACAAATAATTACTACGGCCTTTTAAAAGTGATACTTTAAAGTTCAAACCCAGTGTCTCTAAGACCATGGGAATATCTCTATGGAATAATTGTTCTTGTAAATGCTTGGTACCGGTAGAAACTAGAGTTTTTTTACCCGATAACAAAGCAGGCACTAAATAAGCAAAGGTTTTACCCGTGCCAGTACCTGATTCTGCTAATAGAGTCTGCTTATTAGCAATGCTGCTTTCAATTGCACAGGCCATTTCAAGCTGCGAGTCGCGAACAGTATAATGGTCTAAATTGCGCGCAAAAGGGCCGCTCTCACCTAATACCTCGGCAGCACTGTCGGTATCTATGCTGGCCATCAATAACTATCTAACACTAAATCGAAAATCAGGCTGACTCATTAACGCAATCGCGTAAGGCATCTTTCCAATCGGGTAAGGAAATACCGAATGTGGCCTGTAACTTCTGTCCATTCAACACTGAGAAGGCTGGACGCTTGGCTGGTGTTGGGTATTGCTCAGTAGGTATTCCTTGAACATCCATATGCATAATATTATTTTCGGCAAACAATGCCTTGGCAAAATCACACCATGAAGTTTGTCCTTGGCAGCTAAAGTGAAAAACGCCCTGCTGCTCAGGCCTTAACTCGCCCTGAGCGACAATAACATCCAGTAATTCCTTAGTTGCCTGTGCGATGCTGCCAGCATAAGTCGGTGCGCCTATTTGATCGTTTACCACATTTAGTTCTGTGCGTGATTCAGACAGCATTAACATGGTTTTATAAAAATTCTTACCATGATTGGAATACACCCAAGCCGTTCTGAGAATGACTGCTGCCGCGCCAGACTCTAGAATAGCCTGCTCTCCCTCTAGTTTACTTTGTCCATACACACCGTTAGGGAGCGTGGCATCGGATTCTAAATAGGGCGTAGAAGCATCTCCAGAAAACACGTAATCAGTAGAAAAATGAATCAGCGGAACAGTGGCTTCAGCACAATAGTTGGCAATCTTGGCTACCGCATCACGATTAATACAAAATGCAGCCGACTGTTCCTCTTCCGCTAAATCAACCGCGGTATAGGCTGCGGGATTAATAATCACATCTGGTTTTAATGCACCAAGTGAGTCACTAATTTGATCTAGCTTAAGTAAATCTAGTTTCTCTCTATCGGCTACCACAAGCTCATACAGTTCAGACCCAACTAAAGTCTTTTGCAGATAAGTTGTGACTTGCCCGTTCTGACCGATTAATAATACAGTTTTCATTATATTGTTTTCACCCGAGACAGTTGCATCGCTGATCATCCTTTATCGATACGGTCTTTTTTTAAATACTTTAAACTCGACCGTCAAACAGAAAGTGCAGGCAGGTCTTTTAAAAGCTGGCCTTGTTCGTCTTTAGCGGATAACAAAGGTGCATCCGTAGGCCACTCGATACCAATTTCGGGATCGTTCCATAGTAGGCTTCCCTCTTGCTGTGGCGCATACAGTGATGTGCATTTATACACAACTTCAGCGGTATCACTGGTGACCACAAAGCCATGAGCAAAGCCTTCTGGCACATATAATTGTTGTTTATTCTCATCGTTTAAGTAAAAACCGACCCATTCTCCAAAGGTGGGAGAACCTGCTCGAATATCAACCGCCACATCAAAAATCTCACCTTGCACCGTACGCACCAACTTACCTTGCCATTGAGGTGTCTGATAATGTAAGCCGCGCAACACGCCTTTGCTTGATTTGGAATGATTGTCTTGCACAAATTCAGCAGGCAAACCAAGTTCTACTGCTTTTTCACGGTTATAGGTTTCCATAAAAAAGCCGCGATCATCGCCAAACACGGCAGGAGTTACTAGCAATACACCTTCGATTTTCGTTTTTTCAACTTGCATAAACATTAAGATTTTTAGCTAAATAATTGATGCACGGATTGTAACCTGTGCGTGTTTAAAAAGAGAGTGAAATAGATCGCTATCGGTAACTATCGCGCATAGCAATATTGACCACAAAGCTACTCAATAGATTCAATGTATTCCTGCAGTTTGGCATCCGCTTGATCGCCAAAGAATATCTTACACGCCTCTTTTAAGCCGGGCGCGTCAATAATATCCTCGTTACGTACTACCTGAGTAATCTTGGATCGCCTGCGTAAAAAATCTTCTAACTTAGTTACCATTTCATGCCGCGCGGTGTGCTCTACTTCGCAACGCAAATATTCCGCATCTTTCATTAAACGTTCAGCACGCCTAGGATTTTGACGAATATCTTCGAGCAGCTCTAAAGCATTACCACCATAACGCCGCCACAATCTCTGAGTTAATGGCTCAGAGGAACCTTCCACTGTAAAAGCATCTAAGTCCATAAGTTCTGCCTGATGGTAAAACTCATCACGCACAGTATCGTCGTCTTCCCCATACCAAATAAAATCTTCATAGGGCAGTTCAATACCCATTTCTTGGATCAAGCCAGCGATCTCGTCGCCAACATTAATACAATCAGTAGTTTTACCACCAAAGATACTCAAATGTTTATCGTCATGATTAGCATCGACCGCATGTTTGCGCGAGAGCTTAACCCAATCCGCAACACCGTCGCCGCCCTTCTGAGCTAAGGGCCGAACACCACAGCGCTCGGCAATAATATCATCGCGTGTTATGGGCTTATCTAGCTTCAATAAGTTATTAATATTGTCCAACACAAACTGTCGATCTTCTTCGGTTACACCGACATTTGGATCTCCGACTTGAGTATCGGTAGTACCAACTGAGGTTTTATTGCCCATTGGAATCACAAAAAACAGCCGCCCATCACTGGCAAAAAATGCCAATATTCGACGCTCTTTTGGAATTCGATCAACAATTAAATGAATACCCTTGGAAAACAAATGACGATGTTCAGTTTTTTGTTCAGTTTTTTTATTGTGGTTGTCTACGTAGGGGCCGCAGGCATTAACCATTGTCTTGGCTTTAATTAGAAATGTTTCCCCAGTTAAGGTATCGCGAGCCTGCACCCGCCACAAGCCATCACTGCGCACGGCATCGGTTGATTCCACATAGTTTGCCGCAACACAGCCATAATTCATCGCAGAACGCACAAAATTAAACACAAAACGCGCATCATTGTCGTACAGATAAGCATCTGAATATTCGAAACCTCCTGCAGCACTGTCGGTATTGATCACTGGTTCTCGCTCACGAATCGTTTTTACCGTCATAAAATCAGGACCTTGGGTAAAAAACCGGCCAATAAGCCAATAAAAAATAGTTCCCAAATACACAAAAAACACAGGAAAACGAAAACCCTTTTCAATGGTAGTTAAAAAACGAATTTCCTTGACGGTAGAGGGATAGCTGCGCATCAAATGATTGCGGCTTTTACATAGATTATTAACTAGTAGATATTCATGGCTTTCAAGATACTTAACCCCGCCCCAGGCTAGGTTAGATGAGTTTGAACTGGTCAGACCAGCAAAATCACCTCTGTCAATTAGTGCTACTTTGGCACCTTTTGCAGACAATGACGCGGCTGACACCGCCCCATTGATGCCGCCACCTATCACTACCGTGTCAAATACTCGATCTTGATCTTTCAAACGCTCTATATTGCTGTTTCTCAGTTCCATATTTTTATATAGGCAAACTACTCGCTAATGGGGAATTGATTATAACTGTTATGCAAGCCGCCACAAAAGATTAGATAGACCCATGGCAATGGCTTTCTAGAAGAAAATCAGAGTAACGGGTTAGAGACCAAAACAGGAGACGAAAACAGCGGACGAAAAAAGGAAGCCATCTGAAGGAAGAGATGGCTTCCAAACAACACTTCTTAGGTAAAAATAACAACGCTAAGCCTCTTGCTTACAATCATCATCCGTGATGAAACGCTGTTGATTGAATCATATAACAACGATAATCTCGCCGCTTCACCCGTACGGGTGAAATTTCATCGAAAATAGTTCCCAATGATCTTTTCCGAGCTAGGACATCGGTTATTAGTTGTGTATTTAAAATAGTCGTTTATAATCGATATTTACAGTCTAAATAAATTAATATCGATTTTTTTAATCGACCCGAAATAAATATAGGAGACAAGCATGACTAAGGTTGCCGTAGTCGGATTTGGAGTTATCGGTCAGCGTTTAGCTGACGCCGTTGCTGTACAGGCGGATATGGAATTGGTCGGAATTGCAGACCTTGCCCCTTCTATTTCGCTCAGAGCCCTCGTTGAACGCGGTATGCCGTATGACTTGTATTGCGCTGTTGCGGGCAAAGAAGCGGCCCTTGTTGACGCCGGCATACCGGTTAGTGGAACCTTAGAAGAGCTTGTTCAAGAAGTAGATATCATTTTAGATGCAACCAGCCCTGGTGTTGGCGCAAAAAACAAAGAACTGTATGAAAAATATGGCAAGAAAGCGATTTTTCAAGGCGGTGAGAAAAACGACATTGTCGATGTCTTCTTTCACGGCTATGCCAACTATGAAAAAGGTGTGGATGCCGACTTCTTAAAACTCACCTCTTGCAATACCACTGGTCTAATTCGCACCATTCACTGGCTGGACCAAGCTGTTGGCGTTGAGAAAGCAGCCATTACCATTATCCGCCGAGTGGCTGATCCCGGTGATACCTTTCGCGGCCTTACTAATAACTTAATGATCGAATCCGTGCCTAACCATCAAGCGGTAGATCTAATGACTATTATGCCGCATATAGATTGCACCGGTGTTTTAGTACATACGCCAGTAACTCATGGTCACATCATTAGTGTTGTCGCAAAAACCAAAAAAGACATTTCTGCCGATCAAGCGATTGAGCTATTCAAAACACATCCGCGTATGAAGGTGGTTAAAATTGCCGATGGTTTCGATTCAAACGGCGCGTTTTTCCGCTATGCGCGAGATCGAGGCAATATGCGCTCGGATATGTATGAAGTTGGCATTTGGGAAGAGTGTGTCGCCAAATCTGGTGATGACCTAATCTTTTCGATTAACATCCCTCAAGAAGCCATTACCATCCCAGAGACAATCGATGCTATTCGCGCGGCCACTGGTATGCAAAAAGATGGTATAGAAGCAGTATCACTGACTAATAAGTATTTAGATCTGTAGCTTTATAAATTTACTAAGTATTAGCGAGTAGGTATGTCAGCAATAAACCGCATTCCATCGCTTGATGATGTTGAGTTTTCCAATAAACGAGTACTGTTACGAGTCGATATCAACTCGCCTATCGACTCTAAAACGGGGCGCATCATCAATGACAATCGTATTGTTAAAAGCATACCAACTATACGAGATATATTAGCCAAGGGTGCTAGCCTAACAGTCATTGCTCACCAAGGTGATACCACGGACTATCGATCACTAATTAGCTTGGCAGAGCACGCACAAAGACTTAGCGACTTATTAGGACAAGAAGTACAATTCATTGAGGATATCGCTGGCCCTGCCGCAGTGGACAAAATAAAGCGGCTTGGCTTTGGCGAAGTACTACTGCTCGATAATATTCGTTACCTTACCGAAGAAGCGTCGACTTTCGAAGACACGGTTACGCAAATACCATCTGATATGCAGTCGTGCTACCTAATTCGGCGTTTGGCACCATTGTTTGACTATTACGTTAACGATGCCTTTGCCGCGGCGCATAGAAATTCACCGTCTATGGTGGGTTTTCAAGAGTTACTACCTTCCTACGCCGGGCGACTACTTATGCAAGAACTCAATGCTCTGCAATCGATCACAAAAGATGCAGCACGCCCTTGTATTTATATGCTTGGAGGTGCCCGCGCAGGTGATGCATTTGGCATGATCGAACAAGTTCTAAAAGACGGATCAGCCGACAAACTTTTATTAAGTGGTTTGATCGGGCAAATATTTATGATTGCCGATGACATTAATATTGGTAAATCATCCGCTGGCTTTATTCATAGCAAAGGCTTTGATCAATACATTCCTGCCGCAAAAAAATTTCTAGCCAATCATCGCACAAAAATTGCTTACCCTAGTGATGTCGCGGTTGACGTTGATGGCAAGCGAAGAAACTTATCATTGGCTAGCCTTAGCGATGAAATGGACATCGCAGATATTGGGGATCAAACAATAGCCGATTATCAAAAATTGATAGCACGTAGTAGTACTATTTTTGTAAATGGTCCTTGCGGCATTTATGAAAATGAAATGTTTGAAAGAGGAACAAAAGAACTGTGGAATACGGTGGCGGATGCTGAGGGCTTCAGTGTTATTGGTGGTGGTGATTCAGTAACCTCTTTTGCCAAGTACACTGACAACACTAAGATCAATTATATTTCTACCGCCGGTGGTGCCTTGATTCGCTATTTATCTGGTGTGCGTTTACCACTACTAGAAGCGATGACATCTGCTAAGAACTAAAAAAGTTTCTAACAACAGCCAACCGTCTTTGGCGTACTGGGCTCATCCTTAATCGGGTTAAGCAAAGTACCAATCCCTGAAATACTAACTTCCACCTGCTCATCTACGTTCATGAGTCGGTCTGGAGCTAGTTGCGGCATTGCCTCCTCACCCGCTGGAATACCTATACAAATGATATCACCTGGAAACATGGTAACCGCCGATGAGATATACACAATAACCTGTTCAATGGTATGTCGCATTCTTGACAAAGAGGTAGATTGCACCACGTTGCCATCAATCCGCGTTTCTAAAGTCTGCTGATATGGATCACCAAACTCATCTTCCGTCACCACAAAAGGACCAAACGCGGCCGAAGTATCAAACATTCTACCCATACCGAATTGAGAATTGTGGTTTTCAAATTCTTTAACATGCCCTTCGTTGTAAATAGAGTAGCCAAATATATGTCGTGAAGCATGTTCCAACGTAATGTATCGCCCGCCTCTGCCCATCACCACCACTAGCTTGCCTTGGCAGCTTAAGGTTTTAGTTTTTAGTGGAATATCGATAACTTCACGATGTGGCACATTATTGCGTGGGGTACGCAGAGAAATCATGGGATAAATAGCTTCGCTTAGTTTTTTCGCTTCAGCTTGATCCGACGAGCTGGCAGTAACTGAAAAAGTAGCCCAAGGGATGATTGGAGGGATAAGTTCAATTTCATCAAAATGAAATCGCTCAAGCGAGTCTTGCGCTTGGGTCAGCTGATGTCGTGCATAAGGGCCGCGCTTAATCACATCCATTAGCGTTTGCGGCATTGATTTATTTGCTCGATCAACGGCTAATACGGTTTCCCCATCATCTTGCAACACGCCAAGACGATCAAAACCTTTAAAATTAAACGATAAGACCTTCAATATTTCTCCGCCGGCTAGACAAATGATTTAAATAAGCAATTAAACACTTTCTATGCGCAATTTCTTATTGCATTATTATTATCAAAAGTCGCCAAAAACAATCTTTATTATTGCTCATTAGTTAATCAATATTTTATCACAAAAATGATATAATTTAGGTCTAAACAGATAGTCTAAAACCGCGCGTTTACTGAGGTTTCCACAGTTTTTTATTATCTTGTAAATATTATCGTAATCGGTCATTAAATTGAGTTGGCCGTCGCGCTTAAATTGCTTATTCAATCACTACAATTCGATAGATATATCATTATCTAGTTAACCTATAAGGACAGCTGCATGACTCCTAAAATCCCCGTTACCGTACTTACCGGATTTCTCGGCAGTGGTAAAACCACGCTTCTCAATCGTATTCTCTCAGAAGAGCATGGATTGCGTATCGCGGTTATCGAAAATGAATTTGGTGAAATCGGTATTGACCAAGATCTTGTAATCAACGCCGACGAAGAAGTATTTGAAATGAACAACGGCTGCATCTGTTGTAATGTGCGCGGCGATCTAATTCGTATTTTGGGTGAACTAGCTGATCGTAGAGATCAGTTTGATCGAATCATATTAGAGACTACCGGCATGGCCGATCCCGGCCCAGTCGCGCAAACTTTCTTAGTTCAAGAAGATGTGCAAGAATTTTATCAACTCGATGGTGTTATCACCTTAGTCGACGGCAAGCATGTCGGCCAGCATTTAGACGACGAAACCGATGAAGTCTTAGCACAGGTTGCATTTGCAGATCGCATTATCATAAACAAAGGTGATTTAACTTCCGAGGAAGAAAAACAAGCCTTAAAGAAACGCTTACAATCCATGAACACCATGGCCGGATTTTATTTCGCCACTATGGCAGACGCTCCCATAGGAGAGCTGCTCGATATTGGAGGCTTTAATGTTGAGCGTGCAGTTGATATAAAGCCAAACTTTCTCGAACCAGAATATCCGTTTGAGTCAGGCGCCATATGGGAGTTAGCCGCCGGCGATTACGTTTTGCAAGTGTCTGAAGAACACCACCACCATCATGACCATGACCATGACCACCATCACCATGATCACGACCATGGTGATGAGTCTGGCATGTCGATTGTGATGACGGCTGCTGAATCCGCCTCTGAAGATGCACTAGACAACTTAGCTGAAAAAGTGTTTGTTGAGTTTTCCGCCGAAGCAGAAAACATTGCTAGCGGCCAATCACTTGGTAAATTTGACCAACACTACAGAATGGAACTCGAAGGACATGATAAATATGAATTCAAGTTTTGTATGAGCACGGATCAAGTAATCGCTTGCTTTACTGGCCACGCCCCTGAGGGACTTGGTTTAAAATTACTTTCTTCAGACAAAATAAATATTAAAGCCGCCAGCGAAAAATACTTCCACGGTGATCACTCACATGACAGTAAAGTTGGCTCCACCTCTGTTGAGTTGCCTGGACTGTTTGATGGAGCAAAGCTCAACGCATGGCTAGAAGAATTTCTAATTGAAAACGGCCCAGACGTTTATAGAATGAAAGGAGTAGTCGGCATAGAAGGACAAGAGTATAAATTCGTATTCCAAGGCGTACATATGATTTTCGGCAGCGAACCAGCCGGCTCTTGGGGTGACGAAGCACCTGTAAACCGACTCGTTTTTATTGGTAAAAACTTAGATGATGCCTACATAAAACAATCATTAAAAGATTGTTTGGCATAGCTCAGGGCCTTTAAGGAATGATCGATAGATAATATATGTCTGTGAGATTGATTATCTGTTCAAGTCGATTGATTCCAGCCGCATTAGAAATTTTATTTAATAAGTCGCTGCTGAATCGAAAAGAGTTTCAGTAAGCTGATTCAATATAATGACTATGGTTTCGAGAATAGTTTTGGAGTGCGAAACAAGGCCACAAAACCACCTATAATTGGTAAAGAACAGGCCAACCAATTCAGACCGACCGGGCCATTACCAGTAACCCCATTGCCAGCTAACAAGGCAAGCCCACCACACATAAAGGCACCCGCAATAAATATTCTTAGCAGTGATGAATTTTGTCGCTCTTTGCCAGTCACAGCTTTTTCTAAAGCAAGAAATAAAGGCAATAACAACAGCATAAAAATCATAAACACTAAAATCCAAACAGGGCGCAGTAGCCACCAATCATTTGACCCAGGTACCGCGAGCAGTACATTTGGTAATAACCAAAAGCTTGCTCCAATTAACAGCATCATGACCGTGCTATGCCAAAGAAATATCGGCATGATCAAACCGTTAACTAGCACCGTACTAATCCAAACCTTACCCCGCGACAACCAACGGCGCATTGGTCCTTCAATGGATAACAGAAAACCTATCTGAGCCAAACCTAATGCCAAAAGAGTGATCTTAGGTGGTGTGGTATTACTTAGTGTTTGACTGGGCACTCCCACCAAGCTTATTGGGTACGGGCCAAACACGGTTAACGCGATTAAAACCATCAGCCCAAAACAACCCATAGCAAATAGCTTAAAGGCATTTCCCTTAGCTATCCCTGATAGTGAACCTTGCTGCCATGCATAACCTAACTGATGCACAGCACTCCATACAAATAAGTAGTTAAACCAAGCTAACCATTGGTGCTCAGTATTAAAGTAAATCCAATCACCAATCACTGCTAACAGCATGGGTACTATGGCACTCCAAAATCGATAGCGATGCCAAGCAGCACGACTGATTGGCACCAACATTACAATTACAAAATAGATTGCTAAAAACCAAACTGGTACTAGAGCGACTTGCGAACCAATACGAATCATTTCTGCGGGCACCAAAAATACAAAACCCACGATACCAAGTACACTCCATAACAACACAAGGGGTACAACCGGTCCTAATAGGCGACGCATTCGAGCTTCTAACCATTGAGAGTATTGTTGATTCTTTCTCTGTGCGCCGTCCCACGACACCCCATTAGAATAACCTCCAACAAAAAAGAAAACTGGCATTACCTGAAATGACCAGGTCAACCAACGCGACCATGCTTGGATGTCTAAAAGATGCTCCATCTTTGCAGTGCCGCTATCCCAATATGGCGCGGCTATTAGCCAATGCCCAAATACCACAGCGCTAATCGACAATGCTCTTAACAAATCAACATAACGATTACGATCTTCGGGCGTTTGCTCCGCTACTTCAGCCGCTCTCTTCCACATTCCTAGTTTGCTCATAGTATTCTCATTGTTAATATTCTATGGATTGCTATTTCGTTCAAGGTCATTAAAAACTGATAGTTGCCAGTTTCGAATTGCCAAAATCATCGTAACACCGTGTCTATCATCAAGCGGTAACTTTCTTTCTTGTATGCTGATTTCATCAAATAAAGAGTCGACCATCTTTAAACGATGATGCAAATCAAGTTGTCCTTTCTTACTGATAACGCCATTTTTAACGACTCGCAGTGCACCCTCATCATCGAACGAAGTATTGAAAAACTCAGTTTGAACTTGAGCACGGAAATATTTTTCAATCGGCCCATTCGGTTGCCAATGAAAATTATTAGCCATTAATAAACGGACCTTATTGTTAGGCTGTAATTCGATCAACTTCATTTTATCGAGCTTTGCTAACAGGGTAATAATTTCAAATTGATCAATATTATATCGTTCAATAATTTCGTTAACAGACCAGTGCGTTACTAAGCAATACGCAACGACTAATAATTTTCTATCCCCAACTAGCGCGTGCTCTTGATCAATATCTAGCACTGCTAATTTATTCTCTATCGATTCAGATAATTCTAGAAGCGCATTTAAATCGGCATCTAGCAACTCGCAAATGCTATCGAGTCGCTTGAGACTAAAATTACCATTCGCAAACATCTGTTTAACGGTAGATTCAGAGACATCAAGTCGAGTCGCCAACGACCTATAAGTAATGCCCTGGCGTTTTAACTCAACCTTGATTGCATCGACGATTTGTTTAGTTCGAGCCATAAAAGTACATATATATTGAACTTATAGTTATTTTATCTCCACTTTTACCTATTTAGTTGATTCAGTCAATACCTAAGAGCAAGATCACAACTGATCCAAATCAACTTTTTAATCAACGGTATTAGTAACAAAGCCAACTGGAGGCAATTATGAATATATTTAAGCGATTTACTACCAGCGTCACGGCGACACTAGATAACACAGTGAGACAAATTGAAAATCATGACGCAATTATTGAAGCTACTATTAAGCAAACACGACAGGCTGCAGCTAAAACAAAAGCCAGAATCAATACTCTGCGTCAGCAACAGCATACTTATGAGACTCAACTCAAAGCAGCACAAGAACAAACCAAACTGTGGGAACAACGAGCGACTAAGTTAGCTAGCAACGATCAGGCCAAGGCCTTGCAATGCATTGCTCGACGTAATCAATGCCAAAATGACATTGAACGATTGAGTGGCTTAATTGAACAACAACAAAACTTGATCATTGATGTCACTCGCAACCTAGACAAACTACAACAACAAAGGGATGAAATGACACAAAAACACAATCTAATGCGTTCACGGCAAGCGGTTGCCGATGTTAACCGCGCGGTTGGCAAAGTTAGTCAAGACGAAAGCGTTAATGACACCTTTGAACGTTGGGAATCAATGGTGATGGAACATGAAATGGCAGTCAGTGATGTCTGCGCAAGTGACCCGTTAGATGATGAGTTTAGCCAACAAGAAACGCAAGCAGAATTACTTATACAACTTACTGAACTCACTAACACAAAGAACAATAAAAAGGAGAAATCATGAACACTTCAACAACTAACAACGGCTTTACCATAGAACACTACGAACAAGCAGATCGAAGCACGCCTTCAGATACTGCCGACGGAACACAATCGATATTCGATCGTCTCAAACAAATCACTTCGGTTTCTGACATACTGCGTGTCTTTGGTGCGTGCGCTGTGATTGCATCAATGTCATTATTTTTGCTTAACGGCTGGAGTGATGGCAATGACATTCAGCGTTATTTCAAATTGCTCGCGCAAACTGGGTTATTAGCCGGGTCTGGCATAGCGTTAAGTTTTTGGCTAAAAGAAAATAAAGGAGCTCGACTGTTTTTAGGTCTAGGTCTAATTTCAGTAGTCGCTAACTTTACCATCTTAGGTGCACTCACTTACTCTATGGTTCAACTTGATGGAGGCTTAATTGACTATCCATCAATAGTTACCTGGAAGGTAGTTAGCGCCAGCACATTTTGGCCAGTGTTTGCAGGTGCCGTCACTTTACTAGGGCTATTAACTCGGTTTAGCTTCAGTATATATGCGCGCAATATAGCGGGCCCACTGAGCCTGAATTTTCTGATCTTATGCTCATTATTGCTAATACCAGTGCGCAGCTCTTTAGCTATTTCGATAATTGCAATAGCTGCAGTATTGGCTGCATACAAAGCGGTTGAGCAACTACGGAAAAACCAACACGTGGTATTAACCAATGAAACCAAGTTTGCATTTTGCTTACTGTTTGTACCAGGGCTAATAATAATCGCGCGTGCGATTAGCTTGTATAACGTTGATGGAGTATTACTGTTAACCTTAAGTGGTTTAGGCTATGTCTCTATCCGCACTCTTCTGTCAAAGCTCTCTGATACATCAAAGTTCCAACCAGTTTTGGAAAAGGTTCAATTTTTTGTAGGGATATTTTTCGCATTTCAAATTATTGACTTACTACCTTTTACAGTAGGCATTTTTAGTAACGGTATTTGCAATATAATTTTTTCATTCGTCGTGATGGCGCTTAGCTTTGACCAGATTAAGCGTATCAAAAACCCCGATCGAAAAAAGACAATTCTTAACTTAACCACAGCTGGACTGGTGATAGTCAATATTGGCATGGCCTTTATCTTTAGTAATGATGAATTTCTGCAATTCTCGAGCCTTGCAACTTGCATTGCGCTGTTTTTCGCTGCGAATAGTCAATCAATAAGTGTAAGTGATAGCCACTTTAGTAGAACTATCTCGGTTAGCGGCATTGTTGCTTGTTCACTATTTTTGGGCACTCATATAGTTACCTTAATTAACTTGAACAACTGGGTTGTTATAGGCTTGATAGGTGCCATCTTAATCATCGTTGGATCATTATATGAACGCTATGGATTATCCTTAAGGTCAACAAAGAGTTAACTACAAATATTGCACTCCAGTTTTAAAATAGAGCTGGAGTGCAATTTAACTGAGAAACAATTAAGAACTTAGCGCCAATACAACAAGGAAAGCGCAATACAAGATAAAGTCCAAAACACGGCGTATTCAATACCACCCTTTGGCCACAGCCAGATCCATTTTTTTACCATTTGCGAAAAAAAATGCTTATACAACACAGCTCATCAGTGCTTTGAGCGAACGACACTAAGTCAATTCACTAAAGCAATATATGTCGTATAGCCTTTTATGACAAAGGTTAGTCAAGCAGTTTGCCTGGGTTCATAATTCCATTTGGATCGAAAATATTTTTGATCTGCTTCATCAAGCCGATCTCTTGCGGGCTTTTACAGTAAGATAAATAATCTTTTTTCAATATCCCTACTCCGTGCTCTGCAGACACACTACCTTCATAGCGTTCAACAATCTCAAACAACCATTTATTAACTCGACCACATTGCTCAAAGAACTCTTCTTTGTCCATGTCATCTGGTTTCAATATATTAAGATGCATATTTCCATCACCAATATGTCCGTACCAGATCACTTCAAAATCAGGGTAATTGTCTAACACCACCGTCTCAACTTCGCTTAAGAAACTCGGCACTTTCGATATCAGTGTGGACACATCATTCTTGTAGGGTGTCCATTGAGAAATAGTTTCCGAAATATCCTCACGCAAACGCCATAAGTTTTTTAACTGCTCGGTATTTTGACTCATGGTGCCATCTAAAACCCAGCCCTGATGCGTGCATTGTTCAAATAACTTCATTGCCATCTCTTCAGTGGCTTCGCCGTCATTTTCGAATTCCAATAGAGCGTAATACTCTGCTTGCGTTTCAAACGGACGCTGCAAGCCAGCATGATCCACCACTTTTTGAAGCGCACGTTCTGAGAAAAATTCAAAAGCAGTTAGATCCAACTCAGATTGAAAGGCATTTAGAACATTCATTGTGGCCTCAAACTTAGGCACACCTAACACCAGAACGCTTAAGTTCTCAGGTTGACGACTTAAGCGCATGGTTGCATCAACAATAAAACCTAAGGTACCTTCGGCGCCAATGAACAATTGCCGTATGTCGTAACCCGAGTTATTTTTCTTTAAACCCATATTTAGGTCAAGAACTTCACCAGCACCAGTAACAACCGTTAGACCAGCCACCCATTCACGCGTCATGCCATATTTAATTACTTTAATACCGCCCGCATTGGTGCTGATATTTCCGCCAATCTGACTGCTACCACTGGAGGCAAAATCGACTGGATAAAGCAAACCCTGCTCATCGGCAAAATTCTGTAACTGCTCGGTAATCACCCCAGCTCCGCAGCGCACGGTGCGATCAATCGCATTAAAATCGGTAATTTGATTCATGTCATCAAAAGCGATAACCAACTCACCATTTGCGGCCATAGCCCCACCTGATAAACCAGTACGACCACCGGATGGAACAAGCGCAATTTGATGTTGATTGGCAAGCTTTACGATCGCTTGAACCTGCTCTATCGAACGTGGAAAGATAATTGCCGCAGGGTTAGGATCAACCACTTTGGTCCAATCTTTACCATAGACATCTAAAGACTCGGCGTCTAACCGGACTTTTTTTTCACCAACAATGTCACATAGTTGATCAATAATATCTTTAGATAAAGGCTTGAAATCACTCATTGAAAGAAACCTAGAAAATAAATGTAAAAGCTAGAGGGTTGCATATTATAGCGTATGTTTTATCGATATTTGTCAGCATTAGGTATTAAAATCGATAAACCGTTAGTTATTAAAGGACCTATAAAGTTTGTATAGCTATTCGTTTGCTCTTGAACTCGATTAGGTTAATTTTCTTTATTATTAGTAGTGTTATGATCGTGCTAAGCTATTTCTCACTAGAATAAATATAAAAATATTAGTGAAATATTAATTGCAGATTCTTAAATCATTACTTGCTCGCAAAACTATATCGCCAGTTCAACTATTATTCTGCGCGATACTATTTTCTACCCAGCACAACAGTTGGGCGATGTCCGATTGTTTACCTGCACCTAAGCTTGCTGCGCCATCGGGCAATATAATTAGTGTCAGTTCGGTTAATGCGCTGGAATCGGCGGTAGCTAACCTATCCGACAACACCACTATCGTCATCAAACCGGGTCGTTATGAGTTAAATACAACTCTGTATATTATGGAAAATAATATAACTATTCGCGGCGAAACAGACAGATGTGATGACGTTGAGATAGTTGGTAGGGGCATGGAAAACCCTAATCGTGGCGATGTTGGCAGCGGTATTTGGATTAACTCTAGCAACGTCATGGTCGCCAACCTTACCATCAGCGAAACTTGGTTTCATTTGATTGAAATCCAAGGCTCGGCCGACTCGCCCTCTATCTACAACGTGCGATTGGTAAACCCTGGTACGCAATTTATCAAAGGCAACAGTGGTGGTGGCTTCGGTCTTGGTGCTGATTTTGGCAAAGTTCAATACACAATAATGGAATTCACCAATGGACCGCCCCTGCTTGACCATGCCGGTGGAACTGGTTATACCAATGGTGTTGATGTGCATGGTGGAGATGGTTGGTTGATTAGCAACAACTTATTTAAGAATTTTCATACACCGGACCATGTAGATCATCTTTGGAATCCCGCAATTCTAATGTGGAATGGATCCAGCGACACTATTTCTGAAAATAATGTGTTTATCAATGTAGACCGAGCTATTGCGTATGGCTTGGTTGATAGAGCGAATGATCATCGCGGCGGTGTTATTCGAAACAATATGATCTACATGACGCCCAATCTTAATTCAAGCTCGCGTAGAATGATTACTGATGCGCCTATTATCATTTGGGATTCACCCAACACCAAAGTTTTGCACAACACCGTGCGCACCAATAACAACATGGTAAAAAGCATCGAATTAAGATTTGATTCAACTGGGGTCATAGTTGCGAACAACCTAGTAGATGCGCCAATCGTTTATCGCGAAGGTTTATCTTTTACGCAAGACAACAATAATACTTTGGCTAATTCTTCTTTGTTCGTTAATGAGAGCTCAGGTGATTTGCATTTGCGGTCCTGCGCATATCAAGTATTCAATCAAGGTGACTTTTATAGCGACGCCGCATTAGATTTTGATGGCCAAGCTAGAACAGTAAATGGCAAAGTTGATATTGGTGCTGACGAACAGATTGCATTGCCACCGATTTCAAACACGCCCAGAAATCAGCCAATAGTATTAATGCATATTTACGAGTTGTTACTGGATTAAAATCCACTAACGTTTCTGTCATTCTGACGGCAGATGTTCATGTGTATGAATTTCACTATGACATAATCGTTCAGCGTCACGCGCTAGAGATTATTATGCGACGAGTAACTGGTATAAGCGACACCTAGCAATTGACTTGCGAGAATGGGGCAGCACTTCGTCTTCTTGGTCGGTGAATCACCCGTTTTAGGCTGCGAATTTAGCTCTTCGTGCAATAAACTAAGCACAATAATAGCCTTTTGTGAGTCAGCGCTTTTACTCAAGCCTCAACGACGACTAGAGCAACGTCCAATCTCTCTCTTCAGCTAAACGCTCCACCGCTTTTGTAACCGCAGATCTATAAGGACTGGCGATGGGGCGAGCGATTTGAATTTGACGCATTGCGGCTTGTAAGCTCATCGCTTCGTAATGAATAAGATAGCCCAGCACAACCGCAGGGGCACGGCAAATCCCAGTATTACAATGAATATACACTCTTTGAGAATCGGTAAGAAAGTCGTTTAAAAGTTTAATCGGCTCGCCAATTCTTTTGCTCATGTCGTCTTCATCGAAATCGTTTATTGGGAAGCGTCGAGCATCAATCTCGCTTTCCTCATACCAATTGAGTAATTGCTCCCAATCGGTTTCGCGTGATACTAAATCTTCATCGGTTTGCAAAGAGATCACCACAGTGATGTTCATTTGCTTTAACCGCGCAACGTCTTCCTCTGTGGTTGGTCCACTTCCTACATAAACTCTTGCCTGAATGAGATCAAAGTTAAGCATGGAATTGTTCTAGTGTTACTTTTTTGCTACGACGTATTCAAGAATTTCAACCACTTGCTCGGCATCGCTTGCCCATGCCATGGCCATTCCATCCACTTCTTTAAGCGGATGAATAATATCAGCGTCATGCAAAGTAATATAGGGTTTACCTAATGCAGCACATTGGCCAGCATCAAATGCTGCATTCCATTGTTTGTACTTATCACCAAAGCGAACAACCGCAAGATCACATCGGTCTATCGCTGTTTTGGTACGAATCGCATTCACTTTAGATGATTTGTGGTCACGCCAAAAATTATTGTCTTCAGCGCCTAACAAGTCCCCTGCCGCATCACTAGACTCATGGTCAGTGACCGCAGATGTAAATTCAATTGAAAGGCCGCGCTCTGCACAGCCATCTTTAATTTGGGCTCGCCAGTCAGTATGTATTTCGCCAGAGAGGTAAACGTTTAAATTCATGGTATTTTTAATGTGGATTTACTATTTATTAGCTAGGTAATTATTAGTATTTTGATTGAATGAATGATATCGCAGTTAGTGACAATATTTCAAAACATGTCAGCAAAGTTTCGAGTCCGTTTAATCTCACTGCTGTTAGGGCTTTCTTGCCAGACCAATTCACCATCGAGGCGCGTCCAACCCGTGGTTTCAATCGCACAAAGGCTACTATTAGACATCAGCACATCGTCTCCCGTGAGATACACTAATAAATTACATAAACTAGACTCATGGCTCACGAGAATAATGTCACCCTCGGTCATTTCAATATCTTTAAGCGTAGCGGTAATCTCTTGCCCTCGTGACAATTTATCTAGGCTCTGATTAACGACAATTTCGCCTTGGTAACCTATCACCTGCGCGGCAATATTAGCGGTTTCTTGAATTCGCGCCATTGGACCAGTATGAATTCGGGTAACTCCAGATAGTTCAGAGGGGCGACGGCTCATCACATCTTTGAGTGCTGCAGTACCTTCAGGCGTTAGTGCGCGTTCTACGTCACTGTTGGCACGTGCGGTCATGCCGTGCCGAAGAAGAAAAACTTTCATACTTTAAAAACCCAAACCTCAATTTGATGGCGTTAATCTAAGGGTCATTCTGTCCCTTCCAACATGAACTTTGCCTTGGTACTCGCTTTCTTTTACCGCATCTGCATAGTCTTGTTCAGTTAATGCGCCACCTGGCACCTTGTATGGACCCACTGACTTAGCACCAATAGGTGGAATCAAATGCGTTAGCATCAAATGACTTACCTCAGCCCGTTTAGCTAATGAACCAAGGTCACCCACGGTACTTTGACGTAAGAATATGGGAGTTGGAAAATTACTGCCGCCATCTGGTCCAAATACCGGGTGCATGGTTGAGTGCACCAAAACATCAGCACCTTGCGACAAGGTTTCTACCGCTGCCGACGTGGAGTTTTCTCTAGGTAGCGTAATGCTGTCATTACCGGCATCGCCACCAATAACTACCGAGCCACTTGGCGTATCAACTCTATAAGAAAGATGACCTGGAATATGTCGAGAGTTGATTGCGCTTACCGTTACATCACCCGATTGCCAAACTTCAACTGGTGCGGCCGGAGCGGTTTCAGTCGCTGGCGCCGCATCTACTGAAATATGATTAACGATTGACGACGGGCCGCTCGAATCACGTTTTTTACTTTCGGCACTTCGTTGTGCAATCTCACCTGCTTCAATAGCCGCATCGGCAATATGTTGACCGAAGTTTGCGCAGCTTAAAGTACGCGGTGTGGGCTTGGCCGCCATTTTGTCTTCACTACAGACCAAATCTACTGGCTTACCTAAAAAATGCCAACGGGTTTGCAATATATCGACTAGACCAACCGTGTGGTCAGAATGAAGATGCGTAATAAAGATTGCGTCAAGTTTGTTAACGGGAACGCCCAGCTCAGACAAGCGCAAACTGGTTGCGCGCCCTGCATCAAACTGTAAGTGCACATCGCCACAATTATTCTCAACACTGCCGTATTTAACTAGCGTACCACTACCCGCGAGACCACCAAAAATAGAGGGACCTCCCATGGTTCCGGTTAGACTTACCTCAAGACAGGTTTCTAAACTATCTTGAACTGGTGTTTGATCATTTTGTGCTTGAGAACACGCTGCGCTTAGGACTAGGCTAGCGCCAAGTAAACAAGATACTAGTGGATTAATATATTTCATTCAGACCTCGCATGTGATTCAAAACGGTTACTAAGCATTGTAAAAAGTAGTTGTGAAAAGCTGTTGTAAAAAGTGATTTTATAAAACAATTAACTAACCTTACGGCCGCCCTTAGAGTATGCCACATTGATTGTGATGGAACCTTCCTTTAGCAGCCAAGGTCGCACTCGGTAATCTCGAGCGCCACTTTTATCTATTGGATCGGCGGCGGCAATCTTATGCGCATGCTCTAAAGAGTCAGCGCGAATTATAACCATGCCTTCGCCCGCCACTCTTGCGCTTGATCGTCAGCAAAGGGGCCCTGCCGCAAACATTATATTTTTACTCTCCAACTCGAGCTGATATGCCAGATGTTCAGCTAAATTCTCGCGTACACCATCAAGACCACCAGTAGGTTTGGTTAGCACTACATACAATTACTTCGCCAACATACCTTTGTCGGCAATCATTTCAACGTGTTTCTGCCAAGGTGTTTTAGAGTCAGTCATTTACACTTCTGAAGCCCAGTTATGTGTTTCGAGTATCTCTCTTACTCGATTTAAAAACGCCGCCGAGTAAGCACCATCAAACGCTCTATGATCAAAAGACTGAGCTAAGATTCCAACTGGGCGAATCGCAATCGAGTCACCTTGCGCGCTTTCAATAACCACTGGCTTTTTACGAATGCCATCAGTGGAGACAATCGCCACCTGTGGTTGATTAATAATGGGCGCAGTTAGTAAGGTGCCAAATGGACCAGAGTTAGAAATAGTATAAGTGCCACCCGCGAAATCATCCGGCGAGAGTTTGCCAGCGTGCGCTTTAGTACTGAGTGCTTTAATTAACTCAGCTAGCTCGGCAATAGACTTGTTGGCACAATCTTTAACTACCGGCGCGACTAGACCTTCATAATTTAAATCTACCGCTATCGCAAGATTAATTGTCGAATGTAATTGTAGGGCGTCTCCCTCGATACTCGCGTTTACGCGCGGAAATTCACCCATTGCATAAACCAAAGCCTTTGCGATAAATGGAAGATAAGTTAATGAATATCCCTTATCGGCTTTCCAAGTTGGTCCTACGCTTTTGCGAACTTCGTCTACCGCACCGTAATTAACTTCAACAGCCTGTAAAACATGTGGACTGGTGGCTTTAGACATCACCATATGTTCAGCGGTTAACTTACGAATACGATCGAATGGCAATAAGTCATTGCGCAATACTGGTGGTGATAAAACTGAGATTGCTCCACTACCCGCAACGTATGCTAAAACGTCTTTTTTGGTAATACGACCTTCTTTACCGGTAGCCTTAACTTGGGCTAAATCGATATTGCTTTCAGAGGCGATTCTGCGCACCGCAGGAGATAATTTTTTACTCCCTGAAGAACTGCCGTACTTAGTTGTTTTTGTGCTTGAAGCAGCAGCTGCGGATGCTGGTGCTTGCTGCTGCTGCTTGGAAGGAGTTGCAGAACTAGTGTCTTGGCTAGGAGCAGCATCACCACCAGAACCGTCGTCTTCAACTTCAAGTACCGCTAATACAGTACCGACATCAACGGTATCTCCCGCGTCAACATTTATTGAAGCCAGCACACCATCTTGCGGAGCAGGCACTTCAACTGCCGCTTTGTCAGTTTCTACATCGAGCAAGGCTTCGTCTTTAGAGACTTGATCACCCACCTGTTTATGCCAAACACTGATAGTGCCTTCATTAACGGTCTCACCCAGTTGCGGCATTAAGATGTTCTTGCCTATCGTGCCGCTGGCTGCTGCACTTTTCACATCTACTACGGTATCATCAGCATCAGACTCTTCACCTTCAACCTCAACGATGGCAAGCACTGTGCCAACATCTACGGTATCTCCCGCGTCAACAATAATAGCGGTCAACACACCGTCTTCAGGCACTGGCACTTCAACAGCAGCTTTGTCGGTTTCTACATCGAGTAGCGCTTCATTCTTTTTGACCTTATCACCAACCTGTTTATGCCAGACACTAATAGTACCTTCGTTAACAGTTTCTCCAAGTTGGGGCATTAAAATTTTCATAGGCTGTTGCTCTTACAAACTCCGCTTAGGCGTTTATCAATCCAGTTTATCAATCTAATTTATCAGTCTAATTTACTGACCACATCTACGATTCGATCAACGCTTGGAATCATCAAATCTTCAAGCTTGTCAGCCGATGCTAAAGGGATATGCGGGGTGGTTATGCGCGTAATAGGCGCATCCAACTCCCAGAACATTTCTTCAGCAACAATAGAGGCAATTTCTGCACCCCAACCACATAGGCGTGGATTCTCTTCTACGGTTACCAAACGACCAGTCTTAGCCACCGAAGCCATGATCGACTTAGTATCTAATGGTACTAAGCATCTAGGGTCGATAACTTCGCAAGACAAGCCTTGTGTATCGGCCAAAATCTCAGCCGCTTTCAATGCTTTTGGTACCATCGCTGCCAGTGCAACAATAGTGACATCACTGCCCTCTTTGGCAATGTTTGCTTCGCCAAGCGGCAATACATATTCGCCTTCGGGTACGTCGCATTTATTACCGTACATGGCTTTCTGCTCAAAGAACATAACTGGGTCTGGGTCTCTGATAGCCGCCGCCAATAAGCCTTTTACATCGGCTGCATTAGAAGGCGCGACTACTTTCAAACCTGGCACTGCCATGGCCCAGTTTTCGATACTCTGTGAATGTTGTGCACCAAATCGAGCGCCACCACCATTGGCACAACGCAGTACTAAGGGCACATCAACTTGACCATTGGTCATGTAACGCGCTTTGGCGATTTGATTCACAACCGTATCCCAACATACTGCAAAGAAGTCCGAAAACATAATCTCTGCAATCGGCCGTAGGCCTGTCATTGCAGCACCCATTGTGGCGCCAAGAATTGCTTGCTCTGAGATCGGTGTATCACGTACACGTAGCTCGCCAAACTCATCAAGCAGACCCACAGTCGTTTTGAATACCCCGCCTGCTTCTGCGATATCTTCACCAAGAATTAAGACGTTTTCATCCAGTCGCATTTCTTGCGCGATAGCCGCAGCAACCGCATCACGGTAACTTAGTTGCGCCATTGTGCACCTCCATCAGCCCATACATCGGTAAACGCTATTTCATCTGGCGGCGGTGGGCTATTGGATGCTTCCTCGGTAGCTTTATCAATCATGGCCTCTACTTCTTTATCAATTTTAGCCATGGTGGCTTCTTTAATCCCACCAGCCAAAAGTTTATCTCTATACAGATGCACTGGATCTCGTTTCATCCACGCATCTACTTCTTCTTGCGGTCGATACTTTGCCGGGTCAGCACGTGAGTGGCCATAGTGACGATAAGTCTGCGCTTCGATCAGTGACGGGCCGCCACCGTTTCGAGCTTTCTCAAGTGCAGTCATAGCTGTTTGATACATTAGCTCAGCATCATTACCATCAACCAAAATTGGCTCAAGGTTATAAGCACAAGCGCGATCAGCCGCAGGGTTTTCTACTGCGGTAACATCACCAATTGCGGTGTACTCCATATATTGATTGTTTTCACACACATACACCACCGGCAGATTCCAGATCACCGCAAAGTTAAGGGCTTCGTGGAAGGTACCAATATTGGTGGTACCATCACCAAAAAAACAAACCGCGGCTTGTTCGGTACCGCGATACTGAGCTGACCAAGCAGCGCCAGCCGCGATTGGCATATGCGCGCCGATAATAGCGTAGGAACCCATGGCGCCTTTTTCGACATCGGTTAAATGCATGGAACCGCCTTTGCCTCGCAACAAGCCGATATCACGGCCCATTAGCTCGCCCAAAATAGACGTCATGGAAACGCCGCGCACATAATTGTGGTTGTGCCCACGATAAGTACAAAAGGTGTAGTCATCTTTGCGCATTGCCTGCCCGAACGCAGCCGCAATCGCCTCTTGACCTTGACCTAAGTGCGTGGTGCCTTTGACGAGATTTTGCATAAACAAGTCATAAGCTCGTTGCTGCAAAGCACGACATTCAGCCATACTTTGATATAAGTCTAGCTTACCTTGCTTATCTAAATCATAGCTTTTAACTGCCGACTTTTTGGCGGCGGTGGCTTTTTTAGTGGTGGCCTTCTTTTTACTAGCCACGGTCTTTTTCTTTGCTTTGCTCATATTGGATATTCCGTAATATTCCATAACCACGCGATGCCAGAAAACGCGGCCCGCGTTTAGATAAATACTTTAATAAAGCGAAATAATATCGCAAATGACAATTTATTTCCTTAATAATCGATATTATTTTCAGGTTTTATAATAGAAAAAATGCTTATTCGACCACTTGGCAACGATCTATAAACTGCTTTGGAGCTTAATCTAGAAAGGCTTTTTCTAAATAGCTTTGGCAATCGCCTCACCAAGAGATTGAGTACTCGCAGAGCCACCCATATCGGGGGTTAGATTTTGTTGATCTTTTAGAACACTCTCAACTGCATTCATAATCGAATCATGCGCATCTCGATGACCAAGGTGGTCTAACATCATAGCGCCAGCCCAAATTGCACCAATTGGATTGGAAATATTTTGACCATAGATATCAGGCGCTGAACCGTGAACGGGTTCAAACATGGAAGGAAACTCTTGTGTGGGATTAATATTGGCCGACGGTGCGATCGCGATAGTGCCGGTACAGGCAGGTCCTAAGTCAGACAAAATATCGCCAAACAAATTACTGCCTACCACCACATCAAAATGCTCTGGCATGCGCACAAAATTAGCTGTCAAGATATCGATATGATATTGGTCAACATTAATCTCTGGATAGTCCTTTGCCATCTCGGCAACGCGACTGTCCCAAAATGGCATTGAGTGAATAATGCCGTTGGACTTGGTCGCTGAAGATAAGTGCTTTGCATCTCGAGATTGCGCTAGGTCGAACGCGTATTTGAGTATTCGGTCAGTACCTCTACGGGTGAATATACTCTGCTGCGAAACAACTTCGTTTTCAGTACCTTCATACTGAATACCACCAATTGCTGAGTATTCGCCTTCGACATTTTCGCGAACCACGTAAAAATCGATATCACCCGGTTTTTTATTGGCCAGAGGGCACGGTATGCCATCAAATAAACGGACCGGACGCAAATTAACGTATTGGTCAAACTCGCGTCGAATCGGAATTAGCAAACCCCATAAAGATACGTGATCCGCAACGGTAGGAAAACCAACAGCACCGAGGTAGACAGCATCAAATGGACGTAGTTGCTCAATACCATCTTCTGGCATCATTGAACCGGTCTTTAAGTATGTTTCACAAGACCAGTCGAACTCTTGCCAATCAATTGTAAGATCGTGTTTGGAGGCCGCCGCTTCGAGTACAGTCACTCCCTCGGGCATCACCTCCATGCCAATACCATCACCCGGTATTAGCGCAATCTTCATATTTTTACTCATTGATCTAGCCTAACTCATATATGGCATGCCACAGCCAATAACAATTTCATTCGGGAATTTAGTAATTACTTCGATTCCAGTGTTAGTAATAATCAGCATATCTTCAAGGCGAATACCATCGCGACCATCCTCAGAACCCGCGTAGGTCTCTAGCGCTAGGCACATGCCTGGCTCCAACTCAACAGGGTTTTCGATGCTGAAAGCACGCGAGATGATTGGGAACTCCCATAGACCAACGCCAACACCGTGGCCATATTGAAGCCCGAAAATTTCATGCTCACTATTAGCACCCATCTGACGATAATCCGGCCAGCGAGTTACGATGTCCGCTGTGGTTGCACCAGGCTTGACTGCATCAATACCACCCATTTGAATTTCAAGGCAACGCGCATGACAATCTTTTTGCGATTGCGATGGTTGACCCACAACGAAACAGCGATAAACACAAGTGTGATAACCGTTATACAAGCAGACTACATCCATAAAGATCACATCGCCAGGCTGTAACAAACGATCTGAACTTAAATGCGGATGCGGATTAGTTCGGTTACCCGAGGTTACCTGCACGTTATGCACCCACTGCGCACCCAGACGATGCATTTCATGTGATGCCACCGCTTGTAAATCATTCTCTTTAGCGCCTGGACGAATCTCCATAGCGATTCGATGAAATGCGGCATCAACAATGGCGCAAGCGTGTTTCAACAAAGCAATTTCATCTTCGTTTTTAACCGCTCGTGCGTATTGCATTACTTCCATACCATCAACCAGCGTATAACCATGAGACTGCAGAGCCATCATAGTTTGTGCTTCTATCACATCAACGCCGATACGAATTTTAGTTTTATCTAAACCAAAATTATCTAACACCATATCAAGGTCTTTCATAAAACCTTTGGTTGGCTCCCACTCTTTTGGTAGTGCACCGTACATAGTGCCATGAGCAGGGAAGGTATAATCAGCAACCCAAGGCGAATTCAATTTTTCTGCCGCTACTTCTGAGCCAAAACCGAAAATGTGGGCAGGACCGTTACGCGGGACAATCGCATAGCGCCCCATGTTATCAATTTCAGGTGAGCACACCGCAGTAGAAGTCGAGTAACGTTTATTGTTTACATCAAACAAGAGTAGGCAATCTACATCAAACTCTTCCATATATTTTTTAATACGAGCAGATCGATACTCTCGCATACGATCCATATCGATGCGTTGCTCGTAATCGACCTGCATCATTCCTTGCGTGCCGCGTCTAAATTCGTTGGCCATATTCTTTACCCTCTAATATTTGATAAATTAGTTCAATTATTTTTTCCGTGAAGCGATCAAAATCAATTTTTTACTGCGTTTAAACTTTTACTACTTGGTGCGCATCTGCTGATTTAACAATGGCTTCAGTAACTGCTGCGCCATGCACCATTTCGGCGGGAGAAATCAAATACGGATCTCCACCTTGTGCTGCATCAGCAAAGCCTTCTAAGGCTGCTTTCACAACATCAAATTCTGCTGCTGACCAAACTTCAGCCGGCCCTTTAACTGGCTTGAATGTACAGGTACTAAACAGTTTTTTGCGACGCTCCTCGGATGGTGCACCTGCAATATGAGTCATCCCTTCAAGTTTTACAAAGCCTTTTGAGCCGTAAACCTGAAAATTAAAACCGCCACCCGTGGCTGTCATAGTACCTAGATAGCCTGAACAACCATCTTTCATTCGAAATAAAATTGACGTTGTGTCGTCAGCCTCTACTTCAATAGCACGGCGAAAACTCTGGCAATAAACCTCGTCAATTTCACCCACCATATCGATCATACCGTCGATCGCATGTACGCCCATAGGGGTTAAACCACCGCAGGGCGTTTCGGATGTGTCTGCACGCCATGCGCCAGGCTTCAAATACAGCGCATTTGGAAACGTCATAGTCGCTTCTATATGAAGAATCGTACCTAGATCGCCATTATCTATTTTTTGTTTTAAGGCTACCATCTCAGGGTGGAATCGTCGGCTGTAGCCAACACCCAAGGTGAGTCCCGCGGCGGCGGCGGCATCTACCGATGCTTGTGCTCCCGCACCATCAAGCGAAAACGGTTTTTCGCAGAATACATGCTTGCCAGCTTTAACAGCCGCTAGCGTTTGTTCTACATGTTGAGAGTTTGGCGTTACCAAGACTACTGCATCAATATTTGGATCCGCTAAAATATCTTCATAACTTTGCTTAACCTCCATGTTGTAGGTATTCATGAACTCAACGGCATCATCGGATAGAGAGCGTGTGGTTCCAGCAACAAACTTAATTTTATCACTATCCTGTACGGCTTCTACTTGGGTTTGCCCCCACCATCCAAGACCAACAATTGCGGCATTAATCATTTTATAAACTCACTTGTATTTGATATGTATCGATAACTACGAAGATGGTACTAAAGAACTAATTTTTTATTAAATTATCGATTATTTGGTTAACTAGACGTCAATGTAGATAATTCCACATAATCCTCATAAATACAATGATTCATAGTTTGAGACTGCTACTTGCTGTTGCAGATTAACGCTACTTAGACAAAGACTAGGCTTATTCCCGGGTAAGCTATTAATAGGATCAGCACCAATAACATCAGCACTGCAAAAGGAAACGCTCCTGCAAAAATGTCGTAAAGAGAAATCGAGTCATCATCAAGGGTAGTCTTGATTACATAGCAAGATATACCCAAGGGCGGTGTCAGTAACCCAATTTCGGCACCGAAAATAGTAATGATACCAAACCAAATCAAGCTAATATCATAAGGAGCCATCACGGGTAAAAACAAGGGCACCATAATTAGAATTATCGATGTGGTATCCAGAATCGTTCCCATAATTACTAACAGGATCACGTAGATAGTCAGTATGCCGATAAAGCTTAGGTCAGTAGTGGCAATCCACGCGCCCAACTCATTCGGCAAACCGGAAATCGCTAACATGCGGCTATACATCGTCGCAGCAATGATCAGTAACAGTAGAGAAGCAACAATATGCCCAGTCTCACTTAAGACTTTCCACAATACGGGTCTATTCAATTTACGTTTAATCAAAGAAATGATTAAGGCACCCATAGCGCCGACAGCACCGGCTTCAGTAGGCGTAAACAAGCCACCATAGATACCGCCAAGTACGAGCAATATAAGAATTATAAACGGCGCGATCTTTCTGGCAATCTCAGCTCCACTCAAATCTTTTTGTACAAGCTCTGGCGCCCCATCAGAATTGCTTTGTCCACCTATATAGTTTGGAAAAAATACCGCCGCAGATACGATGGCAACGATGTAAATTGCCGCCAATATCAAACCAGGCACAATACCTGCCTTAAACATATCAGCCACTGACAACTCAGTAATAATGGCGTAAATAATAAGCATCACGCTGGGCGGTATTAACATACCCAATACCGAGCTACCCGCGACAACGCCAACTGCAAATCGCGGATTGTAACCAAAACGCACCATCTCAGGCACGGACACGCGAGCAAACACGGAGGCAGAAGCAATACTGACCCCAGTGATGGCAGCAAAAGCCGTGTTAGCAGCGACCGTAGCAACGCCTAGACCGCCCTTTACTTTGCGTAATAGATAGTTCGAAACCTCATATATGTCGCGGCCTAGCTCGCACTGACTCACCAGTAAGCCCATTAGTACAAACAAGGGTATAACCCCGTAGATATAGTCTTCTAAACCACTGGAGGCGGCAATGGTCAGCAAGTAAACGGGCGCCTCTAAGCTGCCACGCAGATACCACACACTGACAAAAGACACTAGACCTAGAGCCACTGGCACGTACATGCCAGAGTAAATTAAGACAAGAATAACGACGACTGACAGCAAGCCGATTTCCAAACCGGTCATAGTGCGCCGCCTGCAGATGGGAATGAACCCATGGTTCGTATTTGGCTAATAACCTTTATGATGAAAACTCCAATAACGGTGACGCAACTAATACATAGAATCAGCCGAATCGGCCAGATAGGAACAGTAAAAACCCCTTCACTGCCGGCAAAGTAATTGCGCTCGTAAGACTCTATAAAGGTAGGCACGGCGCCGGTCAAAATTGCGATAAAAAATAAGGCTCCGCAGACGTCAAAAAATATACTCATCCATTGACCCAACATCGGCTTGCTTTCTTTAATCTTATTAAACAGCCCATCAGATCGGGTTAAGCGGCCCGCGCGAATCGCGTCGGCTAACTGCAAGAAAACAATACCCGCTATCGAAACTTCTACAATCTCAGTGACACCATCAATCGGTGTATTGAACAAAAACCTTAACAACACATCGGTGTTGATCAGTAACATAATCAAAAATATCCAAAGCGTACCAATGCCATTAAGGCCGAAAACCCAATGCTCAAATACGTTTGGCGTATGAGCTAACTCTTGATCAGTCATATTCCGCCCCAATCATTTTCCCACCTCAGTCTGATCCCAATCACGCATGATGGGCTGCTGGTTATCGCGCATCACTTTCATATAGCTATCTAATATCTCTTTACCCGGCAAACCTTTTTTATTCATTGATTCAACCCAGGCACCAGCGAGGTCAGGTAACCGTTGAGCCCACGCTCGCCGATCAGCTTCGCTGACTGGAATAATAGTGCCTCCCTGTTCGACAAATTCGACTCTTGACTTGGCTGCTATTTCATCGGTTACGCGCGCTAATTCATCCCGATAATCATCCGCTACTTCGGCAAGAACTTGCTGTATTTCTTCAGGCAAGCGCTGCCATGTTTTATCATTAACCACAATAGCTTTGGAAGTAGCCCCACCGAATTGAATATCTAATAAATAGGGAGCAACTTCATATAAGCGATATGCAACCACGGCCTCAGGCCAAGCGATAATGCCGCTCATCAAGCCTGTCGCCATATTGTTGTACCAGTCACTCAGGCCGCTGGTCACACCGGCCGCGCCCGATCCTTTTAGAAACAAAAGATTAGAGCCAACACCGCCTATCTTTTGCCCATCTAAGTCAGCCAAGGAATCGATCGATCGCGTCATTAGAATGTCATAGGTGTCGATTGATCCCGCAGTAGTCAAATAATGAATACCATAATCTTGCCATGCATTTGAGATTTCAGGATAGCGAACCGCGAGATCACTCATCGTTCTAGCAATCAAACCAACATTATTGGTAACTAACGGAGTCGCATAAGGAAGGTTATAAAACGGCACCTTGTCGGCATGATACGGCGTTGTGATGATGCCGATATCCGCGAGATCGTGTTGCAGTGAATCCAGCACACCTTTGGTTTTTGCAATAGTGCCACCAAAGGCCGGATTCCAATCTATTACGTAATTGTCTTTCTCGGCTAAGCGTTTATCTACCTCAGGAATGAAATAGTTAATAAACACTTTGACCCATAAAGCGGACGAAGAATAGGAATCAACCGCGATCATGCGAACCGTTTCTCGCGACAAGGCTGGGCTACTGACACTCAAAGATACAGCTAGCGCAACAAGCGCAAACAAAAACCGTTTACGAATACGACTTACATTGTTTAAGCTCAACTTATGATAATTTCGATATTTTATAGACACAGGGCAATATTAACGAATATATGTTTACAATCCTAGAATTATTTTTTATCTTATAATTTTACCGACAATAAGCG
>CAZHEL010000006.1:0-11757 GCA_964531625.1 uncultured Gammaproteobacteria bacterium
GCATTCATTACTAAGTATTTCGCATTAAAAGAATTTTCTTGAGCCGCTTGTTTGGCGCGTTTGATTCCTTCTGGGGAAATGTCTATGCCGGTTAGATTAGCGCCCGCATTTATATATTCTGCTGATGAGTTACCAAATGCACAGCCGTATTCAAGTAATGATTTGCCTTTGCATTTTTTGGTAATTCGTTCCTTAAAAAAATCATCTGCATGTTGTTTGACCAAATAGAATTTGCCAGCGGCTAGTCGTGGGTCTTCAACTCCATATCTCGTATCATGGAAATCTTGTTCTCTTTGTATTTTATTTTCCATGTTTAACTATTTTAACTAAATTCAAAACTGGCTAGCGGCGTGCTTGGGATAGCTTATGGCTATAACTAAGCAGTGCGTATTTGAGCATAAGCGCTCACTAATATCAAAAATCGAACTCATTGGTGACACAAACTCAATGGGTTTACTGTAGTGAAGTTTACTCAATAGGCATTTATAATGCTTCTCCATTTATCGATTTATCCAACAAACAGGCAGTCTCAAAGGTTTTTTAAAAATGAGTAGTAGTCTAGAAAACGTTATTATTATTGGCGCTAGCCATGCCGCCGCAGAAGCAATATCCACTTTGCGGCGCTCAGGCTGGGAAGGCTCAATTACCTTGGTTGGTGACGAAAGCGAGCTGCCGTATCAACGTCCGCCACTATCTAAAGCTTATTACAAAGGCGAGCTCGCAGTAGAGAAACTCGCTATTAAGAATGCAGAGTTTTACACTACTGCCAATGTTGATTTACATTTGGGTAGACGCGCTGAATCCATTGATCGAGATAATAAAACAGTGTTGCTTGATGATGGAACAAATATTGACTACAGCCATTTGATTATTGCTACTGGTACCCGAGCTCGCTATCTACCGGTAGACGGAGGCGATTTACCTAAGGTTAAATACTTAAGAACAGTCGCTGATGTTGATGATATAAAAACATCCTTCAAGCCAGATGCAAAGCTATTGATTGTCGGTGGCGGTTATATCGGTTTAGAAGTCGCCGCCTCAGCCGTTAAGCAAGGTGCGCAAGTGACTGTATTGGAAGCCATGGATAGAGTGTTGGCTAGGGTTACCAGCCCAGTGATTTCTGAGTTTTATCAGAATATGCATGCCGAAGAAGGGGTAGATATTAAGCTCAATGCAGCCTTGGATAAGTTTACTCAAGAAGGCGAACAAACTTTCGCAATATTAGCCAACGGCGACAAGCTAGAGTTTGACTGCGCGATTATCGGCATTGGTGTATTACCCAATGTAGAGCTAGCGCAAGACGCCGGCCTCGACTGCGATAACGGGATTATAGTAGACGAATTTACCCGTACTGCCGACTCAAGTATTTACGCCGTTGGTGACTGTAGCAATCACCCTAACTTAATGTATGAGCGGCGTATTCGACTCGAATCTGTTCCCAATGCAGTAGCACAAGCCAAAACCGCCGCTAATTCTATTTGCGGCAATGATGTTGCCTACAATCAACTGCCATGGTTTTGGTCTGATCAATATGACGTTAAATTACAAACCGCAGGCCTATTGCAAGATTACGACGACTATAAAGTTGAAGGCGATATCGCCAGTAGAAAGTTTTCTGTTAGTTATTTTAAGGGTGGCAAACTTATCGCACTAGATGCCTTGAATTCTCCCGCAGAGTTTATGAAGTCTAAGAAAGTCATCATCGAAGCTTTGTCGTAATTTTAAATGACTTAGATATTTGTGTTGCGCAATAGTAATAAGACTAGCCCTTTTGGTTTGAATCCTTAACCGACTCCATCGAAACATAAGTCGACGTTTGCGAAACCCCTGGCAGGGTAGAAATATTCTCGGCGAGAACTTTTCTATATGAAGCAACATCGGATGTGCGTACTTTAATTAGATAATCGAATGAGCCGGCTATCATGTGGCATTCTTCTATTTCAGGTGTGGCCAATACCGCTTTATTAAAGGCACTCAACATTTCCTCTCTGGTGTTCGACATGGTGGCTTCTACAAAGGCGACTTGCTCAAGCTGGAGCTTGGCATAATCTACCTGTGCTCTGAACCCCAATATGTAACCTTCATCTTGCAGTCTTTTAAGGCGTGCCTGACAGGGGGACTTGGATATCCCTATGCGCTTAGCAAGTTCGGTTACCGGTATTCGACCCTCTCGTAATAGAACTTCTATTATTTTTAGATCGTAAGAGTCTAATTGTTCTTTATTTTTCATATTTTAATGATTATTGACTGTAATATTATAAAAATAAAGTCTATTTGACTGAATATTTATAAATATAAGCCAAAATGGCAGGTTTTGCTGAGGTAAAGTTATTGCAGTTAACTTTGTAGATTGAAAAGACAATGAGCAATTCGAATATCGACGCTAAACGACAAATAATTCGCGCCAAGGCCAACATAACTGAAGCGCAGGCGCTTCAACAGCTGAGCACATCGTTTGCTATGCAAGACTCACAAAGGAAAGTAGCGCAAACAATGGCTGTGGAGCTGTCCAGTGCGCTGCGAGATGACGACGACCCAGGTTTGATGGAAGTTTTCTTAGCGCAGTATGGGCTATCAACTGATGAGGGTGTGGCCTTAATGTGTTTGGCTGAAGCTTTATTGCGTGTGCCGGACAGCGATACAATGGATGAATTAATAGAAGACAAACTTGTTTCTTCGCAATGGGGTGAGCATCTGGGTAAATCATCATCGTCTTTAGTTAATGCGGCTACTTGGGGTTTGTTGTTTACCGGCAAGGTGCTGGATGATTCTCAAAAAAACAGCATTGCCAATTCCTTACGTAGTGCTATTAAAAGAGTAGGCGAGCCAGTGATCCGCAATGCGGTTCGTCAAGCAATTAAAGTGATGGGTGAGCAGTTTGTATTGGGCCAGTCCATGGATTTAGCCTATAGCAGAGGTAGCAAGATGATAGCGAAAGGCTATTCATATTCCTTCGATATGCTCGGTGAGGCTGCACTAACGAGTAAGGACGCAAACAAATATTTTAAATCCTATGAGAAAGCCATTGAGCAGTTGGCTTCTTTTGCCAAAACCGATGATGTAATAGAGAATTCAGGCATCTCAATTAAGCTCTCAGCCTTGCACCCACGTTATGAGGTCACTCAACGAGAGCGCGTTATAAACGAGCTAGTACCGACGGTGCTTAAGCTAGCTCAAAAAGCCAGGCAGGCAAAAATCGGTTTGAACATCGATGCAGAAGAAGCTGATCGCCTAGATATCTCTTTAGATGTGATTCAAGCTGTATTTGAAGACCCCAGCTTAGCAGCGTGGGATGGTTTTGGTGTGGTAGTGCAAGCTTACAATCGTCGCGCTAGCTATGTGCTTGATTGGCTGCATGCGCTGGCTGAAAAGAACCAACGCCGCATCATGATTCGTTTGGTCAAAGGCGCCTACTGGGATAGCGAAATAAAACGCGCGCAAGCGGAGGGTCTTAAAGATTATCCAGTGTTTACTCGCAAGGTGTCGACTGACGTTTCGTATTTGTGCTGCGCAAAAAAGCTATTATCCATGGGGCCTCTTATTTATCCACAGTTCGCTACCCATAATGCGCATACTATCGCAGCGATATTAGCCATTGCGGGCGATAAATCCGACTATGAGTTTCAGCGTTTGCATGGCATGGGCGAACGTTTGTATGAGTTATTGCGCGAGCGTTTTCCTGTACGCTGTAGAATTTACGCACCGGTCGGTAAGCACAAGGATTTGCTTGCTTATTTAGTAAGGCGCTTGCTAGAGAACGGTGCCAACTCTTCGTTTGTGAATCAAATTGTTGATTTGGACGTGCCGCTAGCAAAACTAACTCAGGACCCGTTTAAGGAACTACTTGCGCTCGATGATGAACTAATAAGTTCTGAGTTGATACCATCGCCTTCTCAATTATTTTATCCGGAGCGTATTAACTCCCGTGGTTGGGATTTGCACGATTATTTAGACATTCAAGAGCTGGAGTCTGAGCGCGCGCCATTTTTAACATCGCAATGGCAGGCAACACCACTTATTGCAGGGTCATTTCAAGGAGGCAGCGAGGTGGTGATAACAAATCCCGCCAATAGTTCAGATACCGTGGGTGAGGTAATTCAAGCCAGCGAGTCGGATGTGTTAACAGCCGTAAATGCGGCCAAGCCATGGGACCATATTGAAGCCAATCAGCGTGCCGATATCTTATTAACAGTAGCAAACTTGTATGAAGATAATATGGGTGAGTTAGCTGCTGTTTTATCGCGTGAAGCAGGTAAGACCACTAATGATGTAGTCGCGGAGGTGCGCGAAGCGGTGGATTTTTTACGTTATTACAGTGCGCAGGCTAAACTGCACGCTGCTAATAAAGCACGCGGTGTCTTCACGTGTATTTCGCCATGGAATTTCCCACTGGCGATTTTTACCGGACAAATATCCGCGGCGCTAGCGGCGGGTAATGCGGTGCTTGCCAAACCCGCAGAGACAACCCCGCTAGTCGCATTTTTGGCTATTTCTCTTTTCCATAAAGCGGGTGTGCCAAAAGCAACTTTGCAACTATTACCTGGGCTAGGAAAAACGGTGGGTGAAATGCTAGTGTCAGCACAATCGGTAAATGGTGTGTGCTTTACTGGCTCGACGGCAACGGGTTTACGAATCAATCGTAGTATGGCTGAAAATACCGCTCCAGATGCACCTCTAATTGCAGAAACAGGCGGCTTGAATGCCATGATTGTTGACTCATCCGCATTACCAGAGCAGGCGGTGACCGATATTATTCGCTCGTCATTTCATTCAGCAGGACAACGATGCTCAGCACTAAGATTGCTTTACCTACAAGAAGATATCTTCGACGATGTATTGGAAATGTTGTTGGGTGCTACCGACGAGCTTTGCATAGCAAATCCTTGGGATTTATCGACTGATATCGGACCTTTGATATCCGCTGAGGCGCAACAATCAGTGCAGTCGTATATTGATAAGGCAGCGCAAGAGGGTCGTTTAATTAAACAGCTAAGCGATGGCGTACCTAGCGAGGGTTTCTTTGTCGGGCCAGCGGTGATCAAGGTCAATGGTATTGCAGACATGCAAACGGAAGTGTTTGGTCCTGTATTGCATGTCGCAAGTTTTGCTGCAGGCTCCTTAGAGCAGATCGTAAGGGATATAAATGCCAGCGGTTATGGTTTGACTTTTGGGCTGCATACTCGCATTGATGATCGAGTAGAGTATTTGGTGAATTCGCTAAATGTAGGCAATATTTACGTGAATCGAGATCAAATAGGCGCGGTGGTAGGCTCACAACCGTTCGGTGGTGAAAATCTTTCGGGTACCGGACCAAAAGCCGGTGGACCAAGTTATATGTTGCGCTTTATGCAATCACAAGGTACTGCTTTAGATCGATCCGTAGAAATACCCCCAGAAATACCCAAAGATCCAATTTTGAGCATAGAACAAGTTCAAACAGAAATAGATTCGTTGAATGCCATCGCGACTGCGCGAGTAAAGCTATTAGAACAAAAAATGCCTGGCCCGACTGGAGAATCAAATATGCTTTCCCAGTATGCGCGAGGACTAATTCTGTGCTTAGGTCACGATTTGAATTTGGCTTACCAACAAGCCAAAATTGCCAAACAAAACGGATGCCAGGCCTTGATCGTTTGTCCTGGTGCTAATGCTGAAAATAGTATCAGCGGGTTTCTCCCTAGAGAGCATTTAAGTCAGCTCCAGGGGTTTGCTGCGATTGCTCTTTACAGTAGCAATCAAGACCTAACTTTGGCGCGTCAATCGTTGGCTCGTCGATCAGGTAAGATCATTCCTTTGGTTTGTGATGAGGTTTGTGGTGACAGCCTTGCTGATTTTTGTAAGATCGAGCGACATGTGTGTGTAGATACGACTGCCGCAGGTGGTAATGCTTCTCTGCTAGCCGCGGCAAGTGAGGTCTAAGTGGCGGCTGAAGTAGCCAAATTTTGCGCTAATTGGGCATAATTTTCACTTATACATTTTACAAAAACCGGGTCGCTCGTGCGATGATATAGATATTCAATAATCTGTAGAATATCCACACTATGAATGCAACTTGCACACATAAGCAGCCGAATGCCAAACACTGTTTTGTGTGCGGTACTGAAAACACTAACGGCCTGCAAATGAGTTTCTATGATGACAATCATGAAACGGTTTGTAGCACGGTGACTGTCGACCAACGTTTTCAAAGTTACCCTGGCATTGTGCATGGTGGCATCCTTGCAACTATGCTTGATGAGGTGGTAGGTCGGGTTGCCATGATTGGTGATCACCACCATTTTATGATGACCGTTAATTTGAATGCTAAGTATCGTCAGCCAGTGCCTATCAATACCGAGCTGCGAGTAGAAGGTAAAATTATCAAAATGCGCGGGCGTCTTGCCACCGCGCGTGGCGAAGTCATTTTAAGTGACGGTACCGTAGCTTGTGAAGCAGAACTGACCTTAGCTAATATGCCCGATGAAATGGCTAGTGAGAGTCGCTTGGCTGAGCTTGGTTGGGAACTTATTCCGGACTGATTTTTAAACTTTTATTGGCCTATGTAGGAACTTGGGTAGGAGCCTTACAAAATCAATGTATATTAACGGTGAATGGCTTAGACCTGAGCAAACCTTTGAGGTGCACAACCCCGCCACTGGAGAGGTGATTGGTAGGGCCAGCGATGGTGGTCGAGAGCAAGCTGTTCAAGCCATTGATGCTGCACACAGTGCGTTTACTTCTTGGTCTACCAGTACTGCTTATGCAAGAGCGGAGGTTCTGCATCGCGCTCACGCGCTAATGCTTGAGCGTAAACAGGCGCTGGCCGAGTTAATGACCACTGAGCAAGGCAAGCCACTTAAGGCGGCTTTAAACGAAGTGCAATACGGCGCCGACTTTTTACGCTGGTTTGCCGAAGAAGCTATTCGAGTGTATGGCGAAACTATTCCCTCTGTGCGTGCCGATCAACGTTTTGTGGTGCGTTATCAAGCTGTGGGTGTGGTTGCTGCGGTAACTCCCTGGAATTATCCAGTTTCGATGATTACTCGCAAGGTGGCTCCAGCTATCGCGGCGGGTTGTACTATTGTACTCAAGCCCGCCGAAATCACACCGTTATGCGCACAGGCTATTTTTGAAATTTTGCACGATGCTGGTTTGCCAGCTGGTGTTGCTAATTTAGTGACCAGTGCTGATCCAGCTCCCATCGGCGCTGAATTTTGTAGTAACCCTAAGGTTAAAAAATTAACTTTTACGGGCTCTACCGCAGTGGGTCGAAAATTGGCTCAAGATGCCGCGCTGCATTTAAAGAAAGTATCCATGGAACTGGGTGGCCATGCCCCGTTTATCGTGTTTGACGATGCTGACCCAGTACATGCCGCAAAAGGCGCGTCTCTGGTCAAGTTTTTAAATACCGGGCAGGCTTGTATTAGCCCAAACCGTATTTTTGTTCAGCGCAATATTCTAGAACCCTTTATGCAAACCTTTAGCGAACGCATTGCTAAGATGAATGTTGGTAATGGTTTGCAAGCCGGTGTATCCATAGGTCCCTTGGTAAACGCGGCGGCGGTAGACAAGGTTGCCAATCAAGTTGAAGATGCGGTGACTAAGGGCGCGACCTTACATCATGGCGGTGAACGCCTTAATGATGGTGATTTATCCGCAGGGCATTTCTATGCACCAACGCTATTGAGTGATGTGACTCCGGAAATGTTGATCTATCGCGAAGAAACCTTTGGGCCGGTTGCCGCGATTATTGTGTTTGATGATTATGCACAAGTAATACAGATGGCCAACGACACTAATTATGGTTTGGCTGCCTATGTTTACACTCAAAATTTATCGCGCGCCATGCGCGCTTTTGAGGCGCTTAATTTCGGCATTATTGGCATTAACGATATTAATCCAACCAGCGCCGCGGCACCTTTTGGTGGTATGAATGATAGTGGTATCGGTCGCGAAGGAGCACGCGAGGGTTTGGCTGAGTATCTTGAAACAAAACTAGGCGGTTTTTCGGTTTAGACGCCAACCTTGGTAGAAAATTGCTTGTAAGGAGTTAGTTTGTAGTAAAAAGTTTAATAAAAAATTAAGAGCCATTTCAGACTCTATTAGTCTGAGGAGAATCGCACAATGCAAAATAAATTATTTATTAAAAGCCGACGCGCACGCAATACACCATTTAGTCGTCGCGTTGAGGCGTCTGGTGTTTCTGGCTATACAATGTACAACCATATGTTGTTGCCCGCAGTTTTCAAATCTCCTGAAGAAGATTACAAGCATTTGTGTGAGCACGTGCAAGTTTGGGATGTGTCCTGCGAACGACAAGTAGAAATTACCGGTCCTGATGCAGCCAAGTTAGTTCAGCTAATGACACCCCGTGATCTAAGCAAGATCGATTTGTTGCAAGGCAAGTACGCGCCTATCTGTAATGCCGAAGGTTTTATTTTAAATGATCCCATTGTGATCAAACTGACGGCTGATCGCTGGTGGGTTTCGATAGCCGACAGTGATATTAAGTTATTCGCTCAAGGCTTGGCACAAGGTTATGGACTTGATGCAAAAGTGTTTGAACCGGATGTTTTTCCACTTGCTGTGCAAGGACCAAAATCGGACGAACTCATGGCGCGAGTGTTTGGTGATAAGGTTAGGGATATCCGTTTTTTCCGCGGTGAAATGTTGCCTTTTCAAGGCATTGAGATGTATGTAGCTAGGTCGGGCTGGAGTAAACAAGGCGGCTTTGAAATTTATGTGCCCAAGGTAAGCGTCGCAGAGCCTTTATGGGATGAGTTATTTGCACAGGGTACTGATCTTAATGTACGAGCAGGTTGTCCAAATAGCATAGAGCGCATAGAGGCTGGTTTGTTGTCTTACGGCACCGATATGGATGAATTCGATACACCTTTGGAGTGTGGCTTAGACAATTATTTAAATCTAGACGCAGACATTGAGAGCTTAAGTATTGCCGCCTTGCGAGCCAAAGTCGGCAAGCAAACCCGCAAGCTGGTAGGTTTAGCATTTGACAAGCCCATAGATATGCAAGACTCACAAAACCATATTGGTGGCTTTGACGTGTACGTTAATGATGATTACGTGGGCGAAGTGCGTGCGCAGGTTTGGTCTGTTCGTTACAATAAACTACTAGTCCATGCGATGATCAATATGGACTATTTGAATGACAACGATAGTCTTACAGTCGGGGGCCAAACCAGCAAATTTCTGACTATTCCATTTGATCCCAAAGATTTTGATGTGTAGAACAATCTACTAAACCATTACTAACTAAAGGCATATTATGAGCCGCTCTTCATTTTATCAAACCGATACCATTGCATTGCACAGTGGCTATGTTCCCGAAAGCGATTATGGTTCACGCGCCGTGCCTATTTATCAAACTACATCTTATGTTTTCGAAAGTGTGGAGCACGCATCATCGCTATTTAATGTTGAGCAGGGAGGGCATATATACAGCCGTATTTCTAATCCCACGGTAGCCGTTTTAGAGCAGCGCATCGCTGCCTTAGAGGGTGGCACGGGTGCTATTTGTACGGCATCGGGTATGAGCGCATTGTTTACTACTTTTATTTCCTTGTGTTCGGCTGGCGATCATATCGTTTCTGCTGCGCAGATCTATGGTTCTACTGCCACCTTGTTGAAACACACGTTGAAACGTTTTGGTATCGAGACCACGTTTATACAGATCAATGATGAAAAAGCCTTGAAAAAGGCAATTCAGAAGAACACCAAAATGGTGTTTTGTGAATCTATTGGTAATCCTGGCTTGGAAGTATCGAATTTACCTCAGATAAGCAAGATAGCCAATGCGCAAGGTGTGCCGGTAGTGGTTGATGCCACGTTTGCCACACCGGTGTTAACTCGATCCTTTGAGTCTGGCGCCAATGTGGTGGTGCACTCTATTACTAAATGGATGGGCGGCCATGGTGCGGCCATTGGCGGCGCCATTGTTGATGGTGGTAATTTTGATTGGCAAGCCAGTGGTCGCTTTCCAGAATTAGTTGAACCGTATGAGCCTTTTCACGGCATCAAGTTTTGGGAAGAGTTTGGTCCTAATGCTTTATGTATGAAGATTCGCGCCGAATCCATGCGTGATCTAGGCGCTTGTCTAAGCCCCAACAATGCGTTTTTGATATTGCAAGGCATAGAAACCTTAAGCCTGCGCATGCAAAAACATATCCACAATACTAAAAGTTTGGCCCAATGGTTGCTCGAGCAAGAGCAGGTATTATGGGTTAACCATCCCGATCTTGAGACTAATCCTAGTCAAAAAATTGCTAAAGAATTATTCCCTGATGGCGCAGGTTCTATTTTGTGCTTCGGTGTTGTCGGAGGTCGTGCCGGTGGTGCGGCTTTTATTGATCGACTACAACTGGCTTCTAATTTAGCCAATGTTGGCGATTCGCGCACCTTGGTATTACACCCAGGTAGCACTACGCATTCGCGCCTTAACCAAGAAGCGATGCAGGCTGCCGGTATTAGTGAAGATCTAATCCGAGTTTCGGTTGGTATTGAAGATGTGCGAGATATTCAAAATGATTTTCTACAAGGTTTAAAAGCAGCGCAGCGATTGGCAGCCAAACAAGATGATACTAAAAAGGATTCGAAGTAATGAAGGTTAAAGTTAGTGGGGTAGAGTCGCATATTGCTACTGGAGGTAAACCCTTTGATGCGAGTCTACCAACGGTATTGCTATTGCATGGTAGTGGTTTAGATCATCGCAGTTGGGCCTTGCAAACCCGTTGGTTTGCGTTTAACGGTTTCTCGGTGTTAGCACCGGACTTTCCTGGGCACTCTTTATCTTCGGGTGATGCGCTCACCAGTATTGAGTCTACTGGTGAATGGCTGATTGAGTTTTTGCGTGCTTGTAAAGTGAAGTCGGTGCATGTGGTTGGGCACTCCCAAGGCTTTTTAAGTGCGCTAGAGTTATACAAACAAGCGCCGCAAGCCGTTCGGTCTATAACTGGAGTAGGAACCGCTGCTACCATTCCGGTAAATCCTCAGTTGATTGAAACTGCAAAAAAATCTCCTCAACAAGCTGCTGGCATGATGGTGCAATGGAGTTTCGGTCAGGCAGTGCATAATGGTGCTAGCCCTATTCCTGGCATGCAGCCCATCGCTATCGGTCATCAAATTATGAGTCAAAACCCATTGGCGGTGGATTTGCAGTGTTGTGCTGACTATCAAGGTGGTATGGATATATTACCCACTATAACAGTACCCAAAACTTTAATTTTAGCGGGTCAGGATAAGATGACACCTAAGAAGAGCGGCTTGGCAACGGCCGCAGCCATGGGTATAGAGCCAAGCGTGCTCGAAGAGTTTGGGCATATGTTACCGATCGAAGCGCCCAAAGAATTATTGCGTGTATTAAGAGATTTTATTTCTGCGAGTGAAGCCGCCAATGGTTGAGTTTAAAAAGTTGAGCATTAAAGGATGAGTATTAAAAAAGTCGCGGTAATTGGTGCTGGCACCATGGGTTCGGGTATTGCTGGTCAAGTTGCTAATGCGGGTATCGATGTTTTGTTATTGGATTTACCTAGTGATGATAGCGCCAATGTTAATGCACTGGCTGAGCGAGGCTTGGAGCGATTACGTGAAACTCAGGGTCTAATGAGCAAGGACCTAGAAAAACATATTCATATTGGCAATACTCGCGATCACTTTCATCAGCTGGTAGATTGTGATTGGGTTGCAGAAGCGGTTGTAGAACGCCTAGATATTAAACAAGCTTTATATAAACAATTGGATGAGGTGTGTCACGAAAATGCC
>CAZHEL010000006.1:11857-25243 GCA_964531625.1 uncultured Gammaproteobacteria bacterium
TACGGACGATTCGCATGGCGAGTATTGTCACGTACCCTGAGCTATGCAGCTTCCTTGCTACCCGAAGTTGGCGACGATCCATTAGCGGTTGATGATGCCATGAAGCTGGGCTATAACTGGATAAAAGGACCGTTTGGATTGATCGATGAAATTGGTGTCGACTATTTGATCGAGCGTTTGAGCGGCGAAGGCCGCACTGTGCCAGAGTTTTTACAACAAGCTGCTGGTTCTAGTTTTTATCGAGTGGATAGTGGCAAGCTGCAAACGCGCCAGTATAACGCTGGCTGGAAAACCATTACGCGCTCTGCAGGAGTCACACGTTTTAACGAAACGCGTCGCACGCTTAAACCCAAAAGTACCTGCGCGGTTGCAAGTTGGTTTGACCTAGATGATATTGCCTTAGTTGAGTTTCACAGTAAGGCGAACGCTTTAGATGGTCATTCCATGGGTATTTTGGATGATGCCATAGATCGGGTTTCTGCCAATAATATGCGCGGTTTGATTGTGCACAACGATGCCCAGCATTTTTCTTGTGGTGTTAATTTGCAAGCAGTGCGTGGCTTCTTCAGAAATGAAGACATGGATGGCCTAGATAAATTCCTAGCGCATTTTCAAAATACCGTGCATAAAATGAGCGTGGCTGATTTTCCAGTGGTATGCGCACCGGTTGGTATGTCTCTAGGCGGAGGCTTTGAAGTCGTACTGCATGCTAAGCAGGTTATTTGTCATGCCAACTCTACTATGGGCTTGGTCGAGTCTGGTGTGGGTTTGGTTCCTGGTGGCGGTGGTTGTAAAGAAACCCTTTACCGATGGATAGAACAGTTAAACGATGGCACGCTAGAAGGTGCTAGCGATGAAATTATCGCCGAAGCGTCTTGGAAGGCTTTTATGAACTTAGGTTACGGGCGAACTTGCTCATCACCATTGTTAGCACAACAGCAAGCCATGTTGCGTAGCAACGATCGGTTTTTAAGTAATCGTGATCGTTTACTGCCAGCGGCTATCAAAGCTATAGAAAGTGCGGATGAACAAAAGTCGTTTGTGAGAGCAGATTTAGCTATGCCAGGCCAAGCCGTGTTTGACGCCATGCAAGAATGGTTAGCTGAAGCTCATAGCGATGGAAAGCTCACTGCGCACAATGTTGTAGTGGCAACTGAGCTTGCGCGTATTGTCAGCGGTGGTGATGTGGCTGCAGGGTCGATAATGAGTGAACAAGATTTGTTTGATGCTGAACGTCGCTCGTTCCTAACTCTAGTGCAAACCCAAGCCACGCGTGATCGTATTAACTCCATGCTGGATACTGGTAAAACTGTACAGAATTAAAGTTTTTGTGCTTACTGTCGTAGTTTCGGCAGTTTCGGTAGTTTCGACAGCTTCCTCCTTCTCCACAAGTCGTTATTGTTGATGCTGTTATTGCTTGCATTGCTGCGAACCATTTAAGCAAGCTCGGCATGTAGTGTGTTTGTATCATGATGACCAGCAAACATAAGCCGTTTATTTAAATCTGCGTAAATATAAGTTTTTCTTTTTAGGAGCAGTTAAACTATCAGACTTGATAAACTGAAGTCTGGCGCAGGCGTCTATCCTCGCCCTAGTCAAAGATTTACTAAAGAGATTTAATTAACTACCTTTACTAGCTTAGATTCGCATGACTGACTCCTATAAATTATATGGCGCGCCGATGTCTTTATACACTGGCAAAGTACGTTCATATTTGAAAAAAAAGGGCTTGCCTTATGACGAGATATTGTCCAGTGTGAGCGTTTACAAGAAATTTATTATTCCTCGCACTGGGGTGCGTTATATCCCTGTACTGCAAACTCCTGACGATATGGTATTGCAAGACACGACGGTTATTTTGGATGAATTAGAGTCGCGTCACCCAGAAAATTCTATTTATCCAGATACTCCCAGACAACATTTAGCTGCCTTGCTAATCGAAACCTATGCCGACGAGTGGTTGGTTATTCCAGCTATGCATTACCGTTGGAATTTTCCTTTTCAGAACGACAAATTTATTTATTCAGAATTTGGCCGCGTAGTGCTGCCTTGGGCGCCCGCTTTTTTAAGGGCAATTGTCGGTAAAAAAATAGGCGGTCAATTTAAGGCCAAAGTGCCCTTGTTGGGTATCTCTGAAAAAACTATTCCAGCTATTGAAGCTTCCTATGTAAGGCTTTTAGCAGACTTACAAACTCATTTTGAGCAACATGATTATCTGCTAGGATCTAAGCCATGTATCGCAGATTTTGGACTCATTGCGCCTTTGTATGCTCACTTATATCGAGACCCAGCGCCAGGCAAGCTAATGAAAAAGCATGCACCAGCAGTTGTGCAGTGGGTGCAACGTATGATCAATGAAGAACCTGCTCTTAGCAATGGTGAATTATTGCCAGATGATGAAGTGCCTGATACTTTGTTGCCTGTTTTACAACGAATGGCAAATGAGCAACTGCCGGTATTAAAAGATACCGATAGGCTACTCAGTGTGTGGCGCAAAGACCATCCTGATAACGGGGCGATAAAACGCAGCATTGGCACTCATACTTTTAGCATTGAAGGGCTTGAAGGAGAACGCGTAGTTTTACCCTATAGCTTGTGGATGTTTGCTCGACCAGTTAATTACTATCAAAGTCTAAAAGATAAAACTGCGGTAGACGCTATGTTAATAGATGCTGGCTTTGGAGACAGTCTCAAGCAAGGCTTAGAGAATGATTTAGCACGTCCGAATAATATTTTGTCTTTTGCACAATAAAATTGCATTGAGTGATTACCGAAAACGCCTTAATAAGCATTTACTGTGTCCATAAAATATCGTCCTGAAATAGATGGTTTGCGATCAATCGCAGTGCTTTCGGTGGTTCTGTATCATGCAGAAATCAGTGTTGGTGGTCATCGGTTTTTAGCTGGTGGTTTTTTAGGTGTTGATATTTTCTTTGTTATTTCGGGCTTTCTGATTACTTCGATCATTCTTAACGAAGTCGCCCAAAAAACGTTTTCTTTTGCCTCGTTCTACGAGCGTCGAGCGCGGCGCATATTGCCAGCATTGTTTGTTGTCATGCTGACTTCTTTGCCGTTCGCATGGTGGTTGTTATTGCCTGCAGAACTGCAAGACTATGCGTCATCGGTACTGTCATCTCTTTTATTCGGCTCTAATTTTTGGTTTTGGTTAGGTGATGATTATTGGGCCGCAGAAAGTTCACTTAGACCATTCTTACACACTTGGAGTTTATCGGTAGAAGAGCAGTTTTATGTGCTGTTTCCAATAATCGTATTGTTGATTTGGAGCTATGCTCGTTCCGCTCTTAAACCAGTCTTGATAGGTATTTTTGTGGTGTCTTTAGTGCTCGCAGATTTTGCCAGCAAGAGCTCTCCGCAAACGGCTTTTTATTTAGTCACTACTCGTGCCTGGGAATTGATGGCTGGTGCTTTAATTGCCAAGCTGGAAATTGATAATGGCTCTGCCACTCACTCAAAACGCAGTGATGTTTTCGCTGGCCTAGGCTTACTATTGATTGTTTTGTCAATTTGTTACTTTGATAGCAGCATCCGGCATCCCTCGGGATATACAGTGTTACCCATACTCGGCACTGTTTTGTTAGTGCGCTATGCAGTGCAGGGTGGAGTCGTGGCTAGATTGCTTAGTACCCGAATTATGGTTGGCATTGGCTTAATTTCTTACTCGCTTTATTTATGGCACTTTCCAATTTTTTCCTTTGCCCTACATCACTACGATGAAATAACGCATAGTCAGAAGGGCTTTAATATTGGCTTATCGTTTTTGCTGGCGACGCTAACTTATTTTTTAATAGAAAAAATTACGCGCAACAAAACAGTCTTTCGCACACCTTATTTTATTGCTGTTATAAGCATATTTTTTGTGGCCTTAGTTGGCGTTCATAGCATGTTACTAGTTAACAAAGGCTATCCGGATCGCTTTGTGGATTTTGCTAAGTTGATTGAGTATGAGAAATTTGATTATGAAGAATCGTTTTTGTCACATACGTGCTTTCTACATCCAGAGGACCTTGAGGCGGAAATAGGTTTTAGTCGGTGTCCTGACATAGGTTTAACTGACGGTTTAACTGCCACTTCAACTGCTGGTGCAACTAGCAGTAAAAATGAGGTTCCAACCTTGTTGCTATGGGGCGATAGTAATGCTGCGCATTTAATCCCTGGAATTAAAAAGCACTATGGTAAAGATTATCGAATCATTATCCGCACGATTTCCGGTTGCGGTGCTTTTATTGGTTTTGAAGTGCCAAGAAGGTATAAATGTCGTGAGTTAAACGATCAAATACTTGCTCTAGCAACAGATTTAAAGCCTGATAAATTAATAATTGCCGGTCTGTGGAAGATCGAGTTTCCTGAGCTGTTAGCCAAAACCTTAGAGTTGTTGAATAGTAATGGTGTAGAGAATGTAGCGGTTATTGGTCCAGTACCGCGCTGGCAGAAGAGTTTGCCGCGCAGCTTGATTCGCTACAGCCTAGAGAATCAAAGCAAAAAACGCATGCCCAATTATTTGACCGATTCTCGTCATCAAGAAGTCTTTACTGTTGAAGCGGCCTTGCGAGAGACGGTGCTCGCGCACAATATAGACTATTACTCGATTCTCGATTTTGTCTGCCAACCACCTGCGCAAGACCAAGTGACCGGTGCTTGTCTAACAAATGTGGGTAATAATCAGCTAATACAGTGGGATTATGGTCATCTAACTTCTGTAGGTTCCGAATATGTGATTGGGAAATTGCGTAGTCAGGGTTTGTAGTGAGAGTTTATAGATGCATATAAGACTATAGATATTCACTGTTTGGCAATGTTATGTTGTGCTTCACCTTGGATGGTTTATTATCGGCGCGTTGATGGAGTTTTGGCGAAGTGAACCGAATCTAATTTATATAAAAACTTTTATGTCTGAAATAGTCAATCGTCGAGACCTCGATTTCTTAATGTACGAAACCCTAGACCTTGATTCACTCTTAAGTGAGTCACGTTTTAGAAGCTATGATCGTGAGGCTGTCACTGCTATTTTGGATTTAAGTCAGTCTATTGCAGAAGATAAATATCACCCGATAGCGGGCAAACTAGATGCTAATGAGCCTGAGTTTGTCGATGGTAAGGTTCAAATTATTCCCGAAGTCTTAGAAGCCTTAGATGCTTATCGGCGATCTGGGTTAGCTGCTACTGGTTTTGCCGAAGATGTTGGTGGTATGCAATTGCCTACCATTGTTCATCAAGCCGTGCATGGGATGTTTAGCTGCGCCAATCCTGGTATTGCGAGTTATGAGTTTTTAGCTCAAGGCGTTGCTAATATGTTGAATGCCTGTGGGTCGCCTGAACTTAAAGCACGTTTTTTACCCAAGCTAGTAAGCGCCGAGTGGTTAGGCACAATGTGCTTGTCCGAAACGCAGGCGGGTTCGTCATTGGCTGATATTCGTACCAAAGCGGAGCCAGTTGCCGATGGGTTATACAAATTAACCGGTACCAAAATGTGGATTTCTGGGGGCGAGCATGAACTCAGCGATAATATTATTCATATGGTATTAGCTAAAGTGCCCGGAGGTCCTGCCGGTGTGAAAGGTATATCTTTGTTCTTAGTGCCAAAGTACCGTTTAAATGACGACGACAGTATAGGGGAATTTAATAATATTATGCTGGCCGGTTTGAACCACAAGATGGGTCATCGTGGTACTACTAATTGTTTGCTTAATTTTGGAGAAAGTGGCGATTCATTAGGGTATTTAGTTGGACAAGAAGGCCAAGGTTTGGCCAATATGTTTCATATGATGAATGAAGCACGTATTGCAGTGGGTATGGGGGCAGTGCAATCAGCGCTAGCAGGTTTTCTATACTCTTTGGACTATGCGCGAAACCGACCACAAGGCCGACATTTAACTAATAGGGATCCTGAATCTAAGCAAGTTATGATCAGTGAGCATGCCGATGTTAAACGTATGCTGATGACGCAAAAAGCCTTTGTTGAAGGTGCGCAAGCATTGATTTTTTACAGTTCTGAACTCATGGATAGAGAACGTTTGTGCACAGACGAATCGACTAAGCAGGGTCTGCATTTATTACTCGAGTTACTGACGCCTATCTGCAAATCTTGGCCCTCGGAATATTGTTTAGAAGCAAATAAGCTAGCCATTCAGGTGCTAGGCGGTTACGGCTATACCCGCGAATATCCGGTAGAACGCTTCTATCGAGACAACCGTCTTAATCATATCCATGAAGGTACCTGGGCGATACATGGCTTAGATATATTGGGTCGAAAGGTTCGAATTGCCGATGGTGCTGCTATTCAAATTTTAAAAGGCGAAATTTCCAAAACGATTGAGGATGCTTCACCGTTCTCAGAACTAAAGGAATACGGCGATCATTTGATTCTTGCTTTCGAGCATATAGAAAGAACCATTGATGCCGTTGCGCAAGCACCGAATATGTCCTTAGGCCTAGCGAATGCTACCTTGTTTCTTAACTCTTTTGGCCATGTCGTTATAGCGTGGATGTGGTTGTTGCAAGCAGTCGCAGCGACCAAAGGAAAAGCCGATGGTAATAAAGCAGATGCTCATTTTTATGCAGGTAAGTTATCCGCTGCGCAATTCTTCTTTCGCTATGAATTACCTAAGATCAAGGCTGACTTAGATGTTGTGGCGAAGTTGGATAGCACCTGTTTTGATCTAACTGCCGAGCAGTTTGTCGGGCACTAAGTAGCTTCTAGTTTCTCTTTTGACTTTTTAGGAATAATATTGGATGAGTACACCAGATATTTTAGCTAAGTATAAATCTATACTTCCAATTAAGGTTGTGTGGGGTGATATGGATTGCATGAGTCATGTTAACAACACGAAATATTTTTATTACTGTGAAACGGCACGTACTGAGTTCCTAAATCAAGTACTAGAAAAGGCCCAAGCAAAAGTTGGTGATAATGCTTTAAACGCAGGCCTGGCTTTAGCTGAAACTGCCTGCAGGTTTAAAGTGGCGGTCACCTATCCAGACGATTTACTTATTGCTAATGAAGTTACTTCGATCGAACAAAATGAATTTCATATCAAGCATCATATTTACAGTACAAAGCTAGATTTAATTGCGGCAGTAGCCACCGCACGAGTCGTTCGGTTTGATTATAAGTTGGGCAAGCGTGCAGCAATATCCGCTGATTTAACAGCGGCGCTGGAAGAACATTTAGTGTAGATTTTATTACAGTAAGTCTGCCAATATTTAGTATAGTTAACATTGAGGTCTTAGCCTTATTTTTCGGTCAGTTTAATCATTTCTAGGAGCACTTATGAAAACCAAAGCGGCAGTCGCGTTCAAAGCTGGGCAAGCTTTAGAAGTTGTTGATGTAGATTTACAGGGCCCACGAGCGGGTGAAGTATTAGTCGAGATTAAGGCCACCGGTGTATGTCATACGGATGCATTTACTCTGTCAGGTGACGATCCTGAAGGTGCATTTCCAGCCATTCTAGGACACGAAGGTGCTGGTGTGGTGGTTGAGGTAGGTGAAGGTGTCACTTCCGTAAAAGCAGGTGATCATGTTATTCCTTTGTATACCCCGGAATGCCGTGAATGTAACTTTTGCTTACACCCTAAAACTAATCTTTGTCAGTCTATTCGCGAAACACAAGGTCAAGGCTTAATGCCTGATGGCAGTAGTCGTTTTACCTTAGATGGAGATCCTATTTTGCATTATATGGGCTGTTCAACCTTCTCAAACTTCACCGTCTTACCAGAAATTGCTCTGGCTAAGGTGAGAGAGGACGCGCCCTTCGATAAAATCTGTTATATCGGCTGTGGTGTCACTACGGGTGTGGGCGCAGTAGCGTTTGATGCCAAAGTAGAGCCTGGCTCTAATGTTGTCGTATTCGGTTTAGGTGGCATCGGTTTGAATGTGATTCAAGGTGCACGCATGGTGGGAGCCAATAAAATTATTGGCATCGATATAAATGAAAGTAAAAAGGGTTTGGCTGAAGCTTTTGGTATGACCGACTTTATCAATCCGAAAAACGTGGATGATGTAGTCGAAGCGATTATTGATATTAGTGGTGGTGGCGCCGATTACTCGTTTGAGTGCATTGGTAATGTTAATACCATGCGCCAAGCTCTAGAGTGCTGTCATAAAGGCTGGGGTGAGTCATATATTATTGGTGTAGCAGGTGCAGGACAAGAAATATCCACACGCCCATTTCAACTTGTCACCGGTCGCTCTTGGAAGGGCACTGCTTTTGGCGGCGCACGCGGTCGCACCGACGTTCCTAGAATTGTTGATTGGTATATGGATGGAAAGATCAATATTGATGATCTGATTACTCACACCATGCCACTGGATGAAATTAATAATGCCTTTGATTTAATGCATGAAGGTAAATCAATTCGTTCGGTCATTTTGTACTGATCTTTGCTGGGAGTGTGATTGTGAAAGAGTTAGCTGTAAATAAAATATTTGCGGGTCAGCAAGGTCAGTATCAACATGCGTCACGAGGTTTGAATTGCGATATGCAGTTCTCGGTATTTATGCCACCACAAGCACAAGACAAGAAAGTGCCGGTACTTTATTGGTTATCTGGACTTACTTGCACAGATCAAAATTTTGTAACCAAAGCGGGAGCACAACAAACCGCAGCCGAGTTAGGCTTAGCGATTGTTTGCCCAGACACAAGCCCACGTGGCGATGATGTACCCGACGACGCTGAAGGTGGCTGGGATTTTGGTTTGGGTGCCGGTTTTTACGTTAATGCAACACAACAACCGTGGTCTCGCAATTACCAGATGTTGGATTATGTGGTGCATGAGTTGCCTGCCTTGATTAATGAAAATTTTGCAATTGATGGGCAGCGCTGTGCTATTTCTGGTCATTCAATGGGTGGCCATGGTGCGCTAACTATCGCTTTAAAAAATCCTCATCAATTTAAATCAGTCTCGGCTTTTTCCCCGATTGTTTCACCGCTCAACTGCCCTTGGGGAGAAAAGGCTCTTGGCAATTATATTGGTGATGATAAGACTGAATGGGCGCAATACGATACTTGTGATTTAGTATCTAAGGCGCAAACCCAAATACCTATTTTAGTTGATCAAGGCACCGCCGATAATTTTCTAGAAGAACAATTAAAAACCGATCTATTGATAGAAGCGGCTGAACAAGCATCTTATCCAATGGAGATTCGCTATCAAGACGGTTATGACCATTCTTACTTTTTTATCGCCAGCTTTATTCAAGAGCACTTGCGTTTTCATGCGAAGCACTTATAAGTAACATTCCTGACTATCCTCTACAGGCTATCTCTACTGGCTAACCTCTACTAGCTATGACCACTAATTATTCATTGGTAGCCAGAACGCTTCATTGGTTAGTGGCAGGGCTAATCATAGCCCAATATATAATTGCCGAATTGGCCGAAAATTCCGAACACAGAAATTCGGTAGTGCAACAACTGGGGCTTTTAGCCAATCATAAATCGATTGGCATGACGATTCTCGGGCTGGCGCTTATCCGAGTGCTATGGCGTTTGTTTAATGCTCCACCGCCTTTGCCACAAGCCATGCCGACGTGGCAAATGCATGTATCAAATACTGCACATATTGCTTTGTATGGGTTTTTATTCGCCTTGCCTTTGACCGGATGGTTAATGTCATCCGCCAAATCCTATTCCGTAAGTTGGTTTAATCTTTTCGTGTTTCCGGACCTAATCGCCGCGAGTGAAAGTAATGCTGAGCGCCTTGAAACCATGCATAAGTGGTTAGGTGAGGCGCTATTGGTGTTAGCCGTGATTCATTTTTTAGCGGCACTCAAACATCATTTTATTGATAAGGATTCAGTACTCAGTCGTATGGCTAGTCGTGCTGGGTACTTAGTATTGGTAGCCACTATTGTTTTAACGCTGGCTATGTTTGGCCGCGTATCAGTATCGCAAAAGTCCGCCGCATCACTTGTTTCTGAAACTGTAACGCAGAGATCGGATATTACAGACAAGGATAGTAAGAGCGATTTACCCGTTTGGGACATTAATTATCAAGACAGCTATATAGAGTTTTCGGGCGAGCAAGCGGGCGCGCCGTTTAATGGTCGCTGGCAACAATGGCGCGCCGATCTTCAGTTTGATGTTAGGCAATTAGAATCGGCTAGATTCTCTGTGATAATAGAGCCAGCATCGGTAGCATCGGGTGATACCGATCGCGATAACTATATACGGGATGCAGATTTTTTTGATGTAGAGAACTATCCTCAAGCTAGCTTTATTGCGCAACAATTTTATCGGAATGAGTCGGGTGGTTTTGTTGCCACTGGGCAACTGACTATGAAAAATATCAGCCATCCTGTAGACCTAGAATTTACCGTGAGCCTTCAACAAGGTCTTACCGTCTTGGAGGGGCATACAGTGCTCGATCGCTTTGCTTGGAATATTGGCATGGGCGATTGGACTGACACCAGTTGGGTAGGTAAAGACATAAGGGTTAAAGTAAGAGTGGCGACTAAGTAGACTGCTGATTTACTGTAATTAGCGGATTATTTGTGTGTGTATGAGAGCTTAAGAATTCTGGATTCTTGCTTGCGTTACTTAATGATAATCATTATCATTTGCATCTACTTTTTATAATCAAAATATACGTTTATGTCTAATCCTGCCACTCATACCGCTGCCGAGCCTACTGTGTCTCTTGCTGCCGCAAATATAGCTGGAGCAGTTTCAATGTGGTCTGTTGGCAAGGGTGCAACAGCAGTAGTGACTGGCTTTGACGGTATTACTGATGTGTATTTACGACGCATGCGAGAAATTGGTATCGATGTGGGTGCTGAGATTAAATGCTTGAATCGTCCACCATTTTCCGCACCGCGGCAGTATCAAATATGTGATGGAGTATTTTCTCTGGATAAGGAAATAGCCAGTTCAATTCTGGTGTCGGCCATTTAGAAGGCTCCATTTTACCGTTTATTTGTTATAACGGTGTCTTGTTTCCATTTTTATAATCACGTTTTTCACAATTAAAATTGGGTGAGTGCTTAAACTGTGTCTAGTATTCTTGTTATTGGTAAGCCGAATTCTGGCAAGAGCCTACTGTTTAACCGACTTACGGGTGTTAACCAAAAAGTCGCTAATTTCCCTGGCGTTACCGTAGAAATCAAAAGCGCGACTTTTCGTAAACATCAATTAATTGATTTTCCTGGTACTTACTCGCTAGACCCGATAAGCAAGGATGAGCAAACGGCGGTCGATCAGTTCAATAGTTATATTAATGAAAAGCGTGTAAGAGGCGTGCTTTGCATGCTCGATTCAACTCGCCTTGAGCGCAGTTTAGTATTGGCATTGCAAGCGCAGAAAGTCGCTTTAGAAGCAGGTGTGCCAGTTGCCTTTGCATTGAATATGATGGACGACATTGAGCGCATAGGTGAAAGCGTCGATGTCGAAGGTTTGCAGGCTGACTTGCAAGGCAAGGTATTTGCCATTTCAACTCGTCGTAAACAAGGCTTAGATGAGTTATCAGACGCCTTAGACGAAATGGCCACCAGTCCCACTTCGTTTTTGCCTATTGAACCATTCAACTCGGAGTTCGATTCACTTGAGCGCGCTCATCAATTGCATACTGTTTATGGCGCTAGTGTTGATCGTTTGCTTGCTACGCAAAATCGATTAGATAGCTTTTTCTTATCTGGTTTTTTTGGTGCGGTCGCCTTTATCAGCGTGATGATTATTCTGTTCCAATCAATTTTTACTTGGGCTGTGCCCTTGATGGATGGCGTGGAGGCTGGTGTTTCTTGGTTGAGTGAATTGACCACCAACAACATGAGCGATGGCACTTTAAAAGATTTTATTAATGACGCCTTGTTTGGCGGCATAGGTTCATTCTTGGTTTTCGTGCCACAAATTATGGTGCTGACATTTATTATCGGTCTACTCGAAGATTCCGGATATTTAGCGAGAGCATCGGTGATTTGTCATCGAGGTCTAAGTAAAGTTGGCTTGTCAGGCATGAGCTTTGTGCCTTATTTGTCTGGTTTTGCATGCGCAATCCCAGCTATTTTTGCTGCTCGAACCATTCCTTCGCCGCGTCGGCGTTTGCTTACTATTTTGACTATTCCGCTTATGTCTTGTTCCGCACGGCTGCCGGTCTATAGTTTATTGGTGCTGGTATTAATTCCACCTACAAAAGTATTAGGTGGTTTGTTAGATGTACGTGGACTCATATTTTTTGGCTTGTATATGCTGGGCATAGTCGCTGCGCTGGTGGTCTCAGCAATGCTGTCTAATTTTGTGGTCAAGAACGAAGATGATGTGCCATTTATTTTAGAGCTGCCGCCTTATCGCTTGCCATCACTCAAACCTTTAATACAACGTGCTTGGAATAGCGCAAAGGCGTTTATTAAAAAAGCAGGTAATGTCATTTTTGCGGTGACGGTTATTGTTTGGGTGCTGGGTTATTTTCCCAATGGTGCAGGGCAGTTAGATAGCTCTTATTTAAGCTGGATGGGTAAAGCGATTGAACCCATATTCTCTCCTTGGGATTTAGACTGGCGATATGGTGTGGCCATTATTGCTTCGTTTGTAGCTCGCGAAGTGTTTGTCGGTACGCTGGGAACCATGTTTGGTATTGATGGTGCTGATGAGAATATCGCTGGTTTAGCGGCTAATATACAAGCCGATGGACTGTCATTGGCTTCAGGCATGGCCTTGCTAGTTTTTTACGTAATTGCACTGCAATGTGCTTCTACCTTAGCGGTTATGCGTAAAGAGGTAGGTAGCAACATGATCCCGATCTATAGCTTTATTGGCTACTCCTTGCTGGCCTATTTTGCCGCTTGGGCGACTTATCTATTAGTGCTTTAAGATCATTTACCTTTTTACTACGACCATTTAACGACAATATCTAGATGGTTGGGGTCTTTGAAGATTTTTAGTGGCTTCCATTGAATAACATAACCTTTAAGTAGATAACCTATCGAAAGAATCACCAACGCACAAAATGCCCAAGCTAGGTTTGTCATCATGATACTGCCACCGATTCGCGATAACAGTAAGATGCTACCAACGACTATGCCAATGATGCCAATGGTGGATTCGGCACAGAAGCAAGCTGCTTCTCTTGCTTGAGCAGCAGTTTCCTCACTGGCTTTTCTTCGTGACCATAAAATCGCAAGATCGCGAATTAGGCTTTGTAGGAGTAATAGAGCAGCTGACCAAATTGTTAGCTTGGCGATGCTCACATAGTTTGGTAATGCGATAAGCAGTGGCAGTAAACAGACTAAGGCAATTAGCGCTAGTTCTACTTTATTACTCTTTGTCATAGGTGCTTATACTCACTGATACGGGTTATTCTGAGTCAATGGCGTTTAATTTTTGGCTGCAGGCTTTTAATCACTGGCTAAAGGCTTTTAATCACTGGCTAAAGGCT
>CAZHEL010000006.1:25343-37353 GCA_964531625.1 uncultured Gammaproteobacteria bacterium
CTGCAGGCTTTTAATCACTGGCTAAAGGCTTTTAATCACTGGCTAAAGGCTCTCATTTACTAGCGCTAACGGCTTTTCATAATAACCTTAAAACCTGACTCACAAGGATATTATTCCACAAGCACCTAAAATTATGAGTGAACAACCACAAAGTTATGACGTGATAGTGTTGGGTGCTGGTGCCGCTGGTTTGATGTGTGCCTTAACAGCGGGTCAACGCGGGCGTCACGTATTGGTGCTTGAATTAAGTAATAAGGTCGGCAAAAAAATATTGATGTCTGGCGGTGGTCGCTGCAATTTCACCAATCTTGATGTCACTCCAGATAATTTTATCTGCGTTAACCCACATTTTGTTAAGTCTGCTCTTAGCCAATATAGCCAGTGGGATTTTATAAGTTTGGTAGCCAAACATGGTATTCCCTATCACGAAAAGACATTGGGACAACTATTTTGCGATAAAAGTGCTAAGGATATTGTGGGCCTCCTGCTGGATGAATGTGTGGCTGCGAATGTAGAAATCAAACTTAATTGCGAGACTTTAAATGTGAATAGTGACCCTGAGGGCTCTTTATCGGCTGAAGGCTCTTCATCGGCTAAAGGCTCTTCATCGGCTAAAGGCTCTTCATCGGCTAAAGGCTCTTATAAGCTAGATACTTCCGCGGGTCGATTTTTATGTGAGAGCTTAGTGGTTGCTACTGGCGGCTTGTCGGTTCCATCCTTGGGTGGCGCCAGTGGGTTTGGTTATAAGCTTGCACAACAATTTGGCTTACCCATAAGCAACACTGAAGCATCTTTGGTGCCATTTACCCTAACCGGAGATTGGCATGAGTTTGCGAAAGCATTATCGGGAGTTTCTTTGCCTGTAAAAGCCGCTGTTCCCAGTATGAATTTCAATGAGAATATGTTGTTTACGCATCGCGGTATCAGTGGGCCTGCAATTTTGCAGCTGTCGAATTATTGGCATTTGGGTGAAATGATAAGCATTGATTTACTGCCTGATAAGTCAGTGTATGACTTAGTGCTTGAACAAAAGCAGTTAGATGTTAAAACTACCATCACTACTTTATTAAACGGACTACTGCCAAAATCCTTGGTTAAGGAATTGCAGACGGTTTTCTGGGCGCGTTATGCCACTATCTCTATACAAGAAATTAAGAACAGAGACCTCCAACAGATTTGTGAACATTTGCACAATTGGCAAATCACACCCTCGGGAACGGAAGGCTATCGTACTGCTGAGGTGACTCGAGGGGGTGTTAGTGTGGAGCATATTTCATCCAAAACCATGCAGGTAAGGGATCAAGCTGGACTATTTATTATTGGAGAAGTAGTCGATGTAGTGGGGCATTTAGGCGGATTTAATTTTCAGTGGGCCTGGTCTTCAGGTTTTGTTGCTGGGTCTAATGCGTGAGCGCTTTGCGGTCGCTATTTTTTACTAGCCAATAAGACATAAACCGCGCCAGTGCCGCCGTCGTTGGCGGGTGTAGATACCACAGCAATCACATGTTGGTTCTTGCTGAGCCAACCAATAAGCATATTTTTTAGTACTGGTTTACGGCCGGATGAGTTTCTCCCTTTGCCATGCACTATGCGGATCGCACGCACATTGTCGCGCGCGCATTCGTTGATAAATCCATGTGTTTCTTGTTTGGCTTCACTAACGATTAGACCATGCAGGTCCAATTCATCTTGAATAGCATAGTCCCCTCGACGCAGTTTTTTTAGCAATCGAGACGAATAGCCTGAGCGTAAATATTTGAGCTCGTCACCACTCTCATAGCTGGCAGATTCATCACTCTCTTCAAGTAATTCGTCCATTACTCGTTGGTCGTCTAGCAAACGTTGGCGCGGTGTTGTATCAGCCGGATGTCGGTAGGGAGCTATTTTATCCTGTTTGAGTGGTTTAACACCCATGCCAAACAACTTATCCATTGTGTCATTTTTATTTGACATACATTAGCTAGAAATAGGTGCAGTGATAACACTCGAATGAAAAGTGTAAACGAAAGATCTACTTCGCGTCCTTTAGGAACTTATCTGCGTCCAGTGCCGCCATACAACCCGAACCAGCCGAGGTGACAGCTTGTCGATAGACATGATCCATAACATCGCCACAGGCAAACACGCCTGGAACATTGGTTGCCGTGGCATTGCCTGTGGTGCCGCTTTTTACCGAGATATAACCGCCCGCCATATCTAACTGATCTTTAAAGATATCTGTGTTGGGACTATGACCAATGGCAATAAACACACCATCAACAGTTAATTCTTTAGTGTCGCCTGTTTTAGCGTTCTTTATACGTACTCCCGTTACTCCCGTATCGTCACCGAGTACTTCATCAAGATTGTTGTTCCATTCAATATTTATATTGCCGTTTTCTACTTTCTCCATCAAGTGATCAACCATTATGGCTTCCGCACGTAATTCGTCACGACGATGAATTAAGGTTACTTGAGACGCGATTTTAGACAAATATAAAGCTTCCTCTACTGCCGTGTTGCCGCCGCCGACCACGACTACTGGCTTGTTTTTATAGAAAAAACCATCGCAAGTAGCACAGGCGGAAACACCTTTGCCTTGATAGGCTGTTTCGGACTCTAGACCTAGGTATTTGGCCGATGCACCGGTTGCTATGATCAGTGAGTCACAAGTGTATGTACCTTGATCTCCAATCATTTCGAGCGGTTTTTTATCAAGTTTAACCGTATGGATATGATCAAATATAATTTCCGTTTCAAAGCGCTCGGCATGGCGAAGCATACGAGCCATTAGCTCGTTACCATCTACACCCTGGTCATCGCCCGGCCAGTTATCGACTTCTGTGGTGGTTGTGAGTTGACCACCTTGTTGCATGCCAGTTATTAATACGGGATTCAGGTTGGCTCTGGCAGCATAGACCGCGGCGCTATAGCCTGCGGGGCCTGAGCCTAGAATGAGAACTTTGCAGTGCTTATTGTCTGACGTTGAATCTGACATGATTATTACTCCGAAGGTCGGCACGGTTTGTTATTTTTAAGGGCGAGATTTTAATCTTTTTACATATTTATTCATAGTATTGCTTAATACTATTAATGCAGGTTTAGATTCACTAGTTTAGATGTTATTGATGTTTTTTCGAGTTAGAATAAGTCGATTAATGGGAGTCTCAGAATAATCATATGCCACAGGCAAAAAGAAAATCAGTTAAAGAACCAGAACAAGGCATCTTATCTCCTCGTGTTAGGGAGCTAGGATCTGAAATTGTGGTGGTCTTCAGTGTGTTTGTATCATTGTATGCCTTGCTGTCCTTGTTAACTTACGACTCGAAAGATCCTGGTTGGTCGCACAGTGGCGGGGCTCTAGATGCGGTATCTAATTGGGGTGGTCGTTTCGGCGCTAATTTTTCAGATATGCTGTTGCATGGCTTTGGTTATATCTCATTTTTGGTCCCGGTCATGATTCTTGTAATGGGTGTACGGTTTTATATGGCACGTAATGAAACGCGCGAACCATCTTACTTTAATCGAGTATTAGTGGCGGCTGGGTTTTTGATTACCGTAATGGGTGGTTGTGGAATAGAGAACCTGCATTTTAACCACTTTGCCGCTGATAAGCCGTTTGTCGCGGGTGGCTTTCTTGGTGATTGGTTAAATGGATCGTTGGTAGGCCTGTTTGGCCAGGTCGGAAGCACTATGTTAAGTGTTACTTTGTTTCTGACGGGGGTTACAATTTTCACTGGTTTGTCGTGGTTTAGTTTGATGGACTCGATTGGCGAGAAAGTATTTACCGCGATTGATAAATTCCATGAGCGACGTGAGCAAAAAGAAGATCGCGAAATTGGTGTGAAAGCGACTAAAGTTCGACGTGAAACGGTCACTGAATTAAAAGAAAAAGTAAAAGTAGCGCCGACCATAATGCCTAAGATTGCGCCATCGGCGGCTAAAGCAGATAGCGGTCGTTCTGAGCGAGAGCGCCAGACGACTTTATTCAGCACAATGCACAGCTCCAACGATGCATTGCCAGCTTTGGCCTTGCTTGATCCGCCAGAACCTCAGCAAGCGGGTTATTCTGATGATGAGCTGAATGCTTTATCCTTATTGCTAGTTAAAAAACTAGGCGACTTTAATGTGCCTATTGAGGTTAAAAGCGTCCACCAAGGGCCAATTATTACGCGTTTTGAAATTGACCCTGCGCCCGGCATTAAGGCCGCGTCGATTACTAACTTAGCTAAAGATTTAGCGCGCGCACTATCCACGGAAAGTGTGAGGGTAGTAGAGAACATTCCGGGTAAGTCTTATATCGGTATTGAAATACCTAATGAGACTCGAGAAATAGTGCGTCTGGTTGAGGGCTTGTCTTCGAGTGAGTTTGAAGATATGAATTCACCTCTTGCTTTGGTGATGGGCAAGGACATAAGTGGTGAGACGGTCATTGCAGATTTGGCTAAAATGCCGCATGTACTGATTGCTGGTACTACTGGATCGGGTAAGTCGGTGTGTATTAACGCATTAATACTTAGCATTATCTATAAAGCTACGGCGCAAGAAGTTCGCATGATCATGATCGACCCCAAGATGTTGGAGTTATCGGTCTATGAAGGTATTCCGCATTTGTTAGCACCGGTAGTTACCGATATGAGCGAAGCTGCCAATGCGCTGCGTTGGAGTATCGTGGAAATGGAGCGACGCTACAAATTAATGTCTGAGCTCGGCGTGCGAAATTTAGCCGGTTATAACCGCAAAGTTAAATTAGCACATGAAGCGGGCGCACCCATTCTTGATCCTATGGTTCGAGAAGGGCAAGTAGCGGAACCATTGCAAGAACTGCCATGTTTGGTAGTGATTATTGATGAATTGGCCGATTTAATGATGTCGGTGGGTAAGAAAGTCGAAGAATTAATTACTCGTTTAGCGCAAAAAGGTCGAGCTTCAGGTGTACATTTAGTATTAGCTACGCAACGGCCTTCGGTTGATGTTATTACCGGGCTACTTAAAGCAAATATCCCAACCCGAGTCGCTTTTCAGGTGTCGTCCAAGGTCGATTCTAGAACGGTTATTGACCAAATGGGTGCTGAAATGTTGTTAGGCCATGGCGATATGCTGTATTTGCCACCTGGTACCAGCTTGCCAATTCGTGTACATGGTAGTTTTGTGTCAGATAAAGAAGTGCACGAAGTTGTAACGTCATTGAAGGCCGACGCAGAGCCTGACTACGATGAATCTATTTTAAGTGCACCTAAGGAAGTTAACGAAGGGCTACCATCGGCTCTTCGAGATGACTCTAATAATGATCCTGAGAGTGATCCCTTATACGATCAAGCGGTTGAATTCGTAACGCGCACTCGCAAAGCGTCCATTTCGTCAGTGCAACGGCAATTAAGAGTTGGTTATAATCGTGCTGCGCGCATGATAGAAACCATGGAAGCGGCGGGCGTTATTACAGCTGCCGAAGAAAACGGTAGGCGAGAAGTGCTGGCGCCTCCGCCAATTGAGGATTAGGAATGAAGCGAGCCATACAAATAAAGTTAGTGATACTAGGACTGCTAACTGCTTCAATGAGCTTTGCATCTGAAGCAAACTTGCGACAGTTTTTTAAACAAGTAGACACTTTGCAAGCCAATTTTGAGCAACGCGTGACAGATGAAACTGGCTTTAGCTTAGAAAACTCAAGCGGCACGTTTTCGCTATCACGACCTGGTAAATTTCGCTGGGACTATCGTAGTGATGATGCAGATTTTCCGCTTGGCCAACAAATCATTGCGGATGGAACTTATATCTTTTTTTATTCCCCTGATTTAGAACAGGTTACGCGACGCAGTTTGCAAGATGCACTCAGTCAAGTGCCGAGTTTAGTATTGGTACAAAGCGGCTCAGGTCTTGATGAACATTTTGTGCTGAGTGATATTGGCCTAACCGATGGCCTAAGCTGGGTATCGTTAAGCCCCAAAGATGAGAATGCCAGTTATCAGCAATTACTTATGGGTTTCAATAAGGGAGTGCTGGAAATAATAGAATTGGTCGATGGTTTAGGCAATACGACACGTTTAAGCTTGTCGCAAGTTAAGACCAATATTAAATTACCCGGCAAGCGATTCAATTTTGATATTCCAACGGGTGTTGATTTTTTGAGTGAATAAAGCCTAGCTTATGTTCTATTTGGCAATAATCTTAACCGGGGGCTTGGGAGCACTACTACGTTATTTGCTGGGTCGTGTGATGACAGGCGTGTCTTTTTCAGCCTTGCCATTCGCTACCTTAATTGCCAATGTGCTTGGTTGTTTCTTGATGGGGTATTTATCTTGGATGCTGATACATAAGTTTGGCGCATCAGAGCAAGCACAAGTGGTGGTTTTAACCGGTTTTCTTGGTGGGTTTACTACTTTTTCTGCGTTTTCGCTAGAAGTTATAAATTTGCTTGAGCAGGGTGCCGATGTGCGCGCTATGGTTTATATCACGCTGAGCGTAACACTGTGTATTGCAATGTGCTTCTTAGGTCTGATGCTAGCGCGTCAAACTTCTTAATACTGTTTTATTAATTTCTTGATACCTTTACATTAACCCAATTTTATTACTGGTTTTAAAAAATGTTAGACCCTCAATTATTGCGCAATGACATAGAGTCGGTTGCACAGGCTCTTAAAATCAAAGGCCATGATTTAGATGTGCCAGCTTATCAGACTCTAGAGGCCGAGCGTAAAGCCTTACAGATTGAGTCAGAGCAGCTGCAAGCCAAGCGCAACGAGCGCTCTAAAAGTATTGGTAAAACTAAAGCCGAAGGTGGTGACGTCGAAGCCTTGATGCAAGAAGTTGCGGCATTTTCTGATCAGCAAAAAACTGCGAAAGCTCGACTAGATGAAGTAAAACAAGCGATGTCTGAGATAAGCTCGATGTTGCCAAATGTTCCGCATTCCTCCGTACCTGCTGGCAAGAATGAGGAAGATAATGTTGAAATTGAAAAATGGGGAGAACCTAGGCAATTCGATTTTGCAGTTAAAGACCATGTTGATCTAGGCCAAGATATGGGCGGTCTGGATTTTGAAGTGGCAGCTAAAATTACCGGTTCTCGTTTTGTGGTAATGAAAGGCGCTCTAGCGCGAATGAATAGGGCGCTTATTCAATACATGTTGGATACGCATACGGAGCAGCATGGGTATCAAGAAACTTATGTGCCTTATTTGGCCAATGCTGACAGCTTGATTGGCACTGGTCAGTTATCAAAGTTCGGTGATCATGATTTGTTTGCTACGCAAGCTGAAGATGCTTACTACCTTATTCCAACCGCTGAAGTGCCTGTTACCAATATTGTGCGTGACACAATTTTAAGTGATGCTGAACTGCCATTAAAAATGGTCGCTCACACACCGTGCTTTAGGCGCGAGGCGGGTGCTTATGGGCGAGATACTCGCGGCATGATTCGCCAGCACCAATTCGAAAAAGTCGAGCTAGTACAAATTGTTAAGCCTGAACATTCGTATCAAGCTCTTGAAGAGCTTACTGGCCATGCTGAAGCTATATTAAGGGGCTTAGAATTACCCTATCGAAAAGTTATTTTGTGCGGCGGCGATTTAGGTTTTTCGGCAGCTAAGACCTATGATTTGGAAGTCTGGTTGCCGGGTCAGCAGGCGTATCGAGAAATCTCTTCCTGTAGCAATTTTGAGGCGTTTCAGGCGCGTAGAATGTTAGCCCGCTACCGAACTGATAACAAGAAAACTCAATTAGTTCATACCTTGAATGGCTCTGGCTTAGCAGTCGGCAGAACCTTGTTGGCGATAATGGAAAATTATCAGCAACACGACGGATCTATCGCCGTGCCGAAAATACTACAGAAATATATGGGCGGTGTAACGATAATTAACACCTAGAACACGGTGGATTGACCGAAAATAGTGTAAGTTATCTATTGATCTAGTTTTTTTTATAGAAGTTGTTATGATTTGTGGCAGTTAACATTAGTTCTATATCTGGCAGGTGTGTTTGCTTGGTGTTAGGGTGTGTTAGATAGCTTCTTGAACAAACTGTTTGCTAGTTAATCAAAGCTATGGGGGCCTTGAGCAGGGATTTAAAATTATTTTAAAATTATCATTAAAGCATTGTCGTAGAACCTCTGAGAGTAGATTGATTGAAAGTCGCTGCTCGCATAGAGCGGTGTCTGACAGTGCAACCGATGATTCATTTTTAGTTTTACTTTCGCTATTAACTATATTTTTAATATCCGCATCGTTATGGTCGAACAATTTGGCTGCGCAACAAGTTGATGGTGATGATTTAGCCTATAAAGTTAGATCGGTAAATGAAAGCGAGTTTGACCACCAAAGTGAGTCATTTGTTAAGGATTGGCGGCAAGCTGATCGAGACTACCTAGACACGGAATTTGGTGAACAACTCTATAGCGAGGCTAGTACGCCTACTCGGCTAGAAATTCTTCGATTACTCAGTAAAGAAACTCCATCAATGAAGGTGTTTCTGCATGCTCTTTCTATGGGGCTCGATGTTGAAACCGTGTTACAGGCAGCCATCGCGTATCAACCATCCAAGAGTCGCGAGCTGGCTAACTCTGCCGTCAATGTATTGCCGATATTGCCAGATAGCAAACCAAGACTTTATTCGAGTTATAGATTAGAAGATCTGGAACGTGAAGATGAAACTGTTCCGTATTCTGTTGCAAAAGTAGCTGAAAATTTTTTCGAGCAGCGTCTAGTATTGCGACCTTATCCAGATTGGTTCGCAGGTCAATACCACTTTCTCGCATCCGCTGCTGAACTTAAGAAGTTGCAAGAGATGCAAGGAGACGTAGAGTGGTATAAAAGTAAATCAACTGAAGACACTAGCAAGCGTCCTATTTTTGTATCCCTGTATGAAAGCTCGCGCACCATTTTGATTGATGGTGAAGAACGCATAGAGAGTGCTTTGAAAGAAAACGCAAATGCATTGTTGCCGGTCGTGTTTATCTTTAATCGGCGCAATGAACGAGCTGTAGATGACTTAGGCTATCCTGCGACCATTAAAGGTGTAACAGCTGCATTTAGAGAGAAAGATTTGCTGCTCACCCCCGTACCGGAATGGCAGCTTGGTGACTATCATGCTTACAGTCAAATGGAAGAGTTTTATGAAGCTTTCGATATACCGAGCGAAGATGATTTTGAGCCTGAGTATTGGGCACGATTGTTGCAAGAAGCTAAAAAATATACGGTCAACAATACCGCATTTTTGATCGCGATACTGGAGACTGGTCGAGATAGCGACTTGAGTTACATGATCGACGGGCAACTCTATGCTGCCTGGGACGACCCCAGAAGCGAAGCGGCTTATCCTTATGTTCATCCGAATGGTGATGATTCGGCTAGTTTGCAAAGTATTAGGGCTAGGGGGCTTGTCCTGAACCGTCCTGATCTGATTGCTGCGCTCAATGCGTTAAATGTTAGTGCGGTTCCGGTCGCCTTCTATTATCTGAGCGATTCAAGGTTGCAAGCTTATAGCAAAGGCCCGCAAGCTTTGGTGCAAGCGGCAGTTGGTGCCGGAGCTCCACCTGCGACCTTTGGCGGAGGTGGATTTATTGCACCCCCACCTCCACCTGTAGTACCGACACCGACGCCCATACCTGCGCCAGCGATACCGCCTGTGGAGGATGATCCACCGGTGATTCCGCCACCGCCGCCGCCCGCGTCGCCACCCGGAATCTATTAGACTTGTTTTTTTAAGTGTTATGAATATACAGCTTAGTTACAATATAAATTGCGACACTGGCGTGAGATGTAATATTTACATTAAACGCAAAATAAAATACTTATTAAAATAATAATGATCGCGAATGAGAGTAATGATGGAATATAGAATTAGGAGTAGATTAATTCTCGGCATTAGTTTCTTGCTAATCAGCTTTTCTGTGGGTGCGCAGGTTTCGAGTAAAGGGCTTACTCCTCCTGGAAATACCTATCGCTCCTTTCAAGACGGATCAATCGCACGAGACAGTGGTCTCAATCAGCCTTTGGATTTACTTAATGATTTTTACCCGGCAATAGAAGTAGTTGTAACGCAAAGCGATAATATTCGTCGGCGCTCAGATGTTGAAGAAGACGACCTTAGAGTTCTTGTTAGCCCAAGCTTTGCCTATCGCACCAATATTGGTAGGCACCAATTCTTCGTCGGTTATAACGGCTCATTTTCGTTTCATGATGAGTTTGATTCGGAAGATGTAGACTCTAATGTGTTGAGTGCTAGAGTTGGTCTGGATTTTAATCGTAGTTGGGATTTGGATGTATTTGCGTCCTTGGGTAACAGTTTTGAGGAACGTGGTATTTCAGGTTCTCGTCCATTTGATCCGATTGTTGATGTTGGATTAGACCAGGGGCCTGATGAAGTTGACTTTTCCAGCTATGGCGCTGATCTGGTATACGGGCGCAAACTAAATAAATTCAAGGCGGTTTTAGGTTTTGAAAAGTTGGTTACTAGTTTTACTAATAACGGGCAGGGCGACGACAATGATTTTGGTGGACGAGATCGTGATGTTGATTCTATTCATTTGGATTTAGATTACAGTGTTTGGGCTAACACTTCAGTTTTTGCTCGTATTCAACATTTTGATACTGACTTTGATCGACAACTAAATTCAATTGATAGCGAGCAAACCGATTTCTTGATTGGCGCTCGTTGGGCACCAAGTCAGTCTTTCAGTGGCGTGTTGGGTGTCGGGCGCACTGATCGAACTCTTGACGACGAATTAAGAGAGGACTTTGATGGCAGTATTTATTACGCCAATCTACGCTATGCTTTTAGCCCGATTTCAGTTCTTCAATTTGCTGCTTCGCGCGCGGTTGAAGAGCCAGGTGATGATATTGCTAGTTTCTACGTCAGCGAATTATTTGCACTGGCTTGGGACTATGATATTAGTGAACTACTAAGCTTCAACGCTTTTTTCAAAGTGGTTGATGACGACTATGATACTGGTCGTCAGGATGAGTTTACTGATTGGGGTATAGGTTTGGATTACGCATGGAAAAATTACCTTAGCGTGGGTATTTTCTATGGTGAAGTGGATGGCGAGTCGAGTATTGGAGCATTCGATTATCAAGAGAATTATTACGGTATTCGACTGCGTTCTGATATACGTTCACTATTTTCTGGCTCGAGAAAGAATAGCCGTCGCAGTCGTGAGCCAGATTCTTTTGATTATCCAAAGAGAACGTCTAGGGCTCAATAATTAGCTTGTAAGTCCAAGGTAGAGCCATCAGCCAAGGATTTAGAGGCTTTGACCGAGTTTGCGCTTAGTACCCCCGCCCAACCAGCTTATATTATGATGGGTATAACCATAAAATTTCACTAACTTTGCTTGTTTCCGTGCATTTGTGTTCTAAAATAGATTAAGCAAACAGTATTACTGTTTTAAAGATAAGTAATTTGGGGAGTTGATGTGTTGATTTTGAGTGCGAAATTGATTTTGCGGCGTTTTAGACTAATAAAGCTTTTGTGCTTATTTTTTGGCGCAACCATGCTCAGCGCTAATGGCTATAGTCAGCCTATCGATAGCTCACCCGCAAGCAAAATAAAAGTTTATTCTGCTAAGAATAGATACGAGATATCTCAAGTTAATAGGGCGGCGACCTATACAGTTCTTCAACGCAGCGGTAATTGGTTACTGGTCCAATTTGCAGAACCCTTTGTGCCTGTTTGGCTGAGCGAGCGCTTTGTTCGGCGTGATGGCAACCAAGTAACAGTGGCTGCTTATCGGCTCAATGCACGTATGCAGCCCAGCTTGAAGGCGCCTGTATTGGCGACCATAAATAAGGGTTACAGTAGTGAAGTTTTAGCAAGCACGGATGGTTTTGTTAAAGTCTATGCTCCCAATTCATTGTCGGTGGCAATTGTCGACCCAGCGTCGAGTGGTAGTAGTGAGTTTAGGGGCTGGCCGAATACGGTGAACAACAGTGAACTTGGGGGGACTGTTAGCCAAACTTCGGCTGTTAGTGAACCTCGGCTCAGGGCTGTTAGTGAAACGCCGCTCAATGCTGTTGATGAAACACCAGCGGTTACAGAA
>CAZHEL010000006.1:37453-49800 GCA_964531625.1 uncultured Gammaproteobacteria bacterium
GGCTGTTAGTGAAACGCCGCTCAATGCTGTTGATGAAACACCAGCGGTTACAGAAAAAGTGCCTGCAGAGGCGGTTGCAACGGCCTCTGAGTCTACCACTCCAAGGTCACACAAGCTGGCTCCCGGTGATTCTATTTCAGTGCTTATTTTTGGTGAGCCCGATCTCAGTGTTAGCAATGCACGGATTCCTGAGAACGGGCAAATTTCGTTCCCTTTGATTGGTTCCATTGATGTGGCTGGTTTCACCACGCGGAATATCGAAGACAAATTGCGCGCTAAATACGCTCAGGGCTATGTAAAAAATCCACAATTATCAGTAACCATATTTAGTTATCGACCTATTTTTATCCGTGGGGGTGTGCGTAATACAGGTGCTTTTCCATATACTGAAGGGCTTACAGTTGCCAAGGCTCTAGCCTTAGCTGGAGGTGCCAAAAATTCCGCAGCCACCAATGGCATTAGTATTCTCAGAGATGGAAAGACAGTTAAAACAGAAATAGCCATCGACAGTCAAGACTTAATCGTTTCAGGTGATGTTATCACTGTTGCTGAGGAGGCGGGCGTAAGCGAAGAGTCGTCGACTTTTATTTATTTGCATGGTGAGGTTAATATTCCTGGCGAGTATTTGTATCGAAAAAACCTATCTGTAGAGAAAGCCATTGTATTAGCGGGAGGTTTTGGTATTCGAGCATCACGCAAAAAAGTGTCGGTTACTCGTTATATCGACGGTGAGGAAGAGCCCAAAAAATTTAAAAGAGTGAAATTATACTTTCCGGTTCTGCCAGGCGATGTCATTAGTGTTGGAGCTCGATTGTTTTGAATCAACATAGTTCAAATAATGACCCTGCCAGCCTAGTGAAAAATTATCTTTCATCACCAACACAGGTGGGTGGTCTAAATGCCGGTGACTCTCTGTCTCAAACCTTGGTTTATGCAGTTCAAACTATAAAGCAAAACCGTTGGATTATTGCCTTATTTTTGATTTTAGGTGTTGTCGGCGGCATTATTAAAGCACTTTCCGAGACACCAGTTTACCAAGCGGGCCTAACTATGGTAGTAGAACCGAGCGGCGATGCGTATCGGCGTCAAGGTGTGTTTGATCCTTATGCATTTCGCTTTTACGAAACACAATATGAATTGCTTAAAAGTCGTTCTGTTGCAGAGCGAGTAGTAGATAAATTAAATTTAGTTGAGCGCGAATCTTTAGATAGTTTGTTGGTAGCTCCAAGTTTAATTGCAAGCTTGTTCAATGAGGTAGAGCGAATCACGGGTCTTGAGATAACCCATGAGCCACCTCCCGTTAAAAATAAAGCGAGTACTCTAACTGAGGCTCAATCGAAGCGTAAAAAAGCTTGGCTTACCGGAGTAATTCAAAGTGGCGTTAGTGTTAGTGGCGGCGAAAAAACAAATTTAGTGCGAGTGACTTATCGGTCTATTGATCCGGATTTTGCGGCTGAGGCGGCAAATGCATTGGTAGAAGCCTATATCGAAGAAGGTTTAGATTCGCAGTTAAATCGATCACAACAAACGGCACAGTGGTTCGCGCAGCGAATTGATGATTTGAAAGCAAAGCTAGATGAGTCGCAACAACAGCTGCAAGCGTTTTTAGTGCGTGAAGGGCGCTTAAGTTCTAGTAGATCAGACCAAATTACCAGTAATGAATTACGAGCTTTGAATGATGCTTACATCAGTGCTAGAAATAAGTTGGCAGAATTATCAAAACGTTATGGCGTTCGCCATCCTCTAATCACTGAAGCTCAGTCGGAGGTCAATACCGCTAGATCGAGGTTAAATGCGAAATCAAAAAACATTTCATCCTCCAGAGACAAAGATATTGAGTTGAGTAGCTTAGAACGCAATGTTGAATCTAATCAGCAATACTATGAAGCGTTTTTAGAAAAATTCAAAGAAGCCGATTTGTCTGCCTCGGGATCACAAGTAACCGGTGCACGCATCGTAGATAAAGCATTGCGACCGGCTGGTCCTGTTTATCCTCAGAAACAAAAGATCATCATGCTATGGGGTTTCTGCGGTTTCTTTTTGGGGATTGGACTTGCCTTTCTACGAGAGCAAATTGATACTAGTTTTAAAAGTGGGCGAGATATTGAAGAAAAATTAGGTTTACCATTATTTGGTGTGGTCCAAGCTTTGCCAAAAAGCACTCCTAGAATAGAGCGGCACTATTTAGACAATAAACGCTCAGTGTTTTCAGAATCGATAAATCATATCCGCACTGGCATTACTTACTCGGATGTTGACCATCAACCTAAAGTGATTGTTATTACGTCTTCGGTACAAGGGGAAGGAAAAACAACACTTGCGTCAAATTTAGCAATATCTTATGCACAGTTAGGCTCTACATTGCTGTTGGATGCTGATTTACGCAGGCCTCGAATTTCGCAAACAATTGAATCCGATTCCGATTATGGCCTTGTGGATTATGTTGCTGGTAAAACAAGCTTACAAGACTGTATTCATAAAGATAAAGAAGAGCCTAAACTCTCTATTATTAGTTCTGGCACGACTCCACCAAATCCCTTGGAGTTAATTGCAAGTGATCGTTTCGCGGAAATTATCAAAGAGTTTCGAGCAATGTACGAATATGTGATTATCGATTCAGCGCCAGTTTTACCTGCAAGCGACGCTGTTGTTTTAGGACAGTCATGCGATGCATTATTGGTGGCAGTGCAGTCTGACAACACCACGCATCACATGGTTCGTGATGCCATTAAACGATTGAATGCCAGCAAGGTTGCGGTTGCGGGTTTAATACTGACCCAAGCCGTAATTAATAAAGACAATCCGTATCAATACGGTGGCTATTACGGCTATGGAGCCTACGCATACGTTGATGATTAGATATTAGATTTTTGTTGATCTAATATTTAATTTAGATAAAGCGTGCTTCGGGCCTCCCGCTACTATTACTATGGCTGAATTAAAACTAACAATGTTACACAGGGCGCTGCTTATATTAGCGATTTTTTTGTGTCTCAATTTGGCATTAGCCGCCTATAATCAAGCTTATGAATTTGTTAAAAATGAAAGCGAATTCTCTATTGATTTGGCAAAGCCTAATCCAATAAAGATTAAGACCTTATTCGCCAATTCTATTTTTTCGCCGTTTAGCAATGCAAGATTAAATAGCTTAAGCGACCTAGCTGGACAACAGCAAGAGCTTAGCAAACGTCTGGAGTTTATGGTGTGGCCCACAGAGCGGGCAGCCTTGTTGCGTGAACTCGATAAGCTATATCAAGAGCGCATTAATTTAGATCCTCTTCGGGCTCAGTTTTGGATAGAGCTACTCAATAGTAATGCCTGGCAAAGAACTGGCAAACAACAGCGATTTTGGATTCTCGATAAAACGGCAATCCAACTAAAATGGAATTTGGCAAACAAATACATATTGGCCAAGCCTTGTGCTCAAGACTTTGAAAGTTTAAGCGAATTGTCTAAAAAACTTTGTCCTGAATTATTGTCTAAGCTTCCGTATGAGAAGCGTTTTAAGCAGACTGCGCGAAAAATGGCGGTAAGTCATGATCGCTTAAATGAAGTGTTGAAAAAGGCTCAGTTAATCAACGATTTGCCAAATGAATAGTTCACGATTGGATAGTGCTATACGCATAGTGGATAAGATTTTTTGGTATACCTTCTTGGCGATGTTGTTTTACTTGTCGTTTGCGACTGACCGGTATGCTAGCGCACATTGGATGTGGTTTAGTGCTGCATTGTATTTGTTCAGCGCTGCCTATTTTTCTAGCCTCTTGATGGGTGGCCGAGCTAACTATAAAGCTATGATTACGGCCAAGGTATTTATTGTAATTTGGTTATGTGTGTTAATTATCCATGCGTTGCAGTTAGTGCTGCCAATTCAAACCCCAATTCATAAATTATTTTCGCCGAACGCGGCTAATGCGCCGGAATGGTATCAGCCAGACTTGGTGCTTAGCTTAGTGCCGCATCAAACACAGTGGGTCTTAATGCGTGAGTTAATTGTGTTGATGATATTTATCTTGTCGCTTTTCTTGATTGATAGTCGACGGCGTATCAAGCAATTATTGTTTTTATTATTGTTGGTTGGTGCAAGTCATGCTGTCATTGCGATTTTAGCTAAGTTCGGAAATGTTTATTTGGTTAATGTGGCAGCTTTAGACGGTCACAATACCCCAGCTCGCGGCGTATTCGTAAACCGCAATCATTTATCAGCCTTTGTTGGTTTATGTTTAAGCGGTTCCTTAGCCTTACAGATACATTGGCTTATTCATCAGCATAAGCAGAGTTTACAAAGTTTACTAATTAAGCAATTTCTCAGCGGACAGTTTTTTGTATTGTTGGCTTTTATTGTATCGTTTACTGCTATGGTTTTATCTGAATCGCGTGCTGGAATTTTAGCATTTTCGGTATCGTTGATTTTAATAATGAGTATGCTGACAAAACGTGTGATCGAACGCCAAACTCTGTTAACCGTAATTGTACCTGTAGCAGTGCTATGTTGTGCGTTGTCTCTCTATTTTGGACAAGAAATACTACAGAAAATTGCCAGCAATGGGCTTTCTATTGGAGAGCGGGGCGAGCAATGGCAGTTAACATGGCAAGCAATTAAAGGGTCGCTATTGTTTGGTTACGGAGTCGGTAGTTACAGTACCGTATTCCAGATTTTCAGAGAGTATTCTGATCTTAGACAAGTGACTTTTGATCAATCTCATAACGACTTTTTACATATATGGTTGGAACAAGGTCTAGTTGGCTTAGTGGCATGGTTAGCATTGTTGTTAGTGCTAATGCGCGCGGCGATTAGGTCTTTGTCGACAACTCAAAGTTCTTTAGTTGTGGCAGTTTTATCGAGTTGCATGATTGTGTTTGTGGCGGCATTGATACAATCGACGGTAGATTTCAATTTGCAGATAAGCAACATTCGAAGCTACTTCTTTGTCATAATGGCCTTAGTATTTGCGGCCCCACATGTTCGCCATGATAAGCAAGGCTAAGCATCGAGAACTATCTTATAGTTTTGTCTAGATTTCTTAAAAGAGAAAAATAATGAATAAAAGAATACTAGTTACTGGCGGAGCAGGTTTTCTGGGTTCGCATTTGTGCGAAAGATTACTGCAACAAGGCGCTGAAGTATTGTGTGTAGACAATTACTTTACCGGCAATAAAAGTAATATCCTATCGCTGTTACCAAATCCGCATTTTGAATTAATGCGACACGATGTAACATTCCCATTGTATGTGGAAGTCGATGAAATTTATAACTTAGCTTGCCCCGCTTCGCCGATTCATTATCAGCATGATCCGGTGCAAACAACTAAAACTAGTGTGCATGGAGCAATTAACATGCTGGGCCTCGCCAAACGTATAGGTGCCAAGATATTACAGGCCTCGACCAGTGAAGTGTACGGCGACCCCAGCGTTCATCCACAAGTAGAAGATTATTGGGGCAATGTGAATCCGATAGGTGAGCGCTCTTGTTACGACGAGGGTAAGCGTTGTGCAGAAACTTTGTTTTTCGATTATCACCGCCAGCATAATTTGCGTATCAAAGTCATGCGCATTTTTAATACCTATGGACCACGCATGCATCCTGATGATGGTCGTGTGGTATCAAATTTTATTGTGCAATGCTTAAAAGGCCGACCTATCACCGTTTATGGTGATGGCAGTCAAAGTCGTTCTTTTTGCTACGTGGATGATTTGATCGATGGCATGATAACAATGATGAATTCGCCTGATGATGTAACGGGCCCAATTAATATCGGGAATCCCACTGAATTCACTATTTTAGAGCTTGCCAAAACCATTAAAGAAATAACAAACTCGAATTCAGAGATAATTCTTGAACCCCTGCCTAGCGACGATCCTCAGCAACGCCAACCAGATATTAGTCTGGCACAGTCGATATTGGGATGGCAGCCTCACACAGAGTTACGCGAAGGTGTCACTAAAACGATTGAGTACTTTCGCAGTACTTTATGAGTACTACTTATTTACTCTTACTTAAATATTCAGTTAGATAGTTGATTGATGCGTAAAAAGGTATTGATATCCACCATTCAGCCAATGGGCGGAGGTGTGTCTTCGATGCTAGAGTTCGCCATCGACACGCTGCGGTCTCAAGATTATCAGGTAAGCCTAGCTTATTATGAGCCGTTTAGTGTAAATCCTGATTTGTCGGTGCCAGTTTTTCAATTGCCCTTATTTAAAGCTGTCAAAACTAACAAAAGCGAATCGTATTTTGATTGCGAAAGTCATGGTGTCGGTTGTTGGTTGCCTGAACTAGAATTCACCCACTATTGGGCTACTGAATTATGGCAAAGCCTGATTGCTAGTCATGATATACACATTGCCGTTAGCGGATCCTGTTTAGCCGCCTTGCCATTTGTACAGAGCGATACACTATTTTTAGCATGGGTCGCTAGCGATTGGAAGGGTGACCGAGAGCACCGTGTGAAAGAATTTCCTTGGTTTCGTAAACTTTTAGATCGTTTGCTGGTAAGGCCTATTTTAACTCGCTTAGAAAAACAGATTATTGCTACAGGTAATGTGATTGCCTTAAGTGAACCTACTCAAGCAGTACTTAATAATTTGGTTTTTCAACAGCCAGTTAAACAAGTGCTTGGTATGCCAATAGAGACTAGCTCATTTAAACCAGCGTCGCGCCAACAGAGTTCTAAAATTGGCTTTGTTGGGCGTTTCGAAGATCCCCGTAAAAATCTGCAGCTGTTGTTTGAAAGTATGGCTTTGTTGCTAGAACATCACCCTAATCTGGAATTGGCGTTGATTGGCGACAAGCTTTCAGAAGATAGTACGCGGCTTGCTAAAGAGCTTGGTATTTGGCATCGCCTTAGCGTGGATAAATATGTAAATCGCAGTTTATTAGCGCAGCGATTGAATGAATTACAAGTATTTGTATTGCCTTCACATCAGGAAGGATTATGCATTGCTGCTCTGGAGGCAATGAGTTGCGGTGTGCCAGTAGTTTCTACTCGCTGTGGCGGACCAGAAAGCTATATTATATCGGGTACTAATGGTCTTTTATGTGATTCAACTCCTGCATCAATGGCAGCTGCTATAACCAAACTATTGATGGATCGTTCTATGCATCAGGAGATGGCGAAAGCAGCCAGAGATACGGTGCTTAAGGAGTTTAATCCAGACAAACAAGCTCATGCACTCTTAGCTTTGTTTGAACGACAGTTTAAATAGATTACACTAGCAACAAAGGTGTGGTGTTTTTTGTCGGTTTGAATTTTTATTGAGCTTGCTAGTTTGAAAACGCTTGTGCAGTAAATTTGTTTAATAAAAAATAGAGGAAGCTAATTTTTATCACTCTGGGCAACCGGGTGAATAATTATTCAATCATATGAATAATACAATTTTAATTACTGGCGGTGCTGGTTTTATTGGTGTCAATACGGCCAGTGCTTTTGCCGCTAAAGGTTGGCAAGTGGTGGTGTTAGATAACCTTTCTCGAAAGGGAACCAAGCTTAACCTTGAATGGTTACAGTCGCAGCAGACAGTTCTATTCGAACAAGCGGATATTCGTGATGCACCGACGGTCGCCGAAATTGTTAAGCGCACCAAACCAGATGTCCTGTTGCATTTAGCAGCGCAAGTGGCGGTTACCACTTCTGTACTCGATCCGCGCGAAGATTTTGAAATAAATGCATTGGGTACCTTTAATATGCTTGAAGCGGTTCGTTTATATAGTCCCGATACGTTTTTCATTAATGCCTCTACAAATAAAGTATATGGCAAGATGGAAGACTTAGGCATTGTTGAGCGTGGCGGACGTTATGAGTATGCTCAGTTGCTTACAGGAGTCCCTGAGCATCGTAGTTTAGATTTTCATTCTCCTTATGGTTGCTCTAAAGGCGTGGCCGATCAATATACAATTGACTACGCCCGGGTTTACAATTTAGACACGGTAACTCTTCGGCAATCATGTATTTATGGGCCACGCCAATTTGGTATAGAAGACCAGGGCTGGGTTGCTTGGTTTACCATAGCCGCCATGTTAGAAAAGGAAATTACCGTTTATGGTGATGGCAAACAAATTCGTGATGTATTGCATGTGGATGATTTGGTGGCAGCTTACCAAGCGGCTATTGATAATCGTGCTGCAGTGAGTGGACAAGCAATTAATATTGGTGGAGGGCCCAGTAATACCTTGTCTTTGTTGGAATTGTTGGATTACTTAGAGAAAAATCTGCACAAAACCATTATTCCAAAATCAGATGCATGGAGGCCTGGCGACCAACCCGTGTTTGTATGTGATTTGTCCAAAGCTAAGAAACTATTAAATTGGCAACCACAAAATTCAGTTGATCAGGGTGTGGTTAAATTAATTAATTGGGTTAGCGAGCATGCTGAGTTATTTGCTTAGTTGCCCGCTGTTTCTTAGTCCACTAAATAATTATCGATGCGATTTATTATAAACAATATTGTGTCTTATTGATTTTGAATTAAAGAATGCAAGAAAATCTAACCATCATTCGTCCACCTACTAAAGCCAATAAGCTTGATCTTAGCGAGCTGTGGGAGTATCGAGAGCTATTATGGACCATGATGATGCGCGATATTAAAGTGCGCTATAAGCAAACTGTTCTAGGTGTTGCATGGGCGATTATTCAACCATTAACCATCATGCTAATTTTTACTTTGATTTTTGGCCGTTTGGCTAAAATTCCTTCTGATGGTTTACCATATCCAGTATTTGTGTTTTCTGGTTTGATTGCGTGGAATTTTTTCTCTTCGGCAGTCAGCTCTGGTGGTGCATCGATGGTCAGTGCATCAGGCATGATTAGCAAAGTTTATTTTCCGAGATTGGTTGTGCCATTAGCCTCCATTGGTGTGAGCGTGATTGACTTTACGATTTCCTTAGTGTTGCTATTTATCATTATGCTGATTTACGCAATAGCACCCAGTTGGCAACTTGTTTTCTTTCCATTGTTTACGATAGGACTTGCCTTAGCAGCTATCGGAACTAGCAGCTGGTTGACCTCAGTAACTGTTGTGTATAGGGATTTTCGTTTCGTTCTGCCGTTTATGATGCAGATATGGATGTATATTACGCCAGTGATTTACCCTGTGTCTTTCATTCCTGAAAATTACCGCTGGGTGATTTATTTGAACCCAGTTCTGGGTTGGATTGATGGTATTAGAGCGGCGGTTTTAGGAACTCCCATTGATTGGTTAGCGGTATTTCTCTCGGCCATATTCACCGCCGTGATTTTGTATTTTGGGCTTAGATACTTTGAACGTTCGGAACGTCGCTTTGCAGATGTTATATGAGTTATGACTGAGCAAAGTATTAATACTCCTAATAGGATTAAATCCTCTGTGACACCAAACGCATCAATTGTTGTTGCTGGTCTCGGTAAGCAGTATGTGATCGGAGGTGCAGAACAACAGTATGAATCGTTTCGAGAGCTAATTAGTGGCGCCTTATTATCGCCCTTTAGAAAATTCAAACGACTCAGTGGCGAGGTCACACAGGAAAACAAGTTTTGGGCTTTAAAGAATATTAACTTCACCGTTAATCGCGGTGAAGTTATCGGCGTTATTGGTCACAATGGCGCAGGTAAAAGTACTTTGCTCAAATTAATAAGCCGTATTACTCCTCCCACTGAAGGAGAAGTCGCTATTCGCGGACGGGTGGCTAGCCTATTAGAAGTGGGTACTGGGTTTCATCCCGAATTGACTGGTCGCGAGAATATTTATTTGAACGGTTCGATACTGGGCATGCGGCGCGCACAAATTGAGAAATACTTTAATGATATTGTTGAGTTTGCAGATATCCAAAAGTTCATTGACACGCCTGTAAAACGTTATTCGAGTGGTATGTATGTGCGACTGGCATTTTCCGTTGCAGCGCATTTAGATACTGATGTGTTGTTGGTCGATGAAGTATTAGCGGTTGGTGATCAAAAGTTTCAACAAAAATGTTTGGGTAAACTAGGTGATGTAAGTGCCAGTGGTCGAACCGTATTGTTTGTAAGTCACAATTTATCTTCCGTATCTAAGCTTTGTTCGAAAGTACTGGTATTAGATAGTGGTGAGATTGTTTTTGATGGTCCAGTCAACGAAGGTATATCGCATTACAATAATCAAATGAGTAATCGTCCAGTGCTAGCGCAGGATGATTATATCGGTGCCTTACATCCAGCAGTCAGTTTTGATGAGATTCAAATCAACGGAATGGCATTTAGCGAAGGCACTGAATTGGACCCCTTTGAAGATATTCAAGTGACTATTGAGGCTCATTCAGATGTTGATTTAACTGGGTTTCGCACCGTATTTAGTATTCGCCGCGATGGCACGCTTCTATTCAGTATTTATGATAGTGAAGGTTTAAGTTCACTATCTAAAGGTCGTTTTACCTCTACTTTCTTAATTCCTAGAAAGCTTCTTTTACCTGGCGAACATACCTGTTCTATCGGGGGTGTGACGGATAATATAGATCAGTGGTTATGGACGCGCAATTATCAGTTCAATATAGCGCACCGATGGCACGCCGATTATGATTCTACCTCCAGAGTAGCGGGTTTGATTAATTTAGACTCTTTAGGTAGCCGCTCATGTAGCAGTAGTGTCGGCAATGATTCTAGCGCGAATCTAGAAAAAACGTAAAATAGGGCTGAATGTTTAATCCAATGCTCAATTTTTTACGTGGAATTCTCCCTAGATCAGTAAAGCAGCTAGGCAAAATGTTATTGGGCTTGCCATCGACACGTATTCATCCCGATTGGCGAATCTTGGAAGCCTTAGGCCCTATAGATGATGCCCATGTCGTGTTTGATTTAGGCGCGCGCAATGGTTGGTTCCTCTCTTCGTGGAAAAAGTTTTCACCATTGGCACAGATACATGCCTTTGAACCTGACCCAGATGCGTTTAACAGATTAGTGGAGAGATTTTCCCATGATTCGACAATCCGCCTATCTGACAGAGGAATAGGCGCCGCCGAATCTACAAAAACCTTTTATCGCCTAAGTCAGTCAGAGGTATCCAGCTCTTTTTTGCAGCCAGACCAAGAAGCATGGACAAAGATCCATTACCAAACTGGTGATATTAAGCAGCAGGAATTACCGATAACAACTTTGGATGCATACTGTTTAGAAAATCAAGTTGATGATATTTACTTGATGAAAATAGATGTCCAAGGGTATGAGATGCAGGCACTTAAAGGCGCGACTGAAACCTTGCAAAAGACCTCCTTTGTATTAGTGGAGTCGGCAATTCGAGAGCTCTATCACGAATCTGCTAATTTCACTCAAGTTCATGAGTATTTGGTTAAGCAAGGTTTTCATTTGATGGACCTGCGAGCATGGCATCGAGGCAACAATGTTCTGATTGAAACCGATATGCTATTTCGTCGAAATGACTTAATGCCCAAACTTGATTCGCAGCAGCCATTCGATCGAGAGTATATCTAAGCCGTGCGTGACGATCTGTTTATCGGTATTACGTCATGGGACAGTGAGCTATTTTTAGGTGCTTGCCTGCAATCAGCAATCAATAATACTGCCGGTATAAGAGTTAAAGTTGTGGTGTTGGATAACTGTTCATGTGATCAATCAGCGCAAATAGTTAAAAAGTATGGCGCCGAATTGGTGCAACGAAGAACCAACCAAGCAGAGGCCTTGAATGCTTTATTGGATATGTCTACGGCTAAACACACATTACTGATACATGCTGACGTCATTTTATTGTCGGATCAATGGTATTCACTGTGCGCGTCGAAAATTTCTAGCTCAACCGTTTTTGTATCGCCCCATGATATAGGCTGTGGTCCTATGACGCGCACCTTTGGTCACGGCCATCCTGAAAGCTCATTTATGTTTTTCGATACCGACGCTATCAAAGCAATGCGTAGATGGAAATTACTAAAGCGACGTTTTTTGTTTCCTACCGGGTTTGGCAAGCGCTTTGATTTTTATGCGCCGCATATTACTCATCGTATTGCCGAGATGTTGAAAAGTAAAAATAAGTCGTGGCATAAGATGCAGGTACATGCTTCCATAAGCCAAGCTGAAAGCCTTTATAGACCAAGTTGGCCCGCCTCTCAAGCAGCGCCATCTGAATGGCAAGCAAGTTTGGCATATTTACAATACGGTCTTGGTAATTTTTATAGTTTAGATAATGTCGTGACCCATTATCACAATTGGTATGATCGAATCGGAGCACGCAATAGGAATTCTGATAACACGACCACCGAGCCGAATAATCAAGGGTATCCATTAGATTTTATACATGCTTACAGTCGCCGTTTTATTGATGATTTTGAGAACGCTAGAGTTTGCCTGCCGGAGAATTTAGATGCCGACTCATAAAAAAAGCGAGCTCGC
>CAZHEL010000006.1:49900-105429 GCA_964531625.1 uncultured Gammaproteobacteria bacterium
TAGAGTTTGCCTGCCGGAGAATTTAGATGCCGACTCATAAAAAAAGCGAGCTCGCTGCGCATTTTCTGTTGGTGCCGCACTTAGAGTTATCACCACCCAATGACGCGATATCACGGGCTTATAGTGCTCTTGGTTATGATGTAGAGCATTTTGCGCCCGATAGCCCTAACTCGCAGGTGAATTCCATTGATTACTCGCATCTAAGTTCGGTAGCCTATGGTTATCGTTGGCTACTATTAAATGCATTGCATCCGCGTTGGGCTCGCTATGATGCTTTTAGCTGTACCTCAGAGGACCCCATTGCGATTGCAGGGGTACTAGCATTTATTTGGCGAAAGCCGCTTATCTTTTTAAGCGATGAAATTAAAACTAAGTCTTATGCGGGTAATCGTTCTGCTCGCTGGAAAAAACTATGTCGTTGGGCAATGCGCCGCGCTGCGCTGACTATTGTCAATGATGAGGCGCGAGTAGATCTACAAAAAGAATATGCAGACCTCAGTCAAGACCAAGCTATTACTGTTTATCCTGGTTGTTTTTTACAGCCTCCAAAGGCTGATGATAAAATTACTTTGCGGCGCTTATGGGAGGTGCAAGCGGATCAATATGTGCTTGGTTTTTCGGGCGGTTGCAACCTCACATCCGGTGTCGACTGGGCTCTAGAATCGCTTGATAAATATCAACAGCTAGCTTTCATAACGCAACCATTGGCTTTCGATGGTATGAGTAAGTACTTGCTGCAAAATCATCGTCATGCACAGCGTATCTATGTTCAAGACACTTTTATGAGTTGGCAGGAATCATGGTCGAGTATGGGTGGGGTTGATATTGGAGTCGCTATCTACAACAACCCTTCCGAACAGTTTCAGCTAATGGGCATAAGCTCTAACCGACTATGTATGTTTCTCGCCATGGGCGTTCCAGTCATTGTCAATAAACAAGCTAGCTTTCAATTTGTTGAAGACTATCATTGCGGCATTATGGTCGAAAGTTCTGAGCAGTTTAGTGCTGCTCTAGGTGTGATTCTTAGCGATTTAACAACCATGCAAGCGAATGCCTTAAAATGTGCTCGTGAGTACATCGACACACAGGGCAAGTATCAAAATTTATTGAATGAGTTTGCCTTGGCCCTTGATGTAACGATTCCTCTTAGTAACACACACGATGATATGAATACTAGCGCTGATGACTAAAGTGCTTTCGATTGCCATCTGTTCCTATAATCGCGCGGATCAATTGGCGATTACGCTTGACTCCTTAGTCAGCCACAAAGTCGAATTGCAACCCGATGATGAAATTATACTTATCGATAACAATTCAAATGATCATACCAAAGGAGTTTATCAACAGTATGCTGAGCAATTACCTTTGGTTTATTGTTTTGCAGCCAAGCAAGGTTTAGCAGTCGCTAGAAATTTAGCGTTAGAGAAGTTTTGTACTGATGCTGTCATTTTTATTGATGACGATATTACGATTAAATCAGGGTTTATAAAGGCTTATCGTCAAGCCTTATCCGAACTTCCAAATAATGTATTTTTGGGTGGGCCTATTGAAGTTGATTGGCGGGGTAAGCAACCAAAGTGGTATCGCTCTGGCGAACACCCATTGTTAAGTGGTTTGGTTGGCGATTATAATTTGGGCAGTGCTTTATTACAGTACTCAATTGGTGATCTATTACCTTATGGCGCTAACTTTGTACTTTCTCGTGAGTCAGTTGAAGTGGTAGGGGCGTTTGACGAAAATTTGGGAGTACGAGGCGATACTATAGAGCGAGGTGAGGAAAGTGACTATTTTGAACGTGCCTTACAGAAAGGCCTTAATGGTTATTATGTACCTGCTGCGCAGGTTAGTCATCGCTTTCAGCTTGACCGAATTAACACTATTTATCTGCTGCGTTATGGCATGGCAAAGGGGCGTACTAGTGACTTCGATTCGCGGCAAACGATGCTTCAAACAGTCTTAGAGATTTTGAAGCTGTTACCTAAATCGGCATACCAATTATTGAAATGGCGCATCGCTAATTTTTATCAATGTGTTATTAATTTGGGGATTCAGGTCGCGACCTTAGTAAGGCAGGTGCGATTAAATAAAAATGAATAATCAAGTAAAATCTATTTCAGTCGTTATTCCTACTTATAATCGCGGCGCTATATTGTTAGACACAATTCGCATGTTATTAGCGCAAGTTGATAGAGCTGAGCAGATATTGATTGTCGATCAAACAGATTATGCTAGCGGTGATGAAGTCGCACTGAGTTTGCAAAGCTTGCATACTAATAAAGAGATTGTATGGATTAGATTAGCTCAACCCTCTATACCTGCTGCTATGAACAGAGGACTTATCGATGCTAGTTCCGAATATGTATTGTTTTTAGATGATGATATTGAGATTCGAAGTGGTTTTATTGCGCAACATAGACAAGCTCTGCGTAACGCTGATTTCTGCGGGCATGTAGGGCAAATAATCCAGCCATGGCAATCAGTTGTTACATTAAAAAATTATTCACCCGATACTGGCATTAATCGTGATATTGCGTTTCCATTTAATTCTGATAAAGAGCAGCTTATTCATAACTGCATGGCAGGAAATTTGTGTGTCGCGCGCGATCAAGCGATTGATGTTGGAGGCTTTGATGAGCGATTTAGTCAAGTGGCGTACCGTTTTGAAACGGAATTTTGTCGTCGTTTAATGCACGCATCCGGCCACGCGTTTAAATTTGTTCCCACACCTAGCATAAATCACTTAAAGTTAAGTACAGGTGGAACTCGCTCTTCTGCTCGCGACCATCTTACTAGTTTTAGCTCAGCGCACAGTGTTGGTGACTATTATTTTGCTATGCAGCATTTTCGTTTGCATGGTGACCTGTTGCAGGTGTGTACTTATATTTCTAAGCGTTTGTTGCAGTCATGCTTGTCAAAATTTTATCTAAGCCATCCATGGTGGATTCCAGTAAGGTTGTTTGCTGAATGCAAAGGTTTGATTCGCGCCATAGTTAAAACTATAAAAGGGCCAAGTTATATTGGCTGACGTAATATTGCTTAGGGCAAAGACCATAGAGCTAAACGTAGGCCAACCAACCCTGCTTGATAGTCCCAATTGTCAATCGTTGCTAAGCTGTGTTGTCCCATTTTTACTAGCTGTTGAGGGTCGCTAAGAGCTTCATCTAAGGCTTGAGTAAGCTCGGTCAATGAATTGGCTGATACCACCCATCCATTCTTTTTGTGATGGACAAGATCTCGTGCCGCACCTACTTCGTTTGTGGTAATAATTGCCTTGGCTTGATTCATAACTTCATTAATTACCAGTCCAAATGGTTCTTTTTCAGAAGGTAAAACAAAAACATCGCATTGGGAAAAGTACCAAGGTAATTCAGTTTGGTTTTTGAAGCCCAATAACTTAACTGAATCTTGAAGTCGATATTTTTTAACCGCTTCATAAAGTTCATTACGTTGTTCGCCATCACCAACAAGCCATAATTCTGCGCCTTGTTTAAGCTTATCATCGAGATTGTTAAATGCTTCGACTAATAGCAGTGGGTTTTTGCGGGCGATAAATTTAGATGCGTATAGTATGACCGTTTTTTCTGGGGCTTTTACGCAAAGAGCTTCTTTTGGGATTATGACTGGCGCCTTAAAGTATTTATTATCCACTGCATACGGCATCGAGAACAGTTGCTTTCGAGTTGCGCCATAGGCTTCATAGTATTCGCGATTATCCGTTCCAACATACAATAAAGCATGACATTGTTTAACTAAGCTACGAATAAAAATGGTCTTTAATCGATTCTTTCTAGAGCATACTAAGGTGCTATCGCCGCGAAACAATAAAGGAATATTTTTTATGCGACATACCAACAATACATACAATAAGGCAAAATTATTATAGCCATGCACCCAAATAGCATCCCATTTTTGGCTGGCTAGTGCGCTTTTTACCGATGATAGTGCCACCCAAGGGTTATTAAGGTGAAAATCCTGATCGTTACACTTTGACTCTAAAAACTCATAGCGATATCCGTCGAGTAGTGGTATGCCCCAGTCAACGGTTACTCCAAAGCCTTTGTCACTGTGAGCTTTGATGGATATATCAGATAAAAAGAATACGGTTAATTCGATATCTGATTGTTCTGCAATGAGTTTGAGTAGTGGGGCTTGATACTGAATCGGGTGCGAGACAAAGTAGGCAAGACGCTTTTTATTCTTTGATTTATGCATTGGATGCTACACTTTGTTTTAATATCTAGAAGCCTGGGGGGCAAATCGAGTGCAATTTAAACTGCTCACTTTGTTCTCCATGCTAAATCCAGTAATTTATTTAAATATTAAGCCGTTATTACTTTATCAGAACAATAGATGTTAAGCCTCTATTTCGTACTTCTTGTTGCCGCGTGTTTTATATCATTAAAATCTGCGCGTTATGGTTTGCTGTCAATTTTGTTTATTGGCTTTAGCCAAGATATGTTTCGTAAATTAGTTCCCGGTGAGCCATTTTATTTTGTTGTTTTGGTCGGAGTTGTTTTTGCAGTTGTTTTTCTTACCACGGTCAGTCATGTTGGTGCCAGCAGAGTACTAGAGCCTTTCACTCGTTGGACTCGCGAAAGCAGGCTGCCATTACTGGTCTTTTTTAGCATATTAATAGCTCAGTTAATCCATTCTCTGCTTCGCTATGGCAACCCATTTATTAGTGCCATTGGTTTGATGTCGTATATTGCGCCATTTTTTGGAATTGTGGTTGGTTATTACTCTATTAACAATATTGGTGATATCAGGCGTTTTATGAAAGCCTACATAGTGTTTGGTATGACAGTGGCGGCATCAGTATTGCTATCTTTTACAGGTTGGGACTTTCACATATTTAAAGAGGTTGGTGAAGGTTTAAAGATTTATGATCAAGGTTCAATACTACGATCATTCTCTGGAATTATGCGCACTGGGGAAATTGCAGCTTGGCATATAGCCTCTGCAACTTGTATGTTAGTTATTCTCTGTTTAACCTCGCGCAGCACACTTCGTCTATGGTTAGTGGCTATTCTCATCGTTTTTTTATTAAGTGCCGTGGCACTGACCGGAAGACGAAAGATGCTCATGTTGTTCACCACTTTTTCAGTTGCCTTGGCTCTTGGATATATGTATTTAAGTAACGCCATAAAAATAAGCTACATGGTCTCTGGTTCCATCATTTTATTTGCTTTTTGGTTTTCCGTAGTGTCCTTTTCTCCTGAGGGTTACGGTAATTATTTTGAAAACTATTTGGCACGTGGAGTTTCAGTTTATAGTGATGCATCCTCGCGTTTTATTGAGCTGGGTATTGATCCTGTTCGCTGGGCCTATAATCGTGTCGGTGTGTTAGGTGGTGGCTTGGGCATAGCATCTCAAGGCAGTCGCTTCTTCAATGTCTCGAGCATTGCTGGAGGTTCCGCCGAAGGTGGCTTTGGTAAAGTCATGGTGGAGTTAGGTTTGCCTGGACTGATCGTGATAGTTTGGATGATGATCACTTTTGTGATCTATATCTACCGCGCGCTGCGGCTAAGTACACATAAGAAAATGCAGAATAATTTAATGCCGTTGATGTTGGGTCTAGCTACTCTATTAATGGTGAATATAATGACTTTTTCAGTGGCAACGCAGGTATATGGTGATATGTTTGTGTTAATTACCTTAGGTTTATTAAGTGGTTTTCTGTTCGCATTACCTAAGTTAATAGTAAACCAGTTAGATAGTGAAAACATGCTCGATACTGAAAGTGTAAGCATTACAAAAGCTGTCTGAATCGCGCTGTTAGTATGAATATACTAGGCTTAAATGCTTTTCACGGTGACTCTGCCGCTTGCCTTTTTGTAGACGGACAAATGGTGGCGGCAGTTGAAGAAGAGCGTTTTCGGCGAATTAAACACTGGGCCGGTTTTCCGACTATGGCCATAGAGTATTGTTTGGCTAGCCAAAAATTAACGCTTTCGGATATTGATGTGGTCGCTATTAATAGTGATTCCAATGCAGCGTATTACCGAAAGCTAGCCTATCTTTTCTCTGGCCAAGCATCATGGGCCTTGATTAAAGAAAAGTTATTGCTTCGAAATAAGCGTCAGTCTGTTCAACATTATCTTAGCGATAGCTTCCCTAATCAGGCGTTCAAGGGTCGGATACAATCAGTTGAACATCACCTTGCACATTTAGCATCGGCATATTGCGTTTCACCGTATAATCGTTCTAGTATTATTTCAGTCGATGGCTTTGGAGATTTTGCTAGCACCGCTTGGGGTCTTGGTAGCGATGGAAATGTTGATTTGCAAAATAGAATTTATTTCCCGCATTCAATGGGTGTTTTTTATCAAGCGCTGACCCAATTCTTAGGATTTCTTCACTATGGTGATGAATACAAGGTAATGGGATTGGCACCCTATGGAAAGCCCGCATATAAGCAACAACTTGAGCAAATTGTATTACGTCAAGAAAATGGCGAATTTCGCCTTAATCTAGAGTATTTCCAACACCATCGTCGACCGATTGGCTATGACTGGGATAATGATTCGCCTAAGGTTGAGCAGCTCTATAGTGACGCTTTGTTGGATTTACTTGGGCCAGCACGTAGCCATGAGCAAGTTATAGAACAACAACATATGGATCTGGCACGCTCCATTCAAGATGTATATGAGGGTACCTTCTTCCACATGCTGAACCATTTGCATAAGCAAAATGATGGTGAGAATCTAACGATTGCGGGTGGCTGTGGTATGAACTCAGTAGCCAATGGCAAGGTTCATTTAAATACCCCGTATAAAAATATTTATGTACAGTCGGCCGCTGGAGATGCTGGCGGTGCGATTGGTGCGGCGCTAATTGCTGGTCAACGTTCTGGTCTAGGGTCTGATTTTAAAATGCAGCATTCCTATTGGGGCCCGAGTTTTTCGGACGCCGAATTGAAAAAATTATTAGAAGCGAACAGTGATAAGTTAGCGGCACAGAACTGCGCAGTGCGCTATGACCAGTCGCAGGATATCTTAGTAGATACGGTAAGCGATTATATTATCGATGCTAGCGTGGTCGGTTGGTTTCAAGGGGCAATGGAGTGGGGGCCAAGAGCTTTAGGTAATCGATCGATCTTAGCTGACCCGCGCCGCACTGATATGAAAGATGTTTTAAACAATAAAATTAAACGACGCGAGTCTTTTCGTCCATTCGCGCCGTCGGTGTTAAAAGAGCATGTACAAGAATGGTTTGAATCCGATGCGGATGTGCCATTTATGATGAAAGTTTTTCAAATTCAGCAACAGCAACGCAAAAAAATTCCAGCAGTCTGTCACGTTGATGGCTCAGGTCGCTTACAAACCGTAACTGAAGAATCAAATGTTCGCTATTATAGTTTGATTAATTCGTTTTATAAAAAGACTCAGGTGCCGATGTTACTTAATACGTCTTTTAATGAAAATGAGCCTGTGGTGTGTAAGCCGGAAGAGGCATTGGCGTGTTTTTTTCGTACTGATATGGATGTGTTGGTATTGGGCTCACACATAGTGGCAAGAGTTTGAATATGTTTTGGATCGTCGCGGTCTTAGTATTTTTGGTTTCAGCGATAGTATCGATGCTACTAGCCAATTATGCCCAACGTTTAAATCTAATAGCAAGACCAGGCAAACATCGTCGTCATTCTAAAGAGACTCCCACAGTGGGGGGGCTAGCTATGGGCTTAGCGATTTCACTTGGTATCTTGTTCGTTGCTCCTGAACATAAGCTCTTATTGTTTCCACTAATCTTTGTTTGCATAGTCGGTGCCTTAGATGATCGTTATAAATTACCTTTTTGGTGGCGCTTTATTGCGCAAGGGCTAGCTGCGACGGGCATGATCTATTTAACCGGTGCGGAGCTAGAATCATTAGGTTTATTGTTTTCAGAAAGTAATGTAATGCTAGGAGCATGGTCAAAACCCATGACTGTTTTTGCCACCATTGGTGTAATTAACGCCATTAATATGTCCGATGGTTTAGATGGTTTGGCTGGCAGTTTGCTTATTCTCATTTTAATCACTTTGCTGGCAATTAATGGCTATATGAATAATCTGATTTGGATAGTGATTTTTTCAATAAGTGGATTTTTGCTGTGGAATCTTAGATTAATACGCCCGTATGCCAAAGTTTTTATGGGAGATTCTGGTTCCACAATGTTAGGCTTAGTTCTTGCTTATCTTTTGATCCAATACTCACAGGCAGAAAACGGCATCTTGCCAGTAATGGCTTTATGGTTGATGGCCATGCCCTTGATCGATGCTGTAGCGGTTTTAATTGCTCGACCAATACACGGCAGGTCACCATTCTCGGCAGATCGAAATCACTACCACAACCAAATATCGGATAGTGGATTTGGCGCTAATAAAACAGTATTACTAGCACTATTAATTCAAGGCTTTTTTATAGGCGTTGGTGTGTTGGCGATGAAATTTAATATTGATCAAACAATTCAATTGTGTCTGTTCCTCGGCATATTCTTTATATATCTTATTAAAGTTATTCGATATGCGAATGAACACTCGGCAAGCCAATAACTTGTGCGCTTAGGTCCTTAAATCTTTACTTTAGATAATGTCAGAAACATAATCAGTCATATGAACAATATTAAAACCAAATTTTGCTTCATTTTAGTAGCGATAAATCTATCCGCCTGTAGCTCAACCCCAATTGGCGAGAACTGGCGAGATGCGGCTTATGCCATGCCGGATAAATACGCTGCAGCCACGGTAGAGCAAATTCTCCGCAATGGCGGCAATGCAGTTGATGCATCAATTGCAGCCGCATTTTCATTGGCGGTGACCTTTCCTGAAGCAGGTAATATTGGCGGTGGCGGCTTTATGCTCGCGCACATGGATAATCAAGATTACTTTCTGGACTATCGAGAAAAAGCTCCGCTGACCGCTAGTCGCGATATGTATTTGGATAAAAACGGCGATGTCGTTGCAAGGGGTAGTTTAGTTGGTATTCGGTCCGCGGGCGTTCCAGGTACTGTTAATGGAATGTGGCAAGCACATAAAAAATTCGGCAGCATGCCATGGGCCGATCTGTTAGCGCCAGCTATTAGGTTAGCCAAAGAGGGCTTTGAAGTTCACCCAAAGAAAGCCTCAGCTATACTAGAAACGATTGCATGGTTTAACGGTGAGGTGAATTTTGCTGAACATTTTGCCGCCATGGCTATTGATAAAGTGTTTGTACAAGAGGATTTATCTAAAGTTTTAATGCGCATTGCTAAGCAAGGCCCAAAAGATTTTTATAGGGGTGAAACAGCAAAATTGTTAGTTGCTCAGTCGGAGCGAGACAATGGATTGATAACGCTAGAAGATTTAAGCGCATATCAATCCGTTTGGCGTGAGCCCTTAGTGGCTAACTGGCGCGGCTATAAAGTGGTAACCGCGCCGCCGCCAAGTTCAGGCGGCTTTGCAGTGATCCAGTTATTGAAAATGAAAGAGCATTTAGATCAGAACTTCGAAGGTCTTGAAGTTAATTCTGCACAATATATTCATTTGATTGCCGAAATGGAAAAACGTGTATTTGCTGATCGTGCCGAGTACTTCGGTGACCCTGATTTTGTTGATGTGCCAATAGAGCGCTTGATAAGCGAAAACTATATTCGAGCGCGAGCGGATGAAGTACAAATCAATAGCATCAGTGAGATTAAGGATGCACAACCAGGGCTAGAATCGCCAAGTACCACGCATTTTTCAATTATTGATAAATGGGGTAATGCCGTCTCCAATAGTTATACTATTAACTGGTCGTATGGCAGTGGTGTCGTGGTAGAAGGCGCAGGCTTTATTTTGAATAATGAAATGGATGATTTTAGTACTAAACCTGGAATACCAAATTTCTATGGTGTAGTGGGTGGAACCGCCAACGAGATTCAACCCAGTAAGCGTATGCTTTCGTCGATGTCGCCAACTATTTTAATGAGTGACAATGACATAAGAATGGTGGTCGGTACACCAGGTGGATCAACGATATTTACATCGGTGTTTCAAGCTATTACCAATGTGATTGATAATGGCATGTCAGCAGCTGACGCTGTGGGTAATAGCCGTTTTCATCACCAATTGTTACCAGCTGATTTAATTACCATGAGTATTAGTTTTCCTTTATCCGATTCGACTCAATCTGACCTAACTGCAAAAGGTTATCGTGTTGAACCACATGGCTGGGAGTTTGGTGATTTACAGTTAATTGAAAGCCAATTTGGTGAGACAAATACGGCTTCTGATCCGCGCGGGATTGGTGTTTCTGGTGTTATTCCCACACTAGTTCAATAGTATTTTTGCGTATAAACAGAAGATGCCTAGCTTTTTTGCCGCTTTGGCTGCTTCGATAATGTTCTTACTAGTCCGCTGGTGCTGATGGCAATCACAGCATCATTTTTGGTGCCGTGACTTTCTAAGCATCGAGAAAATACAAACTCATAGCCGAAATCATTCGCTACACAACTAATGTGACTTGGGTCACTAATTGATACCGCTGCATGGACTTTTCGATTTTTTCTATAACGGCCAGTGAGTTCTTCAGCAAAATGCATTGCATCGCACATTGAACCGCCATTACCACAAGAGAATATAGTTCCCTTATTCGCTAAGGTCTTAATTAAAGTTGTAGCCGCCTTATCGATCTTTTGTAACTCTGTTGAGTTCGAAAGTAGTTTGGACCAACTGCTTTGTGCTTCTTCTAAGCTGGCTGTAATGTGTTGAATTGTCATTGTTAAGAATGGGAATTGTGCGAGCAAGTGCGACTTAGGAACAAAAAGTCTATTCTGGATTGGAAACTCTTTAGCTCAATTTTTTAGAATTAGCGGTATTTCGAAACACCATCGCTTGGGAAATCTCTGTTTCATTAGGTGTCACCGCATGCTCAATTGTATCGCGAAACGGTGATAAGGAACACACAGGGTCAGCATTCGTTGCATCGCCGGTGAGCAAATAGGCTTGGCATCGGCAGCCACCAAAGTCTTGATCTTTTTTAGCACAGGTACGACAAGGAGATTGCATCCAATCGTCGCCTCTATACACGTTGAAGCCATGCGATTCATACCAAATCTCTTTAAGCGAGTTTGTTTTTACATTTGGAAATTCTATCGGTAGAACCCGCGCTGAGTGACAGGGTAGTGCGGCTCCGTCTGGCGCAATAGACATAAATATTGAACCCCAGCCACCCATGCAGGGCTTAGGTTCTGATTCGAGATAGTCTGGCACGATAAAATACACCTGCATTTTAGACTGGGTAGTTTCGCGAAACTGTTGTGTGACTTTTTCCGCCACTTTTAATTGCTCGCGAGTTGGCATCAACTGATCACGATTTTTTAATGCCCAGCCATAATATTGCGCATTGGCTAATTCCACATAATCAGCGTTTAGCTCTTCGGCCATGGCTAACATTTTATCTACGTCTTCAACATTCTGTCGATGGATAACAAAATTAAGTACCATTGGATAACCATATTCTTTAACTGCTTTTGCCATGGCTACTTTGTGTTCAAAGGCCTTGTTGCTAGCAGCCAGCATATCGTTCAATTCCGCTGAGCTAGCTTGAAAACTAATTTGAATATGATCAAGCCCTGCCTCTTTTAAAGCGCCGACTCGGGCATCATCCATACCAACACCAGAAGTAATCAAGTTGGTATAAAACCCTAACTTGCGAGCTTCTCTGACCAGTTCTTCAAGGTCTTGGCGAACCAATGGTTCACCACCAGAGAAGCCAAGTTGTGCTGCTCCTAGGTCTCGTGCTTGCCGCAATACTGATACCCATTGTTCGGTGCTTAGTTCATTCGACCACTTGGCATAATCTAAAGGATTCGAGCAGTAGGGGCACTGCAAGGGACAGCGATAGGTCAATTCGGCTAATAGCCAAAGCGGTGGTTCGATTTTATCTGTGATAGGCATAGCCAAATTTGATTTAGTCGAATTTGATCCAGTTGTTGGCAACCGCTTCTTGCATAAAGGTAATCACATCTTGTTCTATTGTGTCTACATCGCCAAATTTAGTGCGCAAATTATCCACAATATCCTGAGTACTGCGTTGGTTGTCGACTAACGCTAAGATCTCACCCGCTGAACCATTTAGTTTAACCATGCCTTCGGGATACAAAAGTACATAGCAGTCTTGTGCTTGTTCCCACTGAAAACGATAGCCATTACAAAATGTTGGTATAGTATTTAGATCGGTCATTAAAAGTCAGTAGCGGTAAGTCAGTAGCGGTAAGTCAGTAGCGGCAAGTCAGCAGTTGTAAAACGGCGGTTGCTCATTTACATACGCCATGGTCATGGCATCAAGCATACTCCAAAGCACATCGAGCTTAAATTGTAGAATCGATAAAGCCTGTTGTTGCTGTTCATAGTTAACAAAATGCTCTAGCGTTATGGCTAGACCATGTTCTACATCGCGATCAGCTTGGCTAAGACGGTTCCTGAAATAGCTAAGTCCATCTTGATCAATCCAAGGGTAATGATCAGGCCAGCCATGTAAGCGTTTGGCATGAATTTCGGGTGCAAACATTTCGGTAAGTGAAGAACATGCGGCTTCTTGCCAGGTAGCCGTACGAGCAAAATTAACGTAGGCATCGACTGCGAAGCGAACACCGGGTAACACATGTTGTTGATCTACGATTTCTTCGCGAGTTAGGCCACAGGCTTCACCCAGACTTAGCCAGGCTTCTATACCGCCGTTAGAGCCGTTGTTTCCATCATGATCAATAATGCGCTGAATCCACTTTTGGCGCACTGATTGGTCTTTGCAATTCGATAGAATGGCGGCATCTTTAAGTGGGATATTAATTTGATAATAATAGCGATTTGCCACCCAACCCCGTACTTGTTCGGGTGAGCAATTTCCGTTATTCATTTTTATGTGGAAGGGATGATGTATGTGATAAAAACGTCCTTTGGCGCGTAATGCCGCTTCAAAATCATCTCGACTCATGGCTTGGGCTGGCTTATTCATGATTGTGTGATCAATGTGTTCATAAAATAGTGCTTTGTAATATGCTGGCAAGTTTGAATTATCTAAATTTCGATGCTCATGCCATCGTAAGCTACTTCAATATTGCTCGCAATTAGCTGCGCTCTTTCCGGCGAGTCTTCTTGCAGGATTGGATTTGTATTATTGATATGGATCAAAACTTTTTTTGTGCTATTGGGGATGCTATTTAAGTAGTCGATCATGCCGCCTTCACCCGATTGCGGTAAGTGCCCCATTTGACTCGCAAGCCGAGTTCCAACGCCAGCTTCGGCCATCTCGTTCTCTTGCCAAAACGTACCGTCTAGCATCACACAGTCACTTTGCTCGATATAGCCGCGTACTTTTGCTGCAATCTTAGCCAAGCCTGGCGCATATAAAACACATTTTTGGGACTTAAGGTCGCGCATAAACAAGCCAATATTATCGCCTACATGCGGATTGTGTCGATGCGGAGAATAGGGCGGTGCTTTACCATCTATCGGCACAACTGTGAACTCAATGCCGTCAATATCAGGAATAGTAAACGCTTGTTCATCGGTATTTAAAGTATGTACGTCCAAGCCACCATTCCAACTCTCTAAAATTTTAATAATCGGAAAGCCAGTGCTTAGGTCTTGTTGCACCATCTGCGTGGCGTAGACTGGCAGAGGGCAACCCTCGCGCAGCATCAAAAGGCCGGTTGTATGATCAATTTGACTATCGGCCAACATAACTGCAGCGATGCCAGTATCACGCATGCCTTGTTTTGGTTGAATTTCGCTGAAGCTTTCCAGTTGTGCGCGAATATCAGGTGACGCATTGACCAATAACCACTTTTGATTATCTGAAGATACGGCAATTGACGATTGCGTGCGGGCTTGTGCTTTAATGGTTCCCTGACGCACGCCATTGCAATTTCTGCAGTTGCAGTTCCATTGAGGAAAGCCACCACCAGCTGACGAACCTAATATCTGTATTTTCATGTTACTTGATTTAGTTATTTAGGTATTGGCAAAGCTACCGAAAAAACACCCGTAGCGAAAAATAGTAATAAAAAACCTTTAGCGAAAAGCGGTAATAAAAAGCCCTTAGCCAAAGCCGCAAAAAAGAAACGCCTTACATAAATACTTTATGTAAGGCGTCTCGCTAACGATTTGAGCTTTAATTATCTGTTGTTGATATACAGATTAATTTCGAAGCCAAGTCGCATGTCTATATAGCTTGGTTTGGTCCACATGATAGATTCCTCACTTAATTACCATTGTAATTGCAATACCTTAACAGAACTCCTGAGAACTGTACATGGCAGAGTATGCTAGCAATTAGTTAGCTTGTTCATCAAACTGAAAAAGGCTTTAAATAGCTCAATTTTGATGTCTGTCTTGTGAATTTTTTATAATCAGATAAAAAAAAATGGACTGTTATGCGGATTGCTTGTAACCTCACGTGAGTTCGCTCTGCCTACTACATAGAGGTGTTTGAATTCCCAAAATTGTCATAACTTCTGAGGTGAATTTTTTATGACTATGCGTCAAAAATTTGTTATTGCAGCCATTTTATCTACGGTTGTAGTGTTGGTGCTAGCATTGTTGTTTTCAACAAAATGGCTTTGGGCATTTGCGCTGGTTGGGCCAGTTATCGCGCTAGGTATTCGTGATATGACTCAAAGCAGTCATTCTATATTGCGTTTATACCCAGTACTTGGGCATTTTCGCTATATGTTGGAGTCTGTTCGTCCCGAAATTCAGCAATATTTTGTCGAGTCAAATACCGATAAAACCCCCATTTCGCGTGAATTTCGATCTTTGGTATATCAACGTGCTAAAGGCGATCGTGACACTAGGCCATTTGGTACTATTTTCGACGTATACCGTGGTGGCTATGAATGGCTAAACCATTCATTGCTGCCCAAGCACATAGAAGATACCGACCCTAGAGTTAAAATCGGTGGCCCAGATTGCAAACAACCATATATGGCCTCGCCATTGAATATATCCGCCATGAGTTATGGTGCCTTAAGCAAGAATGCCATTATGTCTCTAAACAAGGGCGCAAAAATGGGTGGTTTTTCACATAACACCGGAGAGGGCAGTATGAGCCCTTATCATTTAGAGCATGGTGGTGATATTGTCTGGCAAATAGGTACGGGTTATTTCGGATGTCGTGATGAAAATGGTGATTTTAATCCAACAACATTTGCAGAAAGCGCCAACAAAGACGTAGTAAAAATGATCGAGATAAAATTATCTCAGGGCGCTAAGCCAGGCCATGGCGGAATGTTACCTGCAGCTAAAGTAACTGAAGAAATTGCTAAAATCCGCCACGTGCCGATGGGGCAAGATGTATTGTCGCCAGCGGCACATTCTGCGTTTTCAACGCCAATTGAATTGCTAGAATTTGTGCAGACTTTACGGCAACTATCAGGTGGCAAACCGGTTGGCTTTAAGTTGTGCATTGGTCGTCGTGATGAATTCTTAGCGATCTGCAAAGCGATGCTTAAAACCGGTATTACTCCAGACTTTATTACCGTAGATGGCGGTGAAGGCGGCACCGGAGCTGCGCCTACCGAAATGACCAATTCTGTCGGCACGCCTATTCGTGACGCGCTTGTTTTTGTGCATAGAGCTTTGCTTGGTATTGGTCTAAGAGATCAAGTTCGAATTATCGCTTCAGGTAAAATGTTTTCCGCATTTCATGTTTTAAGAGCCTTGGCTTTAGGGGCAGATGCAGTTAACTCGGCAAGGGGCTTTATGCTATCGCTAGGTTGTATTCAAGCGCGTACCTGTAATACGGATCATTGTCCGACTGGAATTGCAACACAAAATCCAGGGCGCAATAAAGCGATTGTTGTCAGCGATAAGGCCCAACGAGTTGCAAACTTTCACCGCGAAACGGTGGCTAATTTGGTCGAACTAGTTGGTGCGGCCGGTCTCGATGGTATCCATGAGCTTGAGCCGAAGCATATTAATCGACGCGTGCAGGGTAGTGACGTTAGAAATTATGCGCAACTTTATCCAGGCATTGAGCAAGGAAGTTTGTTAGCCAACGATACGATACCTGAAGAGTGGCGCGATGACTGGGAAGCGGCCAAGGCTAGTAATTGGTAGCTGGCGAAGAATGGTTTAAGCTATTTACTACTAACAGCCTAGGCTATTCTCTAATAGAAGCTTAGGCTATTTTCTACTAGCGGCTTAGGCTAACTTTTGGTCTTCAGATAATTCTTGGAAATAGGCAGAGCCTTGAATGGATTTAACAATACCTGCTGAGTCTAAACCACATTCAGCAAGTAGCTGAGCTTGCGTGCCATGCTCAATATAATGATCTGGCAAACCAAGATTCAAGATAGGCATGGCAAACTGTTGTTTTGCTAACAGTTCATTAACGCCTGAGCCAGCACCACCGGCAATCACGTTTTCTTCCACAGTCACAATCAGTGAATGGGTATTTGCGATCTGCGTGATGAGTGTCCCATCTAAGGGTTTAACAAAACGCATATTAATCAAGGTTGCGTCCAGTTCCTCAGCGGCTTTGGCGGCGGCTGGTAACACCGTTCCGAAACATAATATTGCTACTTTGCTGCCATTTCTCACCGTTTGCGCGGTACCCAACGGGATCTCCGTCATTTCTTCACGTTCCAGTGCGCCAATCCCAGAACCACGAGGATAACGCACCGCGGTTAAGCCCTTGTGCAAATAGGCACTATAAAGCATATCTCGGCACTCTGCTTCGTCGCTCGGTGCATAAATAACGGCACCCGGTACGCAACGCAAAAATGAATAATCAAACACACCTGCGTGAGTTGGACCATCAGCCCCAACTAAACCAGCGCGATCGATGGCTAACATGACATCTAAATCTTGTACGCTGATATCGTGAATTAGCTGGTCATAGGCACGTTGCAAAAAGGTAGAGTAAATTGCGACTACTGGTTTTTGCCCGTCACAGGCCATACCCGCTGCAAAAGTTAATGCATGCTGCTCAGCAATCGCAACATCAAAATATCGATCTGGATACTCTTCAGAAAATCGTACAAGACCAGAACCTTCGCGCATAGCTGGCGTAATGCCAATTAGTTTATCGTCTTTAGCTGCCATATCGCAGAGCCAATCACTAAACACATGGGTAAAGGTTCGGGTTTTGGCTTTTTTGCCAAACTCACCAGTCTGCGGGTTAAATGGAGATACGCCATGGTATTGTACGGGCGCACCTTCCGCTGGTTTAAAACCTTTGCCCTTGGTCGTTATAATGTGCAAAAAACGCGGCCCTTCAATTTTCTTAAGGTTTTCAAGTGTGCGAACTAAGGTGTTAACATCATGGCCATCAATAGGGCCTGAGTAATTAAATCCGAGTTCTTCAAAAAACGTGCTTGGCAGTACCATGCCTTTAACATGCTCTTCAAAGCGTCTAGCGTAATCACGCACGGGCGGCACGACTTCGAGTGCCTTCTTGGTACCTTGGCGTACAGTATTCACCGTAGTGCCAGTCATAAGGCGAGTGAGATAGTTATTCATCGCACCCACATTAGGCGAAATCGACATATCGTTATCGTTCAGAATTACCAATAGATTGGCATCCATATCACCGGCATTGTTTAAGGCTTCGAATGCCATGCCGGCGGTTAAAGCGCCATCACCAATTACCGCGATAACATCTCGTTCTAGGTTTTGTTGGCTAGTCGCAACCGCCATACCTAAAGCTGCACTTATTGAGGTGCTGGAGTGGCCTGCGCCGAAAGTGTCGTATTCACTTTCGTTACGCTTTAAAAAGCCAGACAATCCACCCGCTTGGCGAATAGTATGCAGTTCATCGCGTCTACCAGTAAGAATTTTGTGCGGGTAAGCTTGATGACCAATGTCCCAAACAATGCGATCGTTAGGTGTATTAAAAACATAGTGCAGCGCTGTTGTAAGCTCTACCGTGCCAAGCCCCGCACCCAAATGACCACCTATTTTGGCCACCGTATCGATTAGAAATTGACGTGTCTCATCACATATACGAGGTAATTGTTTTTCTTCAAATTCGCGTAGATCAGCTGGGCTGTCTATGGTCATTAAAAGAGGGTATTTATTAGTATTCACGGTCAACCGCCTAAAGGTAGTTATTATTATTTAAGTACTCTCGTATACGACCCAACGCAATGAGTGGGAAGTAATGTCGATACATATTGTACTTCAACATAAATCCGCGGCCAAGCTCGTTGCCTTGTAATAATTTGGTACGGCGCTTCTGGTCTTCTTCGTCTAAACGCGATCCTACACCATAGCCTGGAAAGCCTGTGCCAGTGAAGTATTTTTCTTCCCATGTGCCGTCACTTTGCGTTGCATGCAGATAGGCGACGCCATTGCTTATGCTATGATGAAAATCAGCATGATTAACTGCGACTAGTCCTTGCAATGCCCAAGCCGTTTGGGAGGCAGTGCTCGGTCCCTTACCATGCAAGCTGTCATCCATATATGATGCACAGGTTTCACCCCATCCGCCATCACTGTTTTGATGATCAACTAACCAATGTGCTGCGTGTCTAATATACTCTTGATCGGGGTCTTCGCCAGCAAATACCAAGGCTGGTATTACCGCACCTGTGCCATATATATAATTGACACCCCAACGACCGAACCAGCTTCCATTGTCTTCTTGTTCTGACTTTATATAAGCTATTGCGGCGTCAAGCGCGGTTTGAATTCTTGGGTCTTGATCGCGCATCGATAATAGCGCTTCAATGATATGCGCGGTAACGTCTACACTGGGTGGATCCAATACTTCGCCAAAATCGCTAAAAGGAATTTTGCTTAGAAGAGTCTTATCGTTATCGCGATCAAACGCGCCCCAGCCACCACCGCGGCATTGCATTGCTAGCAACCAATCTTTGGCTCGAGTTACCGATTTTTGTATAGCATCAGGCTTGTGATAGTGCTTGCTAAGGCCGTTTAAAGCCAGAATTGCAATGGCAGTATCGTCTGTGTCTGGATACATGGTATTGGCTCGCTCAAACGCCCAGCCGCTAGGACTGACATTAGGTGTTTGTTGAGACCAGTCACCATAGGTGGAGTTTTCATGTTCGAGTATCCAGTCTATGGCTTTGTTAACAGCTTGTTTTAACTCTGCACCAGCATCACATTCATGCACGGCTAATAGTGTAAGCAAGGTGTCCCATACTGGTGATTCACAACTTTGCACATATAAGCCGTCACCAACCGTATGAGTCCAATAATTATCTAAGGCACCAAGGCCTTTTTTGATTACTGGATGATCTAGCGAACACCCATGCGCATTCACAGCCATAACACTGTATATCCAAGGTGGTTGAATTCCCCCCCAACATCCGTCTTCATCTTGGTGTTCTATGATCCAGTCTTTGACTTTTTTGTTGGCGGATTTACGCCAAGGCGTTAAGCCTTTGTTTTGCAAAAAATGCAGCACTCGATCAACTTTATAGAAAAAAGCAGCCCAACCTTTGTCGGACAATTTTGGCAAGCTGTAATCGAAGGCTTCACGGCCATCAGGAAATAATTCGTCTAAGCGTTTTTCAGTTGGAAAGGGTTTCGAAGTGCGGCTTGCACTCAGTAATGCCAGCGGCAAAATGGTAGCACGAGCCCAACATGCAAAATTATAAATATTAAACGGGAACCACTTTGGGAAATAGATAATTTCGCTCGGTATGTTAGGGACCTCTTGCCATGGCCACTCACCAATTAAAGATAGCCAATAGCGCGTAAAGACCCGTGATTTGGATAAGGAATTGTTTTCAAATATCCAGTTTCGAGCTCTAGTTAACTCTTCAGAGTTAGGGTCGTAACCTGCCAATCTCAGCGCCGCATACGATTCAATCGTGGTATTACTATCGCCCATTGGTGCGTCATAATATATTTCCCAAGAACCGTCTTCTCGCTGTCGATCAATAATAGATTGAGCAAAACCTGCGGTTTTTTGAGGATCGTCGACGCCTAGAATATGCAAGGCCATCAACCATTGCGCTTCCATACAGGCATTTGATTCTAATAGGGCATTCCAATAGCCAGCGGAGTATTGATTCTCGGCCGTCCAAGATAAACCTGCATCAATAAGCTGATTTACTATCGCGATTCCGCCGTCGCTTTGCTTTACAGCCTGACTCTGTGGAATTGAATTCATAATATTTAATGGTGGCGTTGCATCAGTATCGCACTTAGATATCTGCTAAGCCTTGGTGAAGTTGATAGTAATCGGCAAACGCAGATTGAATAGTTCGTTTGTTAAAACCAAATTCTTGCAAGGTATACTTATGTCTACTTTGCGGGTTTCTATCAATGTATTTTTTTAAAGCAGATTCAAATTCTTCATTGTAATTTAGGTTTAAATTTTCATACAGGTTTTTAACCACACCGATTGGGTCAGACACTAGGTCTCCGTAATAGACGTCATTAATAGTTTGGTTTTGATTTTGTTGTCGGTAATCTAAATTGCGGCTTAAAGCCTGTTTCCAATATCTTTGCCAATCTTGTGCTATCTCACGATGATCTAACTCATCACTGAAGGCGGCTCGGATGACATTAGCGTGACTGGATATTGATGCTATTACATTGACTGGGTCTCGATGCGTCTGAATAATCTGTGCATCCGGATATACCTTCATTAGGTCTGATAAGTCATATAAGTGTCCAGGGGCTTTTAATAGCCATTGTTGCTCACCATCATGATTTTGAAGATGCTGTAAAAAGCGCTTGTGATAACGATAGGAAGAAACCATGTTGCGTTGTTCTAGCCACTGCTGATAACTGGGTACATTGTAGGTTGTGTGAAACTGAATGCTGGCAAAATCGTGTGTGGTAATAGCAATACACTCTTGCGGCAGCTGCGCTTTAACCGCATGAATAGAGTTAAATTTAGGGGCTAAGCGATCAAGCCATTTTAAGTCGTTAGCACAACGTTTACTGCGCTCCTTTTTTGAATCACTTGTACTGCTTGGATTAGCATCTAATGGTGCCGGATACATTACCTCCCATGTAATAGGAGTTCGTGTATTGGGATCTTCGGCTAATAATGCATGCAAAAACGTGGTGCCGCTGCGCGGTAAGCCAGTGATAAAAATCGGTCGACTAATTTTTCTCTGACCAATTTTCTCAGCACTCTTATATTGTTTTTCAAGACGTAGCCGATTGCACAATAATTGTGTTAAATAGGTGGTCGCGGATAGCTTACCAATCGTATTGAGTTTGGCTTCTTCTCTTAGCGATTGTATTAGTAGTTCGAAGCCAGTAACGAAGCTATCGTCACCAAAATCATTTAATTTAGTTAGGCGCTGCGCCTTATCTAATAAGTACTGATCATGAATTCGTGGTTCTAGTCCAATGTGCTCGGCAAGACTGCCGATAATATTAGCGGCTCTATAAGAAATGGGGCGATGGGCGTAGGTATTGATCATACTGACGATTATAATAGCTTGAAAACTAGTTCATTTCTTTCACACTTCGCGAAGTAATCGAGCAACTGTTTCTGATTTTGACTATGATTTACCATTAAATCAAACTATTTTTAAACGGATAATGATTAATTTAAGGATTTATCGTAATGCGCATAAGTGCCTGTTGCTAACTTGTGTATTACTTGTTTGCTTAAGTGCCTGTGCTAGCGGCTTGAGCTCAAAGACCCGTCAACACGCTCAAGATGTATTTCTACACCATAATCAACTTGTATCAGAGTTGATTTCGTTTGCTAGCGACTCTTCGCTTACTGATACTCAGCTCATTGAATTAGAGCAGGCTGAAGCGGTCATGATCGAAGCGTGTAAACCCTTAAATACATTAGCCGCTGAAGTACGTGATGGTGGCAAGAGCAGTTTCGCTCAGCGTGTGCAAATTTTGCGTTCTTTGGATAACTGTGAACACCAAACAAATTTAGTACAACAGTTGCTTTCTAACTTTTAGTTTTTCAAGTTAGCTTCATCGTGGTTTTACTGTGGTGTCTTTTGGATGCGCGCTATTTTTTCGTTTAAGTGGTCTATCAAGGCATCAAAACCATCTTCGCTAAGAATGCTCGCATAATTACTACGCTTTAATGCCAAGTCGCTTACTCCGTCAACCACGACATTAATAATTTGCCAGCGACTATCAGCTGACTCTTGAGTCGATTGTTCTGCATCACTGCGATGCAAAACATATTCAAAGGACAAAGACTCCTTAGTGCTTATTTCCGAAAAGCTAGCATTTTTATCTAAAGTTAAAGACGAGATTACTTTTTTGCTGTTGCGTGGCTGTTCCAAAGTTTCAATGTGGCTAAATTTACTAACACCAACATCTTTGAATCGCTCTGCATAAGCCATTGCACTAAGTTTGCTAAACTTTTCGAGGAACTTAGTACGCTGCGTGGCACTCAAAGTACGCCAATGTCGTCCAGTCACAAGTCGCGCTATAGTTGAAAAGTCATGGGTCTCTTCAATGGTGGTTGATACCGCCTGAAGTCTCTCAGAAAAATCTGAAAAACCAGCGCTACGCATAAGCGCGCTTTGTAATTTATCCACTACATCTACTGCCTCTGTTTGTGCTGCCAGCGGCAGTGAAAATAATACAAGACCACAAAATAAAGTTAGTCTACTCATCGTAAAACCAGTGTTTTATCTCAACCTAAAATCAGTTTCTAGGTTGATCTCCTTGAGTGACCGGTATTGAGTTTATTTTGCTAGAGTGATTGATATCTGCGCGGTCGTACATAATAGGTAAGGCTGGCGCCATCGCACCATCCAGTTTGGGTCCTTTCATGAAAACTTTGATCGCTTTAATTGGACTAGCAAACATGTCATTTACCGCGGTGCCTTCGTAACCACAATGGGCCATGCAGTTATCACACTTGGGGTTTTTACCAGTACCGTAATTGTCCCAGTTGGTTTCGGACATTAAACCTTCATAGGTTTGTGAGTAGCCTTCGTCAACCAATAAATAACAAGGTTTTTGCCAGCCAAATACATTGTAAGTGGGATTGCTCCATGGCGTACATTGATAACTTTGGTTACCAGCTAAAAAATCAAGATACAATGATGAATGGTTAAAGCGCCACGGCTTTGTTCGGCTAGTGCCATGTTTAAAAATTTCACGAAATAAATTGCTGCTTTTTTTCTTATTTAGGAATACATCTTGGCGTGGAGCATGGTCATAGCTATAGCCTGGAGATACGGTGATACCTTCTACGCTAAGGTCTGTGACATAGTCAAAAAACTTAGCCACTTCATCAGGTTGCTCCCCATCAAATAAAGTGCAATTAATGTTTACTCTAAAGCCTTTATCAACAGCCACTTTAATCGCTTTTACGGCTTTGTCGAAGACACCTTCTTGACATACCGATTCATCATGTCTTTCTTTCAAACCATCCAAATGTATTGAAAATGTTAGGTACGGAGATGGCTGATATTGATGGATATGTTTTTCAAGCAAAATAGCATTGGTACATAGATAAACGAATTTTTTTCGATGCACCATTCCTTCCACAATTTGAGGGAGCTCTTTATGTGCCAAGGGTTCTCCACCTGCAATCGAAATAATTGGTGCTCCGCAGTCATCAACTGCTTTCAATGCATCATCCACGCTTACTCGTTTTTGCAGAATATCTTTTGGATAGTCTATTTTTCCACACCCAGCGCAAGCGAGGTTGCACTGAAACAAAGGTTCAAGCATGAGCACCAAAGGGTAACGTTCAGTTCGCGTTAATTTTTTGCCGAGAATATATTTTCCGACCTTGTATTGCTGAATAAATGGAATACTCATGAGTATGTATAGTTTAGTTATATTGAATGTATCTTAAATTCATCGTTTACTTGTACACCAAATTCGGCCAAATCATTTGAATAATTTTGCGTTAATTGCTGCCACTCCATCTTAAACCAAGGAGTAAATGACTGAGGTGATTCGTTTAATTCTTTGCTTAAGTCTGATGGGCTTATGAATCGCCAAGCTGAAACCTCACTTATATTAGCAAATACTTCATCTGTAGTATTGCCAATATACACCGAACATAATTCGTTTTCTGACCCGTGTGGGCCAAATGCGACGTGGTAGTGGAATTTATAAAGGTATTTTAAATTATTGCTAGTCAATCCCAATTCTTCGTGCATGCGACGTTCCGTCGCATGTTCCATGGTTTCACCAACTCGAGGATGACTGCAACAACTATTAGACCAATACAAAGGCCACAGTCGTTTATTCGAACTTCGCTGTTGCAGCAAGACTTCGCCTTGTTGGTTGAAAATAAATACTGAGAATGCTCGATGTAATATTCCTTCACCATTGTGACACGCTTCTTTAGTACTGGAGCCAAGTTCTTGATCTTCTATATCAACCAGAATTAGATTTTCTGTTTCAGATGAGACAATCTCATCGCGCGCGGGAAGTTTGTTTAAATGATTCATAGCTTAAACTCGCGCGCCCGTGCTATTGACGATGCTTTGTTGTTTTGGCATGCCCTGTTGTGCTGCATTAAATAGCATGCCAAGCGCTCGATCGCTTCGACATAACAAGCTGGTGGCGAACACAGTTGCTTTAACTTTACTTCGGCTTATTTTGACTTCTTCACTTGAAACAAAGCTAGGGTTGTTATGGATGTTGCGCAATGTCAAAACAGCCATACCAATAGCCCACAAACAAAAACGTCGAATGCCGGTTTCATTTTTAGGAATCAGTGTGGTGTACTTGAGAGCATTATCTAAATGTCCATGGGCAATGCCGATAAGTTCAGTCATGCCTTGTTCAAAGCCAATATTTTCTGAAGTAGGGGACAGCTTTTCTAGCTGCAGCCCATGACGTTCAAATACCTCTTGTGGTAACCAACATGCGTTGGCTTGTTGATCATCCCATATGTCTTTTAGAATATTGGTCATTTGTAGACCTTGACCAAAGGACGTAGAAAGAGCCATTAAAGTACTTTTGTTTTCATTGATAGCTGGTGAATAGTCACAAAATAACTCAGTTAACATTTCACCAACTACTCCTGCAACATAGTAACAATAACGATCCATATCATTCATTTTTTTAAGGCCGCTAGCTGTGTTAGCTCGTTGAAAGTCGGGCATGCCCTTACACATGATTGATATACAACGTAGCAGTGCTGTTTGCTGTGTCTGATTGAGAGAGCGAGTAACTTGAATTACAGTGGCCGTTTCTTTGACCAATAAGCGTTCGGCTTCAATAGTTTTATCTGATAGCGCGGCGCTTAAGCGCGCTGCAAAATCATCCGGCGCTTCTTTATTTTCTACTATGCTAATAAAACGTTGATGAAAGTCCTTCTTTTGTTGAATGTCTAGTTCAACATCGTCTTCTATGGTATCGGCAATTCTACACAACAAATATGCATTTGTGATTGAGACTCTAAGTGCATGAGGGAGCTGGGGAATAGTTAGCGCAAAGGTTCTGGAAACACCCGGTAGCATTTCATCCTGAAGCTCTAATGCTTTTTCTATTGTTTGCTTTGCAGACGGTTCAGTTGGGTTTATTGAGACCATAAATATCGTTCTATCTAGTTAATGCCCTCAGCTGTAGTAAAGCCGTTTATATCATGTGTCATGATTTGTTATGTTTAGTAGGAAGTAATCGCTCTAACATGACACTAAATATGGAATATAAACTGCCGTACTACATATAGCGCCGTATGGTAACACGTTAATCCTAATTGTAGCGAACGTTAGCGGATGTTTTTCACATTTAGATCACGAACTTATGATAAACGCTGGGGAGGGGAGGAGTGGTTCAATTAAGGCTATAGTTTGGATTCACATGCTACTCAAAAAAACTCTTGAAACCATTTAACTGCATCATCTAAGGCTTGTTCTGCAGGGCGTGGGGAATAGCTTAACTTTTGGCTCGCTTTGGCGTGCGAAAAAAACATCCTTTTTTTAGCAAGCTGCACGCCCGAAACGGTTATTCGTGGAGGGGAGTTAGTCACTAGCGCAATTCGCTCCATAAGCCACGCGATTGGTAAGATCAGGTTATGCGGCAATTTTATCGTGGGTGGTTTTTGATCAATAGACTTAAAAATATAGGATAATATTTCTTGCAAGGTCATATCCACCGCGCCCAGTATATAACGTTCTCCAATGATGCCTCGATCCATCGCCGCAAGATGGCCATCAGCTACATCTTCTACATGCACAATATTAAGTCCAGTATCTACATAAGCAGGCATTTTTCCAGTGACCGCGTCTAATATCATTTGTCCAGTGGGGGTGGGCTTAATGTCGCCAGCACCAACCGGTGTCGAGGGATTAACAATAACTGCGGGTAAATTTTGCTCAGCAATTAAATTGTCAACTTCACGTTCCGCCAAATATTTTGAGCGTTTATAGTCTCCGATCATATCGCTTAACGATACCGGACTGTCTTCGTTAGCCGCAGATCCATCGGCATGTAATCCAAGGGTAGCCACTGAGCTGGTATACACAATACGTTGGATACCCTGTTGGAGGGCAGCCAGCATTATGTTGCGAGTTCCCTCTACGTTACTTTGGTAGAGTTCCTCTGGGTTGCGACTCCATAGGCGATAATCGGCTGCTACATGGTATAAATAGTGGCAGTCTTTAAGCGCAGCGTTTAATGAATTTGGGTCGTTTAGATCTCCAACTACCACTTCTACAGGGTGTTCCGTAATTAAGCGCCGATCACTATTCTCCCTAACTAGTACGCGCACATCTTCACCACGTGCCAAGCATTTGCGCATAACTGCGCTACCGACAAAACCAGACGCTCCAGTAATCAGTGTTTTCATTGATCAGAACCGACCTTGATATAGTTATTTAGTAAAATTGGCAGCAGTAATAAAGTACAGAATAAACTACACAGCATGCCAATACTCAAAAGTAAACCCATACTGGCTGTGCCAATATGGGGCGAGAATGCCAGATTGCCAAAACTAACTATGGTGGTTAAGGCACTGAAAATTACAGCTCGTCCAGTGCTGCTGCCAAGCAAATGTTTGGAGTCCGGTAGTGCATGACGTGCTCGATGTACCATGTGTACTCCGTTGTCGACACTGATACCCAGTAGCAGCGGCAGTGTAATAATGTTGGCATAATTTAAGGCAGTGTCGAGTATTACAGTCGCTGCGATAACTAGAGGCGCAGTTAACAATAATGGAGTTAATACAAGTATGGCGTCGCCAAACCTACGTAACAATAGAACTAAAAGTAACAAAATTAGAACGAAGGCCGAGGCAAATGCTTGTATAAAAGATTGTACTATCGCTAAGCCGCCTTCTAGATTGACCATAGATGATCCTGTCGCATTCGGAGCTATTTCGGTTACTGATCGCACAAAGGCTGCTGCTTTTGCGTTGTCCTGCATATTTTCACTGGGTAGAATCTGCAGTTTGTATTGGCCGCTATCTGAATGCCAACGCTTAGTTAATGCCACGGGTAATGTTTCTAGTGTTACGCCTTCACTGGCTAAACCGTCCTGAACACGTTGAATTTGTATTAATAAATCGCCTAATAAACTATTACTCAACTGAACGAGCGCTGCGCTTTGTTTGTCTGGGGGTTGCTGCTGCAAGCGATTTTTTAGTGATACTAATTTTTGATGAAGCTCTTGCAGCGTTGGATTACCAGAGTTTTGGTTCTGATTTTCGATGGTGTTAATTAGGTCATTGATTGCAGTGAATTGTTGCTCAGTTGTTTCTTCACCTATTGCACGATCGCTGGAAATTCTACCACCTAAAATAAATTCTAAATCTGCTAACAAATCCAGCTTTTCAGTTTGATCTTTAGGTAAGAAATCCCCAAAACCTATAACACGATCTACTGTTGTTAAATTTTCTAGTTGAGCTTGAATAGCCTCTAGCTTTTTGAGATTTTTATCCCGCGCGCTCAAAGACAAGGGTGATGTTTTAGAATCATTCAACAAGTCTCGATATGCTGAAACGGATTCACTTTTTGGAGAACGTAAATTAAGAGGATTATTATCAAAAGAGACATAGGGTACTGCAAATAGTGACGCAACAATAAGCAGTGCAAAGCCAGTGACTATTCTCTTGCTGGTTTTGGGAGAGAGGAGGAAACGTTGGCTGATAGCGTTGCTTATACGAGAAAAGTTGTTGTCTTTCTCATTTAAAGTAGGCGTCTTAATGGGCCATAAACTTAGCAATGCAGGTAGTAAACTTAGCGTGGTAACTAAACTAATGAGTATTCCAGCTCCTGAAATTATGCCAAGTTCAGACACGCCTTTAAAAGAGGTAGGAACAAAAGCGAAAAAGCCGGCCGAGGTCGTGATGCTGCACAGTAGCAACGAGGTTCCAACATCATTAGCGGTTTCATGCAAAGCCGCTAAATGTCCTATTTTTTGCGTCAATAATTCTTTGTATCTTAAGCAAAAATGAATCGCAAAATCGACACCTAGCCCGATAAATAAAATAGCAAAGGCGACTGATATTAGGTTGAGTTTACCAACTGAAAATGCTGCAAATGCAGCTGTCGCGATTAAGCCCGCTACCAATGTTGTTACTGAGCTTAAAATCAGTACCGGATGGCGCATGGCAAAAAACAGCACTAGGCTTACCAAGACAAGGGCAATGACACCGCTTAGTGGCATGCTGCTGGCTAGCAGCTTTAGTTCGTCACTTTGTAGGGCGATGGTGCCAGTCAAGCGCACGCTAATCCCGTGCTCTTTATTAAGTTTGAGCTCATCAACAATCGTTTGTAAAGCCTCAATAGACTGTTTAGCTGGCAGTAGTTGTTCGAAGACTAACTTGGGTTTAAGTACGATGAGTTGCCGTGTCTCGGCTTTGTCATCCCAGCGCATACGATAGAACTGGTTATTTTGTAAGGCATCAATCGCGAGTGAGGTGCGCGACGCTAGTCTGTCGATTGATGTTTGCTCAGACTGACCTGAGGTTTTCAAACTTTGTTCTAGCAAGTTAAAATAACCGCTGAGTCCTTCACCGCGCTGCAAGCGACCTAGAAAAGGTTGAATTTTAGCCAGTTCTTCAGTGAGTTGTTCAAGTTCATCTAAGTCCAAGTAGAGCAAGCCATTTTGACGAAGAAAATCACCGCCATTAGGCATATAAACATCATGAAATAATTCTTTTTTCTGACTCAATGACGCCGCTAATTTGTCGGCAGCTTGTAAGGCCAGCATGGGGCTTTGGGCGTCGACTACGGCGACTAAGGTATCGGTTAATTGTGGAAAATGTTTTTCATGTTCCAACAGGTTTTGTCGCCAGCTCAGCTTTTCAGAAAGCATGTCTGTGGTCTTGGTATTAATGCCTAAATTATCGACCACATAGTTGGCAAAAAAGGCACACGTTAGTAGAGAGAGCAGGCAAACTAATTTTGCATTGCGTGCACAAAGCGTTACCCAGTTAGCTACCCAATCACTAATTATTTGATGCTTCATTGCGACTTAGATTTACTCTGGTGTAGGTTCAATGCAAGTCATACTAAGGGCATCAATTGATGTGTTGGCAAGCATTTTTAAACTTGCCAAAGCGACTCTGAATTGACTGCCAGTACGTATCAGTGTTGGCCATTGCCGCGGTTGACTGATAGCTCTAACAAAGGTCTTTAATGACGCCGAAGATTCGCCTAACTCAAATGCCAGTTTCTCTGGTAAGCAATCATTTGCGGTATCAACAACCACTCGAATTATGACAAAAGGTATTTCGTGGGCATGTGCAAATTTAGCGATGGCGAAGCTTTCCATATCTACCGCTTCAGCATTACTGAGCTTTGCTAATGCTGTTTTTGCTTGGGGCGTATTAATCGTCTTTTCGCTATCGACGATCAGACTATTTAGCATGCCGCTGTTGTGATTTTCACTGTGTATAGTGTCTTGTATGGTTTTACGCCAAAGTGCATCGCACTTAAATGTTTGCTGGTTTTGATTTGTGACCATTTTAGGGATTAGCAAATCCCCTGGTTTTAGTTGATTTTTTAAAGCGCCACACACGCCCCAGCTAATTATTCCTGAGATATTTTGGGTGGATACATTAGCAAGATGTTTTTCAACAGCGTCACTACCCATACCGCAGGTGTGCAGCTCCAGTCTGTTTGATACTTGCTTCATCGTTCGACTTTCGGCTGTGAGAGCGCTAACAACCGCGATTCGAATGGGACCTTGATCTAGACTCATATTAAAATGCTATTCTCAGCCGATTAGTGACTATCCTAGTTTATTTTTTTCGGGTAACAACCAGCGATGCTAAGTCAGCTAACATAGTGGTGTCGCCACTAATAATTGAGATGCAGCTGATTGCTTCATCATATAATTGCTGGGCTAATTGTTTTGAAGCTTCTAGCCCAAGTAGAGCGGGGTACGTTGATTTGCCTAAGGCTTGGTCTGCACCGCTGGTTTTACCCAGCATTTCAGTGCTCGATTCAATGTCGAGTACATCATCCACCACTTGAAAGGCCAAGCCGATTTTTTTGGCATACTCATCCAGTGCAAGTGTCTGTTCGGCAGGCACGTCTTCAGCACATAAAGTGCCGCCAATAACAGCCGCGCGGATTAGCGCTCCCGTTTTGCGTGAATGTACGTTTTCGAGTTCTTGACGTGTCAAGTCCTGACCTTCAGCGAGCATATCTAACATTTGTCCGCCCACCATCCCGACTCTGCCCGCGCGCTTTGCTAACATTGAGCACAACTGTCGTACTTGTTTATCAGATAGTGACTGTTCTTCGCTAATTAACTCAAAGGCGATTGTAAGTAGCGCATCGCCAGCGAGTATCGCGGTTGCCTCATCAAACTCTTTATGATTAGTTGCTTTGCCACGGCGCAAATCGTCGTCATCCATGGCGGGTAAATCATCGTGAATCAGCGAATAGCTGTGTATACATTCCAGCGCAGCGGCCACAGCATCAAGTCGTGATAGTGGTGCGCCAAGGGCTAAGCCTGCGGCATACACCAACATTGCACGGACACGTTTGCCTCCACCCAAAGTTGAATAGCGCATAGACGCTTGTAAGTGCTCGGGAGTGTCAGCTAACATAAGTGCGGAATCGAGCACTTTTTCAACGCGGTCCTGATATTCGTGCAATTTAAAACCTATTAGTTTCGGCTGTTGTAAGAACGAGGCTATTTTAGGACATCTAACTCACGGTTGTAAGTGCTGCCGCCATCAAAATCTGTAGTTGGATTGGCGTACCTAAGCTGGAACAGTAGACGTAAAAATGGCGCTATTGTCTGTCAATAGCGCCATTTTACATTGAGTCATATCGAGCCTGACTCATGTTGGAAATGCAGCTTGCTTAGAATAAACCGTCAATCTGGCCTACATCATTGATATGAATCGCTTCGGCTGACGGTACACTTGGTAGCCCAGGCATAGTCATTATCTGACCACAAATCACCACCACAAAGCCAGCGCCTGCAGCCAAGCGTACTTCACGCACTGGTAATGTATGACCGGTGGGTGCGCCTCTTAAGTTTGGGTCGGTGCTAAAGCTATATTGGGTTTTAGCCATACAAACAGGCAGACCTCCATAGCCTTGTGCTTCCCACTCTTTTAATTGATCGCGAATTTTTTTATCGGCAATCACTTCATCAGCGCGGTAGATTCTCTTTGCTATCGTTTCGATCTTCTCGAATAAGGGCATCTCGTCATGATAGATTGGCGCGAAGCTGGCCATATCTGAGTCGGCAATTTCAGCTACACGGGTGGCTAATTCTTTAGAGCCTTCCGAGCCAAACTCCCAGTGTTTTGAAACGATAGCTTCAGCGCCTTGGCTAGCAACAAAATCTTTAATAGCATGCACTTCGGCATCGGTATCGGTTACAAAATGATTCACTGCAACCACCACGGGCACGCCAAATGATTTTAAGTTCTCGATATGACGACCAAGGTTCGGGCAACCATCGTTAACAGCTTTTACGTTTTCTGTACCAAGGTCGGCTTTAGCGACACCGCCATTCATTTTCATAGCGCGTACCGTTGCCACCAAGACTACCGCGCTAGGTGAAATGCCTGCTTTTCGGCATTTAATGTTTAGGAATTTTTCGGCACCTAAGTCTGCACCAAAGCCAGCTTCGGTGACCACATAGTCAGCTAATTTTAGAGCTGTTGTTGTGGCTACAACAGAGTTACAACCGTGCGCGATATTTGCAAATGGACCGCCATGAACGAACGCCGGATTGTTCTCAAGTGTTTGCACCAAATTGGGTTGCATCGCTTGTTCTAGTAATACTGTCATAGCACCATCTGCCTTAATGTCTCGGGCGTAGATGGGGCTTTTATCGCGACGATAGGCCACAATAATATCGCCCAAGCGTTTCTCTAAGTCTTTGATATCTTTTGATAAACACAGAATAGCCATGACTTCAGAAGCCACTGTTATATCAAAGCCAGTTTGCCTTGGTGCTCCATTGGCAACGCCGCCTAGACTAGTAACCACATCGCGTAAGGCACGATCATTCATGTCTAGAACGCGGCGCCAAGTCACCCGTCGCTGGTCTATTTCGAGCTCATTACCCCAGTAGATATGGTTATCAATCATTGCCGACAATAAGTTATGCGCTGAAGTGATAGCATGGAAGTCTCCAGTAAAATGCAGGTTCATATCTTCCATCGGAACAACTTGTGCATTACCACCACCCGCAGCACCACCTTTCATGCCAAAGCAAGGACCAAGCGAGGCTTCTCGGATACAAATAACGGCATTTTTACCAATCGCGTTTAAGCCATCGCCTAACCCAACCGTGGTGGTGGTTTTTCCTTCACCGGCAGGAGTTGGATTAATAGCAGTTACTAGAATTAATTTACCGTCTTCTTTGCTTTTCTGAGCACTAATAAATTCAGCCGAAACTTTTGCTTTGTCGTGTCCAAAAGGAAGCATATATTCACTCGGAATATTAAGTTTTGCACCGATTTCTTGAATCGGTTTTTTGCTTGCTTCGCGAGCGATTTCTATGTCGGTTTTGTAAGCCACTAGAGCCTCCTAAAATAAATGAAAGTCACACTATATAAATGCTTTGTGAACAGTTTATAAAAAGTGTTCAAAAATGTATTGCTTAAAATAGTAATCAGTGAGGATAAGGCTAATAAGATTAGGCATAGTGATAACTATAATTAAGCTTGGTTATAAGTAATTGAGAATGTATTACCTCTTTTACTTTATGCCATTGACTGGATGGTCCTAAAACGAGTCAGCCATCCTTTATGCTTCAATTTATGCTACTTATTTCGTGTGTTTAAAACTGTTCTTGCAGCGACATAAAAACACGGTTATATGCGCTAATTATTACAATAGAAAATGTCGTTTTTAGGCTATTCTCATGGTTAGTTTTGGCTTAAATTAGGGCTAATAATAGAATCAAATAAATGGTCTCGACAGTGTCAAGTTTGGCATTGTGTAATTTGTCAGGAGAAGATGAATAAATGAAGTCGCATGTAAAAGCTCTGGTTGTAGGCGGTGGAGCCGTTGGTGCAGGTATTGCGTATCATTTAGCCAAGTATGGTTGGGAGGACGTGATGCTGGTTGAGCGCGATGAATTAACATCGGGTTCAACCTGGCATGCAGCCGGCTTATTGCCATTGTTCAATATGGGCTATGCCACAACTCATTTGCATGATTACTCAGTTAATTTTTATAAGTCACTTGAAGCTGAGACTGGTCTTAACGCAGGTTTTTCTGTAGTAGGCAACTTACGTATGGCACAAACCAAAGATCGCATGGACGAGTTTATGCTTTATGGTTCAACCGCTGAAACTGTCAACATTCCTTATGAACAATTAAGCCCTGCGCAAATCAAAGAGCGTTGGCCGTTGATTCATACTGACGATCTTGAGGGAGCTATTTATCATCCTACCGACGGTTACATTAATCCTGCCGATGTCACTATGGCAATGGCTAAAGGCGCTAGACAACGCGGCGTTACCATTGAGCGTAAATGGCAAGTTGATGCTTATGAGTGGACCGGCACTGAGTGGAAAGTTACTTGTACCAAAATGGTCGATAAAGGCGGTAATCTCGTGCCGTCTGAAGAACAGTTTGTAGTTACCGCCGAGCATGTTGTAACCGCGACAGGTAATCATGCCCAGCGCACTGCAAAATTGTTAGGAATTAAAACGCCAGCAATTGTTGTTGAGCATCAGTTTATCGTCACTGAAGTAGACGCCGCTCTACAAAAATGGCGCGCGGCTGGCAATCCGGAGCATCCTGTCATTCGAGATGCAGATGCCCAATCCTATGTGCGCGAAGAACGCGGTGGTTGGATTTTGGGCGTGTATGAGAAGAATGCCCCCGCGCGTTTTGAGCATGGCGTACCTGATACTTTCAGAGCTGATTTATTTCCGCTCGACTTAGAACGTATTGAAGAACAATACATGGCGATGATTCATCGCATGCCTTCTTGTGAGAGCAGTGGTTTAAAAGACGATTATAATGGCCCCATATGCTATACCCCAGACGGCAATCCTTTAGTTGGGCCAGCACCAGGTTTGCGCAATATGTGGTTAGCCGAAGGTTTTAGTTTTGGTATTACCGCCGCGGGTGGCGTCGGCAACTATCTTGCACAGATGATGGTCGGTGGCGAAGCTGAAATCGATATGGCTTCACTCGATCCAAAACGTTATGGCACATGGATGACCACTGAGTATGGCGCGCGCAAAAACGAAGAGTGCTATGACCATGTGTATATCTTGCATCACCCTGACGAAGAACGCCCAGCTTGTAGACCGCTGAGAACTTCGCCAGCCTACGATAGACAAAAGGCGGCAGGTGCACAATTTGGTCAAGTTAATGGTTGGGAGCGACCCAACTACTACGCGCCAGAAGGTTTTGACGATCAAGCCTCAAGATCTTTTCGCCGCGGCGGATGGTGGCAGTATGCGGTAGACGAAGCCAAAGCGATTCGTGAAGGAGTAGGCTTAATCGACGCAACCGCGTTCACCAAGCATGTGGTTAAAGGGCCAGGTGCTACGCAATTTCTAGATTGGTTTACTTGTAATGCGCTTCCCAAAGTAGGGCGTATTAATTTGACCTATGCACTGACCGAAGCGGGCACAACTCGCACCGAATACACCATAGTGCGCAATGGCGAGAATGATTATTACTTAGTGTCTGCTGGTGCGTGGACGGCTTATGACGCCGACTATTTACGCAAAGCAGCGCAAGATAAAGCACCTGAGTTTGGTTATATCGAAATACAAGATGTGACCACACAGTGGGGAGTGTTTGCTATCGCTGGGCCGAAATCTCGCGATGTCTTAAACGAAGTGATTGTCGATTCAGACCCCCAAACGGCCTTAACTAACAAGCGCTTTCCATGGTTATCTGCGCGCAAGATAGAATTGGGTATGTGCCCGGTGAATGCGATTCGAGTTGCCTATACTGGCGAGCTAGGTTGGGAACTCCATCACCCAATTGAGATGCAAAACTATTTGTATGATTTGCTGCTAAAAGCTGGTCAGAAACATGACATGAAGCTAGTTGGTGCACGTGCACAAAACTGGCTGCGTCAAGAAAAGTCGTATCGTGCCTTTGGTACTGAGCTGGGGCGAGACGCAACACCAGCGGAAGCAGACTTGCCGCGATTTATTGACCTTTCCAAAGAGTTTTACGGCAAGGCGGCAATGCAAGAAACGGGTATTCGTTTTAAGTGCGTTACTTTGTTGATCGATGGCCCTGATGATGCAGATCCTTGGGGTCGTGAAGCGCTATATCATGGTGACAAACGTGTTGGTCGATTAACCTCAGGGGGTTACTCGGTCGCCTTTGAAAAAAGTATAGGTATGGGATATCTGCCACCAGAAATAGCGGTAGTGGGTACCCAACTTAAAGTAAAGATGCTAGGTGAGCTATGGGATGCCGAAGTGGTGCAAGACAGCCCTTACGATCCTAAAAATGAAACAATTCGAAAAGACGCTTAGCCTTGGTTTGCTAGATTTTGATAACGTGTCTATACATGAGTTGTCTAAATTAAATAAAGAGTTTCGATAAGAAAAATAATAGGAGTGATTAATATGAGTGATGACCAAGAAGATTTTGACTTAAACGATCTAGATAACGGTGAGTTGGTCGAACAAATCCAAGACGACTTATATGACGGCCTGAATGAAGAAGTCGCCGAAGGCGTGCAAATAATGTTGGATCGTGGCATTGACGCAAACGAAGTGTTGGGTGATTCATTAGTGGGCGGGATGAAAGTAGTTGGCGAAGATTTTCGCGACGGTATTTTATTCGTACCTGAAGTTTTAAAATGTGCTGGTGCGATGAAAAGCGGCATGGCTCTGCTACGACCCATTTTGGCCAACAGCTCAGTGGATATTTCCATGGGCAAGTTTGTGATTGGCACCGTCAAAGGCGACATCCATGATATTGGTAAAAACCTAGTAGGTATGATGCTAGAAGGAGCAGGTTTTGAAGTAGTCGATTTAGGCATTAACAATCCAGTTGAGAACTATCTTGAAGCGCTAGACGAACACAAGCCAGTCATTATGGGTATGTCCGCTTTGTTAACCACGACCATGCCTTATATGGGTGTTGTGATTGAAGAGATGGACAAGCGCGATCTTATGAAAGACTTTCATGTAATGGTTGGTGGCGCTCCGCTTAACCAAGAATTTGCTGACGCGATTGGTGCGCCAGCTTACGGTCGTGACGCTGCCCGCAGCTCAGAAATGGCAACTCACTACGTTATGGATAACCGTTAATCAAAAATTATTGGTAATCGACTATAAGATAAACACTTATGTTAAAACTCAATGAGACATATTTGGAATTAGATCTGACTGAGCAACAATCCGCGCTGTACCACTATGTATGGTTGCGCGATAACTGCCAATGCTCAGAATGCATGCATCCAGATACAGGTGAGCGAATACTAGTTACGGCAGACATTGCTGATGGGATTGCGCCCGTGAGTGCGCAACTAAACGACGATCAAAATGGTTTGTCCATCGAGTGGAATCAGGCTTCGCATAAAAGTGAGTATGCCATTAGTTGGCTTCAAGACCACAACTACAGCAACAGCAATACGTCTTTTAATATCGACCCCGCCTACAGCGAGCTAATACTTTGGGGTAAGGAACTGGAAAACAAGATTCCAACCTTTGACTATCAAGCGTTGCGCGATGATTCCCAAACATTATTAGATTGGTGTTGTGCGGTGCGCGACTACGGCCTAACCATAGTTCGAAACGCGCCAACAGTTGAGGGTGAGATCGAGCGTTTTGCCGATTTTGTAGCGGTGGTTCGAGAAACGATTTACGATCGCTTGCACAATGTGCGAGCTACCCCAGGCGAATACAACGCCTACAATGTGGCGTCCACGACTTTGGAATTAAAACCTCATACTGACATGCCCAACTACAATAACCCGCCGGGCGTGCAGATGTTTCATTTTCTAATTAATGAAAGTGAAGGCGGAGAAAGCACCGCGGTGGACGGTTTTAAAGTAGCGGCTCAGCTTAAGGACCAAGACCTACAAGCTTACGAAACTCTGGCAAGTACCGACGTGACTTTTCGTATGAATAGCGCTCGTGGCGATATTATTGGCAGCAACCCGCTATTAACTTTGGATACTTCTGGCGCATTAAAAGTTTTCCGTTTTTCAAATCAACTAGCGCAACCCAGCAATATGCCAGCTGACAAAGTAGATGCCTTTTATCACGCTTACCGCAAGCTTGGGAAATTACTAGAAGCGCCTGAAAACAAGATTCAATTTAAGCTCGGCACCGGTGATATTATGGTCACTAACAACTTGCGTGTCTTACATGGGCGCAATAGTTACAACCCAGCATCGGGTGGAAGACATTTGCAGCTCTCCTATATGGATATGGATGACGTGATGAGTCGAATTCGGATGTTGTTAAAAGAGCAGGCCGCTTAGTCGAGCGCTGATTGGTTTGAATTATGAAGAAAGTCGATTTTATTCGTATGGAAGATGGAACTGCAGAAGAGTATGCATTTCTTGACCGTCTAGAAGACCAATTCAAACTCGGTTTAGTTGACCGTCTAATTACGGCCCTGCAACAACTTGAAAATTCTTTGTCGGGCTACCAAATTTCTCGGTTGGATCATGTATTGCAAGGTGCTACTCGAGCACATCGTGCTGGTGAATCCGAGCAGTTAGTTGTTGCTACGTTATTGCATGACCTGGGTGATGATTTGGCGCCGTATTCACACAGTGAAATGGCCGCTGCTATTTTACGACCCTTTGTTAGTGATGAAATATATTGGATAGTAAAACATCATGGGATTTTCCAGATGTATTACTACGCTCACCATAGCGGTGGCGACAGAAACGCCAGAGATCAATTTAAAGGGCATGAATATTACGACGCAGCAGTGCGCTTCTGTCATGAATATGATCAAAATTGTTTTGATCCAAATTATAACTCTGAGCCACTAGAGTTTTTTCGCCCTATGCTTGAGCGAGTAACCGCCAAGCCCATGGCTTTTGATGCCGAGCATAAGGCGCGTTATGGTGATACTAAGTGACGGCTAAAAACGTCAACAAACGTTTGGTCTTAGGTTGTGGTGCCTTAGTGCATGACTTAGTGGAACTGATTAAGCAAAACCCTGCGGTAGATGAAGTGGTGGATTTGCAATGCTTACCTGCCAAGCTGCATAACACCCCTCAACTGATTGCAAATGAAGTAGATAAAGTATTGGCCAAGCGTGCTCATAATTACAGTGATGTGTACGTAGCCTATGCTGACTGCGGCACGGTGGGTGCACTCGATGCGGTATTAGAAAAATACAATGCACAACGAATTGAAGGTGCGCACTGCTATGAGTTTTTTGCTGGCACTAAAGAATACCAAGAAATTGTTGAACAAGAGCTAGGCAGCTTTTTTCTGACCGATTACTTGGTTCGAAATTTTGAGCGTTTAGTCGTTAAAGGTCTTGGCTTAGATCGATTCCCTGAGTTATTCGATGATTATTTTAAACACTATAAAAAGATGGTTTATTTGGCACAAACCGAGAATCCTGCACTGCAAGAACTTGCGCAGCAGCACAGTGATACTTTTGGATTAACTTACGAGTATCGATTTGTAGGTATACAAGGTTTAGCACCGGTTGTTGAGTCTATTTTTAAGACCGAGGTTGTCAATGTATCAGCTTAGGCTTTTCGCGACCAAGCACTCCAGCGCCTACGAAAAATTTTATAATTTTGTCGAGCCCATAATTCTTAAAGTTTTGGGATTTTTAAGCAAGGTTTCGAATAACAAATTGGACGGTGTTATTACTGGCGCTGAAAAGCACCTTAAGGGCGCGTTATTCGATTGTAAAATGTGTGGCAATTGCGTGCTTTCTAGCACCGGCATGACGTGCCCAATGAATTGCCCTAAAACAATCCGCAACGGCCCTTGTGGCGGTGTGCGTGAGAATGGTAATTGTGAAGTAGAGCCAGATATGAAATGTGTTTGGGTGCAAGCATGGGATGGTGCTTCGCGTATGCAAGGCGGAAATAAAATACATGAAATACAGTTTGCAGTAGATGCTACCCATAAAGGCAGTAGTGCTTGGTTGCGCATAGTCAGAAATAACGATGCACAAGCAAACGCCAAGCGGTCCGAAGCTGCCTCTAGCGGAGGTAATTAAAGACTATTGCTATGAATAAGACTTTCGAACCAGTACAAACACAGTTTGTTGAACATCCTGGTAGCCCGCTTCCTGAGAAAGAAGGGCATGTATCACTGGGGCGTTTCGAGCGAGTGTTGAGAGCTGGCGACTTTGCAGTGACTAGCGAAATCGCGCCCCCTGATTCAGCGGAAGCAGAAGCCGTGTATCGTCGCGCGCAAGTGTTTGATGGTGCGGTTGATGCGATCAATGCTACTGATGGTTCAGGCGCCAATTGCCATATGTCTAGTGTGGCAGTATGTGCATTGCTATCACATATTGGCTATTCGCCAATTTTACAAATTTCTTGTCGCGATAAAAACCGTATCGCAATACAAGGCGATATTTTGGGCGCCGCGGCTATGGGTATATGTAATGTGTTGGCTTTAACCGGTGATGACGTGTCGGCGGGTGATCACCCTGAAGCGAAACCCGTATTTGATTTAGACAGCATTTCACTTTTAACAACCTTACGTACTATGGGTGAGGAATCCCGATTTTTAAGCGGTCGAAAATTAACTGTCGCTCCACGGGTTTTTTCAGGCTCGTCGATTAATCCTTTTGTCCCACCCATTGAGAGTCGTGTTTTGCAACTGCAGAAAAAAATCGAAGCGGGCGCTGAGTTTATTCAAAGTCAGTACTGTTTTGATATGGGTGTTCTAAGATCCATGATGAAGCGCGCGGTTGATTTGGGTTTAACTGAAAAAGCATTTATTTTGCCTGGTGTGGGTACGCTTGCTTCGGCTAAAACGGCTAGGTGGATGCGCAGTAATGTCCCCGGCGTACATATTCCAGATGCCATTATTAAACGTTTGGAAGGCGCTGAAAAGCAGAAAGCCGAAGGTCAAAAAATCTGTGTAGAACTAATGCAAGAAGTTAAAGAAATTGAAGGTGTTAGTGGTGTACATGTGATGGCCTACCGCCAAGAAGAGTATGTGACTGAAATGGTTAAAGCTTCGGGAGTGCTCGGCAACCGCGTTGCTTGGGCACCGGAGCGCTGTGAATAAAATTTTATTAAAAATAAGTAGTAAAGAACGGGGCCCTTGGAAAACTGGCCTCAAGCAAAATCGAAAGTGTAAACATTAGGAATATCAAGATGACGCATACCGTTTTATCATCACCAAGCAAAGAAGTTACTATCGGCTTTGACAAGCCATTCACTATGATTGGCGAACGTATCAACCCGACTGGTCGTAAGATACTTGCCGCAGAAATGAAGGTGGGTGACTACAGTCGGGTAGAAGCAGATGCGATCGCGCAAGTAGCCGCCGGTGCACAAATGTTAGATGTGAATGCGGGTATTCCCTTAGCCGACGAGCCGGCTATTTTGGCAGAGACGATTCGCCGCGTGCAAGCCGTGGTAGACGTGCCCTTGTGTTTAGACTCGTCAATCATCGAAGCTCTAGAAGCAGGTTTAGCAGTTTATCAAGGCCGTCCGCTGGTAAACTCTACCACGGCAGAAGAAGAAGTAATGGAGCGCGTTCTGCCTTTGGTCAAAAAGTATGATGCGGCAGTAGTCGCTATTTCGAATGACGAAACTGGTATCTCTGAAGATCCAAATGTACGCTTTGAAATCGCTAAACGCATTGTAGAACGCGCGCAAGATTACGGTATTAAAGCAGAAGATGTGGTGGTTGATCCGTTGGTGATGCCTATTGGCGCCATTGGTCAAGCGGGCCAACAAGTATTTACATTAGTAAAACGCTTGCGTGAAGAGTTAAAAGTAAACACTACTTGTGGCGCATCAAATATTAGTTTTGGTATTCCCAGCCGCCATGATATCAATAATGCATTTCTACCGATGGCTATCGCGTCTGGCATGACCTCAGCGATTGTTAACCCTTTGCATGCTGGTCTAGTTATGTCAGTGCATGCGGCTGATGTATTAGCCGGCACCGACTCGAACTGTGAGAACTGGATTAGTAATTACCGTGAACCACCGAAAGAAGGCCAAGCTGCTGGCGGACGAGAGGGTCGTCGTGGCGGACGTAGGCGTCGCGGTTAGTTCGGTCTTAAAATATGGCTGATTCAACTTCAAATAAGGTCACTACTGGCTCTTGCTGTTGCGGTGCTGTTTCATATCGAGCAGAGGCCGAGTCTGTAAAGCCAATTTGGTACTGCCATTGTCGGCAGTGCCGTCATATGACAGGGCATTTTATGGCAGCATCTCAAGTGCCGCTGGATAAGATACAGATTACTGGAAAGCCAAAATGGTATTACGTGAGTGATAACTCCCGTCATGGCTTTTGCCCCGATTGTGGCTCACAAGTATTTTGGCGCAACGATACCAATGACTATATGAGCATTACCGGTGGTAGCATGGATAATTGTGACTTACCCAATAAAGGGCATATTTTTACTGCTGAAAAAGGCGATTATTACGATATCCCCAATGACGAAGTTCAATGTAAAACTTGGACTAATAGTTAAACCAATAGTGACTGTAAAGAGAATACAAAGTGGCCGACATATCACCAATTGAAGACTCATTCGAAGGAGAAAGTCGTGTAGTTTTCACTCCTTCTGGCTTGTCTAAAAAAGTAGACAATGGTGATACCTTACTGCGCACTGCGCAAGATGCAGGCGTGGCTATTCGCTCATTATGTGGTGGCAATGGCAACTGTCGCCAGTGTTGGGTGCGGGTGATAGAGGGCACACATACTAAACATGAAATAGAGTGTTTGCCGGACAATGTAACTGAGCCAACAGCACTAGAAGAGCGGTTCCGCAAAACACCACGTTTTTCAGGGATGCGCCTCGCATGCCGCACCAAAATCCAAGGTGACTTGGTGGTCGATGTGCCCGAGGCAAGTCAGGAGCATCTAACTAATATCAGCAAAAAGAATGAGGCTAGAGAATATGAGCTTATGCCTGCTGTTCGTTTGGTCGATATTGAGCTTGCCGAAGCCACTATGGATGACAATCCATCAGCCAGTGAAAATATACTAGAGCGCTTAGCCGAAGCGGGAATTAGTGCGGTAATTGATTTTCATATACTGAATTCCATTCAAACTGCTATACAGGTCGGTAAGGGTCGCTTAACCGTAGCGCTTCGCAGTGAGTTAAAAGATATCAAACAGATAGTAGTTGCAGTTTATCCTCGTTTTGAAACTGTCGAGGATGCCAAACTCGAAGGCCTAGAAAATGTTGATAAAGTAATCGGCTGCGCAGTCGATATAGGCTCAACTACTCTAGCCATCTATGTGTATGACTTACTTTCTGGCGAGTTACTCTATGATACTTCGGCAATGAATCCGCAAATTCGCTATGGCGAAGACTTAATGAGTCGCGTGTCTTACGTGATGATGAACAAAGGCGGTGATGCGCAGCTAACCCAGGCAGTGCACGACAAGCTAACAGAAATGTTGCATGAGGCATGTAAACAGATTGGCTTGAGTCACGATAAGTTATTAGAGGTAGTGTTAGTGGGCAACCCCATCATGCATCATTTGTTTTTTGGTATCTCGCCAGTGGCCCTAGGCCAGGCACCATTTACGGTAGCAAACCGTGAGTGGTTGGAAGTGAACGCAGCTGATCTGCGCTTAGATCTTCATCCGTGCACGCGCATGTCATTTTTACCGCTGATTGCTGGGCATGTGGGTGCAGACACGGCCGCCGCCTATTTAAGTGAAATTGAGAGCATACAAAGCCAAACCTCATTATTAGTTGATATCGGCACTAACGCTGAAATAATGTTGGCTAAAGACGGTCAGGTGTATGCCACTTCATCACCAACAGGGCCTGCCTTTGAAGGCGCTGAAATTAGTTCTGGTGTGCGTGCCTCGCACGGTGCTATTGAGCGTATTCGTATAGACCCTGAGACTTTGCTGGTTAGATATAAAATTATTGGTGTTGAAGAGTGGTCTGATACTCCAGAATTCGCTGAAACAAAGCAAGCAGCTATTGGTATTTGTGGCTCAGGTATTATCGAAGTCATGGTCGAGCTGGCTAAAGCCGGATTGATCGATCGCGGAGGTTTATTTGTGCAATCGCGCGCGCCAGAACGATTCGACTCGGTAGTTGATGCGGAAGGCAACGCTATTGTGCGATTTTTATTAGTTGATCAAGGCGATAACTCTATTTACGTCGAGCAAACTGATGTGCGCTCTATTCAATTAGCAAAAGCGGCCTTATTTGCAGGAGTGCAGCTGTTGATGGATTATTTAGAATGCACATCATTAGAGCAAGTTTTATTAGCTGGCGCATTTGGGTCTCACTTAGATCCAGATTATGTGGCCGATTTAGATATTATTCCCAGTGCAAATAAAGATCAGATTCGCTCAGTAGGCAATGCAGCGGGTGTGGGTGCAAGTAAAGCCTTGCTCAATATTGGCGATAGACAAAAAATCATTGAAGAAGTGCGGGCGGTCAATAAAATCGAAAGCGCCAATGAGCCCAAGTTTCAGGAATATTTTGTTGACGGTATGAAGTTCTCAGTAGCTTCCGTAGAAGGGCAGCAAAACCAGAGAAACCGTCGACGTCGGCGCAAGTAAAGAGCGCTTGATAAGAACAAGGTTAACTGAGTGTAAGATTAGTTTGTTTATAAAGAAGTTCAAGATAAAAATTTAACGAGGATAGATATTATGGCAAGAGATCGCAGAGGTGGTAATCGAAGAAGACGCGGCGGCGGTCAAGAAAAATCGGCAGTCCCCAAAGCTCCTCCCTATATTAAGCGTAAAATTCCTTATTACTCTGTGCTCAGCGACGACGAGCTAAGCACTATTGAGGAAAATGCCGATACTATTCTTGAAGAGATTGGCATCGTGTTTGGTGAAGACCCTGAATCCTTAGATATCTTTAAAAATGCCGGTGCGAATATTGACGGTGAGCGAGTTCGTTTTCCGCGTGGCATGTGTCGCGAAATTATTCAAAAGTCTGCGCAAAAAGAATTTGTTCAACATGCACGCAATCCAGAACGCAATGTAGTCATTGGCGGTGACAACATGGTGCTCGTGCCGGCTTACGGCCCACCGTTTGTTCATAACCTTGATGAAGGTCGTCGTTATGCGAATATTGAAGATTTCAGGAATTTTGTAAAGCTGGCTTATATGAGTGAAAATCTACATCACTCGGGTGGCACGATCTGTGAGCCAGTTGACTTGCCGGTGAATAAGCGTCATTACGACATGGTTTATTCACACATAAAATATTCAGATAAACCGTTTATGGGTTCGGTAACGCATCCGTTGCGCGCGCAAGACTCTGTGGATATGTGCAAAATTGTATTTGGTGAAGACTTTGTCGATCAGAACTGTGTGATGATCAATCTGATTAATGCCAACTCGCCAATGACTTTTGATGCCACCATGTTGGGCGCATTAAAAGTTTACGCGCGTAATAACCAAGCCTGTATCGTGACGCCGTTCATTATTGCTGGCGCGATGTCGCCAGTGTCTGCGGCAGGTGTTGCTGCACAAAGTCTAGCCGAAGGTCTTGCGGGTATGACTTTAATTCAGTTGTTGCGCCCTGGTGCTCCAATGATTTACGGTAATTTTGTAAGCTCCATGTCTATGCAAACAGGTGCTCCTACTTTTGGAACTCCGGAAGCGGCACAAATGATGAACATGGGTGGCGCACTCGCGCGCCGTTTAGGCGTGCCATTCAGAAGTGGTGGTGGTTTCACAGCATCCAAGTTACCCGATGCTCAAGCAGGTTATGAAGCAGCGAATACTTTACAAGCGACTTTGGATGCGGGCGTGAATTTTGCCTTACATACCGCGGGTTGGTTAGAAGGTGGGCTAGCTATGGGCTATGAAAAGTTCGTAATGGACGCCGACCAAGCAGGCATGTTGCGTGTATCAGCCGAAGGCGTCGATATGAGCGAAAATGGTCAAGCCATGGATGCACTTAAAGAAGTGGGCCCTGGTAAACATTTCTTAGCGTGTGACCATACCCAGCGTAACTTCAAAACCGCCTTCTACCTTTCAGATATAGCGGATAATAATAGCTACGAGCAGTGGGTGGAAGATGGCAGCACTGATACCTCGCAACGAGCCAATGCCAAGTACAAGCAAATGCTGGCCGACTATGTGGCACCTGAGCTGGATCCGGAAATTGATGCCAAGTTAATTGCATTTATGGAAAAGAAGAAAGCCAGCTTCGAGGACTCAAATGTAAGCTAGCGTTTTTTTGAATCTCTAAAAGTAAAAGCCAACGCGTTAAAAACGTGTTGGCTTTTTTTTGCCTCACAGTTTTATCTGCACTAGAGCAGGGTGGATATAAAGTAGCTTGCCATCAAGTTCTGTATGATAATGCCGACTCAAACTAGCGTCGACTGGCTATAAAAATAAACGTTTAATATCAATGACAACTAAAGATGAAAAAGCAGTAGTAGTGCTATCTGGCGGGCAAGACTCCACCACCTGTTTGTATTGGGCAATCAATAAGTTTGGTCAAGATCAGGTAGAGACGCTGACCTTTGATTATGGGCAGCGGCATAGAATTGAATTAAACGCCGCCAAACAAGTTGCAAAAATTGCTGGTGTTGACAACACGGTGCTGCCTATCGACACCTTCGCCCAGTTGGGCGGAAATTCGTTGACTGGGGATATTGCGGTAGAAACTGACGTTGTTGATGACAGTGTGCCAAACACCTTTGTACCCGGTAGAAACATTGTATTTCTAAGTTTTGCTGGCGCATACGCTTATAATTCAGGCGCAAAACATTTAGTAACCGGTGTCGCTCAAACCGACTACAGCGGTTACCCCGATTGTCGCGAAGAAACCATACAAGCAATGCAAACTACCCTATGTTTAGGCATGGAGTACGAGCTAAGTATTCACACGCCATTAATGCACTTATCAAAAGCGCAGACCATAGAAATGGCGCAAGAGTTAGGTGCCATGCATGCCATGGCTTACAGCCACACCTGTTATAACGGCGAGGTGCCTCCATGTGGTAACTGCCAAGCTTGCGGATTGCGGGCCAAAGGTTTTACTGAAGCAGGCGTAGATGACCCATTAGTTTTGCGTACTAGATAGACACCTTAAAACGTTTTTATAACAAATCCCAAAACGCTTTGATTAACGGATTCTGTAAGTTCTTTTTTAGAGTCAGTAGGCCGATGTTGTAGGGTTCGAGCTTTGGTTGTACATCTAGAATTTTTATTCGATCAGCCATGGGACTGTGATCTATAACGATTTGCGGTACCACGCCTATACCTAGCCCTAGACTCACCATACTGACGATTGCTTCATTGCCAGCTACCTGCGCATAGATTTGCGGGCTGATTTGATGCTGCTTAAACCACGCGTCTACACGATTCCGCGCTACACCACCTTCAGATAGAATCATTGGGGTTTCAGCCCATTGCTTTGCAGATTCAGGTACTTCATGTCCAGTTTTTGATGTAATAAACACTAAGGGTGAATTTGTAATGTGCTTAAATTCAACACCGCGTAAAAGGGTATTCGGATGTGCTGCGATAGTAAGATTTTCCTGGCCTGCAACGATTCTGGCGATTGCATGCTCGGGGTCTCCGGTGTGTAGCTTAATTTCGATACCAGGATGGTTCTGTCTAAACTCATTGAGTAAATCAAACAGAATGCTGTAACTTGCGGTGACCGAACAATACATGCTTATTTCTCCATGCAGCGGACCGCTTTCATCACTCAGTTGATTGCGTATTACCGCCCATTGCGCGGTGGCTTCTCGAGCATAGTCTAAGAATGTCTGCCCGTGCTTGGTAAGCACTACGCTGCGGTTGTCTCGAATAAATAAAACCGTAGCTAACTCTTCTTCGAGCTGTTGAATGCTGCGTGATAAAGCTGACGTGCTGATATGGCATTCATCGCTGGCGCGGCCAAAATGTAGGTGCTCAGCAACAGCCAAAAAATGTTTAAGAGTGCGAGAGTTCATGCTGCAAATAATACAGTAATTAGGTATGTATTGCTAAAAATGCAATATTGTCTTGCATATATTCTAATTTACGAAACGTATATCATAGGTTAAAGTCCGCAGCTTGAAATAAACCATTTAAACAAAACTTTTCTCTACCGTCTTTTCTCTACTATCTTAGGAACCGCAGCATGTCTAATAATTATTTTAATACTTTGCCTTTACGTCAACAGCTAGAACAATTGGCGAAATGCCGCTTTATGCAAGCGTCGGAATTCGCCGATGGCGTAGAAGCGCTTAAGGGCAAGAAAATGGTGGTAATTGGCTGTGGTGCGCAAGGTCTTAATCAAGGTTTGAATTTGCGTGATAGTGGTTTAGATGTTTCCTATGCATTGCGCGAAGCGGCTATTAGCGAGAAACGTCAGTCCTGGAAAAATGCCAGTGATAATGGTTTCACGGTAGGTACTTATGATGAGCTGTTGCCGACGGCAGATGTAGTATTAAATTTAACACCAGACAAACAACATACGTCTGTGGTTAATGCGATTATGCCGTTAATGAAAAAGGGCGCGTGTTTATCGTATTCGCATGGTTTTAACATAGTTGAAGAGGGCATGCAGGTTCGTGACGATCTAACCGTAATTATGGTTGCGCCTAAGTGTCCAGGCTCGGAAGTACGCGCTGAGTATGTGCGTGGTTTTGGTGTGCCTACCTTGATTGCTGTGCACGAAGATAATGACCCGCAAGGCCAAGGTCTTGCGTTGGCAAAGGCCTATGCGGTTGGCACAGGTGGTCATAAAGCGGGTGTGCTTATGTCGTCGTTCATCGCTGAAGTTAAGTCCGACCTTATGGGCGAGCAAACCATTCTTTGTGGAATGCTACAGACTGGTTCATTGTTGTGTTTCGATAAAATGATAGAAGAGGGTATAGACCCTGCTTATGCCTCAAAGCTAATTCAATATGGCTGGGAAACCGTTACTGAAGCACTTAAGTATGGCGGTGTTACTAATATGTTAGATCGTCTATCCAACCCAGCAAAAATTAAAGCCTATGATTTGTCGGAAGAGCTTAAGGACATCATGCGTCCTCTATATCAAAAGCATCAAGACGATATTATGAATGGCACCTTTTCACGGGTGATGATGGAAGATTGGGCTAACGATGACGTTAATTTATTAGGCTGGCGTGCTGAGACGGCGGAGACTGCATTTGAAAAAACGCCAGCCGGTGATATGGAGATTTCTGAACAAGAATATTTTGATAACGGTATATTGATGGTCGCCATGGTCAAAGCGGGCGTTGAATTGGCGTTCGAGACCATGACTGATGCAGGCATTATTGCTGACTCGGCTTACTATGAGTCTCTGCACGAGACGCCACTCATTGCTAATACCATTGCGCGTAAAAAATTGTACGAAATGAATGCCACTATTTCCGATACCGCAGAATATGGTTGTTATCTATATAACCATGCTTGCTTGCCGCTACTTGCTAATTTTATGAAAGGCATAAAGTCAGACGTTATTGGGAAGGGTCTTTCGCTGGACGATATGGGTGTAGATAATGCGCGCCTAATCGAAGTGAATACCGCTTTGCGTGCACATCCGGTTGAAGAGATTGGCGGTGTATTGCGCGGTCATATGGCTGATATGAAAAAAATTATTTAGCGATAACACTATTCTTTGTTTAAGCTTTATTTTTCAGGTTTGGTGTTCCAAACTTTCTAATTCCAAACAATGCTCTCTGGATCACTTTGCCAAGATTGATAATGCTCTTTATAACTATCATCTATTTCACTGCGTTTGACTTTTAAAGTAGGCGTCAGAAAATTATTTTGATCGGTCCATAATTCACTAATTACTACACAGGTTGAAATATGCTCAAACTTAGCTCGGGTGCTATTCAGGGTTTGTAAGCTTTGCTTAAGTGACTGGCCTACTTCTGCCTTGTCGGTCGCTTGGCCGAGTTCAGATAAGTTAACCAAAGCTAGTGGTTGAGTTAGACCAATTCCGACTACGCAAACTTGCTCTATATAGTTGTTATTAGCCAGCTCTTCTTCCATGGCATTAGGGGTTATAAAACTGCCTTTGGCAGTTTTAAAGGCGTCGCCGACACGACCTATGATTCGAACATAGCCATTCTCGTCTATGGTGCCTCGGTCGCCACTGCGCATCCATCCATCTATTACTGCCTCGGCTGATTTCTCAGAGTCTTTATAATAGCCCGTCATCATATAAGGGGTTTTCATCAGCAATTCTTGAGTATCAGGATCTATTTTTATCTCGGCTCCGGGTATCGCTTGCCCAACCGAATCAAGAGGCGCATCCGATGCCGGGGAGTTAGTAATGGAGCCACAAACTTCGGTCATGCCGTAGGCTTCGATTAAATGAATTCCAAGCTTTCGAAAGAATTTTTTTATATAAGCGGGTGTGATCGCAGCACCGGTCACCGCAATACGTATATCTTGTAAACCCAAACTATTTAATATCTTGGCTTTTATGATGTTTGAAACAATCGGAAGTTTTAGTAGCAGGTTTATGCGTTTTGCGGGTATTTGTGCGGTCACTCCAGAGTAGAACTTCGTCCAAATGCGTGGTACTGCGAATAACATAGTGGGTCTAGCACTGCGAAGATTGTTTGCAAAGGTATCGAGATTTTCAGCAAAGGCGATAGACCCACCAAAGTAGATAGCCGGTATTTCAACTCCCATACGCTCTGCAACGTGGTTTAAAGGCAAAAAGGAAAAATAACGCGATTCATCGAGATGCTGTACGCCTATCCAATCGCTTTCTTCTTCTCCGCGCATTGTTGCGGAAGGAGTACGGTGAGTGTGCATAACGCCTTTGGGTGTACCAGTGGTGCCAGAAGTGAACTTAATGGTCCACAAGTCATCCAAGTCAGGCTTGGCTGCGTTTTCTAAAGGAGCATACTGCGCGACAATGTCGGCCCAATCTTCACCAACGTTAATTTCTGCACTACCATCGTAATGCGGAAACTTAATTACGTTCACATTATCAGGTATTGCACTGGCTTTGTCTGCCCATGTATCGAGTCTGCCGATAAATAATAATTTGATATCGCTTAAGGGTATAACTTCAGAAAGCTGCGATGTGGTAAGGCTAGCGTAATAGGGTACGGACACATAGCCGCCCATCATGATCGCTAAATCAGCTAATATCCAGTGGTAACAGTTTTTAGATAGCAGGCCAATGTGGTCACCAGGCTGCAAGCCTTGCGCAGCCATAAAGGCGGCTATCCGTCGAGCTTCTTGACCTGCCTGCGCATAACTTAGTTCACGCCACTGGTCGCCGTAGGGCTGTCTTAAGAATACTTCGTCGGGGGTGTTTGTTTCACGCTGGTAAAAGTATTCAATAATGCTTTTAAGTTTCTGATTGTTCACGCTGTCTGTGGGTTCCCATATTTTGTCGCATTTCCTAACAATAGTGAGTTGAGCACATCAATAACTATTAAGCTATTATTCGAATCATTATTTTTCCAAATACAGTTATTCCAAACACTGCTATTCAGCGCATTGTATTTGCTCAACAAACCAGTAATAGATTGTTTGTCTAAATAATATGCTAAAAAATATCATAAAAATAATCCTGTTGTTATGCCTTTTATTGCTTTTGTCACTAATACTCACATGGTGGTTTTTATCGCCGTCGCCAGCACCAGCCTCACAGGCGTTTATTAATACAACAGTATTAACCATGGACGCTAGCAACACTCAGGTTGAAGCAATATTGGTAAGAGACAATAAGATAGCTTTTGTCGGTAGCACTCAAACGGTCATGTCGCAAACCGATGAGCAAACTGTGATCCATGACTTACAGGGTAATGTATTGATGCCGGGAATTATTGATGCGCATGGGCATTTCCCTGGAGATGGTATATATGCAGTGGCCGTGAATTTGAACCCACCACCAATCAGCACGGTTACTAGTATCTCGCATATTCAGCAACGCTTAAAAGAAAAAATCACCAGCCAATATAATCCCAAGCGAGCTGGCCAATGGATTTATGGTTTTGGTTTTGATGAGACCTTACTAACTGAAAAACGATTTCCTAATCGTTACGAATTGGATGCCGTATCGACCAAGCACCCAATATTTATTTCTCATATTTCTGGTCACTTTGGAGTAGTGAATAGTGCAGGCTTAGAGAGACTGAATATAAACGAGCAATCATTAGCACCCGAAGGTGGTGAATTTGTTAAGGACGACGACGGTGAATTAACTGGGGTATTAAAAGAAACAGCGTCGACAATGGCCACGGAAGTGGTGACTAACTTTTCATTGTACGACTCTTATCATATAAGTGTTGCGGCTAACAGGCACTATGTTTCGCATGGCGTTACCACTGCTCAAAATGGTGCGGCTGATCCAAATATTGTTACTTCTTTAAGGCTCGCTTCGAAGTTAGGTTTGATACCCATTCGTCTACAGCTATGGCCTACTGCGACCACCAGCGATGCAGACCGTATTGCAGAGCTCAAGCGCGATCAAACTGATTTATTCTCGATAGGCGCTGTAAAGTTGATTGTTGATGGTAGTATTCAAGGTTATACGGGATATCTTAGAGATCCATATCATGTAGTTCCAAATGGTGAAGACGCTAATTTTGTGGGTCATGCATTAATCCCAAAACAAAGCCTGAATGAGCGTGTTAATGAGTATCATCAACGCGGTATTCAGATGGCCTTGCACGGCAATGGAGATGCCGCTATTGATGATATTTTAGATGCCATTGATGCAGCGCAAAAGAATAAACTAAATACGGATGCTCGGCATATCTTGGTTCATGCACAAATGGCGCGTGACGATCAACTAGAGCGAATGAAAGCCTTAGGCGTGACCCCATCGTTTTTTAGTGTGCACACTTATTACTGGGGAGATCGGCATAATGATTTGTTTATGGGGCCTGAGCGCGCCGCACGTATGAGTCCTGCTAAATCTGCACAAGATTTAGGCTTGGTCTACAGTATTCATTTAGACTCTCCTGTAGTACCTATGCAGCCTATGCGACTTGTTTGGTCGGCGGTGAATCGAATTTCATCCGGTGATAATGTGATTGGAGAAAACCAGCGGATAAGTCCAATTGATGCTTTACGAGCGACCACCATAGACGCGGCATGGCAAATATTTCAGGAGGATAAAATTGGCTCTATCGAGACGGGTAAGTTGGCAGATCTAATCGTGTTAGATCAAAACCCATTATTAGTTCCGCATGATATTGATCAAATAAAAGTATTGCGTACCTATGTAGGTGGGAGAGAAGTCTTTAACTCAGAGAAATAGTCTTTAACCGAGAGGCTTAGTCGCTAGTCAGATAGACTAAATCATAAGCATTTCTTATGACTTCCAGATAAAGAAAATACTTGGATTCGAGCGCGCGCGGCAATTAATATAATATTCAGATTCATTAATAGGCTCTAACATTCAATACGCGATAGGGCCATGCTTTGAGGTTTGCTATGACTATTTTACACAAAATGCCTTTATCTTCGATTCAGGCAACTCAAAATTCAATTGAAAATGCTAAGGGCATGCCCAATGCGGCGTATAATGACCCAGAGTTATTTGAATTTGAGCGTGATAATGTTATTGCTAAAACTTGGGCTGGGTTGGAATTTGAAAGCGCACTGCCTGAGCCTGGTTATGCAAAACCGATTGATTTTATGGGCTTGCCCATACTGCTGGTGCGAGACAAGGATGAACAGATCAAAGTCTTTCATAATGTGTGCAGTCATCGCGGGATGATTTTAGTTGCCGAAGAGGGCCCAGTGCGTAACTTGATTCGCTGCCGCTATCATTCTTGGAGTTACAATCTCGCTGGTGAATTAAAAGCCACGCCGCATATTGGCGGGGTAGATATAAACCAAGCCGAAGGCTTTTCTTGTGTAGGCAATGGGCTGAAAGAAATTTCCAGTGGCTTTTGGATGGGCATCGTGTTTATTAATTTATCTGGTGATGCGATACCCTTTGCAGATTTTGTTGAACCCCTGAATAAACGTTGGGAGGCGATTGCTGGTAAGGACTCATTGAGTAAGTTAAATGTCGACGACACGCACAGTCGTACCGATATCACTGTTAATGCCAATTGGAAGCTGGCTATGGAAAACTACTGCGAGGCTTACCATTTGCCTTGGGTGCATCCAGGTTTAAATTCTTATTCGCCTTTGAATGTGCATAAAAATTTGCATATTAACGAATACATGTCTGGCCAAGCAACCTTGAACTATGTGTTGGCTGAAGTATCTGGTCACAGCTTACCAAAATTTACCGCATGGCCAAGTGACAAAAAAAATTATGGGGAGTATATAGCGTTGTATCCAAACCTTATGTTGGGGCTCCAGGTGGACCATGCTTTCGCAATTATTTTAGAACCAAAGGCTTGCGGTCATACACTTGAGAAATTGCAGATTTCCTATACCAATGATGAAGCCGCTGGAGAATCTATGAGTGGCTGTCGCGCGGCAGTTATGGACGCATGGAAAGAGGTGTTTGCAGAAGATATTTTTGCGGTAGAAAGTATGCAGCAAGGCCGTCAGTCACCCGCTTTTATGGGTGGTGTGTTTTCCCCAGTAATGGATGCCCCAAGTCATGATTTTCATAAATGGGTTGGACGTCAGTATGAGAACGCACTAACCGCAACAAGCTCTTGATGAAAAACCAGAAGGGTAGTTATTGTAATTATATTAACGGACAGTGGCTTGATAGTGACACGCTATTAGACGTAATTAATCCAGCCACTGAGCAAACCATAGCGAGTATCGCATGTGCTGATAAGGGTGATGTTGATTTAGCCGTTAAGGCCGCTCGTGAATGTGTAAACTCAGGCGTCTTAAGCGATCCTCGTCCAGTAGAGCGCGCGCGCTTTTTGATGAAAATGGCCGTCGAATTGGAAAACTTAAGCGATGAGATTGTGCCTCTATTAGTCGCTGAAAATGGCAAAGGTATTGCCGAAGCGCGCGACGAAGTGATTACCGCGATTCGTTATTTTGAATACTACGCGGGCATGGCCGACAAAATTGAAGGCAAGACCATCCCCTTAGGTAAGGATTATGTTGACTTTACCTACTATGAGCCAATGGGTGTGTCTGCTCAGATTGTTCCTTGGAATTTTCCAATTGATATTTGTGCTCGCTCCTTAGCACCTGCCTTAGCCGCAGGCAATGCAGTGGTCGTGAAATCTCCTGAGCTCACTCCCTTGGCCATGACCTACTTAGCACTTGCTTGCGAACGAGCGGGTTTGCCAAATGGTGCATTTAATTTGATATGTGGTTACGGTGATCAAGCGGGCGCTGCTTTGGCAGCGCATCATGATATTGACCAAATTGTGTTTACTGGCTCGGTGTCTACCGGCCGAGCAATTCTAAAATCAGCCGCAGAACGCGCTGTACCTTGTGTGATGGAATTAGGCGGAAAGTCGGCGGCTATTGTGTTTCCAGACGCTGATCTAGATGCACTGATGACGAGTGTAGATTGGGGAATATTTTTTAATGCTGGACAGGTCTGTTCGGCTATGTCACGACTCTTAGTGCACGAAAATATTTATGAGGAAGTATTGACTAGAGTGACCGCGCTGGCTAATCAGCAAGTGCTTGGCGATGGTTGCGAAGAACAAGTGACTTTAACGCCCGTTGCTTCTAAGACACAACAATCCGCCGTGCTGGCTATGTGTGAAAAGGGGCTAGCCGAAGGCGCTACTTTAGTAACAGGAGGCAAGGCCGCTGAACGGGATGGCTACTTCATAGAGCCCACCGTATTCACTGACGTAAAGCCGAGCGCTGAGTTGTTTCAAAAAGAAGTATTTGGGCCGGTATTGTCTATCACTTCTTTTTCCACGCAAGAGCAGGCATGGGAGTTTGCTAATGGCACTGACTTTGGTTTAGTTGCAGGTGTATTTACGCAAGACTTAAATATTGCAATGCGTGCCTCTAAAGAATTAAAGGCGGGTCAAGTGTTCGTCAATGAATGGTATGCCGGTGGCGTAGAGACACCGTTTGGTGGCATAGGTCTCTCTGGTTATGGGCGTGAAAAAGGGCAAGAAGCACTATATAGCTATGTGACCACTAAAAATATAGCAATCAAGTTAAACGGCTAGTCAATCAAGCGGAATTTGAATCGCTAATAGCTTGTGTCCGCAATTAATGCCCGCAACGAAAGAACAAATCGCTAAGTTCCTTCTAAAAGAATTCAGCAGCGCTAAGAATAGAGTTGTTATT
>CAZHEL010000006.1:105529-112503 GCA_964531625.1 uncultured Gammaproteobacteria bacterium
CGCTGGGGCTTGCTTGATTAAATCGCTGGGGCTTGCTTGATTAAATTGTTGGAAGAGTGATTTTCAATTCATCACTCGGTCTGTAAATAACACCAATTCGCCCAATGATTTGCACGGCTTCGCTGCCGGTGCTTTCAGTGATCTGTGTTAGTAACGCTGTTTTTTCGGCTTTGCTATTGCCGGGTAGTTTGATCTTGATTAGCTCATGTTGATCTAAAGCTATTTCCACCTCTTTAAGTACCGCGTCTGTTAGACCTTTAGCCCCTATCATCACGATTGGATTCATACTGTGGGCCACGCCACGTAAGTAGTTTTTTTGTTTTCCAGTAAGGTTCATTTAATGCGATACTTGATGGCGTACTTGAAATGATTGGATGCGCAATTCTACTCATTTTGTACAGAAATACACCCCTAAATCAGAAGAAATAGTAACTAAAGAAATGGCGCGTAAAGGAAACAAAACTGGAGAGTGGGCGCGTCGCCATATGAATGATGCCTATGTAAAAAGGGCCATTAGTCAAGGTTATCGCTCCAGAGCCGTATACAAGATTCAAGAAATTGATGAGCAAGATAAGTTAGTCAAACCAGGTATGGTGGTGGTAGATCTTGGTTCTGCGCCGGGCGGTTGGTCACAATATATTGCCCGAAAATTTGCCGACAAGTGCACCATAATCGCAATCGATTTGCTGGATATGGAGCCAATTGAACATGTTCAATTTTTAAAAGGCGATTTCCAAGATGAGGCAGTTTTAAAACAATTGGATGAAATACTCGATTGCCGTGCTATTGACCTTGTAATTTCCGATATGGCCCCCAATATTACTGGGGTCCGCAGTGTTGATGAAGCGCAGTATGAGGGCTTGTTAGATTCGGTGTTGTATTTTTGTGAATTACGCTTGAAACCTAATAGTCATCTGCTGGTAAAGCTATTTGAAGGCAGCGCCGCACATTATTTTCGTCGCGAAGTGAAAACACGCTATAAAAGCGGTATCGTTAGAAAACCCAAGGCATCACGGTCAAAAAGTAGAGAGTATTATTATTTAGCTAAAAATAGGCTTTCTTAAGCGATTTTTAAAGGTGTATTTCGCTTTAAATTAAGAGTAATCGACATTAGTCATTACAAAAAGTGAACTCGTTCACATTTGGTGGCAATTCACTGTTAAAATATGCTGGAATCCGTAATCTATTGGTTTTACGGTCAAAGAAAAGTAAAAGGTATGACGTTTTGAATAAAATCACCAATATTATTGTGATGGGGCTACTATTTTTAATGGTAGGTTCTTGGCTGGCAGATCGTACGGCACCCGCAACAAACCCAGAAAGCCTGAAATATTCTGAGTTTATGGCACTGGTCACCAAAGGCGGTGTGAGTAATGTGGTGGTAGACGAAGGAGAGCGCCTGATTAGCGGTGAGACTTCGTCTGGCAATTCGTTTAATACTGTGATGCCGTTTGATCCGCAATTGATTGATACGTTGATAAAGCGCAATGTGGCCTTTGAAGTACGTCAGCCCGAAGGGCGTTCTATTTGGACCAGCATACTAATCAACACACTACCGATTGTATTGTTTATCGGTGTGTGGATTTATTTGATGCGACAAATGCAAGGTGGTGGTGGCAAAGGCGCCATGAGCTTTGGTAAAAGTAAGGCTCGTTTACTTAACCAAGATAACAACCGTGTGACTTTTGACGACGTTGCCGGCGTTGAAGAGTCCAAAGAAGAAGTTCAAGAAATTGTTGAATTTTTACGTGACCCCTCTAAATTCCAAAAATTAGGTGGTCGCATGCCCAGCGGTGTGTTAATGACCGGTAGCCCAGGTACCGGTAAAACATTACTTGCCAAAGCGATTGCTGGTGAGGCACGTGTGCCATTCTTTTCGATCTCAGGTTCTGACTTCGTAGAAATGTTTGTCGGTGTTGGTGCTTCGCGAGTTCGTGATATGTTCGACCAAGCCAAAAAGAACGCGCCGTGTATTATCTTCATCGATGAAATTGATGCTGTTGGCCGTCAACGTGGTGCAGGCTTAGGTGGCGGACACGATGAGCGTGAACAAACACTTAATCAATTATTAGTAGAAATGGACGGCTTTGAAGGCGGTGAAGGCGTTATCGTAATTGCCGCGACTAACAGACCTGATGTGCTTGATCCTGCATTGCTGCGCCCTGGCCGATTTGATCGTCAGGTCAATGTGCCACTGCCTGATATTCGTGGTCGCGAACAAATTCTAAAAGTGCATATGCGTAAAACGCCGATCGGTAAATCGGTAGACGCCGGCATTATCGCGCGCGGCACACCAGGATTTTCTGGTGCCGATTTAGCTAACCTAGTAAATGAAGCCGCCTTGTTTGCCGCACGTGCGAGTAAAAAGCTGGTCGAGATGGATGACTTTGAGCTAGCTAAAGATAAGGTAATGATGGGTGTTGAACGCCGCTCAGTGGTCATGCCTGAGGAAGAGCGATTAAATACTGCTTACCATGAATCAGGTCATGCGATTGTTGCCGAAGTGCTTAAAGAAAACACTGATCCGGTACACAAGGTAACTATCATTCCTCGAGGCCGCGCCTTAGGCGTGACCATGCAGTTGCCAGAAGAAGATCGCTACAGCCACAACAAAGACTATCTTTTAGCGCGTATTGCGGTGCTAATGGGTGGCCGTATTGCCGAAGAGTTATTTATGAATCAAATGACGACAGGCGCATCTAATGATTTTGAAGTAGCCACCAAAATGGCTCACAATATGGTATCGCGTTGGGGTATGAGTGAAGCTTTAGGAACCCGTGTTTACGGTGAGAACGAGTCCGAAGTATTTTTAGGGCGTGATGTTACTACCAACAAAAATATGAGTGAAAAAACCGCTAATTTAGTGGACGCTGAAATTTCACGAATTATTGACGAAGAATACACGCGGGCCAAACAGATTTTGGAAGATAACCGAGACAAAGTCGAAATGATGACCAAGTGTTTGATTGATTGGGAAACCATTGATTCAACGCAAATTGCGGATATTATGGCCGGCAAGCAACCAACCGCGCCTGTTGATATGCCACCACCTTCTGGTGGAGGTGATTCGAGTGATGATCAGCAAGATCGGCCGTCAATTAAGCCGCAAATGGATAAGCCAGCGAGTGAATCCTAGCTAAACATCCTGGTGCCTGAATAGCCAGCAAGCTTGATTTGACCAACAATCCAATCCAAACCTTATTGCAGAGTTCAAGCTCTGCGATAATGGGCATCATTAATACGACTCCAGACTCATTCTCCGATGGTAGCGAGTTTATCGAAACTGAGTTAGCCCTTAAACAAGGTCTAAAGTTAGTTTCCGAGGGAGCGAATATTCTAGATGTTGGTGGAGAATCAACCCGTCCCGGTGCCGAGCCTGTATCATTACAAGAAGAGCTTGATCGTGTAATTCCCGTGATAGAGCGTTTGGTAGCTCAGACCTCAACCCCCATTTCTATCGATACCTATAAGCCTGAAGTAATGCTGCAAGCAGTCTCTGCGGGTGCCAGCATGATAAACGATGTGAATGCTTTGCGTAGCGATGGCGCGCTGGATGCGGCCGCGCAAGCCAATGTTCCTGTGTGTTTAATGCATATGTTAGGCTCACCCAAGAGTATGCAAAAACAGCCGTTGTACGATAATGTGGTTGATGAAGTCATACTTTTTTTGAGTCAGCAAGTACAGCAATGTGAGTTGCGGGGCATGAGTAAGTCCAACCTTATAGTTGATCCGGGTATTGGTTTTGGTAAAACAGTAGCGCATAATTTAGCTTTGCTTAATGCCGTGCCTGAATTGCAAAAGCAGATCGGCTGTGAGGTATTAATCGGCGTGTCGCGTAAATCTATGATTGATACTTTGTTAGGTAGAAAAGTCGATGAACGATTAGCCGCTAGTTTAGGACTTGCCGTACAAGCATGTTTGAACGGCGCTAAAATTCTCCGAGTTCATGACGTGCGTGCCACGCATGATGCGGTTCGCGCTGCCGAAGCAGTGCTTAATGGTATTTAAATTTTGATAACATAAAACAAACTTATGAACTCTTCAGTTGAAAATAAAGTTAACAAAAAGTTTTTCGGTACTGATGGTATTCGCGGCGCAGTAGGCAAAGAGCCCATTACCCCATCGACCATCGTTCATTTAGGTTGGGCATTAGGTACCGTTATTAAAAAACATTATGGCAAAGGCAGTGTGCTGGTCGGCAAAGACACACGGGTCTCAGGTTATCTATTGGAATCCTCAATGGAGGCAGGATTGTCATCCGCGGGTATGGACGTAACCATGCTCGGCCCGCTACCAACCCCTGCAATTGCGTATCTCACGCAAACCGCGCGCGCCAATGCCGGTGTGGTAATCAGTGCCTCGCATAACCATTATGCGGATAATGGTATTAAGTTTTTCTCGCCTGAAGGCAAAAAAATCTCGGATGAAATTCAAGACGAGATTGAAGCCTTAATGACTCAGCCAATGCAGGTGGTAGACTCCATAGAGCTTGGTAAAGCTTACAGAATGGATGATGCGGTAGGTCGTTATGTTGAGTTTTGTAAGGGAACTATTCCGCGGCGGATGAATTTTAAGGGTCTTAAGATCGCAATTGATTGCGCTAACGGTGCTTCGTATCAATCAGCTCCCGCGGCGTTTCACGAGCTGGGTGCGCAAGTACACGTAATTAATAATAGCCCTAATGGTTTTAATATTAATGACAATTGTGGCTCTACACATATCGAAGGTTTGCAGAAGCTCGTTTTAGATAAAAATTGTGATGTAGGTATTGCGTTTGATGGTGATGCAGACAGAGTGATGATGGTGGATAAAAATGGCGAACGTGTTGATGGTGACCAACTCCTATTTGTTATAGCCAATAGCCTGCGCAAACAGGGCCGTTTAGACGGTGGTGTGGTTGGTACATTGATGACCAATTTTGGTATGGAAAAAGCCTTGCTTGAACGTGATATCCCGTTTGTGCGTGCCAAGGTAGGGGATCGCTACGTCATGCAAGAATTACAGTCTAAAGGCTGGCGATTAGGTGGTGAATCCTCTGGACATATTATTTGCTTGGATAAAACCACCACGGGGGACGGTTTGGTCTCGGCTTTACAAGTATTAGCGCAGTTACAGTTTATGGACCAACCCTTGCATGAATTGGCGGCGAAGATGCAAATGTATCCTCAGAACATGATTAATGTTCAATTATCCAAAGGCGCTGATGCTGCACAGATATGTGAACTTCCAGAGATTAAATCAGCCGTTAATGCGGCTGAGAAGGAGCTAGCAGACTCTGGTAGGGTGTTGTTACGACCATCGGGTACAGAGCCAGTAATCAGAGTGATGGTTGAAGGTCAGGATAATGCCTTGGTTACGCGTTGCTGCGACTCAATTTCTGAGGTGGTCGCAGCTCAGTTATGAGTACTCTATGGCGGCTCAAATTAATGTGTTACTCCCCTCCTTAGCACTGCTAGATTAGTGATCAAAGCCCCGTAGATATTAACTTTAAAGCTGTAGTGCAAAACAGGTTGCTATGCTAATATCCGCCATCGGTTTAAACTGAGTACTTATATATGATGCGACGCTTGTTAGTAGCAGGAAATTGGAAAATGCACGGCAGTCATGAAATGACTGTTGAACTCATTTCTGGCGTGGCAGAGCGAGCTGCTCACATAAGCGCTGGATCAGCGCTAGCCTATGATATTTTGGTTTGCCCACCCGCGCCGTATTTAAGCTTGGCGGCGGCAACAGCAGAGTCTTCTGATGTTAACTCTCAAATCATGATAGGTGCTCAGAATGTTAGTCCCTTTGAGAAGGGCGCTTATACTGGTGAGATATCACTGCCAATGTTGGCTGAACTCGGATGTAGTTACGTGCTGCTCGGTCATTCAGAGCGCCGAGAGCTATTCGCAGAAAGCGATCAACAGATAGCCGATAAATTAGCGGCGTGTATCGCGGATAATGATGCAGCCAACAAAATAACTCCGGTTTTATGCGTAGGTGAATTGTTGGCCGATCGCAAGGCAGGTAAAACCGAACAAATAGTATCGATGCAGATTGACACTGTTCTAGATAAAGTCGGTATTGATGGATTTAAAAATGCGGTAGTTGCCTATGAACCAGTATGGGCAATTGGTACCGGTGAAACAGCCAGTCCGCAACAAGCGCAAGATGTACATGCGTTTATCCGCAGTAAATTAGCTAAACTTGATCAGAAAATAGCTGACGATTTGCAAATTTTATATGGCGGCAGCGTAAAACCTGCCAATGCCGAAGAGCTATTTGCTCAAAGTGATATTGATGGTGGGCTGATTGGTGGCGCATCATTGAGCGTAGAGAACTTTGCAGGTATCTGTGAAGTGGCTCAAGCGCTCAGCAATAAATAATTAACGAATATAATGGCAAATGTTGCCAAGACTAATTCAAACATAGAGTTTTAAAAATGAACTTAACTACATTACTTATTATCGCAAATGTCTTTACCGCATTAACTTTGATTGTTTTGGTACTAATGCAGCAAAGCAAAGGTGACATGGGCTCAGCTTTCGGCGGTGGCGGTTCGCAAAGCATGTTTGGCAGCCGAGGTTCGGCAAATTTTTTAAGTCGCTCCACATCGATTATGTGTATCGCCTTTTTTGTAACCAGCCTTAGCTTGGCTTACATCTACTCAAACCGAAATGCCAATCAAAGCATTATCGGAGACGGCAGTGTTATTCAACAAAACAGCGACTCGCCAGTTATAAATGACAACAGTGTCCCTGCGGTACCAGATGCCAGCGTACCAGAAGTGCAAGATGGCAGTTCACTAGATATAAGCGTTCCTGATGTACAAGACAACAGCGTCCCTGAAGTTATAGAGTCTGTAATCGAAGCCGTAGAGCCAACGCCAGAAGTTCCAGTAGTCCCTGAGCAATAAGCGCTAACTCACATACATCTTTATTGTAGCGGGTTTCAATGACGTTGTTTAGACGATGTGCAGGAGCACAAGTGTC
>CAZHEL010000006.1:112603-114155 GCA_964531625.1 uncultured Gammaproteobacteria bacterium
GTGCAGGAGCACAAGTGTCGCGAAGGCAGGAGCCGAGAGCGGCCACGCGTCGCGTGTGACTAGAACAAATAGATGAAAGCTAAATTAATGATAAGTAAATTAAATGCCCAGGTGGTGGAATTGGTAGACACGCTATCTTGAGGGGGTAGTGACGCAAGTCGTGCCGGTTCAAGTCCGGCTCTGGGCACCATTGTTAGTTTTTAAATATACGGTCACGTTCTTATAGTCAACTCATCGAAAACCTAGATTTCCAATAGCTTAATCCACGTAAATTTACATGTGTGTACTTAATTTAATGTGGGTTGACAGATTATTTAGTGCAAGTTGTTGTTTTAACATCGACAATTGAGTCAAATTCGACTATTTTAACCACGAAAATGACTCGTAGCGTGCGGGCTTTAATATAAGGCCTTTACAACTACAAATTTCTAACACCAATAATCTTCCCCCACTTAATTATGAATATGAAGAATTTCTTTTTTCTAGTGCTTGTCTCTTGTTTGTTTCCTATTAGTACTAACGCAGCGTTCCCTGAAGATTTTGAAAGCGGCGTTGTCTTAGTAGAAGAGACCCGTGCCGATGGTGATATACGCCGAGCACAAGGTTTTAACGACGGTGGTATTAACGGTAATGTCCCTGGATTGCGAGCATTTTTGAATGGCGCAGCGGTTGACGATACCCTTCAAGTTCTTCAAGGTCGATTTGATGCCAGATTTGGCCGAGAGTTGGACTTTGTACATGCACAACGCGGTGTGTGGCCAAATGGCCCTAATAATGATGGCCTGAATGCCGTTAACGGTGTTGTTTGGGTGTTTGCACAATTGCCGGGAACGGACTTGTGGGCTGGGGGTACCTTTGAGTTTATTCGACGTGGACTAACCGAGCGTTCAGTCTTGGCGATTAGTCAACCAACTGGTCAACGACTGCGTTTTCAACCTCTGCCTAATTTGGTACCACAAGAAGGCCAGGTTCTTGGCTTTATGGTCTCTGGAATTACGCGTAACGGCATTATCGGTCGTAATAATATTCAAGCTCGAACAAATGTCGCGTTTTTTAGAATCGGTGAACAGCCAGGTAATGGTATTCAGTTAACGGATGAAGAAGTGGATGAGTTGTTTGGTGTAGTCCCAGAGGTCCCAGAAGGGGATGCAGTGCCAATTGCACCGATCAATAGCTTGTTGTTGCTAGACGATCAAGATTAACTATTTGAAGGTTTAGATCATGCATTAGCCTTTTTAGACTTTTAGTCTTTAGGTGACTTAGTAGCTTTATAAGATAGCCCAACTTTTAGGAGTCGGGCTATTTTTTTACCTGTGTTTGTTTAAGATAAGCCTTTACAAAAATGTTCCACTAGCTTTGTATAAAGTCTTCGTTTGCTAAATAAAATTATCAGAAATTCACAGGATCTTATCGTAAAGCGTTGATTTCGTTACAATTGTACTATATAATATCAGGCGCTTATTTACAGGTAGTAATCACTCAATTTTAAGACATGCATGCTTATTTCGATAAGTTCATAAAAGTCTAATATATACAGTGGTAACAATAAAAT
>CAZHEL010000007.1:0-45418 GCA_964531625.1 uncultured Gammaproteobacteria bacterium
GATTGTGAACTGTCTTGTATCGGGCATTAACAACTCGGTATTAAGTGTCAACAACTTGGTACTAAGAGTCGCATTCAAAGGTAAGCTAGGGATTAGATGGAGTTATCGACCATCTTTTGTTAATTTACTAACAATAGATTTCTTCGATATTTATATATTAGCTGCATGATTAAATTAGAGCCGACGGCGATTTACGAATTAGTTTTCAAAGAAATTGAAAGCCGAGTCGACGATCTGGTCGCATTAACATCAGACTTAATTCAGTTTCCTACCATTAATCCCCCCGGTGATCATTATCAGCCTTGTGCTGAGTTTATTGGTGACCGTTTAAAGAGAAAAGGATTTTCAGTTGAATATGTTCGGGCGGTTAATACCCCTGGTGACAATGATCGCTATCCACGCGTTAATATTGTTGCCCGCTACGACGGTAAAAAGCCGGGTTCATGCATTCATTTTAATAGCCATATTGACGTTGTAGAAGTGGGTTCAGGCTGGACCGTGGATCCTTTTGCAGGAACAGTGAAAGATGGCAAAGTATTCGGCCGCGGTGCTTGTGATATGAAAGGCGGTCTGGCGGCTTCAATTATTGCTGCAGAGTGTTTAATCGATACCGTCCCTGAGTTGGCGGGCAGTATCGAAATTTCAGGAACTTGTGACGAAGAATCTGGTGGCTACGGTGGTGTCGCTTACTTGGCGGAGCAGGGTTATTTCTCCAAGCCAAGAGTGCAACATGTAATAATTCCTGAGCCTTTACAGGTAGATAGAGTGTGCTTAGGGCATCGCGGTGTTTGGTGGGCTGAGATAGAAACCTTGGGTCGCATCGCGCATGGGTCAATGCCGTTTTTAGGTGATTGTGCAATGCGTCATATGGGGGCTTTAATTGCCCGTATGGAACGCGATCTATTTCCGGCTTTAGAGCAAACCCAAACACAGATGCCAGTAGTGCCGGCCGAAGCTCGAGCCTCAACTCTAAACATTAACTCGGTACATGCCGGTCAAGCTGAGTTAGTCGGTGATTATGCTGGCTTGCCCAGCGCTTGTGTTCCTGATTCAGCGAGAATGGTAATTGATAGGCGGTTTTTGGTTGAAGACGAAATTGCTGATGTTAAAAAGCAAATGCGATCTATTTTAGAGACTCTTGAAAGTGAGCGACCCGACTTTAGGTATAAAATGCGGGATTTGTTTCAAGTTGAACCGGTGATGATTGAACAAGATAAACCGGTAGCACAAGCGACCGCCAAAGCCATTTCAGATGTGCTTGGGCGAGATGCTGAATTTGTTTGTTCGCCTGGCACTTACGATCAAAAACATATTGACCGAATCGGCCAGCTAAAAAATTGTATTGCATATGGGCCAGGTTTATTAGAGTTAGCCCACCAACCCGATGAGTATGTCGAGATTGATGCCATGCTCGATTCTGCTAAGGTTATGGCACAAACAGCTTATGAATTAATGCACACACCAGCAGAATGAAACTAAAAAATAAAATAGCCATTGTGACTGGTGGCGCATCAGGTTTTGGTGCTGGCATCGTGCGCGCTTTTATAGAGCACGGTGCTAAGGTGGTGATCGCCGACCAAAATTTAAAGGGTGCAGAGCAATTAGCGCAAGAGCTTGGAGTAAACGCTACTCCCATGCATTTAGATGTTTCAGACCAGACAAGCGTCGGCAAAACGATTGTCGCAATTGAGCAGCAGTTTGGACATATAGATGTGCTGGTGAATAACGCTGGAATAGGACATAAACCACAGCCGCTGGAAGATCTAAGTGAAGAAAAATTTGATCAAATTTTTTCTGTGAATGCTAAATCAGTGTATAGGTTGGCGAAACATGTTGTACCAATGATGAAGGCTCGAGGCAGTGGTGCTATTTTAAATATGGCATCCACTGGTGGGGTCAGCCCGCGACCCAAGCTTACTTGGTATAATGCCAGCAAGGGTTGGATGATTACCGCGACTAAAGCGATGGCGGTGGAACTTGCCGAGTTTGGCATACGAGTGAATGCAATTAACCCAGTGGCGGGAGAGACTCCTTTACTAAGCACCTTTATGGGTGAGGATAGTCCTGACATTCGAGCTAAGTTTTTAGCATCTATACCGATGGGGCGTTTTTCGACGCCGCAAGATATGGGCGCGGCTGCGGCATTTCTATGTTCTGACGAGGCCAGCATGATTACGGGTATAGCGATGGACGTTGATGGTGGCCGTTGTATTTAACTCGGTGTATTCTGGGTCTTGAATCACGACTAATTTAAATGCGCATATTTTGTGCAAAACGTATTTACTACTGACATATGCCAAAAACAGGATCATTAAATTTAATCACTGATGTAGCTGGAGTACTGGTTGGCCATGCCACAGACGAAAGCCGACAAACCGGTGTGTCGGTTGTTCGTTGTGAACAAGCAATGACCGCTGCGGTAGATGTTCGAGGTGGTGGGCCAGGTACTAGAGAAACTGATTTACTCAAGTCTGAGAATTTAATTGAGCATGTAAACGCGATAGTGTTAACCGGTGGTTCTGTGTTCGGTTTGGCAGCAGCAGATGGTGTAGTCAATGAGCTGTCAGCACAGGCTGTTGGGTTAGCTACTTCTAAGAATGGGCCTAAGGTGCCCATTGTGCCAGCGGCGGTGCTGCATGATTTAGATAACCAGGGTGATAAGAATTGGGGCACTAAGCCACCATATTCAGGCTTAGGCAGCGCAGCGCTAAATAATAGTGACACGCAGTTTGATCTTGGTTCGGTTGGTGCGGGTCGAGGTGCCGCCGCCGGGCAAGTTGCAGGCGGTATTGGTTCGGCGTCTATCGACCTAGGTGAGGACGTGGTGGTCGGCGCCTTAGTGGCAGTTAATAGTGTGGGTTCGACACTGTTGCCAGATCAATCATCATTTTACGCGTGGCCATACGAGATTGGTGGCGAGTTTGGAGGATTTGAACCTCCAGCTAAATTTGATTTGAGTGACCCATTCCCAGAAGGATCACGCTTAGGCAATGGCAATGTTATACAGGCTGGCTCTAACACAACACTCGCGGTGGTAGCGACCTCGCTTGATCTAACTAATTCTGAGTTAAAACGTGTTTCCATGATGGCGCATGATGGATTAGCGCGAGCAATTCGACCTGCTCATGCCCCTTCTGATGGCGATGTTGTATTCGCTCTATCTAGTGGTGCTATTGCTGCTCCTGGTAATACTAGTTTAACTCGTGCGAACGGTGTGGCGCGTGTTGGGTCAGCCGCCGCTGATTGCCTCGCCAGAGCGATTGCGCGTGGCGTGTATTTTGCTAATGCTAGCTTGCGTAAAGGCAATAGTGGGAAATAAAGCTTTGCCAGTTTTACTCTTGCTGCGGTTGTTTGTCATAGGCTTCTGGGCGTCAGCTTATGCTGCTAATACGTTTGCTGACTCACTATCATCTAGCTCTCAATCTCCCGAAAATATTATCAATATTGGACTGCAGTTAGAGCCGCCTAACCTTGATCCTACTCAGGGTGCCGCCGCCGCTGTTGATGAAATTGTCTATGCCAATGTGTTTGAGGGTCTAACTGCAGTTGCCGCGGATGGCAGTATCGTGCCTAAATTAGCCAAGCGCTGGGAGATATCTGAGGATGGACAGCGATACCGTTTCTTTTTGCAAGATAGTGTGACTTTCCATGATGGTACAAGCTTTGATGCACAAGACGTTAAGTTCTCTTTAGAACGCGCTAGCGCAACGGATTCAACTAATGCACAAAAAACTTTATTCGAACCCATTCAAAGTGTCACTGTTGTTAGCCCGTATGTAGTAGACGTTAAACTAAAGCGAGCTGTTGGTTCTTTTTTAACGCATCTTGCTTGGGGTGATGCGGTGATGGTCGGCTCTGAGAGTGCTCAAAATAATGCTGCAAACCCTGTAGGTACTGGACCATTTGTATTCTCTCGCTGGCGTAGAGGCGTCAGCATTGAATTGCGCCTAAATACTTCTTACTGGGGAAGCCCGGTGTATTTACATGGCGTCAATTTTAATATCGTGCCTGATCCAACAGCCGCTTTTGCATCTTTAATGGCTGGCGATATAGATGGCTTTCCTGGTTATCCTGCACCCGAAAATATCCAGCAATTTCGTGATCATTCGAATTTTAATGTGATTGTTGGTAGTACCGAGGGCGAGACAGTTCTGGCTATTAATAATGCCGCACCAGCATTAGATGACATACGTGTGCGTCAGGCTCTTAATTACGCAATCGATAAGCAAGCCATTATTGACGGCGCTATGTTCGGTTATGGTCAGCCCATTGGTTCTCATTTTCCTCCGCATCATCCTTCGTATTTGGATCTGAGCGACCGTTATGAACACGATGTTGCTAAAGCTAGATCGTTACTAGAGCAGGCCGGTTACTCGCAAGGACTAGAACTGAGTTTAAAATTACCTCCGCCGAGTTATGCGCGTCGTTCGGGCGAAATTATTGCGGCCCAGCTCGGTGCAATTGGGGTCAATGTGAGTATTGAAAACTTGGAATGGTCGCAATGGCTGAGCCAAGTTTTTACTAATAAGAATTTTGAGCTGACGATTGTTGCGCATACTGAGCCATTAGACTTAGATATATACGCTCGTGAAAATTATTATTTTAATTATCAGAGTGCAGAATATAAGAGCTTGATTGCGCAGTTGTCGGTAGCATCTGACCTAACGCAGCGTGACCTCTTGTTTAAACAAGCTCAACGTAAGCTTAGCGACGATGCCGTCAATGTGTTTTTATTTCAGTTACCTAAGCTTGGGGTTTGGAGCAAAAATGTAGAAGGTGTTTGGGCTAACTCACCAGTGCAAGCCAATGACCTTACTGCAGCAGAACGGACTTATTTGGACGGTGCTGAAAAAAGATTTGCTGCTTCCAAACTTACTTCGATAGTTGCTTGGATTCTGGGTTTAGGTTTGCTTTTAGGAATTGCCTACTTAGCCTATCAAGCTGGGGCTGCCTTTGTATTAAGACGTTTTGCTACGATTACTGTAACTATGGTAATCGCCACCATGGTTATTTTCACCTTGGTAGAAATAGCCCCTGGAGACCCAGCGCAATTCATGATGGGTCTCAACGCTGAGCCACAAGCGTTGGCCGCTTTGCGCAGTGAGATGGGTTTAGATAGATCAGTTGGTCAACGCTATTTTTCTTGGGTTGGTGGTGTCTTAAAAGGCGATTTTGGAACTAGTTTTACCTATCAATCGCCAGTCAGCGAGTTACTTGCAGAGCGCTTACAAGTATCTTTGCCGCTGGCGATCTACTCTATTGTTTTAGCCATTATGCTGGCTATTCCATTGGGCCTTGTGTCTGCTCTGCGAAGAGGCACTGCGGTAGGTGATGTAATTATGGGATCAACCCAACTTGGTATCGCTATGCCTAATTTTTGGATTGCGATTTTGCTAGTGCTTACCTTAGGCAGCGGTCTGCGTTGGTTTCCTGTGGGTGGTTTTCCTGGTTGGGAAGCAGGGCTATTGCCGGCCTTACATGCTTTGACTTTACCCGCGCTTGCCTTGGCTATTCCACAAGCCGCTATCTTAGTGCGGATAGTGCGTTCGGCCTTATTGGATACAATGGCTGAAGATTATATTCGTACGGCACGTGCCAAAGGCTTGAGTCAGAGTGAAGCGCTTAAAAGCCATGCATTGCGCAATGCCGCTATTCCTGTATTAACAATCCTTGGCTTACAGTTTTCGTTTTTGTTGGCAGGCGGCATTATTATTGAAAACGTTTTTTATTTACCAGGCTTAGGCCGGTTGGTGTTTCAAGCAATACTGCAGCGTGATTTGATTGTGGTTGAAAGTGTGGTGCTGGTGCTTGCTTTCGCTACTGTCATGATTGCGTTCATTGTTGACCTCGCCTATGTGGCGGTGGATCCGCGTTTACGTAATCCGGGGTTAACATGAGGTCTAAGCTGAGCTTTTCGTTTTGGTTTGGTGCCGCAGTGATTGGCCTAGTGCTTTTGCTGGCGTTGCTTTCCTTGGTGTGGACACCCTATGACGTAATAAATTTAGTCGATGTGGGCGCGCGTTTACAAAGCCCATCTTGGCAACACCTATTAGGTACCGACTATCTTGGCCGCGATGTGTTATCACAAATTATGGTGGGCGCGCGCATATCAATTCTGGTAGCCGTTGTCGCGATTGTATTAGGAGTTGGTCTGGGAGTGCCTTTAGGTTTGCTGGCCGCGGCTAAAGGTGGTTGGATTGATCAATGTGTTATGCGAGGCAATGACTTGGTTTTTGCTTTTCCAGCATTAATTTTAGCTATTTTATTGACCGCATTATTGGGGCCCGGTGTGCTGAACGCGATAGTTGCGATCGGTGTTTTTAATATTCCAGTGTTTGCCCGTTTAACCCGTGGCCCCGCTCTTAGTTTATGGTCACGCGAATTTGTTTTAGCGGCCAGAACCGCTGGTAAAAACAAGTTTCGTATATCGCTGGAACATATATTGCCAAATATCAGCAACCTGCTAGTCGTTAATGCGACTATTCAATTCTCTTTGGCGATTATTGCAGAAGCTGGCTTGTCGTATGTTGGGCTTGGCGCGCAAGCTCCTACCCCTAGCTGGGGTCGTATGTTATCTGAGAGTCAGACCATGATCAGTTTTGCGCCCTGGTTGGCTTTGTTTCCTGGTGGCGCAATTTTTCTAACCGTATTTGCATTGAGTTTGTTTGGTGATGGTTTGCGAGACTTTTTGGATCCCAAGCTCGGCGGCATGTTAGATCCCAAGCTCGGCGGCACTTATCCCAAAAATGGCGGTGATAAGTCATGAGTGGTTTGCTAGAAGTTAATGACTTAAGCTTAAGCATTAATGGGATTGAAATATTAAAGTCTATCTCTTTTCAAATACAGGCAGGCCAGGTCTTAGGTGTTGTTGGTGAGTCTGGCTCCGGCAAGTCTCTAACTGCATTTTCAATAATGCAGTTGCTGCCCGCAGGCTCAGTATTAAGCGGGCAAATCTTATTGGATGGGCAAGACATTGCTAAATACGATGACGCTCAAATGTGTGCGTTACGCGGTCGTGAAATAGGCATGGCTTTTCAAGAGCCAATGACCGCACTGAATCCAGTACAAAGCATTGGCCGACAAGTATCTGAGGTTTATCAAAAACACCTGAAACTAAGTAAACCTCAAGCCTTAGAGGAGGCCGCCAAGATACTAACTAGAGTTGGTTTACCACCCAGTGAGATCCCATTAAGTCGTTACCCTTTTGAACTATCAGGTGGACAGCGCCAGCGAGTCGTTATAGCTCTAGCGGTCGCTTTAAAACCAAAGTTGCTAATCGCTGATGAACCAACCTCAGCCTTGGATGTCAGCACTGAGGCGCAAGTTTTAAAATTATTAAAAACCTTATGTGACGAAGATAATATTGCCTTGTTGTTTATCAGTCACGATCTTGCTGCAATTGCACAATTATCAGATACAGTCGCGGTAATGAAAGAGGGTGAAATAGTAGAACAAAATAAGGCAGCAAGTTTTTTTAAATCGATGAGTCATTCATACTCAATTGCTCTATATGAAGCCAGTCAATACACAGCAATTCAACATGATCAGCAAGAGGCTTCACCCCAACAACAAATGCCTTCACCTAGACAAGAAGAGGCTTCACCTAGACAAGAAGAGGCTTCACCCAAACTAATAGAGCCCTTGGATAAAACCGTAGCGCCAATTTTGGACGTTAAGAATTTGTCCTGCGCGTATAATTTGCCGCGCCAATTCTTCTTTAGTAAGCCCAATAAACTATTGGCATTGCAAGATATTAACTTCCATTTAATGCCCAATGAAAGCTTGGGCTTGGTTGGCGAGTCTGGCTCTGGCAAGTCTACCTTAGTGCGCGCGGTTCTCGGTTTGAAAGCGCTAGAATCAGGTTCTGTTTGGATTGATGGAAAGCCGTTTACTGATACATCAAGCGCTGCACAAAAAGCATTGCGCAAGCAGATACAAGTTGTCTTCCAAGACCCCTATGGCAGTTTTAATCCGAGGCATAAAATTTCTAAGATTGTTAGCGAACCATTGTTTTTGCTTGGGTCTGAAAATCAACGAAACCATGACTATCATCAACGAGTCTCGCAGGTCTTGCGTAATGTTGGTTTGTCGGCCAGCGATGCGGATAAGTATCCTCATGAATTTTCAGGCGGGCAGAGACAGCGCATCGCTATTGCACGTGCATTGGTGGTTGAGCCATCAATAGTGGTGTTTGATGAGGCGACTTCGGCACTAGATGTATCCGTGCGAGCACAAATACTAGATTTGCTGAACGATCTTTCAACCAAACTTGGAATCTCTTATTTAATTGTCTCGCATGATCTTGAAGTAGTGCGAGTAGTGACTGATCGAGTGCTTATATTACAACAAGGAAAAATCGTAGAACAAGGTGCCACTAGTAAAGTCTTTGCGTCTCCCTCACACCCATACACAAAATCTTTACTTGAGTCTAAACCAAGTTTGCAAAGTACGGTTGCTGGAAAAAATAAAGATGGAGGAGAATATTCTAATGTTTGATGATATGAATTTTGAGCGAATTTTTATCGACGGAAATTGGGTCGATTGCGTAGATAATAATGTCGAGCAATCTCGAATTGCCGTATTAGATCCGTCTACCGGCGAGCAGTTTGCGCAGATAGTCCGCGGACAAGCAGCTGATATCGACTTGGCAGTTGCTGCCGCGCGCACGGCTGTCGATAGTGGATGGGCCAGTTTGCAGGCGGTTGATCGCGGTAGAATTCTACATAAGATTGCTGAGTTGGTATTAGAAAATAGCGAGGAGTTAGCCAATATCGAAATGCGTGATGTTGGTAAGCCTTTGAGCCAAGCTCAATCCGATGTTGTCGCTTTAGCTCGCTACTTTGAGTTTTATGCCGGTGCCGTGGATAAAATACACGGTCAAACTATTCCATTTTTGAATGATTATACGGTCTATACGCTGCGTGAACCGCATGGGGTTACAGGGCATATTATTCCTTGGAATTATCCTTTACAAATTCTCGGTCGCTCAGTCGGCGCTGCATTGGCAGTGGGCAATGCGGCGGTACTCAAGCCAGCCGAAGAGGCTAGTTTGAGCGCATTGGCGTTTGCTGAAATTGCTCGTCAGGCAGGCTTACCCGCCGGTAGCTTAAATGTGGTTACCGGTTTTGGGGAAGAGGCAGGTGCGGCCTTAGCCATTCATCCTGGTGTCGATCATCTGTCGTTCACCGGTTCATTGTCAGTGGGTCAGGAAATACAACGTTCGGCGGCAAATAATGTCGTTCCAGTTACGCTAGAGTTAGGTGGAAAATCACCACAGTTAGTGTTTGATGATGCTGATATCGATTGCGCCTTACCCTTTTTAGTGAGTGCGGGCATTCAAAATGCGGGTCAGACTTGTTCGGCATCGTCTCGTTTGTTAGTGCACAAGCATGTTTATGCTGAAGTGGAGGAACGGCTTGTGGAATCTTATCGCAAGTTGCGAACAGGCTCTGCCAGCAAAGATCTAGATTTGGGCCCGTTAATTTCTCAGCAACAGAAAACTGTCGTCGAGCAAATGATTACTGATGCAAAGCAACGCGGCAATAAAATCGCAGCGCAAGGCATTATTGACGATGACGCCAACCCTCAAGGTTTCTTCGTGGCCCCGACGCTATTTACGAATGTCGATTCTAAGGACTCGCTAGCACAAGACGAAATTTTTGGACCAGTGCAGCTGATAATACCATTTGAATCAGAAGAGCATGCCATCGAGATTGCCAACAGCACTGATTATGGGCTAGTGGCTGGCGTCTGGACGCGTGATGGGGCTAGACAAATGCGATTGGCAAAAGCGATTCACGCTGGACAGGTGTTTATTAATAACTACGGAGCGGCCGGTGGAGTAGAGTTGCCTTTTGGTGGTGTTGGAAAATCTGGCCATGGACGAGAAAAAGGCTTTGAAGCTCTGTATGGTTTTTCGACTCTAAAAACCGTTGCCGCCTATCATGCTTAGCAAACAATGTTGTAAATAAGGGTTTCAAATGAAAAACGGATCGAAGTGTTTTTCGTGTCATCCAAATAGATAGGCCGTTATATAAAAAAACACTGAATCGCGACGATTTAACAATTAAAATAGCTCAAAATTAATTACAGGATACATAGTATGAGCACGCCAGCTATTTTGAAAAACTTGGTAGTTCCAGTTATTGCGGCCCCGATGTTTATTGTCTCTGGTAAAGAAATGGTACTAGAGCAATGCAAAGCCGGAATTGTTGGGTCTTTTCCTGCCTTAAATGCGCGTGGTGAAGGTGAGTTTGAGCGTTGGTTGCAATTTCTCACACAAGAGCTCGATAAATACAATCAAGCGAATCCAGATAATCCTGCTGCGCCTTACGCAGTCAATCAAATCGTGCATGGTTCAAATACGCGCTTAATGGATGATATTGAGTTGTGCGTAAAATACAAAGTACCAATAACGATTACTTCCTTAGGGGCTAAAGTAGAAGTCAACCAAGCCGCGCATTCATATGGTGGCATAGTTTTTCACGATGTGATTAATCAGCGCTTCGCACACAAAGCGATTGAAAAAGGTGCAGATGGTTTGATTTGTGTGGCCACCGGTGCTGGCGGCCATGCCGGCAAGCAAAGTCCTTTCGCTTTGGTGCAAGAAACACGTGATTGGTTTGATGGTCCCATCGCACTCTCAGGTTGTATTGCTAGGGGTGATTCTGTACTCGCGGCGCAGGCTATGGGTGCTGACTTTGCTTATATCGGCTCGGCTTTTATTGCCACTCAAGAGGCCAATGCAGTGGAGGGGTACAAACGAATGATCGTCGATGGTAAAGCAGACGATATTGTGTATTCGGATTACTTTACCGGTGTATCAGGCAACTATTTAAAGCCAAGTATTGCCGCGGCGGGTTTGGACCCTGATAATTTGCCAAAAGGGGATATATCTAGCATGAAATTCGGAGATGGTGGTAGTGACTCAAAAGCGTGGAAGGATATTTGGGGTTGCGGCCAAGGCATAGGAGCGGTTGATGATATTCAATCGGTATCTGCAGCCGTCAAAAAACTCCAAGCTGAGTACCAGGCGGCTAAATCACGATTGAGCACTTAGATACTCAGTTCAGCCCGTTGCAAGCGGTTGTAATTGGTCGTTTTATCAGATTCAATTTGCTTATTTGCTCGCTTTTTTTTTGCTGTTTGTTTAACATCTGTGAGCAGAATATCTATACGAAAACTAACAATCGGAGTATTAGCTAAATGAAATTAGTAACAGCGATTATTCGACCGTTTAAATTGGATGAGGTCAAAGAAGCATTGTCTGGTATCGGCGTAATGGGGATGACTGTCTCGGAAGTAAAAGGTTTTGGTCGTCAAAAAGGGCATACCGAAATTTATCGAGGTGCTGAATATGCGATTGATTTTGTTCCTAAAACCAAAATTGAAGTTGCGGTAGCGAATGACGTGCTAGATAAGGTAATTGAAGTTATCGTCGACTCTGCAAAAGGCAATAAAGTCGGCGATGGCAAAATTTTTGTCACCGATTTACAGCAAGTGGTGCGTATTCGTACTGGCGAAACCGACGACGAAGCCATCTAAGCCGTTCCCGAGCCAGTTCTCGAGAATTAGTCTTTAGCTGCTGTTGGGAATTCGACAAACACTAGGTTTGTCAATATTGGTCAAATTAAATTTCAAATATTATTGAATACTATGAAAGTAAGAGAATTTCTATTAAGATTTTTGGGGTTCGCATTGTTACCGTCAATGGCAATGGCAGATGAACTGAGCGCTGGCGATACGGCTTGGATGCTAACCGCCTCGGCCTTGGTGTTATTCATGCTGTTGCCCGGCTTGTCTTTATTTTATGCGGGTCTGGTACGCAGCAGAAACGTGCTGTCTATTCTCATGCAGTGCTTCACAATCGCCTGCGCAATGTCTTTACTGTGGTTTGCAGTGGGTTATAGCTTGGCGTTTAGTGGTAATGGCGCATGGATCGGCAATCTTGACAAGGCGTTTCTGAGTGGAGTTACCGTGGATTCTATGACAGGGTCTATTCCTGAGTCGGTATTCGTGGTTTTTCAAATGACCTTTATCATGATTACACCCGCATTATTTGTTGGTGGCTTTGCAGAACGCATGAATTTCTCTGCGATGTTGGTGTTTTCAATTCTTTGGTCATTGATTGTATACGTACCTGTTTGTCATTGGGTGTGGGGTGGCGGATGGCTGGCTGAAAAAGGATTATTAGATTTTGCGGGTGGTACTGTGGTTCATATTACCGCCGGCGTTAGTGCCATTGTGGCGGCTGTTGTGATAGGTAACCGTAAAGGTTTCCCTAACAAACCCATGACACCAAACAACCTAGGCTATACTGTTGCGGGTGCAGGTATGCTCTGGTTTGGCTGGTTTGGTTTTAATGGTGGTTCGCAATTAGCGGCCGATGGTGGTGCTGGTATGGCAATGCTAGTCACTCACTTAAGCGCAGCCGCTGGTTCACTCGCTTGGATGACAATTGAATGGTTTCGTTACGGTAAGCCAAGTGTGCTTGGTATTGTGACTGGTATGGTTGCCGGCTTAGGAACGATTACTCCTGCATCTGGCTTTGTTGGCCCCATGGGTGGAGTGATCATCGGACTGTGCGGCGGCACAGTTTGCTACTTCGCTACGCAGTTGATTAAATCTAGACTTAAGATTGATGATTCTTTAGATGTATTTCCCGTGCATGGTGTAGGTGGCGCACTCGGAACTATTCTGGCTGCAGTTTTTGTGTCAGCCTCTTTGGGTGGTTCAGGCTATGCACAAAACATGAATTTAGGTAGCCAAATGGGCGTTCAAATATTAGGTGTGGTCGCCACAGCGATTTACGCTGGAGTGGTTTCTTATATCCTTCTTAAGTTGGTTGGTATTGTGTTGCCACTGCGTGTCGATGATGAAACCGAGCAGCAAGGTTTGGACTTAGTTCAACATGGAGAGACCGGCTACAATTTGTAAGTTTGATTTCGAAATTTGGGTAATCGTTCGACTAAAATTTGTGTATACAATCTTTAATGTTTAGATATTCCCAACAGGTGAACTATTTGCTAACTAAGTTTTCATTCTTATTAGCAATGCTAGTTTGTCTTGCCAGCAATGCCGTACTTGCACAGGAAAATCATTATCGCGACGGTTTTAGATCATTCTTTGCAAAAGACTATGAGGCTGCCAAGTCGCATTGGTTAGAAGGCGCAAAGCAAAATGATCCAAGATCGATGTTTAATTTAGGTTTATTGCATGAACAACGTAGGATAAGCGGCGCCGACTTGGATAAAGCCAGAAAATGGTACCGCTTAGCAGGTAAACATGGTTATCCGGCGGCAGACTACCATTTAAGCACCTTATTACGGAACCAAAATGGAACGTCTGAAGAAGCTGTACAGGCGTTAATAAAAAGCGCCGCTGAAAAGGGCTATGAACCAGCTCGTTTGGCCTTGGGTTTAGAAGAGGGTAAGACCATTCGGCGTGTCCCTATTAAGCCTTCGACCAAAGTTACTTATTTAGATGAAACCTGGATCAAAGCGCAAAATAAAAATGAGTGGACCATCCAAATGCTGGCATTTGAAGATCTTACCAAAGTGAAAGAATTTATTGATCAACATAAGATCAATAAAACTGCCGCCTATTTTGTTGAACGAACCAGTGAAGCTGTTCTGTACAAATTGGTCTATGGATCTTACGAATCCAAAGAAAAAGCGGATTCGGCGCGACGAAGTCTATCCGAGGGCTTGCAAGCTTATGGACCTTGGTTGCGGCCAATCAGAGACGTGCAAGCGGCACTTAAATAAGCTCTATGGAACTTAATTCATTGTTCGAAAAAGCCAAAGACTTGGATCAACGTGGGTCTTTGCTCAGGGGGTATCTTTGACTTTGACACCAAGTCGGAACGACTAGAAGAAGTAATGCGCCAAATGGAAGATCATGCCATTTGGAATGACCCTAAAGAGGCGCAACAGCTAGGCAAGGAAAAATCGGCCTTAGAAAAAATTGTTAATACTTTGTCTGGACTCTCCAGTAGTTTGGCGGATTGCACGGAAATGCTTGAACTTGCTGTGCAGGAGAATGACCAAGACCTTGTCGACGAAATTATTTTAGATTTAAATGCATTGGAAGCTGATCTTGCAGTACTTGAATTTCAGCGTATGTTTTCAGGTCCGATGGATGCGAGTAATGCATTTATTGATATTCAAGCAGGCTCTGGTGGTACGGAGGCACAGGACTGGGCGAATATGATATTGCGTATGTATTTGCGCTGGGCCGAAAGCCAAGGTTTTAAAGCTAATATTATCGAATTGTCTGAAGGCGAGGTGGCCGGAATTAAAAGCGCGACGGTGCAAATCACAGGTGACTATGCGTTTGGCTTTTTGCGCACCGAAACTGGCGTGCATCGTTTGGTTAGAAAGTCGCCTTTTGATTCAGGTAGTCGGCGCCATACCTCTTTTGCCTCTTTGTTTGCGTATCCTGAGATTGACGATACTGTCGAAGTAGAGATTAACCCGGCAGATTTACGTATCGATACTTATCGCGCCAGCGGTTCGGGAGGGCAGCATGTTAACAAAACTGATTCTGCAGTTAGAATTACACATGAACCTACCGGTATTGTCGTACAATGTCAGAGTGACAGATCGCAGCATAGAAATAAAGATTCGGCTATGTCGATGCTGAAGGCTCGATTGTATGAGCATGAGATGCAGAAACGTCGTTCAGATCAACAAGCAGTAGAAGATGAAAAGTCTGATATTGGTTGGGGTTCACAGATTAGGTCCTATGTATTGGACCAATCAAGAATAAAAGATTTACGAACCAGCGTAGAAACTGGTAATACCCAAGCGGTATTAGACGGTGACCTGAATCAGTTTATTGAAGCCAGCTTAAAGCAAGGACTTTAATAATTAAGTATTAACCAAAGAGACTAGAAGAGCATAGTGAGCAATCAAGATAATACCCCTGAAATCGAGCTTGATGAAAACGAATTAATTCGTCAGCGGCGCGAAAAATTAGACGCGTGGCGTGAATCGGCTACCGCGTATCCAAATACCTTTAAGCCAGAGCATCTTGCTAGCGACTTAATCACTCAATATGGGGAGATAGATAAAGAAGCTTTAGAAGAACAGGCTGTTGAAGTTAGTGTGGCCGGACGTATGATGAGTCGTCGCATTATGGGCAAGGCTAGTTTTGCCCATATACAAGATCGCAGCGCACGTATTCAATTGTATGTGCAACGTGACGCTTTGCCAGAAGGTTTTTATAATGAAGAGTTTAAAAAATGGGATATTGGTGACTTTATTACGGGCACTGGGACGCTGTTTAAAACAAACAAAGGCGAACTGAGTGTTAAGTTAAAATCGATTGATCTGTTAGTTAAATCACTGCGCCCTCTACCTGATAAGTTTAGTGGTTTAAAAGATAAAGAAATGTCTTATCGTCGGCGCTATGTGGACTTGATAGTTAACCAAGACAGTCGCAATGTTTTTAAAACACGTTCGAAAATAGTTTCTTACATTCGTAATTTCTTAATTGAAAAAGAATACCTAGAAGTAGAAACTCCTATGATGCAGGCGATTCCCGGTGGCGCCGTGGCGCGGCCATTTACCACGCATCATAATGCATTAGATATGCAGTTGTTTTTGCGTATTGCGCCTGAGTTGTATCTTAAGCGTTTGGTGGTGGGTGGTTTTGAGCGAGTGTTTGAAATTAATCGCAATTTTCGCAATGAAGGCTTGAGTACTCGACATAACCCCGAATTTACGATGTTAGAGTTTTATCAAGCATATGCTGATTATACCGACTTGATGGATCTGACTGAAGAGATGCTGAAAGGCATTGCTCAGTCTGTGACTGGCGACAGCGATAAACCAGCTGTGGTGCAGTATCAAGGCGCAGAGATAGATTTTAATCAACCGTTTGCGCGTATGACCGTAGCTGAATCTATTTTGCATTTCAATCCTGAGCTTAGCGCGGATGATTTGCAAGACCGAAACAAGCTGGCGACTTACGCACAAGGCTTGAAAGTGCATATCAAAGACAGCTATGGTTTGGGTAAAGTTCAAATTGAAATATTTGAGAAAACCGTAGAAGAACGCTTAGCCGAGCCGACTTTTATTACAGCCTATCCAGTCGAAGTATCGCCATTGTCACGGCGCAATGATGAAGATTCTTTCGTCAGCGATCGCTTTGAGCTATTCATTGCCGGTCGAGAGCTGGCAAATGGGTTCTCTGAGTTAAACGACCCTGAGGATCAAGCCGCGCGTTTTCAACAACAAGTTGCTGATAAAGATGCCGGCGATGATGAAGCTATGCACTACGATGCCGACTATATTCGTGCGTTAGAATATGGCATGCCACCAACCGCCGGCGAAGGTATCGGTATTGACCGTTTAGTCATGTTGTTTACTGACAGCCCATCAATACGTGATGTGTTGTTATTTCCACATATGCGCCCTGAAACAGATGTTTAACGGCTAGTATTAGGGAATTACTATGTCTAAAACAAATCTTCCTATGATGATTGGCTCACGTTATTCGCGTGCCAAGCGTCGCAATGGGTTTATTTCTTTTATTTCTGCTATTTCAATGATCGGTATTGCCCTAGGTGTGTGGGTGCTGATCACTGTGATTTCTATTATGAATGGTTTTGGCAATGAGTTGCGAGGTCGAATTCTAGACGTCACTTCGCACGTTACTATTACCGGGCAGGGTGGCTGGCTGTCTGATTGGCAACAACTCACTGATCGTTTTGAAGCTCATCCAGAAATCGAAGCGTATGCTCCCTATATTTATTCGCAAGGCTTGCTTAGTTTCGGCAGAGGAGTCACGGGCTCGCTAGTCCGTGGAGTATTGCCTGAATATGAATCCAAAGTGTCTGCCATCGGAGATAGTTTATTGGATGGCAACTTTGATGCGCTTGAAAAAGGCAAATACAATATTATTTTAGGCGACGGTTTAGCCGCCAAGCTGGGTGCTGAAATTGGCGATAAAATTACCTTAATCTCACCTAAAGGACAGTCTAGTCCGGCTGGCCTCTTACCTCGCCTGCGTCGTTTTACTGTTGTCGGCTCATTCTCCGTAGGTATGGAGCAGTACGATAGCTCCCTTGCATTGGTTCATATGAGCGATGCCGCTAAATTATATAAAACTAAAGAACAGGTCAGTGGTGTTCGTTTAAAGCTCGATGATGTTTATAAAGCGCGCCAAATTGCGGGCGAATTGAGTGCCGAGTTGGATTATGAATATTATGTCGACAATTGGACTGGGCAACACGAGAACTTTTTTAGAGCTTTAGAAATAGAGCGACGTGTTATGTTTATTATCCTATTTCTAATTGTTGCTGTCGCAGCATTTAATATCGTCTCCACCTTGGTAATGGTGGTGACTGATAAACGTGCCGATATTGCCATTCTTCGGACTTTAGGTTTGTCCCCAAATAAAGTTATGGGTATCTTTTTTGTGCAAGGCGTTAGCTCTGGAGTGTTGGGCACGATCATTGGTACAGTCTTAGGTGTTTTAACGGCTCTAAATATCAGTGTGATTGTGCCGTTTATTGAAAATTTGGTGGGGCATCAACTGTTTCCTGCGGATGTTTATGTGATTAGTGATTTTCCTGCTGAGCTCAGGTGGAGTGATGTATCTACGATTGTTATAGCATCCATCGTCTTAAGTATGTTGGCGACTCTTTACCCTGCTTGGAGAGCGTCAAAAACACAGCCTGCACAGGCACTTAGATATGAGTAACTCTATGTCTGCTGGTATTTTACATTGTCAACAACTCGGCATGACCTACACTGAGGGCCCAAATGACGTCGAGGTTTTGCGTGATGTTAATTTGCAAATCGAAACTGGCGAACGTATTGCAATTGTAGGCGCATCAGGTTCTGGTAAGAGTACTTTGCTACATTTGCTTGGCGGTCTAGACGTACCGACCTCAGGATCCATTTGGATAGATGGCAAAGAAATGTCTGGTGTGTCTGATAAAGAGCGCGGTGTTATACGTAATCAGTATTTAGGTTTTGTGTATCAGTTTCACCACTTATTGCCCGAGTTCACCGCGGTGGAAAATGTCGCCATGCCGTTATTAATCAGAGGTGTTGAAGATAGTAGTGCTAAAGCAAAAGCATCTGATATTTTAAGTGATATGGGTCTAGGGCATCGATTAGAGCATAGGCCAGTGGAGTTATCTGGTGGCGAGCGTCAACGTGCCGCGATAGCGCGCGCCTTGGTAACCGAGCCAAGCGTAGTTTTAGCCGACGAACCGACTGGTAATTTAGATGAAAATACCGCGCAAACGGTATTTGAAATGATGCTGGATCTTAACCAACGCATAGGTACTGCATTGGTGATGGTAAGCCACGATATGTCTTTGGCAAACAAAATGGATACGGTTTATCGTTTAGAGGTAGGCGGCTTAAAACCGCAATAGGTATTTAGCTCTCTAAGTCTCTTCCTGGATTGTTTTTTTTCGGTCGCGTCTAAGCTCGCGGCGCTTTGCCCAACGTTGGCGTATTTGTGACCGCCATAAATAGCTAATTAAAAAATGTGCAGAGATGGCCACTACTGTTCCAACAATCAAGCAACCTGCCCAGAGCGCTACATAGTGCAACCCCACATCGTAGATTGAGATCGTCGTAACGTTAATCGGTTCGACATTAAAAATTTTAGCCCCGAGTAAATAGGGCGGTGTATATAAAGGTACCCAAGTGACTGGGTTGGATATCCATACGCCCCCCACAGCAAACGGTAAATTGCCCCGCAAATAAATGGCCATAAATATGGCAGGCACCATCTCAAATGGCATAGGCAAAAAGGCGCAAAAAATCCCGATTGCAACTCCCTTAGCAATCGATGGTCTATTGAATGTCCATAGCTCAGCTTGTTTTAAACCATCACCAAATATATGTAAGTAGCGATACTGCTTGATTTCTTGCGGAGTAGGTAAAAAACCGCGGATATATTTTAAAAATTTCACTTATTTAGAAACGTTACTTTGTGATGATTTCGCAGGTTTAACCGATTTTTAGACAATAAAAGCTGATCTAAGGTTTATTTAACGCTAGTATACTCTGTATTGCATATTGGAAATGTGTTGATAACGGTTCTTTAACGCTGATCCACTGTTAACATTTGCAAATGCTAAGAACAAGGATTGTTCAGAGCTAACACTGCCAAGGAGGTGGTAAGAATGGCCGTTAACTTAACGGGTAGGGCGAATATTCGATCGTCAATAGTAAAGAGTATAAAGGGTATAAGTAATCCCTTTTTAAACAACTTCCTAAGGAATATAGACAAAGCCACTAAACGCCGAAAGCTAGGGGTCGATAATCGTTCAAGCATCGCTCTTGTAGTATTTTTTTGTGGTGCTTGCCTGCCTTTATTACAAGCTGAGATTTCCAGTCTTACCAGTTTATTAATGATTAGTTTGAGTCTAGCATGTGCATCATTGCGATTATCTTGCTTGCGCTTACCAACATTTTTGCTTGCCGGGCTGTGTTGGTCAACTTACGCGTTTTCAAATCAATTGTCGGAATTCCTGCCGCCTGCCTATGAACGAGTTTCGATACAAGTTAGCGGGCAAATTATCGATTTACCAAAATTGGCCAACGGCAACACTAAGTTTCGTTTCGAGGTACAAGAAATTTTAGGCTCACCGCAGCAGATTTCTGACTTAGCGGTTCTCAAACAACGGCAATTACAATTAAGCTGTTACCGTTGCCCATATACTTTTGAACCTGATCAACGTTGGCATCTAACAGTACGACTAAAGCGCCCCAATGGCTACGCTAGTTGGGGTGCTTTTGATTATGAAAAGTACTTGTTTCGCCACCAAGTAATTGCAACCGGATACTTGCGCACTCAGCACAAAGACACCAATCTTTTGTTAACTTCATCGCTTAGTAGGTTAAGCGGTTTTAGTTTTAATCAATGGCGTTGGCGCATTAAACAAGATATCAATCAGCTGTTTAAAGAAAGTTCGGTGGGTAGTCAAATAATCCTAGCATTATCGATTGGTGATAAGTCGGGCTTAAGTAACAACCAGAAAAAAGTTCTACAGGTGTCTGGGACGAGCCACCTGATGGCGATCTCTGGATTGCATGTTGGCTTAGTATTTATGGTCACTGCTTGGATTTTGACGTGCTTGCTAAAACCTTTTGCGACACTCTTTGAATGGCTCCCTCGCCAGCAATTAGTGTTGTTGCCCAGCCTTGGTTTTGCTTTTTTATATTCCGGCTTGGCCGGTTTTGCGGTCTCAACACAGCGTGCTTTTATTATGCTGACCGTCTATGTGTTGTGCCGTTTTGTGGCTGCTAGCCCCAGTTTATTAAAGATATTATTAATTACTGTTGGCATTGTCATAATTATTGATCCTAATTCTATCTTAGATGTTGGCTTTTGGTTGTCTGCTGGTGCTGTGTTGATTATTTCCTTAGTGGCCCAGCCACCCAATGATACTAATGCTGATGAACAAGCAGCTTTATCCTTATGGAAACTGCAACCTTTGCTCTGGTTAGGGATGCTGCCGCTTACCATGGTTTTCTTTGGTCAGATTTCTGTTATCTCACCAGTGGTCAATCTAATCGCTGTACCGCTTTTTTGTATTCTACTGATCCCCTTAACCTTGAGTCTAGTTTTACTAAATCAGCTCGGTTTTAAAGGGGTTTTAGAGCCTGCTTTTCAATTCTTGCAGCTGGCTTTCGATTGGGTTTTCATAAGCTTACAGTGGCTTAGCCATCTAGATTTTGCAACTTGGGTAGCAGCCCCAATCTCTTACTGGACTTTTTTAGCAGGGCTTGCAGTGGCTTTGGTTCATTTTTATGCATGCTCATGGCGAAATTATAGTTGGTTGCTAATTGGTCTTAGTGTGTTCGCAACTCATGTAAAACCTGCTGAGGAAAAATTATTGATAACTTTGCTTGATGTTGGCCAAGGTTTGTCGATGGTGATCGAGCAAGCGGACTATACATTAGTCTATGATACGGGGCCAGCCTACCAATCTGGTTTTAATACCGCGGACGCCGTGTTAATACCCTATTTGAACTATAGAGGTATTAAGCAACTGGATACGCTGGTTATCAGTCATGCTGACAATGACCATATTGGTGGATATGACCACTTAATGGCCGCGTTTCCAGCTACCCAGGTTTTGACCAGTCGAGTAGATATATTGCCTCAAGCCAATGCGTGTTATGCGGGTCAAAAGTGGCAACGAGGGAGTGTTCAATATCAGTTCATAAGTCCTAGTGTTGATACGCCCGACGGTAGTAATAATCGGTCTTGTGTACTGCGACTAAGTTACGGTAGTAGTTCAGTATTGATCGCAGGCGATATTGAAAAGCAAGTAGAGCGTCAACTGCTTGATAGAAAAACTGATTTAAGTGCGGATATTCTGCTTGTGCCGCACCAAGGCAGCAAAACTTCATCAACTGAGGCGTTTATAGATGCGGTAAATCCGAATCTTGCATTAATCGCTGCAGGCTACTTGAATCAATATGGTCATCCACACCCAGAAGTCACAAAGCGTTATAATCAGCGTGGTATAGCGTTGTTATCTACAATTGAATCAGGCTCTATACAGGTCGAAATATCGCTTAACGATAGGCAAATTAAGTCTTTTAGAGAGTCGCAAAAGCGCTTTTGGCAGCGTCGAAAAGTGACCCAAAGCACACCATAGTTTGGTAGACTTCTGGCTACTAGAATTAAGGTCTATTAAATGGTTTATAGGGCAAGTTCCCTAGATAATCAGATCGATAGGCAACATAATCATAAAAAGCGGTGCAATTTACCGATATCACAACAGTTTTAAAGAATCAGTCGATTTATATTGATCTAATAATAGGATAATAAATGTTTGAATTGTTTTTGGCGGGTGGACCGCTAATGTGGATTATTTTAACGTGCTCATTGGTCGCGTTAACAATTGCCTTTGAGCGTATGCTAACCCTACGTCGAAAACAGGTTGTGCCTGCAAATTTGCGTGATCAAATTATTGATTTAGCCAAATCTAAAGCATTAACAGAAGACAAAATCGACGTAATAAGAGAACACTCACCGCTGGGTTTTGTGTATGCCGCGGGTCTGCAAAATATCCCTTACGGAAAAGAAACAATGCGCGAAGCTATGGAAGAGGCTGGCAAACAAGCAGTGCATAGACTCGGGCGGTATTTAAATACTCTGGGTACCATAGCATCCGTAACGCCATTGATTGGTTTGTTAGGAACCGTCATTGGCATGATTAAAGTTTTTACCGCAATTACCGCCAACGGGGTCGGCGACCCTACGGTTCTTTCTGGCGGCATTTCTGAAGCGCTGATTACTACTGCGGCGGGTTTAACGGTAGGTATTCCATGCTTAATGTTATATCGATATTTTCGTAGTCGTATTATTGAGTTAACCGTGTTGTTAGAAGAGCACTCTTTAGCATTGTTAGATGTGTTAAAAAAATAATATGAATTTCGGTAATTCCCAAGAGCAAGAAGAAACTAATATTGAGCTAACACCGCTTATCGACGTGGTGTTTTTGCTGTTAATATTTTTTATGATTTCTACCACCTTTACCAAAGAAACAGCGCTTAAAATTAATTTACCAGAAGCCAATGGCGAAGCTAGCGAACAACAGCCACAGAGTTTGGAGGTGCAGGTCGGAGCAACGTCTCAATACGCCTTGCAAGGTTCAGGAGACCCAAAGGCTCGAGAATTAATTAATTCCAATCGAGATACATTAAAGAGTGCGTTGCAGGACTATGCTAATCAAGAAAATTTGTTATTAATCATTCGGGCAGATCAGAAAGCAACTCACGAGGCGGTAATAAAAGTCTTGGATGTTGCGCAAGAATTAGACATGACCAACATCACTTTCGCCACTAAGCAATTTGCCGAATAAAAATCACTGATATCGTTACATAATCACTGATCATGAACGACCAAACGCTTTTAAAACCCTCAGCTGAAAAAGTAAATGCGCAGTTTGATGCGCGCGAAGTATTTCTGCGTCTGCTGTCTTATTTATGGCGCCATAAATCAGTATTGGGTATGGCGGTTATGTTTATGATATGCACCGCCTTAACGGAAGCGTCTTTTGCTGCCCTGATACGCAGCATCGTGAATGACGCATTTGTGGCGGCTAACCCATGGTACATAAAGTGGGTTAGTGTGTTTTTGCTTTTATTAATGCTGACGCGCGCGCTGTTTGGTTTTTTCGCAAACTATTTTATGGCGCGTGTTGGCAGGCATGTGATTTTTGAGATTCGCCAAGATATCTTTGCAAATTTGATTCGCTTACCGACTCGATTTTTTGATAAGAACACATCATCTCAAAATGTATCAAAACTAATTTATGATGTAGAAGCCACTGCAACTGCGACCACGGATACGCTAACAATTCTGTTTAAAGATTCGGTAGTGTCAATGGCCCTAATATGTTGGTTGTTGTACTTAGATTGGCGACTAACACTGATTTTTATCATTACCTTGCCCTTGATCTTGGCAATCACTCGTTATTCAAATACTCGTTTTCGTCGCACCAGTCGAGAAATCCAAAATTCCATGGGCGGTATTGCTGATACCGTCAAGGAAGTTTCTATCGGACAGAAAGTAACCAAAGTTTATGCCGGACAAAGTCAAGAAATCGAGAATTTCTCTAAAGCAAATCGTTTTAATTTAGAACAGAATTTAAAGCGAGCACGTGTGTCTGCTGCAGTTATTCCGGTAACTATGTTGGCAATGGCTCCAGCTATTTCCTTAATCCTTTATATCTATTTGAATTATTTGCGTGGTGGTCCGGAAGCCGCAGGGGATTTTACTTCTTATTTAACTTCTTGTGTCATGTTGATGAGTCCATTGAAGCGGCTCGCCAAAGTTAATGAAAAAATTCAAATAGGTGTCACCGCGGCTAATAGCATTTTTGGTGTGATAGATGCTAACCCCGAAGTAGATAACGGTGTTGTTACGATAAAACGAAGTAACGGACATATAAAGTTTAATGATGTTAGTTTCAAATATTCAGACGAGGGCGAGCAGAGAGTTCTCGATAATATTAATTTAGAAATAGAACCGGGTAAACGCGTCGCGCTGGTAGGCGCTTCAGGTAGTGGTAAGTCTACGATTACTTCTTTGATACTACGATTCTACTCGCCTAAAGAGGGCAACATTACTCTTGATGGTCATGATCTAGACGACATTGTTCTAAAAGATTTGCGCAATCAATTTTCCTTAGTAAGCCAGGAAACTACTCTGTTCGATGATACGATTGCACGAAACATCATGTATGGCATGCTTAATATGTATGATGAAGAACGCCTTAATCAGGCGATTAAAGCGGCGCATGTTGACGAGTTTGTGGGAGATCTACCGCAAGGCATAGATACGGTTGTTGGCGAGCAAGGCTTACGTTTGTCAGGTGGTCAGCGACAGCGTATAGCGATTGCCAGAGCAATTTATAAAGATTCGCCAATACTCATTTTAGATGAAGCGACCTCAGCCTTGGATAATAAGTCGGAGAGGTTTGTGCAAGATGCATTGGAGACATTAATGCAGGGGCGTACTTCATTAGTTATTGCACACCGCCTTTCAACAATTGAAAGCGCCGACAGTATTGTGGTTTTGGAGAGTGGTAAAATTGTAGAGCAGGGGCCACATAAAAAACTTATGAAAAAAGGTGGTGTGTATTCTGAGTTGCATAAGGCGCAATCCGCTTCGGGTAAGAAAGGCTTCTTTTTCTGGACGCGATAGTTGCAATGACTTTTTTAATGCGATTTTTAGTGTGCTTTTTATTCAGATCATCTTCCTTAAAGCATAATATGTTACATCACCGTGTCGATACGTGAGCTAGTTCTTCGCAGTTGGCAGCAAGCTAATTTGCTAACCGTTTTTCTATGGCCGCTGTCTTTGGTTTATCGCTTATTGTTTGCTTTTAATAAGACGCTGTATTCAGTTGGGCTAAAATCTGCTTATCGAGCGCCAGTGCCGGTGATTGTCGTTGGCAATTTGACCGTCGGTGGCACCGGTAAAACACCAATGGTGATTTACTTGGTAGAACAGTTGCGCGCACGCGGTTATTCGCCTGGTGTTATTAGCCGCGGATATTTAGCCAGTGCAAATGGTGGAGCCGTGACCGTGAGCGTTACCGTAGATACGCCGATAGCGCAATCCGGTGATGAAGCTGCCATGATTGTTCGACCCACACAAGTGCCCATGGTGGTAAGTTCCAATCGGCGCGCTGCCTGCGAAAAACTATTAAGCCATTCTTCGGTCGATATCATTATTAGCGATGATGGGCTGCAACATCATGCCTTAGCGCGCGATGTTGAAATTTGTTTGCTTGATGAGACGACTAAGCAGACTAATTATTTTTTGTTGCCCGCGGGTCCATATAGAGAGTCTCTCGCTAGGCTTGATAGTATAGATTTACAGGTAATACATAAACCCTCCACGCAACAACTTAATCGACAGTCGAATGAGCACGAAAGTTCACCTAATGATGGACAATTTATTATGCACTTACGGGCTTCACAACCAAGTCCTCTTGATGAGCACAGTGGTCAGTTTAATGCTGACAAAACCACTCATGCTGTCGCAGGTATTGCCAACCCACAACGTTTTTTCGATACTTGTAGAAGTCTCGGCTATACTATTGAAGAACATGCTTTTGCAGATCATCATCCGTTTTCTGAAGGTGATTTAGATTTCGGCGTAAACACACAAGTATTAATGACTGAAAAAGACGCGATAAAGTGTGCAAATTTTAATAACTCAGGGCGTTGGTTTCTGCCTGTAGAAGCTAAACTCGGTATTGGATTTGTCCACGCTTTAATCGAAAAACTTAACTAATTTAACCCGCATATGGATACAAAATTATTAGAAATGCTGGTTTGCCCAGTGACTAAGGGCTCTCTTGAATATGATAGAGAGAATAACGAACTGATTTCTCATTCAGCTAAGCTTGCTTACCCGATTCGTGATGGTGTTCCGGTTATGCTTGAAGATGAAGCTAGGGCAATCAATGGCGATCAAGTTAAAGGTATTTAGTTATGTCTTATATTGTAGTGATACCAGCAAGGTTAGATTCAAGTAGATTGAAAGGTAAAGTGTTGGCCGATATTGCAGGTAAACCTTTGATAGCGCATGTTGTTGATCGTGCCAATGAATCTGAAGCCAATCGAGTGATTGTGGCAACTGATCATCCGAGTATCGCTGAAGCATTGTCTGAAGCGAATTGCGAAGTATGCATGACTCGCAGTGACCATGTTTCAGGTAGTGATCGTTTGGCTGAAGTTACTGATATTTTAGATTTTGATGATCAAGAGATCATCGTAAACGTTCAAGGCGACGAACCTTTAGTACCCGGAAAATTAATTGATTTGGTTGCATCCTCATTGGAGTTGTCTGGCGATGCTGTGATGTCTACTGCTGCCAAGCCAATCACCGATGTTGCTGACCTTAATAACCCTAATGTGGTTAAAGTTGTATTTGGTCGCACTGGCGAAGCCATGTACTTTTCCAGAGCTCCCATTCCTTATTCAGTGGAGGCAGCGACTAATCAAGTAGAACAAGAACCTAATTCAGTGATTGGTTGGCATCATATTGGTATATATGGATACCGAGCAAAGTTTTTACGTCATCACCCTAAATTGATACCCAGCTCCTTGGAGCAAACCGAACACTTAGAACAGTTACGGGTTTTGGATAATGGCGATTCTATTTTAGTTGAAACGGTCGATTATGATGTTGGGCTTGGGGTTGATACGCAAGCCGACTTAGATTACGTTCGTTCTGTATTTGCTGATCGAGAATAGTCTTAGGATAGTCAATGATAAAAATATTATTTGTTTGCATGGGTAATATTTGTCGATCGCCAACTGCGCATGGTGTGATGCAACATAAAATACTTGAACAAGGTTTAGAGTCTCAAATCAGCATTGATTCCGCGGGTACTCATGCATATCACGTAGGGGAGAAGTCTGATGTGCGTTCAAGGCAACTTGCTGCTAGTAAAGGCATCGATATGGAGTATATTCGCGCGCGTAAAATTTCAATCACAGACTATGATGAATTTGATTATATTCTGGCCATGGATGAAGATAACTTGGAATTGATCGAGTATTACGCCCCCAGTGAGTATTCAGCTAAAATCAGTTTATTTTTAGATTTTGCGTTACAGACAGCTAAGGTCAATAAAGCGATTGTGCCGGATCCTTATTATGGTGGTGACGCTGGTTTTGAAAACGTGTTCTCTTTAGTTGATGTAGGCTGCGATGCCTTGTTAGAACATGTGCTTAAGAGTTAAGCAGGTACTAAAACTGCCAGCATAAAGAGACCTGTGATTAATCGTATTATAGTCAGTGTATCCAAACAAAGCTTACAAGGCTTTGATCACAATCAAAAATTGGTTCTTGAGTATCCAGTGGCGACTGCTAAAAATGGTGTAGGTCAAATCATGGGTAGCGAATGTACGCCGCTGGGCGAGCATCGCATTCGTGCAAAAATTGGGACTGGCGCTGCCGCTGGCACGGTGTTTGTTGGGCGTCGAGCCACGGGTGAACTGTATACCCAATCCTTAGAAGATTCGTTTCCAAATCGCGATTGGATACTGACTCGAATTCTCTGGTTATGTGGTAACGAAATAGGGCACAATCGCGGCGGCAATGTCGATACGCAGCGACGCTATGTTTATATTCATGGTGCACCAGATTCACATGCGATGGGTGTGCCGAGTTCCCACGGCTGTATCAAAATGCGAAATAAGGATATCATCGCGTTATTCGATCAAGTGCAAATTGGCACTCATGTGTTAATTAACGAATAAACCGAATCTATGGCACGCAACTCTAAATCTCAGGCATCGACCACAACAAATTCTGTACCAGGTTCTGCAACAAGTTCTGCAAAAAAGGGCTCGCTACATTTAACTATGCCGCTAGGGCCAGTAATGTTGGACGTGTCAGGTCATGAACTCGATGATATTGAACGACAGCGCTTGTGTCATCCGAGTGTTGGCGCGGTGATTTTGTTTACACGTAATTATAAAAGTAAAACTCAAGTCGCTGCTTTGATAGCTGAGATTAAGGCGTTACGTAGTCCTGAGCTGCTGATTGCCGTCGATCAAGAAGGCGGGCGTGTGCAACGTTTTCAAGAGGGCTTTACTCTCCTTCCAGCAGCAGCTGAGTTTGGTAAGCTATGGCAACAAGATAAACATACGGCTCCTATGCGCGCCTTCGAGTCCGCTTATACCATGGCCTCGCAATTGATTGAGGTGGGCATCGATTTTAGTTTCGCGCCAGTATTTGATGTGACTTCTAAAGACAGTGACGTTATTGGCGATCGTTGTTTTCACCCAAGTCCTTCAGTTGCCACTGAGCTATTGGGCGCATATATTGATGGTATGCATTGTGCCGGCATGGTTGCTATTGCTAAACATTTTCCGGGGCACGGCGGAGTAAGTGGCGATTCTCATCATTGTTTGCCACAAGACGGTCGAACCTTTGATGAGATCAAGAGCCAAGACCTAATTCCCTATACTGAGCTTGTTAATGAGATTCAAGGTGTGATGTCAGCGCATGTTTTATTTAATCAATGTGCGGATGATATTCCAACTTATTCGGAGTATTGGCTACAGACCGTGTTGCGCGATCAACTAGGGTTCAATGGTGTAGTATTCAGTGATGACCTAACTATGCAAGGCGCTATTGATGCACAATCAAAGCAAGATTCTATTGTGGTTAGCGCGCAGCGTGCTATCTACGCTGGTTGTGATATGGTTCTGGTGTGTAATAAGCCTGATTTGGCCGACGAATTATTGACCGGTTTAGAGTTTGAGCCTAATCAAACCTTGTCGGGCAAATTAAATAGTCTTTGCGCTAGGCGCAACAGATTCGATTAATAAAATTAGGATTTGTAAGAGGAATTAGTATGGCAAGCTGGTTAAAACCGTTATCTATTATAGCATTACTGGGCTTTCCAGTAGCTTTAATAGGAAAACGACTCGAGTTATTTGGGTTTGATGTCAGCTTTCAAATTATTCAAATCACTTTTTTGATAGCTTTGCTTGTATTTTTTGTTGGCATGATTATCTCTTTGCGCAAGCGTAAATCTCATTCTGGAAGGTCTCATAGGGTCGGCACCGCTATATACATAAGTTTGATTCCTATTGTTGGTTTAGGAACACAAATATTCAGTGCCACATCGGTGCCAGAAATCCACAATATCACCACCGATACCACTAACCCGCCTGCCTTTAATAAAGTTATCAGTTTACGTGGTGCTAATAGTAATTCGCATATCTACAATGCAACTGAATTAGCCGCTGTTCAGACAGCTGCGTATCCACAAGTTAAAACCTATTACAGCGATCAGTCTGTCTCTGCAATGTTTGATAAATCATTGCAGGTGATTAAAGATATGAGTTGGGTATTGGTTAGCCATGATGCTAATGCAGGCATTATTGAAGCCACAGAAACAACTCCTTTATGGGGATTTAAAGACGATGTGGTGATTCGCATTAGTAAGCAAAATGAAAAGACTGCGGTAGATTTAACATCCGTTTCACGAATTGGTCGCAGTGATTTAGGCGCCAATGCAAAACGCATTGTTAAGTTTATCAACGCACTGCGCAAATAATAGAATGGATATAGTGAGTAACTGTAATCGGAGTTACGATAGTATTACTGCCTCAATGCCCAGTCGATATGTTCTTGAACCATAGGGCTCAGATCCTTACGTCTTGCGCTTAAGTTATCTCTAATGGCGGTATGCTCCAGTGATGAGGCTGGCTTAGCTAGGGCATTTCCTAAAGCCACACTAATGTTACGCAACCAAGAGTCATAACCTATGCGGCGTATTGCAGTGCCTTGTGTGTTGCTTAGAAATTCTTGTTCGGTCCAATTGAATAGTTCCAAGAGCTTGCGGTCCGTAAGCTCTTCCCGCGGAGTGAAATCTGGTTCTTTACTAGTCTCAGCAAATTTATTCCATGGGCAGACAAACTGACAGTCGTCGCAACCGTAAATGCGGTTACCCATTTTTGTGCGTAGGTTTTCTGGGATGGAACCTTTAAGTTCAATGGTTAAATACGAAATACATAATCGAGCATCAAGCTGATAAGGGCCCACTATCGCTTGAGTAGGGCATATATCAATGCACTTTCGACAGGTGCCGCAATGATTGGTGGAAGCATGATCGGTTGGCAAGGCTAGGTCGACATACAACTCACCAAGAAAAAACCAGGAGCCGGTTTTAGAATCGATGAGATTAGTATGCTTACCGATCCAGCCTAAGCCTGCTTTTTCAGCTAACGCTTTTTCTAAAACTGGCGCGCTATCGGTAAATACTCGATGTCCGAACTCGCCGATTTCCAGATTGATTCGTCGTGCCAATTTTTTTAAACGGGCTCTGAGTACCTTGTGATAGTCGCGACCTAATGCGTAACGAGAAATATAGCCAATCTCATCTTGATCCAACACCGACTCAGCATTTTCTATATCGGCAGGGGCGTAATCCATTCGTACAGAGATTACTCTTCTGGTGCCCACTACTAATTGTTCCGGACGGCTGCGCTTAAGACCATGTTTGTGCATATAATCCATGTCGCCATGCATGCCTTGGTCGACCCACTTATTAAGGTGCTGCTCATGTTCTTGTAGCTCGATATCACTGATACCTATATGATCAAAGCCCAGCTCAATACCCCAGCTTTTTATATCCGCAGCTAACTGAGTTAACGCTCGCGGGCTTAATTCTCGCCGTGAACTCTTGTTGTCAGAGCTCGGCTGGTTTGCGAATGAGTCAGAGGCTGTCATAATATGCGCATCATACCTTTCATCATGCCTAGAGCCAATTGCTCGCTAGCCGCATTAAAAATATGCATGTTAACTTTGAATCAAACAGTTTAGGCGACACCGAGGTTGCGGGGCGAGAAATCGCTCAACAATTGGGGTTTCCAGCCTGTGTTTATATGCAAGCTTCGATGGGGATGGGCAAAACCATTTTGTGTAAGTCAATTATCCAAGGCTTAGGATATTCCGGTGCCGTCACCAGCCCAACTTATAACTTGGTTCAAGAATATCCAGTATCAGGCGGAGTGATTTATCACATGGACTTGTATCGACTGCAGGATCCCGAAGAATTGGAGTATCTGGCATTAGCCGATTTATGGACTGCGCGCAGTTTGTTCCTAGTTGAATGGCCGGAACGTGGTGCCGGCTACTTACCGTCCGCAACAGCACAAATTCATATTGAAAAAGCGCAAAATGGCGCAGACCAGTCACGTCAAATTTCGTTTTCAGCGCACGGCTGAGATAAAACACGCTCAAGTCTGACCTTACGCCAGCTCAATGCTGACATTAAACTAGCGTAAGGTTAGTCACAAGCAGCAATAAATTAACAGAATCTATAATAAAATTTGTTAGCCTGTTGTACACTGTATTTAGCTTGGATTCACAGAATAATTCAGTTGCGAATGTGCTTCCAAACCTGTTGTAGTTACGTTTTAACGATGCTTTAAAATAAACGCCTATTTTCGTGATTTTTCGTTTAATTAGCTTGCCTTACATTTTTCAATTAGCGCGCCCATTTAGCGTGAGAAAAACACTTCCGCTCAAATACCTCCAAGTAATTTTTACGCTTATCCTATTAGCGGTCTCGTTAAACAATAGTTTCGCCCAGACCAATTCATCAGCCAATTCACCGCGTATAGATAAACTGCGCTTATGGCATTCGCCCGACAGTACTCGCGTGGTATTCGATGTGTCCGGAAATGTGAAGCATAGCGTGTTTAGCTTGGCTAACCCCACCCGAATTGTGGTGGATATTAACGATAGTAGTCTAGTCTCAAAAATACCCTCATTAGATCCAAATAACGCGCATATTTCGGCCATACGTACTGGCCAGCCCAAACGAGGGGTTTTGCGTTTTGTTTTTGAGCTCAAAAAAGTACTCCAGCAGCAAAGTTTTGTATTGTCGCCGAACGAATTATATGGGCATCGTTTAGTGTTAGATTTAACTGACCCGCGTGCCACTACCAGAGGTTCTAGTTTGGCTGACAGTTCAGCACCTGTGGGGTTAAACACATTGCCGTCCGTTGCTAATGCCAATGTGCCGCCTGTTGTTGATTCAAGGCCTGAGACGGTGAGTCCATCACCGCCCGCACTGCTTTTACGAGAGACCAGTAATCGTCCCCTTATTGTGGCCATTGATGCGGGTCACGGTGGTGAAGATCCTGGAGCCATTGGATACAGAGGCAGTCACGAGAAAAAGCTAACCTTAGAGATAGCAAAACGATTGAAAAAGGTGATCGATGCGGACCCTAGAATGCAAGCCAAATTGGTTCGCACTGGCGACTATTATATTAAGTTGCATAGCCGTCGAGTGAAGGCACGTGATCAAGGTGCGGATATTTTTATCTCCATCCATGCTGATGCATTTACCAAACGTTCAGCGCGTGGCTTTTCAGTATTCGCATTGTCTCAAAGCGGTGCTACCAGTGCTATGGCGAGTACTTTGGCGGCAAAAGAAAATGCCTCGGACTCGATCGGTGGCGTTAGTTTGGCTGACAAGGACGAAATTTTGGCCAAAGTACTAGTCGATTTATCTATGACTAATACTATTAGTGAAAGTGTTAATTTAGGTGGTCGGGTTCTTAAGGAATTATCCAAACTAGGGCGCTTGCATAGTAAGCGTGTTGAACAAGCTGGTTTTGCTGTTTTGAAGACCCCTGATATGCCTTCCATCCTAGTTGAAACCGGTTTTATTACTAATCCTGAAGAAGAACGAAAATTACGAACCTCAAGTTATCAGAACAAAATCGCGCGCGCCATTTATACAGCAATTGATCAGTATGCAAAGCAAACACCTCATTTCAATAAAGGTAGCTATGCGGCGCCCAATATTGGTAATTCGAATTCGGTAGCATCTGGGCGTTCAAACAATACCCGAAGCAGCACGACTAGCGAGCCTATTTATCACAAGGTGGTGCGTGGAGACTCTTTATCAAAAATTGCTGATCGTTATGGTGTGTCTCTAAAATCATTAAAACAGGCAAATAATTTGCGTAGTAATACTGCCGTCTTAGGCAAGCGATTAAAGATACCAGGCAGCACCACACGTGTTGCTAACTCTTCGCCACAAAGTACATCGACCGTGCATGTTGTTAAGCGAGGCGACTCACTGTCTCGTATTTCAGCAGATTACAATGTAACTATTCGTGCATTGAAAAATCATAATAATCTTCGCAGAGACACAGTGTTTTTGGGTCAACGTATTAAAATACCTGGAAGTTCTGCAAGAGTTTCTACGCGTGTTGCCAGCTCTTCATCGCGTGCGATTCCCGCCGTCCACGTTGTTAAGCGAGGTGACTCTTTATCGAGTATTTCAGCAGATTATAATGTGACGATCCGTGCCCTAAAAAAGCACAATAATCTAAAGAAAGATACCTTATTGTTGGGTCAACGAATTAAATTGCCTGGCGGCAGCGCAAGTGTTAATAGTAGGGCAGTTGTGGCTAAACCGATAACGCATAAGGTAAAACGGGGGGACACCTTGTCTGAAATCGCGCAAAAATATCGTTCTTCGATTAAAGCGATTATGCGAGCCAATAATATGCGTAGTCGAACTATTCAACTTGGGCAAGTGCTCAAGATTCCGAGCTAGTAGCGTATGAGAGCCAACCGTATTCACTCTTTAGATCCTCGCTTAATAAATCAAATTGCGGCGGGTGAGATTATTGAACGACCCGCATCTATGCTCAAAGAGTTGATCGAGAATGCGCTAGACGCGGGTGCTACAAGTATCGATATAGAAGTAGAAAACGCGGGAGTTAAGCGTCTAAAAATTAGCGATAATGGGCATGGAATTCTCAAACAAGATTTAGCCATGGCACTGTCTCGGCATGCTACTAGCAAAATCGAAAATCTAACGGACCTTGAGCAAATAGCTACTTTGGGTTTTCGCGGCGAAGCTTTGCCGAGTATTGCCTCAGTGACTCGTATGACCATTCAATCCAAAGAGCTTAATGCAGATCAAGCCTGGATGGTATCCAGTGATGGGAACAACGAAACTACGCAGCCGTCACCGATAGCGCATCCGATTGGCACCACCATCGAAACGCGTGACTTGTTTTATAATACGCCCGCCAGACGTAAATTTTTGCGCACCGATAATACCGAGTTTAAGCATCTCGATCAGGTAGTGCGGCGCATGGCTTTATCGCGTTTTGATGTGGCGTTTAAGTTACAACATAATGGCCGAATTATATTTCATCTGCCTGCTGTCGCTAGAGATGATGCGCGTCGTCTAAAAATGGTTTGTGGTGATAATGTGCCAGATAACAGTGTGTATTTCACCGAGCAGCGCGAAGATATGCGTTTGTCTGGCTGGGCAGGGTTGCCGAGTTTTTCGCGAAGTCAGGCAGACATGCAGTATTTCTTTTTAAACGGACGCTTGATTCGCGATAAAACGATTATTCATGCAGTTCGCTTAGGTTATCAAGATGTGTTATTTCATGGTCGCCACCCAATTTACGTTTTGTATTTGGAAATGGACCCAGCGGCAGTAGATGTCAATGTTCACCCAACTAAGCATGAAGTACGCTTTCGTGAAAGCCGCAGCGTGCACAGTTTCGTATTTCGTTCGTTGCAAAGAGTGTTAGGGGCTAGCGCAGGCGAAGTAGGGAGCTTGCAAGTCGGCGCAGAATCTGGTGCAGCGACACCTAAACTGGTTAATCCAAATCAAGACCAGCAGATGAATGTGCAAAGTAATATTGCTTATTCAACACCCACTGATATTGCAAGACCGACGGCTTATCAGAGCGCCGAACGTCTATCGGCTGCGCAAGTACGTGAACAGATTAATGCTTATACAGAGGTCGCTGAAGCGGCCTTTAGAGCGGAGCCTAGGTTATCAAACCCAACAGCAATTCCTATAGAAGAATCACATGAGTCGGACCAGATTCCACCGCTAGGATTTGCTTTGGCGCAATTGAAAGGAATTTATATTCTTTCTGAAAATCAAGATGGCTTAGTATTGGTAGACATGCATGCGGCACATGAACGTATAACCTATGAACGGCTTAAAGAGGCGATGGACGATGCACTAATTTCGCAACAGTCTTTGTTAGTGCCAGTTACCATCACTGTTAGTGAAACAGAAATGTTAGCTTGGAGTGAACAGCAAGACTTATTCCAACAATTGGGTTTGGCAGTAGAACAATTAGATGAACAGGTATTGGTAGTGCGTAGCGTGCCAGAATTGCTGGCGAATGCAGATGTGTCACAGTTGGTGCGAGATGTATTGTCTGACTTGGTAGCGAATGATTACAGCACTCGTATAGAAGAAACACTGCATGAGATTTTATCGTCCATGGCATGTCATGGCTCGGTTCGCGCAAATCGTTTACTCTCAATAGCCGAAATGAATAGCTTATTGCGTGACATGGAACATACTGAGCGCAGTGGTCAGTGTAATCACGGACGCCCCACATGGGTGCAAATGTCTTTAAGCCAGCTGGATGGTTGGTTTAAGCGCGGTCAGTAGTGTCTGAATTAAACCGTGTTGCCTTAAAGAGCTTTACACCCGAACAAATTCCAGTGGTTTGTTTGATGGGTCCCACCGCCACGGGTAAAACGGATGCAGCCGCCCAGTTGTTCGAGGCATTTGAGGCTGAGATCATCAGCGTAGACTCCTCCTTGGTGTACCAGTCAATGGATATTGGAACGGCTAAACCGGATGCCCAGTTCCTGCATAAATACCCACATCATTTGGTCAACATCCGTCATCCTAATGACACTTATTCAGTGGCTGAGTTTTATGCTGACTGCACAAGTCTTATCGCCGACATTACTGCACGCGGTAGAGTTCCGATATTAGCCGGTGGGACCATGTTTTACTTTAATGCCCTTGAGCGCGGTTTGTCAGAGTTGCCGACCGCAAACCAGGGATTGCGTGCACAAATTTCCAGCGAGGCCGAGACCATAGGTTGGCCTGCCTTGCATGAGCGATTAGCGGCGATCGATCCTGCAAGCGCAATGCGAATAGATACCATGGATGGACAGCGTATTCAGCGCGCGCTGGAGATTGTGCTTGAATCTGGTAAAACCGTGGCCGAGCACAATGATCTACGTAAACCTGGCGTGGCTAACCCGTTAATAAAGATAGGCTTGTCGTTTTCTGATCGATCGGTGCTGCACTCTCGTATTGAACAGCGTTTTGATACTATGCTCGAACAAGGTCTACAGGCCGAAGTGGAGGCTTTGCTCGAAAATGGTGTTAAGCCAGATGCGTCTTCCATGAGAATGATTGGTTATCGGCAAATGCTTGAATATTTGCATGAGGCAATTACTTATGAGCAGATGCGTTCAAAAGGAATTGCTGCGACCCGTCAACTTGCGAAAAGACAGTTGACTTGGCTTAGAAATCAAAGAAATTTGATTTGGTGGGTAGATTCTGGGCTAAAAACTAAAGAATTTGGACAACTTGTCACTTTAATTCGCCAATTTATGCAATAAAAGTAATTTTTTTGCATTATAATTGGCCATTGGACTAGTTGGACTACGCATATGACTCTATTAAAAATGAGCGGGTTATCGTTAATTTTAGTTAGTCGGGTAGAATTGACTTAATAAAAAATGCGTACGCAGGGTAATCAATTACCTTGCGAGTGACTACAAAATATAACAAAGAATTTAACAGTAATAGTTAAAAGAGAATAATAAAATGGCTCACAATAAAGGCACCGCCTTACAAGATCCTTTCTTAAACGCACTTCGTAAGGAACGAATCCCAGTATCGATCTATTTGGTTAATGGTATCAAGTTACAAGGGCAAGTTGAATCCTTCGATCAATTTGTGATTGTTCTGCGAAATACGGTCAACCAAATGATCTACAAACATGCTGTATCTACGGTGGTTCCGTCTAAGGCTATTCGCGTTGATTTCGACGAAGAATAAGCCGCTAATGTGGTCTGGTGCCTCTTTCTGAACAGCGCCAAAATTTAATCACCACTAAGTTAAGATACTGTTGATAAACGGGTTAAGCATCATTCTTTTCTGGTTAACTTTGCACGTTTGCGTGCTCATACCAAAGGGTTATGAGCAACTATAGCGGTGTTGCCGATAGTTTTATGCACAACCACTGTTTTTTTCCTACTTCGTTTGTTTCTATTTCGCTCGTTTTCATCTCGTTTACTGCTGGCTTTATCGCTTCGGTCATATGCGCCAGTGTCTAAACTGTAATTACTAAATTGTTCGAACTCGCTGAAGCCAAGATAAAACCCAATGCGTTGATTCTGTATCAACGAGATTCTTCGCAAGAAGATAAGGATATCCTTGAAGAGATCGAGTTATTAGCCGAGTCTGCTGGCGCCGTCGTTATCGATACCGTCACCGCTTTTCGGCGTAAGCCCGATCCCGCCACTTACATCGGTAAAGGTAAGGTAGAGGAACTCAAGCAACGGGTTAAGAGTGAACATATCGAATTAGTTATTTTGAACCACACGGTGAGTCCTATCCAAGAGCGGAACCTTGAGCGTGCTGTTGAGACTCGAGTATTAGATCGCACTGGTTTGATTTTAGATATATTTGCACAACGAGCGACCAGTCATGAAGGTAAGCTGCAAGTCGAGTTGGCTCAACTTCAGCATATATCTACTCGACTAGTCCGAGGCTGGACGCATTTAGAGAGACAAAAAGGCGGTATCGGTCTGCGTGGTCCAGGTGAGACCCAGCTCGAGACTGACCGACGTTTAATCGGTCATCGAATCAAAGCATTGCATAAGCGCCTAGCTACAGTTTCAGCACAACGCCAGCTGCGTCGTAAATCTCGCGCCAAAGTTCCGGTGCCAACCGTCTCATTAGTGGGTTACACCAATGCCGGTAAGTCGTCTTTGTTCAATCGAATGACAGATGCTAATGTCTATGCACAAGATCAGCTGTTTGCGACCTTGGATACCACAATGCGCAGGGTGGAGCTAGAAGATTTCGGTACTAGCATTTTGTCAGATACTGTTGGGTTTATACGAGATTTGCCGCACTCTTTGGTCGAAGCTTTTCATTCCACCTTGGAAGAGGTTAGCAACGCACAATTGTTGTTGCATGTAATTGATGTGTCTAGTACTAATCGTGAGGAATGTATTAGTGACGTCGATAAGGTGCTCGCGGAAATACAAGCCAATGATATTCCTACTATTATGGTGTTCAACAAAATTGATTTGATGGATTCTAAAGCCAAAGCACTGCGTGATGACAGTGGTTTAATAGACCGTATTTGGTTGTCGGCGCATAGTGGTGATGGTATTGATTTACTGCTGACGGCGATTAGTGAACGTTTATCCTTGCTGCATACTCGCTGCCGCATTAATTTGCCTGCCAGTAATGGTAAATTGCGCGCTAAGCTGTACCAAAAAAGCGTGGTCAAGCAAGAAAACATTAATGACGACGGTTCTTTTGCGTTAGAGTTGGAGTTGTCACCAGCTGACCTAGGTTGGCTCCAAAAGCAGAACAATGTGATTGAACTAGAAACTTTTTGATAAACAGGCGCATTAACACCCAAACTCACTGATTAAATTGGATTTTGCTTATATGTAATCAGCGCAATCCCTTTATATTTGTTAAACTTAACATTTATAGAATTCATAACTAAATAGAACTCATAACTAATTCCATTCTGGAGATTAAACTATGCCTTGGAACGAACCTGGTTCGGGAAATTCAGGAAATCGGGACCCTTGGGGTAACGGTAACAGAAATCGCGGCAATCAAAGTCCCGATATCGAACAAGTAATTGAAAATGTACGTAAGCGTTTTGGCGGCGGTAACGGTGGTGGCAAAGGTGGTGGCAGCCTGTTTGGTGGTATGCCGCAGATTCTACTGCTGGTAATCGCGGCTGCGGTATTTTGGGCGTTTAACTCTTTTTATACAGTTAATGAGGGTTATGAGAGTATTGAACTGCGCTTTGGTAAATATCATGAGACAGTCGGTGCGGGTTTACAGTTTGTTTTATGGCCAATTGAACAAAAGGTGATAATCAACTCTAAAAACATCCGTACCGTCGAAATCGGTTTTCGTAAAAATACTGGTAACGGACGTGGCTCAGTACCTGCTGAAGCCCAGATGCTAACTACCGATGAAAACATCGCCGACGTTAGTTTGGCAGTGCAATACAATATTCGCAATGTTGAAGACCTGCTATTTAAAGTGGGCAATGTTGAAAGAACTGGCACCATTGATAATGTAGTGCGTGGCTCTACCGAGAGCGCCTTACGAGAAGTGGTTGGTAGTACTACCATGGATGATTTGTTCAACCGTGGTCGCGCCATCGTTGAAACACGCACTAAAGAATTGCTGCAACGTATTCTTGATCGTTATGAAACAGGCATTAATGTCATTGCGGTGGAGATGCAGGCCGCGGTGCCACCGCAAGAAGTGCGCGAGGCTTTTGATAATGTAAATAAAGCCGACCAATTAGAGCAACAGTTGATTAAAGAATCAAAAGCTTACGAAGAGAAAGTAGTGTTGGAGGCTGAAGGCCGCGCAGCGCGTTTACTGGCTGAAGCGAACGGTTATAAAGAAGCGGTTATTGCCAAAGCAATGGGTGAAGGCGAGCGTTTCACGCAAGTACTCACGGAGTACCAAAAAGCACCTGAAGTAACGCGCAAGAGACTTTATATTGAAACAATGGAGCAGGTACTCGGCAATACCAATAAAATCATTATTGACCAAGAAGGTGGCAACAATATGATGTATTTGCCTTTAGACCAGATTATGAAAAACAGTAACCGTGGGCAATTCCAAGAGCGTAGAGAGCAGAGCGCGCCCACCATTCAGAGCAACAGCTCGAGTCGTCGTTCATCAAACCGAGGAGGAAGATAATTATGGATAAAAGTAAATTTCCTATTTTGGTGATGTTAGCGGTGCTTATTGGTATCGCGCTGCAATCGACATTATTCACAGTTAAAGAGTATGAGCGAGCGGTAAAATTTAAATTTGGAGAATTTGTTGGAGAAGAAATTCCTTCCGGTTTACATTGGAAATTGCCGCTAGTGAATACCATTCAAAAATTCGATATGCGAATTTTGACTATGGACTCTGATCCTGAGGGTTTTCTTACAGCAAACAACCAGGAATTGATTATTGATAGCTTTGTTAAGTGGCGCATTCGCGACATTAAACAATATTATGTATCCGTAAGTGGTCGCGCAGACATTGCTGAAACGCGCCTAGCTCAGCAGGTAAATAGTAGCCTGCGTAGCGAAGTCGGTAAGCGAAGTATTTCTGATGTGGTGGCAGGTGATCGAGCTGTGATTATGGATGTAGTGCAAAAAGCCATTGCATTGGAATCGGAAAAATTTGGAGTAGAAGTCATTGATGTACGGCTTAAGCGCGTCGACTATGCGGATGAAATTCGAGATTCAGTGTTTAAAGACATGGAATCAGAACGAAAAGTTTTAGTTCAGCAAAAAGAATCAACCGGTAAAAAGATTGCCGAAGAAATTCGCGCTAAAGCTGAAGCTACTCGACTAGTTACGATAGCCAATGCGGAACGTGAATCAAACATCTTACGCGGTAATGGCGATGCCCAGGCGACTAAGATTTATGCTGATGCCTATGGGCAAGACACCGAATTTTATGAACTTTATCGCAGTTTAGAGGCTTACAAAAGTACCTTTAATAATGCGGGTGATGTGATGGTGATTGAGCCTGATTCAGAGTTCTTTAAGTTTTTTAAACAAAACCGTTAAGGTTTTGTTTAAAAACGGCTGCATAGCGAGTGTTCGAACTGTTAATGTTGATAGCTAATTGCGGTCAATTGTCTGTTCAGCGTGGATTGATACACGTATAATTCGCTCGTAATCAACCCGACTCTTGCATAAGAAGGCAATTCGCCATGGTCAATAACGCTAACTGGCTTTTACCAGAAGGTGTTGAAGAAATCCTGCCTGAAGAGGCACATAAGTTGGAAATGCTGCGACGCAGTATTTTGGATGATTTAGCATCCAGAGGTTTTCAATTAGTGATGCCGCCTGTGATGGAGTTTGTTGATGCTTTGCTTACCGGAACGGGCAAAGATCTGGATACTCAAACCTATAAATTTATGGATCAGCATACTAATCGTATGTTGGGTATTCGTGCGGATATTACTCCTCAAATAGCTCGTATTGACTCACATTATTTGGCTGATCAAGATGTTAACCGTCTTTGTTATGCAGGTACTGTATTGCGCACTCGACCAGATCAAATGGGTGGCCAGCGCGAGCTATTACAAATTGGTGCTGAAGTATTTGGTATAGCCGATGAAAGTGCCGATATTCAAGTGATAGAGGCCATGCTTAAAGCGCTTGCTTTATGTGATGCAAATTCCATAACGCTAAGTGTGGGGCATGTCGGTGTTTATCGAGCATTATTAGATGCTCAGAGTTTAGATGGTGCCGAAGAGCAAATGCTGCGTGATGTGTTAATGCGCAAATCATTGCCTGATCTAGCTGTATTGTCAGATAAAGTCCGAGTAAGCGATTTTCAAACTTTAATTGGTTTACAAGGCGATGTTGGTGTCCTAAAAAAGGCGCATGATGAATTGCCTGATACGCCAGAAATTCGTAGTTCACTAGAGCAATTGAAGTTAGTAATAACGCATATAGAGAACGCAGATAGTGATATTAATGTTCATGTTGATCTTGCTGATGTTCAAGGCTATGGATATCACACCGGTTTGAAATATTCAGCCTATGTGAGCGGGCGCGGCCGTTCTGTAGCGAGAGGTGGTCGATACGACCGCATTGGGCAAGAATTTGGCCGACCTCGTTCGGCCACTGGCTTCAGTGCTGATTTGAAAACCTTGGTTAAACTGGGTTAATTAATTGGCGCTAATAAAGAAAGCTAATCGTATTAAGTTAATTCTAAAAAAATATTATGAGTAAAAAAGTAATCGTTGTCGGCACTCAATGGGGTGATGAAGGCAAAGGCAAGATTGTGGATCTGTTAACAGAAACAGCCAATGTTGTAGTACGATTTCAGGGCGGCCATAACGCTGGGCATACACTGGTAATAGAAGGTGAAAAGACCGTATTACATTTGATTCCATCCGGAATTTTACGCCAAGGTGTGCATTGCCTTATCGGTAATGGTGTTGTATTGGCACCTGATGCTTTATTTAAAGAAATAGATGCCTTGGAAGCCAGAGGCGTTCCTGTATCGGAACGTTTAAGTGTTTCGCAAGCTTGTCCGTTAATATTGCCGCACCATATAGCCTTGGATAACGCTAGAGAGATTAAGCGCGGTAAAGATGCGATTGGTACTACGGGCCGAGGTATTGGGCCTGCTTACGAAGACAAAGTCGCGCGTCGCGGGCTGCGTGTTGCAGATTTGGTCGACGATAATGATTTTGCCAATAAACTTGCCACGGTTATGGAATATCATAACTTTGCGCTAAAGAACTATTATCAAGCGGACGAAGTGGATTATCAGCAAGGTCTAGATGAGTGTTTGGCCTATAAAGACCGGTTAGCGTCGTTGACCGTAGACGTTACACAAATATTAGATAATTACAGCCGCGAAGGCCGGCCTATGATGTTTGAAGGGGCGCAAGGAATGATGCTAGATATAGATCACGGCACCTATCCCTTTGTAACCTCATCAAACACATCTTCGGGCTCGGCGGCATCGGGCAGCGGAGTGGGGCCTAATGCTTTTGATGAAATACTGGGCATTGTAAAAGCCTATACGACTCGAGTTGGCGCGGGACCGTTTCCTACTGAGCTGTTTTGTGACGTAGGGGAACACTTGGGTAAACAAGGTCATGAGTTTGGCGCTACTACTGGTAGGCCACGCCGTTGTGGTTGGTTTGACGCAGTACTTATGCGACGCTCACGTCAAGTGAATGGTCTAACGTCCCTTTGTTTAACCAAGTTGGATGTGCTAGATGGTTTACAAGAGCTGAAGATTTGTAATGGTTATAAATACAACGGTCAGAGTATTGATGTGGCGCCTGTCGGCGCAGACGCGTTAGCACAATGTGAGCCCATCTATGAAAGCATGCCAGGTTGGAGTGAAAGTACAGTTGGATGTACCGAACTGTCAGCTTTACCTCAGGCAGCACAGAATTACGTAGCACGTTTGGCTGAATTAGTCGGCGTGCCCATTGATATCGTTTCTACCGGTCCAGACCGTGAAGAAACGATTGTAATAAGAGATCTATATAGTGAAGTCTAAAGAGCCTGCCTGGCAGCGACTTTTCTAAGACCGCATATAGATTAGGATAAGATAAGGAATTTGAGTAAGAAAACTAACAAGAATAACAAGCAAGCAAGAAAACATAAGCGATTAAGTACGGATATTGTTTTAAAGTATTTATCGCAACGAACAGAGCCCGCAAATACTAAAGCGATAGCTGAAACCTTGGGCCGCGTCGGCAAGGAAGGTCGACAAGAAACATTTGAAATATTAGAACAGTTGCGTGACGAAGACAAAGTCTCGCAGTTAAGCAAACACCGCTGGGCTATGAAACACGCCATACAAGAGCATCGAGGTCGAATTGTCGGCCACGTCGATGGGCATGGCTACGTGCTAACCGACGGCACCAAAGAAAAAGTGTTTTTGCGCGCGCATGAAATGCGTGAAGTACTACATAACGATATAGTTAATGTACGTATCACCGGCAGAGACCGACGTAAAAGATTGTTCGGTCAAATTATTAACGTGGTCGAACGTGGCAATCTCATGGTGGTAGGACGTTACTATAAGGAAAGTAACACACATTTTGTGGTGCCTGATGACCAGCGCATAGGGCAAGATATTTTTGTTTTGCCTGAGCACACACAAGGTGCTAAATCTGGGCAAGTAGTATCGGTGACGCTAACCAAGCATCCGACCAAGAATTTTCAACCGGTGGGCGAGATTACTGAGGTGCTCGGCGACTATTTGGCACCAGGTATGGAAATTGAAATAGCCATTCGTAAACACCAATTACCACATCAATGGCCAGAAGCTGTGGAGCAACAAGCAAACGGCTTTGCTAGCGAAGTAAAAGAAGCCGATTTCAAGGGTCGTACAGATATTCGCGATCTACCATTAGTAACTATTGATGGTGAGGATGCGCGAGATTTTGACGATGCGGTTTTTTGTGAGCCTCTATCTGGTGGTCGCAGTCGGCTTATTGTTGCTATTGCCGATGTGTCTAGCTATGTGAAAGAACAAAGCCCATTAGATCAAGAAGCATGGCAACGAGGGACTTCGGTTTACTTTCCGAATAACGTTATCCCTATGCTACCTGAAGCATTGTCTAACGGCTTATGCTCACTTAATCCCGAGGTTAATAGGCTGTGCTTTGTTTGCGATATGCAAATCGATAAGCTTGGGGAAATAGAGTCTTATGATTTTTATCAAGCAGTTATGTATTCGCATGCGCGCCTTACCTATACGCAAGTAGCCGCCTTAATAGACGGTGATACAAAAAACTGCGGCATTCGAGAGGACTTACAAAAATCTGTTTTGGATCTGTATGCCATGTCACAGCGACTGGGTAAACGGCGAAGACAAAGCGGTACCATCGAGTTTGAGATACCTGAACCGGTGATTATGTTCGACGGTGAGCGTAAAATTGATAAAATTATTGCTCGAGAACGCAATAACGCGCACCGCCTAATTGAAGAGTGCATGTTGGCCGCGAATATTTGCGCATCTCTCATGATGGACGATTCTGATTTAGCCGGTATTTACCGAGTGCATGAAGCGCCGGATGAGGAAAAAATTGCAGACGCGCGTGTTTTTCTACGTCAATTTAAGTTGTTGCTAGGTGGGGGTGATACGCCCGAACCTAAGCATTTTTCGCAAGTTATCAACAAAGTTGATGACCCCTTAACTGCCAAGATTGTACAAACAGCTTTGCTAAGAAGCATGAAACAAGCGCGTTATGACATTGAAAATAATGGACATTTTGCACTTAACTTTGATTCTTATACGCATTTCACTTCGCCGATTCGCCGTTATTCTGACTTATTGGTGCATCGACAAATTCGTCGCTTAATAGATTCTTCCGACTCCACCGATGATGATCAAAAATTCATACAGGTAGAGCGAACCGCTGAGCAAACATCGACCACCGAGCGTCGTGCCGAAGCCGCTACACGTGAAGCCATTCAATGGTTAAAGTGTGAATTTATGAGCCACAAAGTCGGAGAAAAACATGCGGGTGCGGTGTCTAGCGTCACTGAGTTTGGCTTATTTGTAGAGTTGCAAGACTTTTATGTTGATGGTTTGGTGCATATCACCTCACTAGGTCAAGATTACTATCGGTTTGATGCCGACCGACGTCAATTAGTGGGCGAAAGCAGTGGTCGAATATATAAGATAGGTCAAGCTTTAGAGGTTCAAGTTGCCCGAGTTGATATGGAACAGGGCCGCATAGACTTTTCTTTAACTGATGTGTCCAACGAGAAGTTCTCTGGCAAGAGTCGCAAAAAGAATTCGTATGGGTCAA
>CAZHEL010000007.1:45518-57196 GCA_964531625.1 uncultured Gammaproteobacteria bacterium
AAGTCTGGTAAAAGCAAGTCTGGTAAAAGCAAGGCGAGTAAAAGCAAAGCTGTTAAAGGTAAGGCTGGTAAAGCTAAGTCTAGTAAAAAATCTGAAAGAAAAAAATCTAAGAATAAGAGTAAGAGTAAGAATACCGAGAATAAAAGATCCAAAAGTAACAAAGCTAAGAAACGTAATTAGCAGCTAGAGATTCTATTTATGAGTAAGCAATTGCATTGGGTATTGGGGCATCATGCTGTGGATGCGCTGCTGAGCGTTAACCCTGAACGCGCCATCGCCTTATACGTCGTTCTTAACCCTAAGAATGCATCGCAGCAAGCCGTTTTGAATAAGGCTGCCAGCATAGGTTTATCGTTTACGGCGGTAGATAAGCGAGAGTTGAGTAAACGCTGTGACAGCGAACAACATCAAGGTATCGCCGTACAAGCTAAGCCTAAGCAAGATGGCGGGGATCAAGAATTACAACATTTTGTTGCTCAGCTAATGGATCGCAAGACACCTTTTTTGTTGATCTTAGATCAAGTACAAGACCCACATAATTTAGGCGCTTGTTTACGCACGGCAGACGCTGCGGGGGTCGATGCTTTGATTGTCGCTAAGGATAATGCCAGCCCAGTTACAGCCGTGGTGCAAAAAGTGGCCAGTGGGGCGGCTGAAACTATGCCAATTTATAGAGTAAGCAATCTGGCACGCACGATGGACAGCTTAAAGCAGCAAGGTATTTGGATGATCGGCACCTCTGATAAAGCGAATCACTCTCTCTATCAGGAGACGCTAACGGGCGCTCTCGCCTTGGTGATGGGCTCAGAAGCAAAAGGTTTGCGTAATCTAACTGAGAAAAAGTGCGATGTACTGGTTAGTCTGCCCATGTCAGCTACTGTGGTATCTAGCTTAAACGTCTCGGTTGCGACCGGTGTTTGTCTATATGAAGTTGTCAGGCAACGCAGTCTCGCATAAGCGCTTTGCAGCTAAATTTTTTAAGAATTGCAGTTGCAGGCTTTCTGCTTCTTGCGTTTATTTTCTACTAACTAGCGATAAGAACTCAGCGCGAGTGGATTGATTACTGCGAAAAATACCCAGCATTGATGAGGTTTTCATCGATGAGTTTTGTTTTTCGACACCTCGCATCATCATGCACATGTGTTTTGCTTCGATGATGACACCAACACCTTCGGCATCCGTCACTGTTCTAATTGTTTCGGCAATTTCAGTAGTTAGTTGTTCTTGGATTTGCATACGCCTAGCGAACATATCAACGATGCGGGCGATTTTAGATAAGCCTAACACCTTGCCATTGGGTATATACGCAACGTGGGCTTTTCCAATAAATGGCAGTAAGTGATGTTCGCACATAGAATAAAGCTCTATGTCTTTAACAATAACCATCTCGCGTGAATCTGATGGAAACAGCGCGTTGTTAATGACCGTGTCTAAATCTTGTTGATAGCCGCGGGTTAGAAACTGCATTGCCTTGGCCGCACGTTTTGGGGTATCTACTAAACCTGGGCGATCTAGGTCCTCTCCACAAGCTTCAATGATTTTACGATAGGCTTTTTCCATAATAATGTCGAAATAATTTTGTTTTGATTGAACCTTGATTATGCAATATAAACAATCAGTTTTGGAAACTAATCACATTATAATGACCTTAAGAGCATAGAATGATGAACAATCGATTAGTTTAAGCAATACTCGTTTACATCCAATTTGGCTTGTTCAATAATTCGCTGGATTTACCTTTAAAAATACTACAAAAATATGGAAAAAGCGTTAATTAGTGCCTTAATCAGGTATCGCCATTGGTGGATGATAATCAGTATTGTTTTGACAGGGCTGATCGCTTATGGCGCCAAAGGTATGTTCCTCGAAACCGACTATAAGGTTTACTTCGAAGAAAATGACACACAGCGGGTTGCGCATGAAACCATGCAAGAAATTTACACCAAGACCGATAATTTATCGATTTTACTGCGTCCAATTGAAGGGGATATATTCAATGAGAGGCTGCTGGCACTGGTGCATGAGATCAGCGAAGCGGGGTGGCAAGCACCCTATGTAATACGCGTCGATTCGGTCACTAATTTCCAGCATACAGCGGCCGACGGTGATGATTTGCTTGTTGAAGACTTGTTGTTAGAAGTTGATAGTTTAAGCCCTCAAAGAATAGCAAAAATTAAGGCAGTTGCATTGAGCGAAAAACAGCTAGTTAATAATGTTGTTTCTGCTGATGGCACCACCACGGTAGTCAATATGACCTTAGAGCTACCGACCGAAATTGATGTTACGGCGGATTTTGAAACTCAGAAAAAACAACGCATTGAGCGTGATTCCTCGCATGCAGAAGTGATTAAATATGGTCGAGAAATTACTAAGCAATATGCGGAAAAACACCCTGATATTGAATTTCATTTGCTAGGGGTTTCCGCCATCATCAACAGTTTCAATGAGTCAGGCCAAAAAGACGTTTCTGAGTTAATCCCGATAGTTTACCTCGTTATTTTGCTATTTCTGGCAATGTTTTTTCGTTCTATCGGCGCACTAGTTGGAACTTTTATTATGATCACCTGCGCAAGTGTCGCCGCTATTGGTGGTGGTGGTTGGATTGGCTATGCGCTTAATACCGTAAATGTAATGTCGCCAACGATTGTGCTTACTATTGCGGTGTGCGATGCCGTGCATCTATTGTCGATGTATCTGCGGGGTCTAGGTATTGGGCAGTCGCCAACGGAGGCTATGAGCGAAAGTCTAAGGTTGAATTTACAACCTATAGTATTAACCAGCGTTACCACCGCCGTGGGGTTTTTCACTCTTAATTTTTCTATTTCTCCGCCCTTTGTACAGCTTGGCAATATGACTGCAATCGGTGTGCTTTGGGCTATGTTGCTCACATTTACTGTGTTGCCTAGTGTTGTTATGGCAATCACAAAAACCACTAAGCCGAGTGCTCGTAGTAATGCACTTATCGCTAAGTATGCTGACTTTGTTATTGCTCACCGTAGCAAAGCATTGATTGGTAGTTTATTGGCCGCAGCATTGCTCATTTCTTTTGTTCCTCTGAATGTCATGGATGATGACCCGATTGGTTATTTTAAACCTGGCGTGCCCTTCAGAGATGCATCTGAATTTTCGATTAAATACCTCCCTAATATTAATAACGTTAACTTTTCAATTGATTGCGGGGAACCGTCTTGTGTCAGCGAGCCTGAATTTTTGAGTATGTTAGACCGTTTTAATAGTTGGCTTGCAGACTATCCCGGCCTTGACGTTAATCATGCAAGTTCCTATGTCGATGTCATCAAACGCTTAAACAAAAGCATGAATGGTGACAAGAATGAATTTTATAGTATTCCCGAAAAATCCGATTTAGCTGCTCAGTACAGCTTGATGTATGAAATGTCGTTGCCGTATGGGCTGGATTTAAATAATCAATTGAATTTAGATAAATCCGCAACACGGGTCAGCGTTATGGTTAAGAGGTCACTGAGCCGGGACTTTATTAAATTCTCTGAAGATGCGCAAAGCTGGTTAGACAATAACTACATAAAGGGAGCCTCGTCTGCCTCCAGTGTCGGCTTGATGTTTTCGCATATTGGCGAAAATAACATTCGCTCCATGCTATGGGGGGGTATCGTGGCGATCATTGGCGTGACCTTAACAATTTTAGTTGCTTTACGCTCCTTTCGTTATGCGCTAATTAGTATGGTGCCAAATGCAATTCCCGCTTTTATGGCATTCGGTGTGTGGGGTTTGCTGGTCGGTGAGATCAATCTGGCGGTTGCAAGTGTATTCAGTATTTCATTGGGCATATTAGTGGACGACACCGTACACTTTATTTCCAAATATAAGCGAGCCCGCCAAGTAAAAGGCTTATCTAAGGAAGACTCAATTCGCTATTCGTTTCATAATGTAGGGCATGCCTTAATTATTACTACGGTAGTACTGACAATCGGTTTTAGCCTGCTTATGACTTCCGATTTTAATTTAAATTCGATGTCTGGTAGCTTAACCGCGATTACCATTGTTATTGCACTTGTTTTTGATTTCTTGATTTTGCCGCCCTTACTCATCATGTTTGATAATCATGATAAGTTAGCTGCCTAAGTTGTTTTGGCTTAAGTTATTTCGGCTTAAGTTATTTCTGCTTAAATTAGTTTGATATGAATCTTTCACCTTAGTGCGGAAATCATGAAGCTTTGGCGAGTTTCGATTCATTTAACTCTAAAGACTCTACAAATTGTTTGACTTGCTCATAGGCTTCCTTCGCAGACCCTGAGTCGTGTGTAAATATTTGCCAGTCATGAATTTGGTTTTTCCAGATTTGTAATTTTACACTTGAACCTGCGGCCAATGCTTTATTGGTATAGCGTAAAGATTCTCCCAATAACATTTCGTTGTCACTGGCTTGAATTAGAGTAGGTGGCAAGTTCGACAAGTCTCCAAATAAAGGTGAATTTACTGGGTTTGCAGGATTAACGCGCATTGAGAATAGACCTAACCATCCAATTATAAAGCGGGGTAGCTTACTGATTAGACCCAACCCCTCACCGAGAATAGGGTCGGTAGCGATATTACTTTTAATGGTCGGTGAGTTTGCCGTAAGATCAGTGTTAGGTGAAAAGCAAATAACGCCGTCAGGGTGATCAAATGGCTGAGTTTTACTCCATGCAGAAATCATTAGCGCTAAGTTGCCGCCAGCAGAATCACCTGAAACCAATAGTTGTTCCAAAGGAGTAGCACCGCTTGGACCATTTTCCAAAATCCACCTATAAGCAGTTTGTGCATCTTTATTCGCAAGGTGACGTCCATGTTCAGGTAGCATTCTATAATTCACCGATAGCACCGCTGCATTAGCGAGATGGGATAGATGATGAGTGTAGATCCGATGTCCTTTCGCGCTGCCTAATATGTATGCACCACCATGAAAGAATAATATCCGTCGGTTGGGGTTTGCATTCGGAGCAATGGTCCATTCGCAGCTAACGCCGTTTGCGTCGATGGCGCGAAACTCACAGTCCGAGTCAAATTCTGCGGATAAATTATCGGCAAAGTGGCGTGCTAGTTGAAGTCCTTTTTTTAAAGAAAGATTCGCAAAGGCCTCTTCACGCGTAGCCTTAATCTTGACTAAAAACTCGGCTATCTTTTTGGCGTCATCTGGATGATCGCTAAAAATTTCACCAGTAGTTCGATCAAATTGGGAATGATCGGATCCAGACAGAATAAATCTGCCAATTAACCAGCTGACAAATAGCCAAAGTAAAAATAAATATAAATAGAACATAAACACAAAAACAGTGTGACGAAAGTTTATTGGCCGTATGTTGCAACCAAGACACCCCTTTGAATACTGTGCAAGCTATTTAAACCCAGCTAGCCAGTTACTAAGACCGCATAATACGTGATAATTCAAGAATTAAAATCTCAAACTCGGTTAAACATGGTTACAATTAAGCTAAAGCACGCTGACAAGCAAAGTCTTTGCTTTGAATTTTTAAATAATGCTAATCAGCAAAGTTGGTTAGCGCTTCGCCCGCAAGTCGATACACCAGCCAGCCGTCCTTAATCTTAGCACCCATGGCTTCATAGAATTTTATCGAAGGCTCGTTCCAATCCAAAACACTCCATTCAACTCGTCCACAATCGTTTTCCAGTGCGATGGTTGCTAGCCTTTTGAGCAATGCTTTACCCGCACCAATCCCCCGTTGTTCTGGTGTTACGTATAGGTCTTCCAAATAAATACCTAGTTTGCCCAGCCATGTTGAGAAACTATAAAAATAAATCGCAAAACCAACCGCACCCTCATTAGTTTCTGCAATTAGGCAAAATGCTTTGGGATTGTCACAAAATAACGTTTGTTTGAAGTGTTCTTCTGTCGCAACTACTTCATGCTCGGCTTTTTCATAGATTGCAAGCTCGGTTACAAAGCCTAGAATTTGAGTGCAGTCTTCAATCGTGGCAGGGCGGATAGTCAGTTCTGGTTTAGTCATTTTGGATGGGTACAGGTGAAGTGTGTGAGTTGTCTAAGTGACATAGATGCTTTTATTGCGCGATATTCGCGAAACAGCCATCGGTTAATGCGCAAAGATCTTGCGGTCTAAGTTCAATATCCAAACCGCGACGGCCTGCACTAACTATAACGGTCTCAAATTGTTCTGCAGAGCTATCAATAACTGTCGGCAAACGCTTTTTTTGTCCTAAAGGACTGACGCCACCCAGCACATAACCGGTCGAACGGACCACGGCGTCCGGGTCAGCCATCTGAGCTTTTTTAGCGCCAGTACTCTTGGCCATCATTTTCATATTAAGTTGTTTCAGTACTGGCACAATACCTACCGCCATTGAGCCAGTATTGAGTTCAAGCAATAATGTTTTAAAAATACGCGCAGGATCTGTATCTATTAGTTCAGCCGCCTCTAAACCATAAGACTCTGTGCTTGGGTCATGCTCATAAGAGTGCACTGTATGCTCTGTTTTGGTTTTCTCAAGAGTATTTATCGCCGGCGTCATGATTTTAGGGTTTGCCTATTAAGATTAGTGCTAACATGAATAGTATCGGAATATAATAGGGATATGAATTTAAATTTACTTAGCTATTTGTTTTGAATAATCGGACAATGCAAGACGCTTGCCCCTTATGTGCACGCCAAACACATTTGTCATTTCACCATTTAATACCACGCAAAGTACATAGAAGAGCGCATTATAGAAAGAACTACAGTAAGGCGCAGCTAAACGAAGGAATCTACGTGTGTAAAAAATGTCATGCGGGTATGCACAAAGCCTACGACGAAATGACGCTCGCTAAGGAATTTAATAGCATTGATAAAATTAAAGCAGATGTTACCTTAGCCAGACATTTCGAATGGGTAGCTAAGCAACGCGTGCAATGATAGTTTTGTACAACAATAGGTTCTAGCTATTTAACTGCAGATTAATGACTTTAATAGTGGCTTGAATGGCGGCGAATATTTGATTGGCATTCACACCACGTGTGGTTATTTTCTGCTTATTAGATAATTCCCAAGTAATGGCCGCTTCGGTGATTGCGTCGGTTTTACCACCTTTTGGAATATGCACCTGATAGTCAATCAAAGTAGGGCGCTTCAATTCAGTGTTTGCTGCCAGTATTTTGTCTAAGGCATCAGTAAAAGCGTCATAGGCGCCATTTCCTGATCCTGACTCAACATAAGTCTTATCATCGATCGCTAGCGTAATTTCTACACCAGATTCACCATTAAGCTCACTAAATGTTTTACACTTTTCCAGTGTTATGCGTTGCGCGCCTTGATTTTCGAGTACGTCACTAATGATAAAAGGCAGATCTTCTGGTGTGATAATTTGTTTAGAATCAGCCAGTGAAATGATTTTATCTAGCACTCGTTTCTGATCTTCGTCCGACAAGCTAATACCAAGTTCATCTAAGTTCTGTGACAGCGATGCTTTGCCCGCCATCTTTCCCAAGGCATAGACGCGCTTTCGCGAAAAACGTTCTGGTGAGAGTTTGGTGAAATAAAGGTCTCCTTTTTTGTCACCATCAGCATGTATGCCGGCGGTTTGAGTAAATACATCGGTGCCTAAAATAGGGGCGTTACATGCTACAAATTTGCCTGAAAAACTTTCTACCATTTGACTGACATCAACAATATGTTGTTCGTCAATGTTTAAGTTAAGACCCATTTTGTCGCGCAACACTACCGCGACTTCAGCTAAAGATGCATTGCCCGCACGTTCGCCTAAGCAGTTAATAGTACAATGTATTGAGCTAATACCTGCATCAACCGCCGCCATAACATTGGCAGTGGCTAGCCCATAATCGTTATGTGGATGAAAATCGAAGTTAAGCTCAGGAAAGCGTGCTGTCATGTCTTTAATGCTGGCGCTGACTTCTTCTGGTGACATAACTCCCAAGGTGTCTGGTAACATAAAATGATTAATGCCACAGTCTTTTAAAGCATCCGCCATTTGATATACATACTCGGGATCATCTCGATAGCCATTAGACCAGTCTTCAAAATAAATATTGACTGATACATCGTTAGCATGCGCGTATTCAACGGTTTGCTTGATTCGCTCTATATGTTGTTCAGGCGAGTGTCGTAGCTGGGTTAGGCAATGCTTTTTACTGCCTTTGGCTAATAGATTTATAACCTTGCCACCGGCTTTTAAGATCCAATCAACACTACGATTATGATCTACAAAGCCAAGTACTTCTACTTGCTCTAGATAGCCATTTTTAGATGCCCAATCATTAATTTCTTTAACGGCTTTTTGTTCACCTTCAGAAACGCCTGCGGATGCAATTTCAATACGATCAACCTTTAAACGGCTGAGTAAAGCCTGCGCCATACTGAGCTTTTCGATAGGCGCAAAGGATACGCCTTGAGTTTGCTCTCCGTCGCGCAGTGTGGTGTCCATCAAGGTAATTGTTGTTGTTTTTGACATGCTCTGAAATTTTTAACAGTTCATAGAACTATATCGAGTTTTATTCAATAAATAAAAGGCTTTAGGCATCAGATGGAAAAATATTTGACCTGTCCAGAAACTAAAACGGCCAGCAAAGGCAGGCCGTTTTAAAGCATGATGAATGTCAGCTAATTAGCTTGCCCATAACCACGGAAACATCTCTTTGTGCTTATTTTCATAGACATCAATTTGTGCCGCTTGTTTTAGCGTTAAACCAATGTCATCAAGGCCGTTAAGTAAGTTGTTTTTACGAAACGCATCGATCTCAAAATTGATATTAATACCGCCAGGAGTGGTTACTTGCTGGTTCTCTAGATCAACTGTAAAGGCTACGCCTTCATTTTCAGATATCTCATCCATACAAGCCTTTAGTGTTGGCGCGTCCACGACAATCGGTAAGATGCCATTTTTAAAGCAATTGTTATAAAAGATGTCTGCAAAGCTAGTCGAGATAATAGTATTAAAACCATAGTCACCAATAGCCCAAGGTGCATGCTCACGAGACGAGCCACAACCAAAATTATCGCCAGTTACTAGTACTTTAGCGCCTTCAAAGTTTGGATTGTTAAGCTCAAACTCAGGATTGGGTGTGCCGTCTTCGTTGAAACGCCAGTCATGAAACAAATGTTGGCCAAAGCCCGTGCGTTCAACTTTTTTCAAAAACTGTTTAGCAATGATTTGATCAGTATCCACATTGCTGCGATTCATCAGCGCCGCGACGCTGGTATGTTTTGTATATCTTTCCATTATTCTTACCTTGTATCAGTCTGTTAGTGGTTTAGTTTTAGTTAAGTCTAAGACCGACTAACCTAATTCTCGAATATCAACGAAACGACCTGCGCCAGCAGTGGCTGCTGCCATAGCTGGTGACACCAAATGGGTGCGACCACCTTTACCTTGACGACCTTCAAAGTTTCGATTAGAAGTAGACGCACAACGTTGCCCTGGCTTGAGTTGATCACCGTTCATGGCCAAACACATAGAACAACCCGGTTCACGCCACTCCCATCCAGCTGCGGTGAATATTTTGTCCAAGCCCTCTTGCTCTGCTTGTTCTTTCACCATGTATGAACCAGGTACTGCGATCGCCGTTACATGCTCTGGAACCTTGGTGCCTTTGGCAACTTCAGCTGCAGCACGAAAATCTTCTATGCGCGAGTTAGTGCAAGAACCTAGAAATACATAATCGACGTTGATGTCTGTCATCTTGGTGCCAGCTTCAAGCCCCATATAGTTTAAGGCGCTTTCACAAGCGATTTGCTTACCTTCTAATTCGAAGTCTGAAGGGGCAGGAACACTTTTATCAACCGGTACAACTTGCTCAGGTGAGGTTCCCCAAGTGACTTGTGGCGCAATATCTTCAGCTGCCAATTCAACCACTAGGTCATACTCGGCACCTTCATCGCTAGGTAATGATTTCCAATAAGCCAATGCTTGGTCCCATTGAGCACCCTTTGGGGCAAACTCTTTGCCTTCAAGAAAATCATAGGTTTTTTGATCGGGTGCGACTAAACCAGCGCGAGCGCCACTTTCGATTGCCATATTGCATAAGGTCATGCGACCTTGCATAGACAATGCTGTAATAGCATCACCCGCGTATTCAATTACATAACCGTTACCGCCAGCAGTACCGATTTTGCCAATGATGGCTAAAGCAATATCTTTAGCGGTACTGTACTTAGACAAAGTTCCATCGACTTTAACTAACATAGTCTTAGATTTTGACTGCGGTAAACACTGAGTGGCCATAACATGTTCGACCTCAGATGTTCCGATGCCAAAGGCTAGCGCGCCAAAAGCACCATGAGTGGCGGTGTGGCTATCACCGCAAACGGTAGTCATACCCGGATGGACAAAACCATGCTCAGGAACGACTACATGGATAATTCCATTGTTCTTACTCTTCATGTCGTACAAGGTTAAACCATGCTTATCGCAATTATTAATCATGGTTTGTACTTGCTTAGCACCAATCGGGTCTGGCAAGTTTAGACGGTCAGAAAGTATGGTAGGAACACAATGATCCAGAGTGGCTAATATACTGTGCGTATTGCGGATTTTACGCCCAGCCATATCCAAACCTTCAAAGGCTTGTGGTGACGTTACTTCATGCATTAAGTGGCGATCAATATAGAGCAGTGGTGCTTGCCCCGGTTCTTGATGCACAAAATGCGAATCCCAAATTTTTTCATACATGGTCTGTGCCATTGGAAACCCTCTAATGTGGAAATTACTTATTTATAACTGCCTGAATTAAATGAAATAATAGCAAAGCCTATTGATAATACAAATTCATTGTTTTTATAATATTGATTCCTAAGAGGAATATATTTTATAAACGAGTGAATCCATGGATATTTTAGCGCTACAAGCATTTATAGCGGTGGCAAGGCATGAGTCATTTTCAAAAGCGTCGGAACATCTGTTTGTAACGCAACCAGCAATCAGCAAACGAGTAGCAGGGCTTGAAAGTGAATTGGGCACACAGCTATTTAATCGCATTGCTCGGCAAATTAGTTTGACTGAAGCAGGCAAACAATTGTTGCCTAAAGCACAAGATTTAGTTGATCAAGCTGAGGATATGCAGCGTTATGCATCTAATTTAAATCAAGACATTAGCGGTAATTTATCGGTGGCGATTGCGCATCATATTGGTTTGCATCGAATGCCGCCGATACTTAAAGAGTTTAATCAGCGCTACCCCAAGGTTGCCCTAGATATTCGTTTTGAAGACTCAGATCAAGCCTTTGATTTAGTGCAACAAGGCGATATTGAATTTGCCATTATTACTTTACCTAGAGAGTTGCCCAAGAAGTTAAGTAAAGAGGTTGTCTGGACAGATGCCCTGAATGTGGTGGTTAGTGGTGATCATGAATTGTCTTCTTTTGATAAAGTGGATCTTGCGCAAATCGCGAATTACCCCTGCGTGTTAACCAGCAAAGATACCGAAACATACAAAGTAGTTCGGCGCGAATTTGATGAGCGAAGCCTCTTACTCAATGTGCAAATGGAAACTAATAATTTAGAAACATTGAAAATGTTAGTAGGGGCTGGTTTGGGCTGGTCATTGCTACCCCAAACCATGACCGATAAATCTCTGAGTGTTTTAGATGTGAATGCCAAGCTAACGCGAGAGCTAGGCTTGGTTGTGCATAAAAAGCGTAGCCTATCGAACGCAGCAAAAGCACTGCGTTCCTTAATTAATGAAAGCCTTTAGC
>CAZHEL010000007.1:57296-94801 GCA_964531625.1 uncultured Gammaproteobacteria bacterium
TAACAGCCTTGAGCGTACTAACAGCCTTGAGCCCATTAACAGCCTTGAGCCCATTAACAGCCTCAAGGCTGTGCTCCCAATCGCTATTATTAATGCATACGGGTAATACGGTGATGTTATGCCGTTTAGCATCTTGAATTAATTGTGCGGGTGAATAAAAACCCATAGGTTGGCTATTCAGTAGGCCAGCGTAAAATGCCGCTGCATGATGTTTCTTTAGCCACGATGATAAATACACCAGTAGCGCAAAACTTGCTGAATGAGATTCAGGAAAACCATAACTACCAAAACCTTGAATTTGACTAAAAAGCCGATTAGCAAATTCATTACTATGGCCACGCGTCATCATGCCGGTGATCAATTTTTCTTTAAACTGATCTAAGTTTCCATGCTTGCCCCAGCTTGCCATGGCGCGCCGTAATTGGTCGGCTTCACCGCCGCTAAAACCCGCTGCCACCATAGTGAGTTTAATTACTTGTTCCTGGAAAATTGGCACTCCTAAGGTGCGTTCTAATACTTGTTTGATTTCTGGGTTAGCATAGGTCACAGGTTCTTCGCCGCTGCGACGTTTTAAAAAAGGATGAACCATATTGCCTTGAATAGGGCCGGGGCGAACAATTGCAACTTGAATTACTAGGTCATAATAACTGCGTGGTTTTAAACGTGGCAGCATGGATATTTGCGCGCGTGATTCAACTTGAAACACACCAATACTGTCGCCTGCACAAAGCATGTCATAAACCGCTGGGTCTTCACGGGGTATGTCTTGTACCGTCAGTGGCTTTGTTTGATATTGATTAATCATTGTTAAAGAGCGCTGAATTGCACTTAACATGCCCAGTCCTAATATATCGACTTTGAGCATGGCTAGAATTTCAATGTCGTATTTGTCCCATTGAACAATGGTTCGCTCTGCCATGGCGGCATTCTCAATAGGTACCAGCGTACTAGTGGGGCTGTTGGTAATAAGAAAGCCACCAACATGTTGCGATAGATGCCGAGGTGTACCAAGAATCTCTTTTACCAGTGTTAGAAAGCGCAGACTCAAGGTGCTGTTAATGTGCATATTGCGCGCATGCATTTGCTCAGTAAGAGCATCTATTTTGTCCCACCAGGCTAAAGACTTATTTAAGTCTTCAATAAAGTTAAGCGGTAAGCCTAATGCCTTGCCTACATCGCGCACCGCACTTTTACGCCTGTAAGTGATTACCGTGGCAATCAGTGCCGCTCGCTTTCGCGAATACTTACTGTAGATATATTGAATAACTTCTTCGCGACGTTGGCTCTCAAAGTCGACATCAATGTCAGGTGGCTCATTACGTTCCTTGGAAATAAAGCGCTCAAACAATAACTCGTTACTATTGGGATCTACCTCAGTAATATATAAGCAATAACAAATACATGAGTTAGCCGCCGAGCCTCGACCCTGACAAAGAATATTGCGTGAGCGTGCGAAAGCAACAATGTCGTAAACCGTTAAAAAATAATACTCATATTGCATTTCGGCTATCACGGCTAACTCATGTTCAATCAATTTGTGTACTTTGTTAGGTACGCCATTAGGCCAGCGCAAAGCCGCGCCTTGCTCGGTGATTTGTTTTAAATACTCAAGTGGACTTAGTCCTGATGGCACAACTTCTTGCGGGTATTCATAACGCAATTCCCCCATTGAGAAGTCACATAACTCAGCAATCTTGAAAGCTTCTTGAAGTAGGGCAGCTGGGTATTGGTGTTGCAATATCTTTAATGGTTTTAGATAACGTTCAGCATTGACTTGCCGGCGTAAGCCAAGTTTTTGTACCGTGGTCTTTAAACGAATTGCGGTAAGTGTGTCTTGCAATGGCTTGCGACTCTTGCAATGCATATGGACGTCATTGCAGGCCACCATATTGATCGATAGTTTTAAGCTAAGTTGTTCCTTATAGCTGTATTGGCGATAGTCGTCACTATGCCAAAATAATTCAACACCAAGCCATAAACGATCCTTAAAGCACTGTTTTAGTACGCGACCATATTGTTCGTTAGCGTCTATACTTTTCTCAAGCTTGTTAGGCAACCAAATAGCGAGGCAGTGCTGTAGGCCAAACTGTAGGTCGTTTATTGATAAAGCATATTCACCTTTAGCACTGCGTCGACGACCTTTAGTAATCAGTGCTGAGATTTCGCTATAGGCCGTACGGTTAGGCGCTAATAAAATAAGTTTTAGCTTTTCATCAGACTTGCTTTCATCAGTACTAACTAAAAACTCGCTGCCAATAACTAATTTAAGGCCACACTCCCTACTGGCTTTATAGGCTTTAACCACACCAGCAAATGAACACTCATCTGTGATAGCGACAGCGGAATATCCTAAGCTCGCTGCTTGGTAAACTAATTCTTCAGGACTAGAAGCGCCGCATAAAAATGAATAATGAGATTTAACATGCAGCTCAGCAAACATGAGCTAGCTTATTGCTATAAGGCTCGGATGGTTTATTTGCTTCATCTAAAGCATTGCTATTAGCGGCCTCGTGTTGGCTAATAATATGGCTATAGAGTTGTATGGTCTTAATGTCCAGATGGCCTAATAACTTTTTTACTGTGTGAAAGTCTGTTTCGTCTTGCAGTAAATGGGTGGCGAAGGAATGACGAAAAGTACTGCAACGTACTTGTTTATCAATTCGAGCCTCTGTTTTAGCTCGCTTTATCGCTTTGCGAATCACCGAAGTATGCAAGTGATGCCGACACCATTTGTCACTATCAGCTTGTTGGTACAATTCGGTAGACGGAAAAATAAACATCCAACTAGGTGAGCGAAATGCATTTGGGTATTCTTCACTTAAGTCACTAGGCAAGGAAGGGCCAACACCATTGCAATTATCCTTTGCTTGAAGATCAAGCGATTGGTCTATTTGCACAATTAATCTCGGTCTAATCTCCTCACTTAAAATAGTCTCCCGATGTTTACTATTCTTGCGCTTGCGTACAGTAATTATGTTCCGTTTAAAATCGATATCTTGTACTCGTAAACGTAAACACTGTGAAGCACTTAGGCCGCTGCTATACATGAGCTCAACAATCAGTCGATTGATGCCACTTAGTGATTCTAAAATGGTCATTGTCTCGGCAGGGCTCAGTACGGTCGGTAAATCTTGAGTCCCAGAAGGTTCGAGAGAAGACTGAAGAGGGGGCTGAAGAGAAGGCTTGTTAGAACTCATGGTGCTAAATCTCAAAAACTGTATGAATATACAGTATATGTTGAAATGAGTACATAAAACAAGCTCTTTAAGCTTGTGTATTTGTCAGCTTTTATGTCAGATGAATGAATACATTATAAAAACAAATACTTATAAACAAAATTGAAAATGATAATAGGCACTGTTAAGGTGGCAGTTAAGTACTGTAACTTATGTTGAAGGATAAAATATGGAATCAAGTATTCAGCTAATTCAGCCCGTAGTCGCCTTAGTGGCTTGGTCGATGATTATGTGGCTTTGGATGGGTGTGACGCGCTTACCTGCTATTGCAGCGGCGAAAATGAAGATGGACCCAGAAGCGCCTGCGGGTGTTCAAATGTCGCAGCTTCCTGCAAGAGTGCGTTGGAAGGCTGATAACTATAATCACTTAATGGAGCAGCCAACCGTATTTTATGCAATAGTTCTTTCATTAGCTTTGCTAGGTGCAGTTACTCAAACTACTGTTTATGCAGCGTGGGTCTATGTGGTTTTACGAGTCCTACATAGTCTTGTTCAAGCTTTGGTCAATAAAATCGAGCTTCGTTTTATAATATATTTTTTATCCAATATTCCATTGTTGGTCTTAATATATATAGCAGTGAGTGTGGTTTTTTAGCATTTGTTGTTTTGATTAGTAGGATGATTACTCTACTTTGATACTGCCTATGATTGGCATGTAGAATTTATTATCTTTCTACATTTGATGATTGAAATGTCCATGGTGAGAACATTACAATTTTCCCTGTTGTAGGAGACCACTATGGATGCAGAATTCGCCACATCAATTAATGTAGATAGTCAGATGCTCAAAACCTTGAAGCTTAAGTCTGATGTAAAAGGATGGGTGCAAGTAGGAACGCATTTAGGAGCCTTGATCGTTAATACAATCGCCTTGGTCTATTTTTGGGCAAGCTTTTTGGCAATCCCTTTGTTTATGACGCAAGGCATTTTAATTAATTGTCTTTATGCGGGCGTGCATGAGCTAAGCCATAATTCAGTTTTTAAAACTCGTTGGCTCAACGAGTTCTTTGGTCGGACTTTTTGCTTTATTCTTTTGATGGGACGAGATCAGGATAAATTTGAGCATTACCAACACCATCGTCATACTCAGGACCCTGAGAAAGATGCTGAGATAGTTGGTGGCGAGCCTTTTAATCTCAGGAGTTATCTTCTTTATATGTCAGCCGTAAGCTATTGGCCGTATCGTATAGGTGAAGTTTTTAGATTGGCTCTGGGTCAAACAGAGCGCTGGCCTTGGTTATCTCACTCGCAATTTAAAATAGTGCATAAAGAGGCGCGTATCATGTTGGCAGCTTATGCATTTATCGCCATCTCTTCTCTTTTGCTCGACTCGATTGCGGCCTTAATCTTTTGGCTGCTTCCAATGTGTTTGATGAAATGGTTTCAGAATTTACAAAATATGATTGAGCATACCGGTATGCCATTTGCGCAAGACATTATGATCAATACTCGCACCGTCAAGGCGAATGGGCTAATGCAATGGTTGTTTTGGAATATGCCTTATCATACAGCGCATCATAGCTACCCGATGATTCCTTTCTTCAATCTTCCGCAACTGCATGATGCGATTGTGGAGTCGCTTGGTAAGCAGCCTGCCACGGTTTCTCATTTTGGTTTTCAAAAACACATGATTAGAAAATTACTGAAAGAGGGCACCTCAGCCTATGCAGGGCAGGACATCACGGCGTATTAGGATGGCGGCATGCAAAAGCTGAGAGTGTATCAATCATTGTGGGCCATGGAGCTTCGCCGACTTGATGGTTTTGAATATAGCGATGAAGAACGATTTAAAATGATTGCAGAAGCAGGCTATGACGGTGTCTGCCTTGATCCTGCCCCACATGAGATTGAAGAGAATTTAGCTAAAAAACATCTTTTTGAAAAACATAATTTAGCGTGCATGGTTAATGCTTTCCCAAGTTCTGACGATAACTTGCGAGAGCTTTTACAGTTTTCCAAAGATATGAATGCCACCACAATTAGCATTATTGGAACAACGTTTCCTTTAACACCACAGCAAGCACAACCAATTATTGAACGTTGGATGGATATAGCCACTGATATGTGCGTGGAGATTATGTTTGAAACCCATCGTGACTGCATCACTAACGATATGTTTTTTACATTGGAACTTTTAAGAAATATTCCTAACATGCGTTTATGTGCTGATTTTTCTCATTACGTTTTAAACCGCGAGCTTAGCTTACCGATGACGAATGAGTTTGCTGACCTATTTGATCAATTAATTGATCGCTCAGACTGTTTTCAAGGCAGGATTGCTAATCGTGAGCAAATACAAGTTCCGATCGCTTTCCCGCAACATGCGCAGTGGGTTGAGTTATTCAGAGAATTTTGGTGTAAAGGCTTCAAGGCATGGCGGGCGCGTAACGCTGAAAATGCAGAAATGGTTTTTCTGTGTGAATTGGGGCCGCCACACTATGCCATTACCGATGCCAATGGCGATGAACTGTCTGATCGATGGGAAGAAGCGCTGGTAATTAAAAAATGGGCAGAAGAGATTTGGCAGAAAGCTACGCCTCTTGCGACCTAATTATCTTTAATGATTTCTCGCGCGGCATTATGACCTGGTGCGCCTGTAACGCCACCTCCCGGGTGGGTGCCAGCCCCACAAAGATACAATCCTTTAATCGGTGAGCGATAATTGCCATAACCCATCATAGGCCGTGCGCTAAACATCTGATCTAAGCTCATATGACCGTGCATAATGTCACCTTTAGTTAAACCAAAAGTACGTTCCAAATCAAGTGGGCTTAGGATTTGCCTAGCCAGCACCGAATCCTTAAACCCGGGCGCAGATTTATCGACTGTTTCAATTATAAGATCTGCAGCCGTTTCACGATGAGTATCCCAATCAGTATCCGCATCAAATTGCTGACAAAATAGGCTTGCCACATGTTGCCCTTGTGGAGCCAGTGTGTGGTCTATAGTTGAAGGGATTAACATTTCCACTATGGGTGCTTTCGACCAACCGAGCTGTTTAGAGTCACGATAAGCTTGGTCTATGTATTCACACGTAGGTGCAATAACAATACCGCCAGTCAGATGATCAAGGCTGGCGCGAGATTGTTTCTTTAGACAAGTGAACTCAGGCAGTTTATCTAATGCCACATTCATGCGAAAAGTACCCGAGCCGTTTTTATAATGCTTGATGCGCCTTGCAAAATCGTTAGGCAACTCATTTGCATCAACTAAGTGAGTGTATAAAAGGCTTGGGTTTACGTTCGAAGCAAGTATCTTAGCATCGATCTCTTCACCATTTTCTAACTCAACACCAACTACTTGACTGTCTTTGATTAGCACTTTCTTTACGCTAGCATTGGTTTTAATCTCAACACCTTTTGCGCGTGCTGATTCTGCCATGGCTTGCGTTATGGCCCCCATACCTCCTATTGCATGTCCCCAAACGCCTTTCTTACCGTTTACCTCGCCAAATGCATGGTGCATAAGAACATAGGCCGAACCTGGTGTTTGTGTATCAGCGTAATTGCCCACAATTCCATCAAACGCAAATGCGCCTTTTACGTATTCGTTTTCAAAGTAATAATCTAAAAAGTCAGAGACACTTTTAGTGAAAATATCCGTAACAATACGCTGGTCTTCAATACACAGCTTACGTAAACGATTAGCAAATTTAGCGGCTTTAAAAATATCTTTTATTCCGCTACCTACATTAGGTGGGGTCTCAAGTAAGAAGTCTCTGATTATGTCTGCGACCATGCTTGTGTCGCGAAAGTAGCGCTCCAGTGCTTGAGCATCGCTTGCAGAAAATTGCGCAATTTCATGTTTTAAGTTCTCCTCACCTAAAACAAATGCCAGAAAATTATTATCTTTATGCGGCCAAAAATTATTCACCTTGCGATGTACAATCGAAAGACCATGATCATGCAGTTTAAGATCATCGATTATTTTGGGATTTAGAAGGCTAACCGTGTAAGAGGCGACAGAGTTTTTAAAGCCCGGGTGAAATTCTTCTGTCACTGCAGCGCCACCGACCACATCACGGCGTTCAAGTACTTGAACTTCTTTACCTGCCATGGCTAAGTAATTGGCGCACACTAGGCCGTTATGTCCACCGCCTATGATTACTACATTGGTCATACAATCGCTCTTGCAGATTTAATTTTTATTGCAATCATTGATTAACCATGTAATACAGTCAAGTAATAGATTTTTAAACTAAATAAACCTGATGCAAATAGAAGATTACCAGCCTAGTTACTCGCTAAGTCAAAATTTTTACAAAGATATGGATATCTACAAGTCAGAGATGCGGCATATTTTTCATAAGCATTGGTTGTTTGCAGGTCATCAGTCTCAGATATCTAAGATTGGCGATTTTTTTACGTTTGAATGCGGTGATGAGTCTATTATTGTGGTGCGTAGTAAAGTTGATCAAATTAAGGCTCATGTTAATGTTTGTAGGCATCGAGGCTCTAGATTGTGCCTAGAAGGTCAGGGTAAGAAAAAGCTTTTTACTTGTCCCTATCATGCGTGGAGCTATGATTTAGATGGAAGTTTGATCGCTGCACGTAATATGCCAAAAGACTTTAAGGCTAGTGAAAACGGTCTGCATTCTGTGCACATAGAACTTATTGCTGGGTTTATTTTTATTAGCCTTGCGGAGCAGCCTCTGTCTCTTTCAAACCTACGTAGGGATTTAGACCCTTTAATGGATCTATTCGGATTTAATAATTTGAAATTGGCTGAACAAAAAAGGTATTCCATGTCGTCGAATTGGAAGCTGGCAGTGGAGAACTATCAAGAATGTTATCACTGTGCGCCAGCGCACAAGGAGTTCGCTAAAGTTCATGCCATGTCGAGTGATCCTGAGAGTTTTAAAAAGAGCAAAGATGCTTATTTAGATAAATATAAGGGCAATCCTAAATTCGCGGAGTTTAATTGTTATTTCGAGTACGCGGTTGATGGTCAAGAAGGTTATCAGTATGACCGTAATCCTCTTAATTCTGGTTACCTAAGTGGAACTCAAGATGGAAAAGCTGCGGCGCCATTGTTGGGGTCATTTAGCGAGTACGATGGCGGAGCTTCAGAACTGATGATTGGTCCCTTAATGTTCTTTCTCATATATGATGATCATGTTATTGGTTATCGCTTTATGCCAACCTCGTTAGACAATTGCGTTTGTGATGTGTTTTGGTTAGTGCGTCAAGATGCACAGGAGGGCAGGGACTACGACTTAAGTAAATTAACATGGTTATGGGATGTCACGACGGTTGCCGACAAGACTATTATTATGAACAACCAAAAAGGCGTTAACTCCAAGTATTATAGCCCTGGGCGTCTATCTGATATGGAAACGTTTCAACAAAGTTTTTTAAATTGGTATATACAGTCTATTAGTCCAGATAGCGCAGAAAATTGATGATGGGCTTATTCGTTTAAATGCTTTTTCGTTTGAATGATGGTTGTTCAATTAAGAGCAATTTAAATAAAAATTAGAACAATCGGGAATTAGATTTTGAAGAATGAAGTAAATCAAACAGTCACACAAAAACCCAAATTAGGCTTCTGGAAAAGTTGGGCTATGTCGGTTGGCGTTATGGTCGGCTCTGGTGTATTTCTTCTTCCATCTGTTTTAGCGCCATTTGGCTCAATCAGTTTCCTTGGTTGGATCGTAACCAGTTCAGCCGCCATCATTATTGCATTAATTCTAGGGCGCCTAGCTAGTCGTACAGAGCGAACTGGTGGGTTTTATGTTTATACCCAAGAAGCTTTTGGCGATATTCCTGGATTTTTAATCGCATGGGGATATTGGTTAGGAATTATCTTTGCGATTACCGCTATAAGTACAGCCTTTGTTGGGTATTTGAGTGCTGTTATACCTGCCATAGGGGTGAGTAATTTATCTCAAGCACTGATGGCTGCGGTGGTTATCTGGACCTTCGCTGCGATTAATATTAAAAGTATTGAGTCTGGTGCCGTGGTTCAACTAGTAACCACAATACTTAAGCTTATACCTTTAGGTGTGATTATTATTCTAGGTATAACTGCAGGAGCGCCAGAAAATGTTCCAGTATTTAACCCTCAAGACCAATCTGTTTTTGGTGCTATCGCTGCTACCGCTTTGCTAACCATGTGGGCATTCGTTGGCTTGGAAGCCGGCACGGTAGCCGCTGGTGATGTTATCAATCCGAAACGCACCATTCCGCGAGCCATTATAGCGGGTACCTTAACTGTAACCTTTGTGTATATTGCAGCAACAGCGGCAGTGATGATGCTAGTACCCGCCGAGGTCCTAAAAACATCCGAAGCACCGTTCTTCGATGCCGCCAAAACGCTCGGGCCTATAGGTGCAGGGCTTATTGCTTTCGGGGCGTTAATTTCTACTGCTGGTTCTTTGAACGGAAATATCTTATTGGGTGGGCAAATGCCAATGGCCGTGGCGATAGACGGTCTTGCACCTAAAATTCTTGCGCGCAAAAACAAGGGCGGGTCTTCAACTTGGTCGTTGCTAATATCTTGTTTGATTGGAACGATCTTGTTGATTTTTAACTATCAAGAAGGCTTGATTGCAGCCTTCACTTTTTTAATTTCAATGTCGACTCTATGTACATTGTTACCGTATGGTTTGTGCGCAATCGCTGAGTATCGTGTATCCAAAAAGTCATCTAAAGTTTGGGCTGTTATCGCTTTAGTTGCGCTTATCTATGTATTAATAGCTATGATTGGCTCTGGTCTTAAGGTTTTGGCTTGGGGGCTTGTTCTGATTCTTGCAGGGCTGCCATTGTATTATTTGAATAAACAATTCGACCATAAAGCCTAATATTGCTATCTCAATTAAGAATTGCTCGTTTGTTTATAGATGGCGAACCGTAAGTAGCTCAGGTTCTAAACTTGATTCGAATTCCAACACCGCACCAAAATCTAAACGCAGTCTAAATATTTTCTCGATAGGCGTATCTAGCGCAAATGCGTGAATCAATCGTTGTACACCTGAGTGAGTTACCACCGCTACTTTATCAAAATCTTGTGTCTCGAGTTCGTGCCAAAACTCCATAACTCGCGCTTGCATCGTTATTAAGCTGTCACCATTGGGCGCAGCTTGGTCGACAAAGTTATTCATCCAAGTCTGTTCTTTTTGAGTCTTAAAAGAGTCCCAAGGTTTAAGCTCCCAGTCTCCAAAGTTATATTCGAGTATGCGAGTTTCAGTAATTCTGCGTTTAGCGTGTATAAATTCAGCTAATCGAGCGCAGCGAATAAGGGGGCTAGTGTAGACGATGTCATACTCAGATTCTAATTTTTTCAGCACAATGTCTCGTTCTGCCTCAAAGCTATCGACTAAGCCTAAGTCTGTTTGGCCATAGCAAATGCCTTGGTCGATGTCGGGTGTGGTGTGACGTATAAGGTGAATAAGCATATTTTTAAATACTATGATCCGTTAATGCTTGTTGTTAAAACCGCCAGCGCAGCAATATAGAAACTTACATCCCCGAGTTGTTGGTAGGAGGCTACATTAACGGCGTGCTCTTGCTAAATCAAGTTGTGTGCAAATAGCATCAATACCATCCAGTAGTCTTACTGTATGGCGTTGTATATGATCCGGGTTTACATAAAAGAGATTGTTTTTCTGAACTGCTTGCAAGCTTTGCCATTGTTTCCATTCATCTAGCCATTCAGGTCTGGTGGCAGACATACCGCTGGCAATAATAGTTTCGGGGTCTCGATTGATTACCGATTCAATATTTACAATCGGTGCTAGAGCAAATTCTTCAGCGTATATATTAGTGCCACCGCAAAGCTCTATAGAATCACTGATGATGTGATTACCATTGATAGTTTGTAAGGGTGAATTCCAAACTTGATAAAAGCTGCGTACTTTCTCGCTGTTTTCATATTGTTTTCGAACTTTGGCCAGAGTTTCTAGGTAGACGCTAGCTGTTTTTTCAGCTTGCTCTTGCGTGCCAGCTAATTTGCCTATATCTCGTATTGTTCTAGCAACGTCTTCTAAGGTGTCTGCTTGATTAACATAGATGGTTAATCCGAGTTCTCTAAGTAATTCTACACTACTGTGAGAGTTGCCAGATTGCCATGCTAATACTAAGTCCGGTTCAAGTTCTAGTATACGTTCATGGTTAGTCTTTTCATGGCCGGCCACAATAGCAATTTCTTTAGCGCTTTCAGGGAAGTCGCTGTGTTGAACCACACCAACTAAGAACTCACCGGCACCCGCGCTGTAGGCGTTCTCAACAAGGTGCGGAGCCAATGCCACAATTCTGTTAGCGGGCTTTGACAGTCCTACTCTAGCACCTGTGAAGTCTACGACTTCAATTGTCTTTTTAGTATTGTCTTGATTAGAACCACAGGCCGATATCAGGCTGCCTGCAATCAATAACACCAGTAGGTAAAAATTCTTAAACACGATCGCTTACACCGGCTGTTTCAAAAATAGTTGCAAAGCGTATTGTTCAGCATAACTGCTTTTGTCACTACGCGCGCCTCCCAAGATAAGATGATGAGTCACAATTTAATGCCCCATAACAATTGGAGTCTTGCTTTTAGGGTGAGTGGTGATGCTGACGTCGGCATTAAACAGTCGTTGCATTGTTTCAACGGTGATTACCTCATGCGGGCTGCCAATTTGAATTTGTTGCCCACATGCCATCGCCAGCACTTTGTCAGCGCAACTCGCCGCTAAGTTTATATCATGCATGACCATCACGATTGTCACGCCTTGTTTTGCAAATTCTCCTAGCGCTGCCATCAATTGTTGTTGGTGGCCTAAATCTAGTGCCGTGGTTGGTTCGTCCAGTAACAGAATACGAGCGCCGTTAGCTGCATCTTCTGTGCTCCATATTTGGCACATCACGCGCGCCAGTTGTACTCTCTGTTTTTCACCACCAGATAACTGTGTGTATTTACGTTCTGCCAGATACGTGATGTCTAGTAGCTCAAGCGCTTGATGGACAATGTCTTGATCTTTGCGCCAGCCACTTTGATGTGGTATTCGGCCCAAAGCGACCACTTCTGTTACCAAGTACGGAAAGTTTAATAAGCTAAATTGGGGCAGTGTTGCTAGTTGGCGTGCCCGTTGCATGGGTTTATTTACAAGGCCGTGCATGTCTATATTGCCTGTATAAGTAAGATCGCCCGACATGGCTTTTAGTAAAGACGATTTACCAGCGCCATTGGGGCCGATAATTGCTAAAGTCTGTCCCTCATTAACAGTGAAGTTAATGCTGTCGACTAATTTTACATCACCGCTAATAACGCTGATATCTTGAGCTTGTATTCGAACTTTATTGCATTGCGAATTCATGACGTCGCCTCAATAAAGAGATAAAAAACGGTGCGCCCAGTAAAGCTGTTACGAGGCCAACAGGGAGTTCCACCGGAGCAATAACCGTGCGCGCAACCACATCAGAAAGAAGTAGCAATACCGCGCCGCCTATTGCAGAGAGTGGTAGTAACCATCGATGGTCGGGCCCAACTAATAAACGCATAATGTGTGGGATTACTAAACCAACAAAACTAATGGTTCCTGCAAGCGCTACTGAGCTTCCTACTCCTAGTGCCACCAAGGCAATTAGACGTAGCTTAATCGATTGCACATTTAAGCCAAGATGCCGAGCTTCTGATTCGCCGAGTAAAAGTGCGTTCAATGCGGTGCTATAACGGGGTAGAAGGGCTAAAACAAAGATACTTACGCCAGTGGCAATAAATACTCGATTGTAATTCGCTCCGTCTAAACCGCCCATGCGCCAAATGCTGATGCGGCGCAGCATGTCATTACTGGCAAAGAATTCAACCAAACTGGTAAGTCCGCCTGCAATTGCAGTAATAGCAATGCCTGCTAATAGCATGGTAGCCACCGACGTGCCTTGGCGAGTGGTCGCTAGCATATACACCAGTACAACACTGAGGCTACCGCCAATAAAGGCGCCTATTGAGACAATAGCAATGCCGCTTAAGCCTGATAACACGCTGACGCTTGAAGCAAAAAAAATGGTTGCTGCTGCACCCGCTGCTGCGCCTGCGGTAACGCCTATTAACGAAGGGTCTGCTAAAGGGTTGCGAAAAAGGCCTTGGGTGGCTGCCCCACAAACCCCAAGTAAGGCACCAACCATGGCGGCCAATAGTGCTCTAGGCAGTCGAATTTGCTCTATAACTAGGTCTGTTTGTGCGCTGCTGGCGGTGCCGAATAGCGCCGCTAAAGTATCGCCAAAAGCAATCGGTATGCTACCCATGGCTAAACCAATTAGAAAGCTAATAAGCAACAGAATAAGTGAACTAAGCACTACCCATTTTTTTTGATCAATGGCTGTCATTGCTTGTGCTTAATTAAAATGTATTTGCTCATGACTTACCGTTTAGGGTGATTTAGTAATCAACGCCTTTGCGGGCTTTAATGCCGGCTTTATAAGCGTGTTTAATATCTTTAACGTCCGATACTGTATCCATGATATCTCTAAGTTCTCGACCGCCACCGCGACCTGTGACAACGACGCTTTGTTCGTTGGGTCGATTATCTATTGTTGCAACAACAATATTACGATCCAAGTATTTGTAGCCTAGCATGTAAGTAAGTTCATCCAGAACTACGAGGTCATAACTTTTATCATTTAACATTTTTTCAGCCACTGCCCAAGTTCGTTTAGCCGCTTGTATGTCTGATGATTTATCTTGTGTATTCCAAGTAAAGCCAGTGCCCATTTGGTATAGATTTAGCTCCGGGCATCTTGCTTTGAGAAAATCAACCTCGCCGCAGTCTTGTGCGCCCTTAATAAATTGCACAATACCCACTTTTTGCGAATAACCTAAGGCGCGCATAACCATGCCAAACGCAGAGCTGGTTTTGCCTTTACCATTGCCGGTTAACAATAGGGCAACACCGCGTTCGATATCAGCCGCCGCAATATGCGCATCCACCTTTTCTTTTTGACGCTCCATTTTGCGTTTATGTTCGTCCGCTTCTTTTTGCTCTATCTCGCTCATAGTTTTATTTGCACTCAATGCTTAAATCAAAAAAGGCTCTTTCCTTGAGTATGTCAAAGTAAGAGCCTTTTTATTTAGACTAAGAATTAGATCAAGCGTATTGCTTGCTTAGATCGGCTGTCCTAGAAGCTTACTCGTAAAGTTACCTTCGCTTGCCGGCCTTCAGTATTAAAGCTGTCTGTGGCGCTTATAAGATTCACAGTGTAGTCTTCGTCAAATAAATTGTCGACGTTTGCTGATAACTTAACAAAATCAGAAAAGCTATAAGTTGCGCTTACATCAAACAATGTGTAGCTTGGCAAACGTGTGCCGCCTTGGTCAAATCGATCACTTTCGTTTTTAACATCAAAACGTAGCGAATATTTTCCCCAATCGCGGCTCGCACTTAGGCGTAGCGTCTGTTCAGCGCGGTCGTCTAACTCAATGCCTGTGTCAACGTTAGTCGCTGATAAAAAATCAGCATTAAAGCTTATTAACCAGTCTGCCCAATCTTTGCTAACGGTTAGCTCAACGCCTTCAATCTCAGCTTCACCAATGTTCTCTGCTAAGAAAGTGTTGGGGTCAAAACTGAATAGGTTTTCAACATCAGTTTGATAAGCAGACACGCGCCAATCAAAACCACTATTGGCGCCACTTAAGCTAATTTCAAAATTCTCTGACTCTTCGGGCACTAGATCTGGATTGCCAAAGAATGGAAAGAACAAAAAGTTAAACGAAGGCGCTACAAATGCTGTGCCATAGCTGGCACTTAATCGCACTGACTTACCTAAGCCAACGGCGCCAGCGAGACTAACATTGGTATCGCTGCCATAAGCGGAGTTGTCGTCATAACGAAAACTGCCAGCAAAGCTATATGCATTACTATGGAAGCTGTATTGTACAAAAGCACCGGTGTTGTCTCGATCTGTGACCGGAAAGTCATTAGACGACTCGATATTTTCTTCGTAGTAATCGACGCCTAGAGTGAGTGAGCTATTAGCGTCTAAACTAAGTCCAAGTTCGCTGCCAAAAGAGTCTCGTTCAGTAGTGAATTCAGACGGGAAGGCGCCGTTCGTTACCGACTCATCTTCATTAAAACCTAAGGTATTAGTCCAACGCACACTGTCGGTGAAGTTATGGGTAATATTTAGCGCGCTGCTAAAAGTCTCATTCTCGGTCATTAAGCCAGGATCATCACCAAAGGTGTTATCAAACTCAACTAGATTGTCGCTGACTAAAATATTTAAACTTGCGTTAGTTGCCTCGCTAAAGCTAACTTCAGCGCCTAGGGCAAAGGCATCTTCTTCGAAACCGTCAGTATCATCGTTGCCACCGCTAGAAATGCTGGTGCGATCAATGCCGTCAGTTTCTTCTGTTTGCGCAGCAAAATGGATGCTGTAGTTATCGCCTTTAGCATTTAGAGCAAGGCTGAATTCTTGTAGTGAGTCGTCTCCAACGGTAGCGCTAATTGAGCCGTTGCCCTCGGCACTCTTTTTAGTAAAAAGTTGAACAACCCCGCCCACTGCGTCGGCACCATAAAGGCCTGAATAGGGGCCTTTAATTACTTCAACGCGTTCTATGGCTTCAATTGGGTAACTATTAAGTGCCGCAGCACCTAAGGTCGCACTACCAACACGCACACCATCAATTAGAACAATAATTTGTGAGTTCGAGTTGCCGCGCACAAAAACGCTGGTGGCGCTTCCGCGGCCACCTGAGTCTGTGAAGTTTATGCCGGCCACAGCATCTATTAATGCAGGAATGTCATCGGCTTGAGTGGCTTCAATCTCGGCCAAATCAAAAACTGCTGCACTGCTGATTAATTGATCGACACTTTGGTTGTTTTTTGCTGTAACAACGATTTCAGTTAGGTCGTCGTCCGCTATTGCAAGGTTTGCTTGTAAAGCTGCACAGATTGCGCAGTTAATGACTAATTTTTTCATTTCTATCACCTTGTTTTATAAGGTAAATACCTTAAAAACATTGAAAATTAAAAGGTGATGAACGCGAGGAATCAAGGAGTCGCAGAGCGGTTAAAGCATGTCTGCTTGCCCGAGATGGTAGCCCGCCGCTCCATCATTGGTAAAAAGGCTGCATATGGGCCGGTTCCGGACTTATGAGTTACAAAAATACTCAATCACCGTTGCGGGGGCAGTGTTGGACTTTAACCAACTTCCCAGTTTAATTGTTTGGTCGCTAACGACAACAAACCCTTATTCAGTGGCGAGATTATAAAAGTTTGCTTTAAGAAGTCAATTTACCCAAGGCAAATTAAGTAAAAAAGGTCGTGCTTTGAACATTAGAAATGGCCGCCCAACTTTGCAATAAAAGGAAAACTTGTTGGACGACGGTTATGGGACTGTTATACATATAATTGGTATCATTAAAGCGAGCTACCAAAACCTATGTTTGTGAGTCATTTGAAATTTTATGTATCTGTCGTATTTTTCATTGGCTAGCCTTTGTCGATTGCTCAAGCTCTGGTGAGATTTTTATATTTATGAACATTCATAGCAAGGTCTTACTGCAAACAACGGTCTTATTTAGTAGCGCGGAAAGTTGAAACTAAAAATAGACCCAAATGAAGCCTTATTTATGAATATAAAAAAATCCATATTCGTTGCCTTAAGTTTTGTTGTTTTCTCGTGCTCTATGCAAGCACATGCATTTACTGCAGAAGATTTGAAGACTTATGATTTAAATCGTCTATTTAGTTTATTACAGATGGAAACGAAAGAAAGCCAAGCTCGGTTGATTGAAAACCAAATCTGGTTGTCTTGGCTAAGTGCTGAAAGTGAGAAAATTGACTATTTAATGAACGATGCCTATTACTTTCGACGTGAATTCAATCTTTCTGAGGCAATTAATTCTTTGAACGAAGTTATTGAGCTGGTACCTAATTATTCTGAGGCCTGGAATCAGCGTGCTATTGCGCATTTTTATCAAGGTAATTTGGAGTTGGCGCTCAAAGATATAGAAAAGACATTGGCGCTTGAACCCAGACATTTTGGTGCATTGGCGGGTCGGGCGGTCATACAATTAAGAATGGATAAGCGAGAGTTGGCAAAGCAGAGTATTAAAGAGGCGATCGCTATCCATCCCTTTTTACCAGAGAGAACATTGTTTCCTGAGCTCAGTGCGACCCCACAAAATGATCGCACAGAAAAACGCTGAATGAGTGAAGAGATACTGCTTGTTTATGATAAAGAGTGTCCTGCGTGTGATAACTATTGTCAGGTAGTCCGAATTAGGGAGGATGTTGGAGAGCTACGGATTGTAGATGCCAGACTAGATAGTGCTGTCTTAAAAGAAATAAGCTCACAAGGTTTAGATATTGATCAAGGCATGGTCTTAAAGATGGCCGGACAGCTCTACTATGGCGCGGATGCAATTCATGTTTTAGCGCTAATCGGAAGTCGCTCTGGTTTTTTTAATAAGCTTAATTATTGGGTATTCAAATCTAAAACTATCTCTAAAGCGCTTTATCCAGTTTTAAGGTTTGCCCGTAATCTTTTGCTAAAACTATTGGGAAAAACAAAAATAAATAATTTAGATTTGCCTGAAAATAGTAAATTCTAAAACACATAACAAATTTACTAAGCCTTCTGCGTGGAGTACACTTGCGAGCCTTTTCAGATTAGATACTAAAGTGATTTTTAAACCACACAATATTATGAATAGTAAGTCTATATTTTGGCTGCTTGGACTAAGCACATTAATGGCGACATCGACCGCTTGGTCAGAAAAGCAAGATAATTTGCCTGATCCGCTCGAAGCTGGATGGAAGGGCAAGTCTGTTTGTGAAAAATTGCATGAGGACCAACAAAACAGAGTTCTGCGTTGTACATTTCCACCTTCAGTAGGGCATGAGCGGCACTATCACAGACCAAACTATGGTTACGTACTCGCTGGAGGTAAAGTGCGTCTTACTAGTGCGGAGGGGACTAGAGAAGTCAATTTGGTCACGGGCACGGATTATGTGAGCCCTGGTACTGAGTGGCACGAAATTCTAAATATTGGTGATACTACCGTTGTGTACTTATTGGTTGAGCCCAAGTAAAGCTCGAAATTGGTAAATACAATGGAAGTTCGGAAATTTAGAAAAGGCGATGAAACTGAGATCTGGGAGCTGTTCTACAACACCATTCATAATGTAAATTCGCGCGACTATAACCCACAGCAAATAGCCGCTTGGGCGCCTGAAGACTTTGATATGGATTTTGCAGCTCAAAAGTTCAGGGATATTGATCCATTTGTTGTCATTTACAAAGATAGAATTATCGCCTATGCGGATATCCAGTCTGATGGGTATATTGATCACTTTTATTGCCATCATAAGTTTCAAGGTCAGGGCGTTGGTACTCTGTTGTTCAAAACGCTTGAACAACAAGCCAAAGAAATTGGCATTGTGAAAATGTATTCAAACGTAAGCATCACAGCGAGACCCTTTTTCGAGGCAATGGGTTTTGTGGTGGAGGAAGAACAGAATATAGCTATAGGCGAGCAACGTTTAAAAAACTACAGAATGATACGCGCATAGATGTTTTACCGCGCTTAAATTGGTGAAAATATGAGACTAATACTTATATTGCTAACGTTTGCATTACCTGTATTTGCAACAGAGTATGATTCTCCTGATTACTCTGCGTCTTTAGAATTTGCTCAAGTAACACACGTAGCGGCTGTACAGAATCCCGATGGAAATTGGTGTTTTTATGCGACCGTTCGGCATAATGATCAAGGATGGAAACATTATGCTGATGGTTGGCAAGTGTTAGATTCCCAAGGCAAGCAACTTGGGTATCGATTGTTGGCTCACCCGCATGATAATGAGCAACCGTTTACACGCCGGCAATGTAATATTCAAATACCCAAAGAAACATCCAAAGTTATCGTTCAAGCCAAATGTAACAAGCATGGCTATGGAGGCAAATCCGTTGTTTTGGATCTAAATACTCGCGAAGGTAAAGGCTATACCATTGAATCAAACAATTAACAAAGAAATGTCGATAAACGAGTGGCTAATTCTACTCGTTTTATCGTTTATTTGGGGTGGGTCATTTTACTTCATTGAAATAGCCGTTACTGAGTTGACTCCATTGGTACTCGTATTTTTAAGAGTTAGTATCGCTGCTGTAGCTTTGTGGATATTTATTTTAATTAAAGGGTTGGCGGTACCCAAAAGAGGTAGTCATTGGTTAGCATTTTTTATCATGGGTTTATTAAATAATGTCATCCCCTTTACATTGATAGCGTGGGGGCAAATTTATATTGCTTCGGGTTTGGCGTCCATATTTAATGCTACTACACCGTTGTTTGTGGTGATTGTTGCAGGTGTGTTTTTGGCTGATGAACGGCCAAACGGTCTGAAAATAATGGGAGTAATAATCGGTTTTGCTGGTGTCGTGATTATGGTGGGTTCGAGTGCTTTACAAGGGTTAAGTTCTAATGTGCTTGCGCAGCTAGCCATACTTGCCGCTGCCTTATCTTACAGCTTCGCAGCCGTGTATGGACGGCGTTTTACAACAATGAACTTACATCCTATTGTGGTAGCGGCTGGGCAGGTCAGCATGTCGGCCAGCATATTGTTTGTAGTGCTCATTTTTATGGGCCCACCTGTGGATACTTTGATGCCAAGCGCGCAAGCACTCTCCGCAGTATTTACATTAGCTATTCTATGTACTGCCGTTGCCTATACACTTGCTTTTAAACTACTTGCGTCGGCCGGAGCGACTAATTTGTCGTTGGTGACTTTTCTGGTTCCCATCACGGCAATACTTTTAGGTTTCCTGCTGCTCAATGAGTCTCTAGAGTTGGAGCATCTTGTTGGAATGCTGATGATTGCCATTGGTCTATCTGCCATTGATGGTAGGGTCTGGAAGTCTATTTTCCCAACTAGCGCGGCAGGTCAATGATGACTTCACTTTGTCTTAAATTAAGATGAAACTTCTATACGTTGTCGGTTTAGAGCACAGTGGCACTACGCTTATTAGTCATCTATTGAGCGAACACAAAAACTTTGTAGCTTTGGGAGAAATAACCGCTTTTTTCTCTAGTAGTCATATGCAACAGTATTTTGACAAGTGGGGTGACCATGATGATGTATCTCTGTGTTCTTGTGGCAGCGATTGGCACAAATGTGAATTATGGAGTGATTTAATTCATCTCTCAGGTCATAACTCTAACGTAGGGTTGCTAGAAAAATACAAAAATCTATTTGATTACTTTAATGAGCATTACCCACCGGATACAGTTATCGTTGATTCTTCCAAATCTTTCTCAACCCTGAAGCTGTTAATTGACAATGCACAGAGCTTGGGTTTGTCTCGTGACGATATATCTGTGGTTTTTGCGGCAAAAGATGTGCGTAACTTTGCAAATTCAATTGCTTCTAAAGAGGGAGCTAGCAATAGTTTAGTTGCTCATTATCGAAGTTTTAATTGGTGGTTGGGCGAGAATAAAAAAATAGTCAGTTACCTCGAGAATGCCGAAATCAATTTTCATTTTAGTTTTTATGACGTTCTTTTCACTGATGCAGATGTCTTGTCTTCCAAAATCAATCGTTTTTTGCGGGAATGTTACTCGGCTATGGGGTATCAAACAGTCGAGAGTAGTAATGTGAATCATTCAAATTCCCATATTGCAATGGGTAATAAAAATTTCATAATGCGTAATCGTGATAATATTCGATACGATGAGCGCTGGAAAAAGAGCTTAAATCTAAAGCTCGTTTATGCACTGCATAACAAAGCTCAGTCTTTCAACCAGCTTTTGTATCAGCGCTCCTCATCAGCTTAGACAATGACCTTATTAATTTTTAGTTTTGGGCATCTAAACTAAGCATATCTATTCACGAGGCCAAAGTGCTGGTAGATTTAATATTGTGCCAGACAGCCTATTCAGTCAGACTAGGGTCGACAGCTTTATGCAAAGACTAATATTGGAGGAGCACAATGAGATTAATATCTCTACTTTTGGCACTGCTTCTAGTTGCTTTTTTGGTTGTTAAGCAATTGAATTCGAGCTCATCACAAAGTCAGGTTAAGCAAGTGCTAGGAAGTGACGGTGTAGACATCCCAAAGGTTCCTTCAAGCCCCAAAGATTTACAAAATTTCGAAGGCGACATGGATAAGTTTATTCAAGATAATGCAGACAAAAGATCCGAGCATTTAGAAAAAGCCATGGGCAAATAACTTCCAAGAGGTCAAAGCATGTCTAAGGTGATATTACAGGGCTACATTATTGTTGCAGATAATGATTTAGAAGCTGTTGTAGCTGCGCTTGATGAGCACAGCCGATTGACTAAACAAGAACCCGGTTGTTTAACTTTTCAATTATCTCAAAATGCTAAGAACATTAATCGCTTCGATGTGTATGAGGAGTTTGTTGATCAAGCTGCGTTTCAACATCATCAGAATAGGATTAAAGATTCCAAGTGGGCACAAATTACAAGTAGGGTAGAGAGGTACTACCAAATTACTGGGAATGACTAAGGCAAGGAGGTCAGGAAGTTGGCTGCTATAGCATACGAGCGGCCAATGACAATGTGCTTGCTTTTTGCGTGTAGCACCTACTTGATTAGGTTTTAACACCAAATAAAGTGTAAAATTAGTAGCATCAAAATTAATTATGTAATTCGGTGCTAAACCTAATGAATAGAATTCAAATTATGACGCTGCATGCCTTGCTGGCGGCGTTTATTCTCCCTGTCGCGATTATGTTTACGCTTACTGGCTCTTTGTATAGCTGGGGTATTAAGGGGTCCTACGAAGACACTAAACATACAATCGCCTTAAGTGAACCCATTAAAGCCGACCTTGTTCAGCTAACCGAGTTAGCCAAAGCAGAAATGCAGAAGATCGGTATAAGTAAGCCCGAAGGTAAGCCATCGGTTAAAAAGGGCGGTAATAGCTTTTGGCTGGAGTGGACCGGCTCATCAAAAGATATCAGTTTAAAACCGACTAAAAATAGCTTAGAGGCTCAGCTAACGGTAAAAGACACAACCGCGTACCGAAGATTTGTACAGCTACATAAAGCTAAAGGCGGCCAAGCATTTAAGGTATATGCAGTAATCTTTTCTGTCGCAATTGTGTTATTGCTGATATCTGGTTTTATCATGGCGTGGCAAACACCTAAGCTTAAGCGCCTCACAATTCTTGCATCTTTAACTGGGTTTGTATCTTTTATTGTTTTTGTGCTATTAAGTTAGAACTCAAGCATAAGTAATAAGCGGAAATGAGTTGGCAAGTTTATACTTTGTATCTCAGTACCGTTTTGATCTATATGGCCACACCGGGGCCGAGTCACCTTTTGATGTTGGCTAATAGCGTTGAATGTGGTTTTAAGAAATCTTTAGCAACTGCTGCTGGTGATTTATCAGCTAATTTTTTACAAATGCTTATTGCATCACTGGGCTTGGTGAGTGTCATACATAATGCAAAAGGCGCGTTTGTGTATGTGAAGTGGGCGGGTGTGGCGTATTTGGTATATCTGGGTTTAAAGTTGTTTTTTTCTAATCCGGAGCATCACTTAAGCTCTGTACGGCAGCAACGTTCGGCCTCATCTTTATATTGGCAAGGGTTTATTACTTCTGCGGCTAACCCTAAAGCGGTTATTTTCTTTGCGTCGTTATTTCCATTATTCATAAACCCAGAGCAACCATTGCGGGGCCAGTTTTTAGCATTAAGCCTCACTTATTTATTTGTCGATGGATCGTTTTTAACGTTCTATGGCAAGTTTGCAGAACTGATAGCCAGCAAACTAAAAGATGCTCATGGTCAATATTTCAGTAAAGTTTGTGCTTTGTTGGTCATTGGCGCAGCTATACTGCTGGGCTTTAAAGATATGCAAACTCAAATAAATATCTAAATTCGTGAAATACCATATAGCACAATTAAATATTGCCCAGTTTCGCTTGCCGCCGACCCATCCTGCCAATATTGATTTTGTATCGAATTTAGATAAAGTAAATGCGATTGCCGAGAGCCAAGATGGTTTTGTTTGGCGATTTATCGGCGACGTTAACAACGCCATGGACGTGCAAGCATTTGATGACCCACATATGGTGATTAATATGTCCGTATGGACTGATATTGAATCACTCAGTGCGTTTGCATATAGAAATAAAGAGCACAGACAAATCATGCGTCGTCGAAATGAATGGTTCGATAAGATCGAATTCCATCTGGTTCTTTGGTGGGTTGAAGAAGGGTATATCCCTACTTTAAATGAAGCCACGGCAAAACTAACACTAGTGAGTGAAGCGGGGCCTACTGCACAGGCATTTACTTTTAAGTCTTCATTTCCAGCACCTTCGCATCGATGAATATTAAAAAACTTCCAACATCTGAACTCGGTTTTTTCCCAACGCCCGTTACCAAGCTCTCACAATTAAGTAAGGCTTTAGATAGTGCTGATATTTTTATTAAAAGAGATGATTTAACGGGCTTAGCTCTAGGCGGCAACAAAACCAGAAAACTTGAATATATTCTGGGTGATGCAATCGCTAATGGCTGCGATGCCATCATCACCAGTGGCGCATCGCAATCGAATCATTGTCGGCAAACCGCTGCGGCAGCGGCACAGCTTGATCTAGAGTGTCATTTGATCTTGGGTGGTGAAGAGCCAGATGTTAGCAATGGAAATTTACTATTAGATGGACTTTTTGGCGCGCATATACATTGGGCAGGCGCTAACCGTAAAGGGGAAGACAGTGATAATCTTTTCGATCAGCTAAAAGCGCAAAATAAGACTCCGTATATTGTGCCGTATGGTGGTTCTAACGAATTGGGTGCTTGTGGTTTTGTGCAAGCGATGCAAGAGTTGGATGCGCAATTCGATGCGGATCAGTTCTCGCATATTGTATTTGCATCAAGCTCAGGAGGCACGCATGCGGGTTGTATGGTCGGTAAGCATCTACTTAAAAGAGAATATAAGCTGATCGGAATTAATATCGATAAAGACGAGATTGGCGATATGTCGTATAGACAGTCCATTGTTAATCTTGCTAATAGAACAAGTGCCCTTATAGAGGCTGGCGCGAACTTTTCTAATGAAGACGTATTTCTTGATGATCGATATATAGGGCAGGGTTATGGCGTTGTTGGTGAGCTCGAAAGAGAGGCGGTTACACTAATGGCGAGACATGAAGGTATTCTTTTAGATCCTGTTTATACGGGGCGGGCGATGGGTGGTTTAATTTCCATGCTTCGTAATGGCGAGATAAGTAAGCCAGATAAAGTATTATTTTGGCATACTGGAGGCGCGCCAGCTGTTTTTGCTTATGCGGACTCTTTGCAATGAGTGAACATTAGTGGCAATAATTGAGGATGAGGGTTTTATGAAGTATTCATTAGTAACTATCGTTTTCTTTTTATGCTTAGCATTAGGCAGTAGTGCTGCATTTGGCTCAGAACAAGACAATAACAGTCCATATTTATATGTATTAGGTGTGGGACAAGATGCTGGCTATCCTCAAGCTGGGTGCTATTTGCCGCATTGCATGCCAGGCTGGGAAAATGTACGTCTTAGAAAAGGTGCTGTTTCACTCGGCATGATTGACCCAGCCGCGAATAAAAAATATATGTTTGAAGCCACACCTGACTTGCCTCAACAGCTTTATGAACTGGAAGTAGAGGCGCCAAGTGAACGTTATGATCTTGCTGGAATATTTCTCACTCATGCGCATATTGGTCATTATGCTGGGTTGATGTTTTTGGGGCATGAAGTGATGTCGACCTCGAACGTGCCAGTATTCGCAATGCCGCGGATGAACCAATTTCTTAAAGACAATGGCCCTTGGAGTCAATTAGTTACTTTTGAGAATATTAGCTTACAACTATTAACCAATAATAAGTCTGAAAATTTGGGCCAGCTAACAGTAACCCCATTCTTAGTACCACACCGTGATGAATACTCTGAGACTGTAGGTTATCGAATAGAGGGTCCCAATAAGTCTGCGATATTTATCCCGGATATTAACAAATGGGATGAATGGGATACGGATATTGCCAAGCTGGTAAAGACCGTCGATTACGCATTACTTGATGCCGCGTTTTTTGCGGACGGTGAATTGCCTGGAAGAGATATGTCTAAAATACCGCATCCATTTGTACTAGAAACTATGCGAATACTCGAGCACTTGTCAGAGCGAGAGCGCAACAAGGTCTGGTTTATACATATGAATCATACTAACCCAATTTTGAATCCAGACAGCGCAGAGACTCGCCAAGTTGAGTCCGCAGGTTTTAATATTGCGCGTCAGGGTATGCGCTTAGGGTTATAAGATGAGTAAAGGTATTCCGATACTGTTGTTTATCGTTGGCCTAATTAACTTTGTGCCAATAATAGGTGTTATTTCGGCAGACAAGCTGTCGCAATCTTATTCGATAGATTTAATTAATAATGATTTGATTATTCTAATGCGCCATCGAGCACTATTGTTTGGAATACTCGGTGGGTTTATTCTCTATTCCGTTTTTGTGCCACAATATCAGGGTGCAGCGATGGTAATGGCAGCGATTAGTATGATCGGTTTTTTGTGCCTAATGTGGGCAGTGGGTGAATACAATCAAGCTATTTTAAAAGTAGCCATTGTCGATACAATCGGGATTGTTTGTTTGGCCGTCGCGGCTTTATTGAAATACGTTTTGCTAAAAGTTGCTTAGCCAGTAGTAATTAGCCAGTAGCAATCAGTCGCTATGGATAGATTCTAATGTTTTTCGTCAGCAGCGTGCGCTTGAACGTCGGCATGATAAGACGAGCGCACCATTGGGCCTGATGCCACATGAGCAAAACCTAATTCATCACCGAACTCTCTTAACTCATCAAATTCGTCGGGATGTACATAACGTTCTACTGGCAGGTGGTTTAAACTGGGTTGTAAGTATTGTCCCAGCGTAATCATGTCACAGTTATGCTCTTTAAGGTCTCGCAACACATCTTTAACTTGATCGATAGTCTCGCCAATACCCAACATCAAGCCTGATTTTGTATGCACATTAGGCTGTTGTTGTTTAAATTTTTTGATTAAGTCTAATGACCACTGATAGTCAGAGCCAGGGCGAACCTTTCGATATAAATCAGGAATGGTTTCAAGGTTGTGATTGAATACATCGGGTGGATTACTGCTCATTAATTCAATGGCAATATCCATGCGGCCACGAAAATCTGGTACTAAGATTTCGACTTTAGTGTTGGGATTAAGTGCTCTGGTTTCTTTGATGCAATCGACGAAATGTCCAGCGCCACCGTCGCGTAAATCGTCTCTATCAACCGAGGTGATCACCACGTAATTTAGTTTCATAGCTGCAATCGTCTCTGCTAAATGCCTAGGCTCATCTTGATCTAATGCGAGGGGTCGCCCATGCGCTACATCACAAAAAGGGCAGCGACGTGTACAAATATCGCCCATGATCATGAATGTGGCGGTGCCGCGGTTAAAACATTCTGATAAATTAGGGCAAGAAGCCTCTTCACATACCGTGTGCAATTTGTTGTCACGCAAAGTTTGCTTGAGTTCTTGTACTTTATTACCATTGGGTAGGCGAATACGTATCCAGTCAGGTTTACGCAGTGGTGCCGTCGTAGGTTCAATTTTTACCGGTATACGAGCCATCTTTTCGGCCCCACGCAGCTTCTCCCCAGCGATAACTGGTTTTATTTTTGGGCGGTTAGATTTTTGCGAATCTTTAGATGTTTGTACGGTAGAATCAGACATAATAAAAATCAGTTAAAGGCAGTCTCTGCTAGAGCCTAAGTCATAACTATAGATAGGGCTTAAGATAGGACTTAAATTAACAATATAGTTTAGAACCAAGAAACTGCAGGCGCGTAGAGTATAACAAATAATGACTAAAAATGACGTTCAAAACAGGAGTGATATCGATAGCATTGTGGTTCGATTTTATGACGCCATGCTCAAAGACTCTATTATTGGCTTCATTTTTACCGATGTTATAAAGATTGAGCTAGAGCATCATCTTCCGATTATCGTAGATTTTTGGGAAGACAGCTTATTTCGATCTAAAAGCTATACTGGGAATACTTTGCAAAAACATTTAGATGTCAGTGCAAAAATACCATTAAAACCAGGTCATTTTACTCGATGGCTGTTTTTGTTTAAGCAAGCGGTTGATGCGAATCATGCAGGCAAGAATGCGGATGCCATGAAATACCGAGCGGAGATGGTTGCTAAGGCCATATCAGCTTCGATTAGTGACCAGAAAAAAGCCGATATGAAGCTAGTGTTAGGCGATTAGCTTGCTAGCTTGCTCCTGCAGCGCTCTAATAAGTTGCATCCACGCAACGATCAGCGGGAACTTTATTGCTTGCGCAAGAAAACTGGGTTTAAAGCGTCAGAATCTTTTGCGCTATATTTGTAACCATCTTGCTTGAACTTAATCAACTTATCCAGACTCTCCACTTGGTTTTCAATTACCCATGCGGACATAATGCCACGGGCTTTTTTGGCGAAGAAACTGATTAGTTTATATTGGCCATTTTTCCAATCTTTAAATATCGGCGTGACGATATCTGCATTTATATCTTTGGTTTTTATTGATTTAAAATACTCATTAGACGCTAGATTTAAAAGAATATTAGAATCAATGCTTTTCAGCTGTTTATTAATGTTTTTTGTTATTTCATCGCCCCAGAATTCATAAAGATTTTTACCTTTCGGATTGGCTAGTTTAGTGCCCATTTCCAGTCGATACGCTTGCATCAAATCTAGCGGCCTTAAAACTCCGTATAAACCAGAAAGTATGCGCAAATGTTGTTGCGCATAGGCGAAATCAGCTTCTTTAAAGTTTTCGGCTTGTAAACCTGTATAAACATCGCCCTTAAAGGCGAGCACGGCTTGTTTAGCATTGCTGGGCTTAAAAGGTCGTGACCAATTGTGGTAACGCTCAACATTCAGTTCAGCCAGTTTTGGGCTAATCTTCATGAGCTTTTCAATATCTGCTGGTTCAATCGTGGTGAGCACATCAATCAATTCCTCACTTTGTTTGAGCAGCGCGGGTTGAGTGTGCTTTTTAGTGGCCGGAGCCGTTTCATAATCCAGGGTTTTGGCGGGTGATATAACGATTAACATAGCGCAGTGCCGATGGTTAAATGAGTGTTAAAAATAGACTTATAAATATAGCTTGTCATTGCCGATATTCCAAACGGCATATTGGTGTTTCGCAAGGCGTGCTGATATAGATATTAACCGGCTTCGGCTTTGAGGAATGGCGCTAGGTAATGGCCGGTAAAAGAACCTTTAGCTTTGACGACATCTTCAGGCGTGCCTTGTGCCACAACGATGCCACCACCGTCACCGCCTTCAGGACCAAGGTCAATGATCCAGTCGGCGGTTTTGACCACGTCTAAATTATGCTCAATCACGACCACAGTGTTGCCCTGATCTCTTAGCTGGTGCAGTACCGCTAACAATTGACGAATATCAAAGAAATGCAAGCCAGTGGTCGGCTCATCCAAGATATATAGAGTTTTACCCGTGTCACGTTTAGAGAGTTCTCTGGCTAACTTAATTCGTTGAGCTTCACCGCCCGATAGGGTTATCGCGCTTTGACCTAGTTTGATATATCCCAAACCAACTGACATCAAGGTATCTAATTTGCGATGAATATTCGGTACAGCACTAAAAAAGTCTACCGCGTCTTCAATAGTCATATTCAACACATCATGAATATTTTGGCCTTTGTAGCGAATGTCTAAGGTCTCACGGTTATAGCGCTGGCCTTTGCAGATATCGCAGGCGACATAGATATCAGGTAGAAAATGCATTTCTACTTTAATCAAGCCATCGCCCTGACAAGCCTCGCAGCGACCGCCCTTAACGTTGAATGAAAAACGTCCTGGTTTATAGCCTCGAGCGCGAGATTCGGGCGTGCCCGCAAATAATTCTCGTATCGGGGTAAATAATTGTGTGTAGGTTGCTGGGTTAGAGCGCGGCGTGCGGCCGATAGGACTTTGATTGATATCTACGATTTTGTCGATTTGATCCAAGCCTTTTATATCTTTGTGCGGCGCACACTCTATTCGGCTTCGGTTAATTTTCTGCGCCGCTGCAGGGTAGAGAGTGTTGTTGATGAGCGTCGATTTACCTGAGCCCGATACACCCGTTACGCAGGTCAATACTCCTATCGGGATGTCAACGTTGACGTTTTTAAGGTTGTTGCCTGTTGCACCGGTAATTTTTATTTGCGCGTTTTTATTTACCTTATATCGCTCACTCGGTACCGCAATTACTTCCTTGCCCGATAAAAACTTGCCTGTTAACGAATTAGGATTGCTTTTGATTTGCTCAATACCGCCTTCGGCCACGATTTCACCACCGTGTACGCCGGCACCGGGTCCAATATCAACAATATAATCAGCCTGATGCATAGCGTCTTCATCGTGCTCGACCACAATAACCGTATTGCCTAAGTCACGTAAGTGGGTCAGCGTGGAGATTAATCGGTCGTTATCTCTTTGATGTAAGCCAATGGATGGCTCGTCCAACACGTACATAACGCCAACCAAGCCGGAGCCAATTTGAGATGCCAGTCGAATACGCTGCGCTTCACCACCAGACAGGGTTTCAGCCGATCGATCCATGCTCAGATAATTTAGACCCACATTGACCAGAAAACCTAGACGATCGTATATTTCTTTAACTATTTTATCGGCGATTTGTGCTCGATTGCCAATTAGTTTTAAATCTTCAAAAAACTTTAGTGCATCACCTATAGAGCGCGTCACAATATTATTTATGCTTTGTTCATTGATGAATACATTGCGCGCTTCTAAGCGTAAGCGGCTGCCAGTACAATCTGGACAGGTTTGTGAATTAATGTACTTGGCCAGCTCTTCGCGCATGCTATTGGATTCGGTTTCGCGATAGCGTCGTTCCATATTTGGGATAATACCTTCCCAAGAATGATGGCGAGTAACTCCTTTACCTTTATGTCGTAAATAACTGAATTCAATAGCTTCTTCACCGCTACCATACAGTAGTTTGTCGAGTTGCACTGAGCTCAGTTCGCTTAATGGTTTATCCACATCAAAACCATAGTGAGTAGCCACATTTTGTATCATGCGAAAATAAAATAGGCTGCGTCGGTCCCAACCTTTGATAGCACCCGCTGATAAACTAATGCCGTCATCAAAAATAATTTGTGCGGGGTCAAAGTATTGTTTAGTGCCTAAACCATCACAGCTTGCGCATGCGCCCACAGGATTATTGAAGGAAAATAATCTCGGTTCTAATTCACTTAAGCTATAACCGCAATGTGGGCAGGCATAGCGTGATGAAAATACCAATGTTTCTTCAGTTTGAGTATCGCTAGGCATCACCAACACTTCAGCAACGCCTTCGGCAAGCTCTAAGGCTGTTTCAAACGATTCCGCCATGCGTTGCTCATTGCCTTCTTTGACAACCAAACGGTCAATTATGATGTCGATATTATGCTTGAAGTTTTTCTTCAAAGTAGGGGGCTCTGATAAGTCGATTATCTGACCATCGACGCGCGCGCGAATATAGCCTTGCGCGTGCATACCTTCTAAAAGGTTTAAATGTTCGCCTTTACGATCTCGCACGACCGGAGCCATCAACATAATTTTACTGCCGCTAGGCAAGGCCATGGTTTGATCGACCATTTGACTCACTGTTTGCGCTTCAAGAGTTACATTGTGGTCTGGGCAGCGCGGGTCGCCTACTCGCGCATATAACAAGCGCATGTAGTCATATATTTCAGTGATGGTACCTACCGTGGATCGTGGGTTATGCGATGTTGCTTTTTGCTCGATAGAGATAGCTGGCGACAAGCCTTCGATTACATCAACATCGGGTTTCTCCATTAAGGACAAAAATTGCCGAGCATAAGCCGATAGTGACTCCACATAGCGACGTTGACCCTCCGCATAAATGGTGTCAAAGGCCAGCGATGATTTGCCTGACCCCGACAAGCCAGTGATGACAATGAGTTTGTCACGCGGCAACTCTAGGTCTATGCCTTTAAGATTATGGGTGCGGGCACCACGAATGGTTATTTTTTCTAACACGGAAAGGGTTTATTGATGATCCTATTGATAAAAATAAAGTCGGCAAACTTTTAATATTTCCAGACGAATGAACAACCTGTTAATATACGTTGCCTTCAATAAAAGCGATATCTTTTTTTGCTTTCCAGACCAAATTCCTTGTAAATTTTTGCCAATAATACTGTGAGCGCGTCTAGCTTAAATTCTCTTGAAAGAAAATCGATAAGTGCCTTGGCTTGTGTCTACGGCCTGCGTATGTTTGGCTTGTTTTTGATTCTGCCAGTATTGTCGATCTACGCTGAGCAACTCGATGGCGCCACTCCAGCATTAATGGGGCTTGCCTTGGGTGTCTATGGTATGACTCAGGCCGCATTGCAGATACCGTTTGGTTGGATGTCGGACAGGTTTGGCCGCAAGCCCATTATCTATATTGGGCTGAGCATATTTATTGTTGGTAGCCTAGTTGCGGCCATCGCTGACACTATTAATGGGGTAATCATTGGTCGCGCTTTACAGGGCGCAGGTGCCATCGCAGCGGTAGTGCTGGCTTTGACCAGTGATCTGACCCGTGAAAACCAACGTACCAAAGCCATGGCTGGTATTGGTATGACCATTGGTTTGGCGTTTTTACTCGCCTTAATGGCGGCGCCACTATTGCAGGCTTACATTGGAGTGAAAGGCTTGTTTGCACTTACCGCCGTGTTGGCTGCTTTGTCTTTATTGTTAGTTTGGAAGGTTGTACCAACGCCGGTACAAAAACAGAATTTAGAAGTACGGGCAATGCCTTTGAAAATGCTTAGTTTGTTGCGGCATCCGCAGTTGCTGCGCTTGGATATGGGCATTTTTATATTGCATTTTGTGTTAACAGCCATGTTTGTGGTTGTGCCGATAATATTGCTTGAACAAGCCAAACTGCCAACCCAAGATCATTGGAAAGTCTATGTGCCCGCACTGCTTGGCTCGGTGATATTTATGTTGCCTATGGTCATATTGTCCAGTCGCAAGCACTTGCTTATGCGCATATTCCGAGCGGCAATATGTCTATTGTTATTCGCACAATGTCTATTAATGTGGCGGCCACTGGGTGTGCCTGGTATGACCGTTTGTATGTTCTTTTTCTTTTGGGGCTTTAATTTATTAGAAGCCATGCTGCCTTCCTTAGTATCTCGTGTAGCGCCAGCGGCCGCGAAGGGCTCGGCGATAGGTGTTTATAATACTTTTCAGTTTATGGGTGTGTTTCTTGGCGGCTTTATAGGCGGTTCAGTGTACGGCGACTATGGTGTTACTGCGGTATTTGCGTTGTGCGGTGTATTGCTAGTGGTATGGGTATGGCTTGTACAGACTTCGCCTGAGCCCCGACTATTGGATAGTTTAGTGGTACCGTTAACCACCTTGGATAAGAACATCGACGAATATCAGGCAGGTTTTGAAGCGGTGCAAGGTGTTGAAGAAGTTATCATTATTGCGCAAGAAAAGACTGTTTACCTAAAAGTTGATAAAAATGAGCTCGATCAAGCGGCTCTGGACGCAGTTGCTTTCTAGTACTAAAGCTGAAGGCTCTCTAACCCTGAAGCTGAGGGCTGTCTAGTACTACAGCTGAGGGCTCTTTATCAAGCTAAGGACTTTTTATCCAGCTGAGAGTTCCTAAGGGCTCTTAAACCCAAAATTGCGGCGTTGCTCTGAAAGCGGATGACCTATAAAATAAGACGGCTATGCAAACTGTTTTAATTAGAATTGTTTGACTGCACCATGCTCGAACAGCGAGCACTTATAGTAATAGCTTAGTTAGCAATAGATCGTACACTCAATAAATGCATGATAAACGGAGACAATAATGGCACGTGGTATTAATAAAGTGATTTTAGTTGGCAACCTTGGGAATGATCCCGAAATCCGTTACGCCAACAATGGCGCAGCGATTGCCAATATCAGTGTGGCGACATCGGAAAGTTGGAAAGATAAAAATACTGGCGAGCAGGTGGACAAGACAGAATGGCACCGAGTGGTATTCTTTAATAAGTTGGCTGAGATCACAGGCGAATATTTACGTAAAGGCTCTAAAGTTTATGTCGAAGGCAAGTTACAAACTCGCAAATGGCAAGATCAAAGCGGTCAAGATCGATATACCACTGAAATTGTTGGCAATGAAATGCAAATGTTAGATTCGCGCGGCGACAATGCTGGACAAAGCGGTGGCGGTTATCAAAGACCGCAACAAACTCCGCAGCAAAATGCGCCTCAACAAAGTGCAGCGCAACAAAATGCGCCGCAACAGCCACAGCCGGCTAACGATTTTGATGATGACATACCGTTCTAGCTCACCTATTATTTGATTTTGAAAAAGCCTCTATATATAGAGGCTTTTTTATTGGATATGAAGTTTTGGCTAGAGTTAGATAGGCCTCTGCGATCATCGATAAATTCCACACCTTTTCACACAAGAGAAATGTAATGACAGATTTTAAGACCATCAAATTCGCAATCGATAATCGTGTGGCAACGATTACCCTTAATAGACCTGATGAGGCTAATGGGCTGAACCAGGATATGGCTAATGAGCTAAATGAAGCCGCCATAAAATGTGACAATAATGACGATATAAAGGCAGTTATTATTACTGCGCAAGGGCGTTTCTTTTGCGCCGGTGGCGATGTAAAAGCCATGCAAGATTTTGATGGCAAAAATGGTGAAGGGGTTAAGCGCCTAGCGGATGAATTGCACCGTGCTTTGTCGGTATTCGCGCGCATGGATGTTCCTGTAGTCACGGCAATTAATGGCACCGCAGCTGGCGCTGGTTTTAGTATGGCGATAACGGGTGATTTAGTGGTCGCCGTTGAGTCGGCTAAATTTACCATGGCATATACTAAAATTGGCTTATCTCCGGATGGAAGTTCCAGTTATTACTTGCCTAGATTAGTCGGTTTGCGTCGAACTCAAGAGTTAATGTTAACTAATCGTGTGTTGTCAGCGCAGGAGGCAATGGATTGGGGGCTTGTAACTAAGGTTGTGGCTGATGATGACCTAATGACTGAGGCCAATAAAATGGCACAAATATTCGTCGATGGCGCTAAAGAGTCGAATGCTATGGTTAAAAAGCTATTGTTATCGAGCTTCGACAATAGCTTTGAGACACAAATGGAATTGGAAGGACGAGGCATTGCGGCCTGTGGCAACTCACTCAACGGTATAGAGGGTGTGGCGTCTTTTGTTGATAAGCGAAAGCCAAGCTTTAGCTAATTAGAAAACTTAATTTGAAATCTGAACTTGTTGAAGATGCTTTTCAACAAACTTGATTGTTTCAATCAAAGTTTGTGTTCGAGTTTTACTGTTTTGAAGATAATGATCATCATCTCTTAGTTTTATCAGACTAACATCTCCTTTGGCCTTTTTGATAGTTTTGCGCATAAGTCTATAAGATAAAAAGGACAGTCATGTTTATTAATAATAACTATCTAAGTCAGCGTCAACGCGCTGACTTAGGTTAAACTAACTTGCTATTAGAGAGGCACCCATTATGTCTCGCTAAGATTATAATTATTTCAGTGATTCGATCGCTAACGGTCCTACTTCTAGGCTATTACAGCTATCACTAAAATTACGGCTTGATTCGATGTTAGCTGTTTTCAGGCTTTCGGAAATAATTGCATCATTCTCTGCTAATAATTTATCTGCTTTAGATTGAGCTTCTTCAATACTCTCACCTTTGAAAACAAAGAAAAATCCATCTTTAAGACGCCCCAAATAATGAGCACGCAATAACTCCCCGTTATTTGCACTTAATTGCATATTTTCAATGAGCTTTGGAAAAGAGTCTAGAAACACTTTCATATGTGTCTCACTGTCTGGATTTGGAGCAGTACAGTAGACCAGCACAGAACCTTCTGCAAAGGCAATGTTCTCTTGCTCTGTTTCTTGTGAAAAAGCGGAAGTTGAAACCATGAGAATGGTCGATACTAGAGCAATAAAAGGGATAGTTAAGACTTTCATAAATAAGGCTACCGTTTAATAGTATGAGTAATTACTTTTAGTAGTGCGAGACCTGATCGAGCACTATTGTTTTAAGGTGTGAAAATATTTTATCTTAAAGCTTTTGATTTTCTGATAATACTATCAAGCTCTGTTTAAGTCTTCTCATTAATGGATAATTAACTCTAGGTGAAAACAAGCTATTGTTATCGAGCTTCGACAATAGCTTTGAGACGCAAACTGAATTTTAAGTGAGGCGGTGGTTCAACGCCTTCGGTCTGAATTAATGCCGATGGGTCCACGAGGGATAGTTAGCTGGATAGGTTCGCCATCTCGTTCAATTTCAAGTAAGACGCTTTCGCCAGCTTCGCCTTGCACTGTTAGTTTGTTCAGATCACGCACATTGAATACACGTTCGCCTGCGTAGCCAATAATGCGGTCGCCCGCTTTAAGTCCGGAATTCTCAGCGGGAGACGAGCTTAATATATTGCTAACCGAAATTTTTGTAGAGCGGTTATTTGCTTGCAAATAGCGTTCGTAAGTCTCATCACCAATATTTTCACGTAAGCGTTCAGCTGTCGTTTTAGATTGTTCACCACCATTGGCTTGCAAGGCTTGGCGCTGAATTTCATGGTCAGCATAGAGTGACTGAAGTTGTACATCAGATTCGTTTTGAAATATCCAATTTGCTTCTTCATCGGTAAAGCCTGCGCTGATAAGTCGACGTTTTCTGGCTTCTGGCAATGATAGTGCGCGTCGCTGTTGTCTAAATTGTTCGAAATCGAAAGCCTGGTTAGCTTGTTGCGTTTGTGAGTCTAGGGGAGCTGTTTGATTTTCTGTTTCGCTAGGCTCAGCAATCACTGATGCAGCTTTAGCTTGCTCTCGATTATCTAAAGATCTTTGGGCTAATTGCTGCTGTCCCAATTCCCGCACTTGGATGACTTGCGCTTCTAGCTGGCTAACGCGTTCTGATAGCTTTGTTATTGTGCTGTTATCTAGGGATGTTCTGTCTGGACCTAATAAAACAACTGTAAGCAAAGCGCTTAAAATAGCGCTTGCGGCAATCACAATAATTAAAATTTTTGAACTCATAAATAAAAAGAGTGTGATCCATTTAGTGTTTCAACACTCGTACTATTTAGTGAACGAGAGCGAAAACGATACAGGTACTGACTCTGCAATAGGTAAGTTGTTGACTAGGCTCGCTAGTTTCTGGATGCCTTCTACCATGTTGAAGTCGGCCGCACGCAATAAGAATGGTTTGCTACTGCTAACCACAATGCTTGAGTCGCTTAGCATTGATACGCGCACATCCAGAGTCAAGTCTTTGCTAACGCCATGCATAGAGAGACTTGCCGAGAAGTTTGTAAGTTTTGATGTGCCTGCACTCAGCCCGGACATTATCTCCGTCACATCTGAGCTGATACTGATGATTGGGTAAATACCAGTTTCAAACAGGAATTCTCGCATTCGTTCATCGCGAATCGGTACCCGAGAATCAACGCTATCGGGCCTAATCACAATATTGGCGGTTGATTCTTCAATCGTCCCTGCGATATCCGTAAAAATATGAGTCTCACCAATGTTGCCTTTTTTGATGGATACAAAATTAACTTCAGAATTTTCAACATCTAAGGTCCAAGCATTTGCGCTAATTGAAAATAGGGCGCTTAATAATATCAGGACCTTAATTAATGGCTGCTTCATCATTATTACCTCGTGATTATCTCGTGATTTTTTCTCGGATAAGTTACTGGTTCGAGTTTACCTAAATACTGATTATTGTAGCGTGAAACCGCACGATATAAAGAAACCATTGCTTGGAAAATTATGATCGAGCGACAATGTGTTTCACTATTTTTACAAATAGTACTATTTCGATATACTTACACACATTGTTCATAAAAAATGAATAATCATTTCGTTTTTCGGCTGATTGTTTATATAGGGGAAATCTATTAGTCTTATTGCAAGTGAATTTTCCAAGGGGAAAAAGCTTAGGCTTAGTGAATAATTTATTCTCTGATCCAGCGCAGTTCCTTAAATGCGTAGTTTCAATGTTGCCAATACAGTCTTGTAGTCCTGTGGGCTGATCATTTCTAAATTCTTAAATCCACAACCGTGATTTTGGTAATATTTAATAAAATGGCTTCGCAGGTATCTAAGCCATATCTACGGAGTCATTTTTATTTGTTCACGCTATTTTTTAATCTTGGTTTTTTGATCTCAACTTTTAGTCTCAATACCCGCGCATAGCAGTTCATGTTGTATTGGATAAGGCAGTTGAAGGCTTATTTCTACAAGCTTGGCTAAAGGCTTATTTCT
>CAZHEL010000007.1:94901-110759 GCA_964531625.1 uncultured Gammaproteobacteria bacterium
AAGGCTTATTTCTACAAGCTTGGCTAAAGGCTTATTTCTGCAAGCTTGGCTAAAGGCTTATTTCTATAAATCCGGCTGTTCTAAATATTTATCTATCACATAGAACACGTCATTTGCTTCTGTTAAGCGCTTTATCTGATGGAAGAGGTCACCAGCTTGTTGGTAGTGCATTTGCAGAAAAACTAGCCATTGTTTGGCTCGATTGCTGACGAACATGGGGTGAGCATTTTGATTACTTTGCAAGTATTTACGAACCATTCTAAGTGTTTCTAGCCAACTTCTAGCTACGTATTTATAACCTTGGTAGTTGGCTCTAATACTCTGCGCTAGATCAGGGCAGGTAAGAGCGCCTCTGCCTAACATTATGTCTGTACAACCACTTAACTTGCGCGCTCGATTTGCGTCTTTCACTGACCATATTTCTCCGTTAATAATGATCGGTATTGTCGATCGTGTCGAAATTTTTTTAACTATCTGCCAGTGCGCTGGCGGCTTGTAGCGATCTTGGCGCGTGCGCGCGTGAATACAAAGTTCCTCGGCGCCACCTGTGATCACATTGTCGACCACTTCATCTAATAAGTCGTAATTATCAAAACCGAGTCGTATTTTGGCAGTCACCGGTATAGAAGGATCCACGGCATCGCGCACCGATGCCACAATATTGCCAATTCGCTTGGGCTCTCGCAATAGCGCAGAACCGCCGTTATGCTTGTTGACTGTTTTAGATGGACAGCCAAAATTAAGGTCGATACCGGCTGGCTCTAAGGACTGCGCCAGAGCTGCATTGGTCCCCATCGATTTCGCATCACCACCTAATAACTGTAAATAGACGGGCGTTCCCGCAGATGTTTTTCCACCGGTTTCCAGCTCAGGAGCAAAGCGCCGAAACACATGTTCGGGAATTCGCTGATTGTTAACTCGGATGAATTCGGTGACGCATCGGTGATAGCCACCTAAATTGGTGAGAACTTCACGCATACCATGATCGACAACGCCTTCCATCGGGGCGAGAAGTGTTCGCATAGAGCTAGTTAACAACTTCAGTGATGATTAACTCAAGCTTTTTTGTCTCACTGTTTTTTGTTTTAAGCGGTTCTGATTGCAGATCACCCGCTTGTGCGGTCGGATTGCCCGACTTAGACACACGGGCGACAAGCTGTACATTTTCAAATAAAGAGAGTTTGAATTGCGGCAACATAGCATCAGCATCACTCAAACTTATTTCTGTGGGTAAATCCTTAACTTGTAAGCGTTTAGCAGCGACAGGAGCAGGGACACCTCCTGATGCACGAGCAAAAACAAATACTACATCATTAGGTTCGACTTTATTGGTGAGTTCTGATGATAGCTTAACCGCAATAGTTAAATTTGCCTGCAAATTAAGATTGATAGGTTCTTCTTGGCTATCAGGAATAGGCACTTGCGGCACTACTTGCTGAGCGCTTGGTTTAGTTTGAGCAGTCACGTTGGCTGTGCTTTGCGTTGGCGAGCTTACTAATGTCTGATCAATAATCGTTTGCAAGTCTTGCTGCTGCTTGGGTGCACTTGCCAGTAGTGGGATGAGTCGATTCCAAAAACTACGAGCTTGCTCCGGCTGCCCGGTTTGAGCTGCATGCAAGCCAGCTAACCATAAAGCTTGTGGCTGTTGTGCGTCTAGCTCTAAGGCTTTATTCACATACCCTATAGATTTTTCATTGATCTGACCTTGGGTCATTAATGAACTGGTATCTGCCAATTGTGCGTAGAGGTTTGCAGATTCCCCCGTTAGTTCGATCTCTTTCAATAAGCTTTGCTCGGCATCTTCATAGCGACCTAAGGCAAGGTAACTACGAGATAGAATAGCCCATCCTTGCGGGTCGTTAGGGTGAGTTTTGAGTCGCTCTTCAATCGTCACAATCATTTCTTCAACTTGTTGTTGATTTAATGGCTGCTGAGGTTTGTTTGCATTGCTTGATAGGTTTGGCTTGATCGCATTTGGTGTTCCAAGTAGTGCGTAAATACCAATAGCCATTAATGGCAAGATCACACACAAACCAGTAATTAGATGTTTATTATTTGAATTGCTGCGGTCGGTTCGATTGTGCATAAGCTTCTCAGATAAGGACTGAGGTTTTAGCTTGGAGTGGTTATGGCTAATATCGTCAGCCAGTGTGCTTTCTATTTCGAGCTTTAGAGCTTCATGTTCTTCAGTTGATATAGTATCAGCGGCTAATTGTTCATCTAACTCTTGAATACGTTGTTTTGCAAAGTGGATATTCTGCTCTTGACGTTCATAAGAAACTGGTGAGCGAGCGCTTCGCAGCGGCAGTAACAGAAGGCCTAGGGTAATGAGAGTGATCAAACCAGCAACAAGGGTAAATGTAATCATAAATAGTTAATTGCTGAGTCTCTCAGTCATCTAAATCCGGTTGTCTAATATTAGTCATCTAGCTCAGGGGTGTCTCGCATTATGTTGCGTATTTCGTTGCGCTGCCGCTCTTCATTGACATCAAGAGTTTGTGATGAGGGTTCGCTTTGGCGTCGTTTGATGTGAGTGAATATACCAATAAGCAAAGCGACTAGCAGACCTATTGGCCCTAACCATAGTAAGACCATCACACCTTCAAATGGCGGTTTGTATAAAATAAAGTTACCGTAGCGTTCGCGCATATAGTTGCGAATATGTCTATCGCTTTCACCCGCATTCAGCATTTGCGCTGTCTTGCGGCGTAAGTCTTTGGCAAGATCCGCATCGGACTCAGCTATATTCTGATTCTGGCAAACTAAGCAGCGTAGCTCTGCTATTAAATTTTTATATCGTTGCTCGGTTTTTTTGTCGACAAAGTTTACTGTCTCAATCACTGCATAAGCAGATGGTATTGAGTTGGGTGTTACAAAAATAAATATGCCAGCAAATATGACCAGAACGCGAGCGAAATTCATTGAGTATTGCCCGAGTTATTTGCAAATAGAGGAAGTATTTCCTGTTCAATAATTTGTGCTGAAACAGGCCCAATATGTTTGTAGATGATTAGGCCTTGCTCGTTTATCACAAAGGTTTCAGGGGCACCATACACACCCCAATCGATTCCAGCATCACCGACAATATCCATAGGGACTTTGACATAAGGGTTACCTCGCTCATGCAACCATTGGCGAGCATCTGTGGGCTTATCTTTATAGTTTAAGCCGACCAATGGGATGCTGGTGTCGCGTGCCAATTGGTTTAAAAGTGGATGTTCGACCCGACACGCTGCGCACCACGAGGCCCATACATTCAATATCCAACGTTTACCTTGATAGTCTTTGGGCGAAAATTTCGTATTTGGATCAGACAATAAGCCTAAACTAAAGTTCGGCGCCGGTTTATCGATAAGCGCAGATGGTAGTTCGCGAGGATTAAGCGTAAGCCCGAAACCCAATACAATGGCTATGCCAATAAAGGCGACGAATGGTATTAGAAACTTAACTTTCATAAGGCATTTATTTTAAAACCTAACTTAGCTGCACTTGTTGGCTATGTTTGCTTACTTTAATAGGGCGTCGGTAACGCCGGTCAGTCACTGCGATTAAACCTCCAAGCGCCATTATGAATGCGCCTAACCAGATGCAAGCAACAAAAGATCGTAGATATAATCGCACGCTCCATGCACCTTGTCCGAGTGGTTCGCCTAAGGATACATAGAGGTCTCGATCTAAAGTAGTATTGATAGCGGCTTCGGTCATCGGGTTGCCGCTTGCGTAAACTCGTTTTTGTGGTTTAAGTTCAATGTTGTCCTTTGCGGCGCCAATTACAGATATTAGGAAGCGTCCTTCGTTGGCAATATAGTTGGGACCCGTTTGCCGAGTAACACCATCAAACTCAAAACGATAACCGGCCATTTCGTAAAACTCGCCAGGACTTAGTTTAATATCTTTTTCTTGGCTATAGGTGTTAACGTGAGTCACCCCAAGGATAAAAATGGCAATACCAAAATGCGCAATTGCCATTCCCCAAATTGATGCCGGTATTTTAGCCAAGCCCTTGACCCAGTTACTCTGATTTTTTAGTCGGTCAGCGAGACTTTGAATACTCCATAAGGCGACCCAAAACCCTAGCGCCAAACCAGCAAAAGCACCCCAGGAGAACTGTTCATTGGTCATTAGCCTAGTGAATATGCCACTGAGGACCAGACTTAGGATTAGCAAGGCACTAGCATTCGAATAAAAACGTTGTGGATTATCTCTTTTCCAACGGCTGGTTGAGCCGATACCAACAATAACGGCTAACGGAATAGTGATTATCGCAAACATAAGGTCAAAGTAGGGCGCACCGACAGAGATTTTAGCCCCAGAGATGGCATCTACTAATAACGGTGCTAGGGTGCCAGCCAAGACCATAAAGGCCGCTATGACGAAAAGAATATTGTTGAGCAATAAGCTGGTTTCTTTAGAAAACAATCCGTAACGTATTTTGCTGTTAAGATGCGGTGCGCGTACGGCATAAAGAATCAACGAGCCGCCGACCACGATGGACAAAAATACTAAAATAAACAGTCCGCGCGCTGGGTCGCTAGCAAAAGAGTGTACCGAGGTCAAAACCCCTGAGCGCACTAGGAATGTCCCTAGCAAGCTTAATGAAAATGTCAGTATGGCCAACAGTACCGTCCATGCTTTGAAGGCGCCACGTTTCTCGGTAACCGCTAATGAGTGAATTAATGCGGTACCCACTAGCCAAGGCATAAATGACGCGTTCTCTACCGGGTCCCAAAACCACCAGCCACCCCAGCCTAGCTCATAATAAGCCCACCAACTGCCTAGGGTGATACCAATAGTAAGGAATAACCAAGCAGCTGTAGTCCAAGGTCGAGACCATCGAGCCCAAGCAGTGTCTAATTTACCACTCAGCATGGCCGCAATGGCAAAGGCAAATACCACGCTGAAGCCTACATAACCCATGTACAACATTGGCGGGTGTATCAAAAAGCCTGGATCTTGCAACAGCGGGTTTAATTCACGGCCATTTATCGGCACCGGGAAGATTCGCTCAAATGGGTTTGAGGTGATCAGTGTAAAGCTCAAGAATCCGATGCTAACCATTCCAAGTACCGCTAGCACTCTAGCAACCATGTCGCGCGGAATACCTCGGCTAAAGCGTGCTACTAATGCGCTCCATGAGCTGAGCATAAGTATCCACAGTAGCAGCGATCCTTCGTGTCCTCCCCACACTGCTGATAGGCGATAAATCGCCGGCTGGTCAAGATGAGAGGTGTTGGCAACATATAAAATCGAAAAATCATTGATATAAAAGGCATAGGTCAAAATCGCATAGGCAATGGCAACTAATACCCATTGCGTAAGCGCCGCTGAGCGCGCGAAAGCCATCCAACTTGGGTTGTTATAGCGTGCGCCAAGAATAGGGATGATGCTTTGCAGCAACGATATGCAAAACGCCAATATTAAGCAGTAATTTCCGAGCTCTCCGAGCATTTTTATCTCTGTGTGGTTGCCTTGTAAAGCATGGTTAATCTGTTGTCGTAACACCTATTGGCGCTAATATTTACGCAATAAACCTCAATCTATAGTTTAGTATTTGATCGCACCTTCGGCTGATTTGCATTTATCCGCCTTGGCCAGCATTACCGCGTCGGCAGCCTCATTGGGGATATAGTTTTCATCATGTTTGGCCAGTACTTGTTTTGCGACTAGTATTGTTTGAATATCGAATCGACCTACTGTGACTATGGCTTGGCCTTCGCGGAATAGATCCGGCAGAATGCCAGTGTATTGCACGGTTACATCATGTTCACAGTCGGTAATAGTAAAGCGCTGCGTAACACCATCATCGAGTCGCTTAACGCTGCCTTCTTTGACTAAGCCTGCTACTCTGAAGTGTTGTTGTTGATTAAAGTCGCCAGCGTTTATTTGCGAGGGGGTTCGAAAGTACTCTATGCTGGTCCGCATAGCCATTAGTCCAAAAAAAGTTGCAAGTGCAACTCCAGCTAATACAAGTGCCACAACAGTAAAGCGTTTTTTCTGGGTTGGGCTCATGGTTTTAATCGGTTGTATTGTGTTGCAACGAATGTTGTTCACGCGCAATTTGGCGAGCGATATTGCGACGAATTTTAGCATTTTCTAGTTTGGATTGAACAAATAATGCCAGCATCACTAAGATGGTTATCCCCCAAGATGGCCATACATACCAAGCATAACCACCCATATAAAAAAATTCGCTCCAGTTCATGATTGTTTGCTTTTCTGTTGTTGTATTAGTTCGCGCACCCAGGCGCTTTTTTGTTCATTTTTCAATACTAAATTTTGCATGTTTAAAAATAAAATGTAGCCGTAGAAGAATGTCAGACCAAGAGCCATCAATAGTAAAGGGGTGAGCATACTAGGCGGCATAGCAGGCCCGCCTTCTCGAAACACGGTTGCACCTTGATGCAAGCTGCTCCACCATTCTACAGAGTAGTGAATGATTGGCACTATCACCACGCCAACTACAGACAACAAGGCTGCCGCTTTTTCGGCTGTTTTACGTTCTTCAAAAGCATAGTAAATAGCCATGACACCAAAATACAGAAACAACAAAATCAGTTCTGACGTTAGTCGTGCATCCCAAACCCACCAGGCGCCCCAGATTGGCTTGCCCCACAAAGAACCTGTAGTGAGTGCCAAGGCCGTAAAACAAGCACCCAGCGGTGCAGAACAAATGTTCACTACGAAAGCCATTTTCATCCGCCAAATTAGGCCAATTGCGCCTGCTACGGCCATTACGACATAGATAAAAAGCGATAACCATGCTGCTGGAACATGCACGAATATGATGCGATAACTGTCACCTTGCTGATAATCGCTGGGCGCTAAAAATAAACCTTGATAGGCGCCCAATAGGGTAAGGCTTATAAAGAGTAGACCAAATAATGGCGTGGCATAACGGCTGATTTTATAGAACTCACGTGGCGACCCCAGCCGGTGAAAACTGCGATATAAAAAATTCCAAATTTTAGTCAACGGATTCAAAATAGATAGATAAGAAATTGCTAATCAATGGTTGCTTTGAGTGCCGAAGCAATTGCGAATGGCGCAAGTGTAATGGCCAAGACAAGAATTGCCGCGAGAGCGTATAGTTGACTGGTGATGTTTAAACCTTGTCCTGATTGAGCTAACATTCCAGAGCCAAAAATTAATATTGGTATGTATAAGGGCAGTATTATTATCGCAATTAAAACACCACCGCGGTGCAATGTTACGGTAATTGCCGCCCCGATTGCACCAATTAAACTTAAGCTCGGAGTGCCTAGCAATAAACCTAATAATAGTACCCAAATTTGGCCTGAGGGTATATTGAAAGTAAGGCATAAGAGTGGCGAAAACAATGTCAAAAGCAAGCCTGTTGCAGTCCAGTGAGCTAGCGTTTTTGCGAGTATCGCTAACGGTAGGCTGCGATCTTGTATTAGCCATTGTTCCAGTGTGCCGTCATGGAAATCTGCGCGAAACATGCTTTCTAAACTTAGTAAAGTGGCGAATACCGCGGATACCCAAATTACGCCACCGCCAATGCGCTGTAATAAGGCATTTTCGGCTGGCAAGCTCAATGGAAATAACAGTGCAATAATAATAAAAAATAGCAGCGGTTGGATTAGTGTGCTGGTATTGCGAAACATGAGTTGCCATTCGCGCGCGAAAAATAAGATGAAGGTATTCATATTATATAATCCGGCTTATAGATCCAGCGTGTTCAGACGGTTTTTAAAAGCGCTATTTTCTAAACTTTGGTGGTGCGTTAGCACAATCAGACCGCCGTCATTTAAATGCTGTTCGCAGAGTTTTTCTATTAGTGCTCGGCCTTCGCGGTCAATGCCTGTAAACGGTTCGTCAAGAATCCAAAGATTAAATTCATTTAGTAGCAGACGTGCAAAAGTGAGGCGCCGGCGTTGTCCAAATGATAGTTGATGGGTGTACAAATCAGCGCAATCCAGTATTTGTAGCTGCGCTAGGCAAGCATCCAGTTTTTGCTCGTCTGCGGCGCTTGTCGTTCTTGTCGATAGCTTTTGATAAACACGTAAATTCTCGATGCTGCTTAGCTCGTTTTTTAGTCCGTCTTTGTGGCCTATATAGACGCTACACTTAAAGAAGTTGAGATTGTTATTAGTGCTAATGCCATTCCAGTTAATGGCGCCTTGTTCTGGCTGATTAATGCCGCATAGTAATCTTAGTAAACTGGTTTTGCCACTGCCATTCATGCCTCTAACATGGAGTGCTTGACCATTGGATAGCTCAAAGCTCAAGTCTTCGAATAAGGCCCGTTCGCCGCGAATACAGCTCAACTTCTCAACAGATAAGATATTGCTCTTTAGCATTTGTTTTGCACACTTTGGATGCAGGGTAGGTATGGTTGCTGCTCTTTGTGTTGGGTTCGTATTATTTTAGTGTCAGTTGATCAGTTGCTTTTGCAAAAAAGTAAGTTTATCAATACCATGTGTCGCATGCATTAGCTAAATGCGCACAATTCATCTAAACCCAACTCAAATAGGTAAACTCTTTTGAATTTTAAGCAATTTAAGGTGTCCGGCACTAAAAAAGTCTCATTAGCTCAATACCCTACTAGCTTTGATGCTGATATGAGCGATAAACAACTTAAGAAGTACTGTGCACTGGCATGGGAGGAGTTGGCTGAATTACAACGACAGCTGTATGCTGAGTCGAGCCAATCCTTACTGATAGTATTGCAAGCAATGGATGCCGCGGGTAAGGACAGTACCATTGAAAAGCTAACCCGCAATTTAAATGCACAGAGCTGTCAAATCCAAAGCTTTAAAAAGCCCTCTAAGTTGGAATTGTCGCATGACTTTTTGTGGCGTACCCACGCGGCCGTGCCTGAGGCGGGCAAGATTGGTATATTTAATCGCTCGCATTATGAGGATGTCTTAGTTGTGAAAGTGCACGGTTGGGCCAGCGACGAGATTATTGACCGACGCTACGACCATATTAATAACTTTGAAAGCTTATTAGCTGATCGCGGCACCAAAGTGGTTAAGTTTATGTTAAATATTAGCCCAGAATATCAATTAGAAAGATTCAAACGCCGGCTAGATATACCAGGTAAAAACTGGAAATTTAATCCCGGTGATTTGGATGAACGCAAATTATGGACTGATTACATGAAGTGCTTTGAAATTGCCATGAGTCGTTGTTCTTCTGAGCAGGCTCCTTGGTATATCGTGCCTGCTGAAAATCGTCGCTTTCGTGATGCTATGATTGCTGGAGTGATGATAGAAACTTTAAAAGGTATGGATCCAAAATATCCTGAACCGACCTTTGATACGAATCAATTTAAGTCTGATAAATTGGTTTAAAATATATACTTAAATTATTGTTAGTTAAGGATATATCCCTATTTTTCGCAAGCCTTGTATTGCGGATTTATCGCCTTGTTTGGCAGCTCGTTGTAGCCATAAGGTGGCGATTCTGCGATTAGCCAATACACCGTCGCCGCGCAAGTAAATTAAGCCTAAGGCTGCTTGAGCCTTGGGGTAACCCTGATTGCCAGCAGCCAGATACCATTTCAGTGCTTGCTGCGTATTGCGTGTTACACCCAATCCTTGAAGGTGCAGGTTTGCGAGTTCCGTTTGCGCCCAAGTACGTCCTTCATTGGCAAACTTTTGTATGGCGGGTAAGGCGCTTTTCGCCAGTGCATCCGCATTTCGTTTATCAGATACCACGCCTTGGCCCGCAAATACCATATTTGCAATGCGAATCTGCGCTTGTGATATACCTTTGTCGGCCAACGGTTTTAAAAGTGCTATGGACGAGGCGTAGTCACCATTTTCATAGGCTTGCAAACCTAAACTCAAATACTGTTTGTCAAAAGCCTGTTGCTCGTTGGTTTGTTGCGATGAAGTACGGGTCTCAGAAATAGTCTCAGAACTCGATGTTGGAGTCTTTTCTGGACTCACACTTTCAGCAGTGTTGCTTGAGTTTGCTTCTTGGTCGAAACTGGCAGTGGTTGCTTCGTTATCTTGATCTGCCGATCGATTATTTGCTTCAGCATCCTGCGCTTTTTTACTGGCGCTGGCGTCAGCGATTAGCTCTTCCAATACTTTAATATTTGTATTGTCGGCTGCAATAATGCGAATTGTTTCTAAGTAGCCCTTGGCTTCGAGTATTTGCTTGTTAAGTAACGCGGTTTTGGTTTTTTCGACAAATCTGTTGGTGATCGCATCAATACCGTCTAATGCTAATCGATTATTTTCATCAAGCGACAGCGCCTGATTAAAATAATAAAAAGCGTTATCACGGGCAGGTTCTATTAGTTTGTCCGCATCAGACCGGATTTGCGCTTGCTGGATTAAGTTGTAAATTTGTTGCTGTTGTTTCCATATCTCAATTTCGTCAGCCATTCGGTAGCGCTGTTCAGATTCTGGGTCAATGATAATGAGTTTATCTAGAGCATTGATTGCTCCTACTTCGTTATTATTAGTAAGTGCGTCTATACCGGCACTTAGAAAGCGACCAAGAATGTAGTCAATGCCTTGTAAGGCCGAGGCATTATTCTCATCAAGTTTTAGAACTTCCCGATAGGTTTTTAATGCGTTATTTCCGATCGGTAGAGTGTACTGGCCATCGGTGACGAGTTTTTCAGCGTTGCCTATTAATGCGCGAAGCTTTTTATCTTTAGCATCTTGCTCACGAAAGCTTGTGACTCTATCTAGGTCATTGTCTCGACTAAATGAGTTGTCTTGCACTCGAATGTCTTGTTCGTCGAGCCTAGAGTTAGTATAAATTGCTCGTTCTTGAGCACTGATTTTGTTTTCCACTTCGGTTTTAATAGAGCTTGGCTTTTCCGGCCAGAACAGGGCGATGAGGGCCAACAAAATAATTAATCCAAGCAACCAGTTAATAACGCTAGCTTGGTCTATGCGATTTAATGTGCGGCGCCAAACACCATATTTTTGTCTCTCTGGGATACCTTTTAAATTACCACCAATCACTTGCTGCTGGCGTACTGATGTTTGGGTCTCACATGGAGTTGATTGATTTAATAGTTTGTCGGTAGTGCTGTCACCACTAAGTGCTTTTTCTATTTCTGATCTGGATGGCATCGACAACATAGTGCTATAAGTATACTACAACCGTTTTATGGTTCCCGAATAAAGCCTCGTTGTTTGTCTAGTGATTCTATTTCATACCATCCACCACTATCGGATGAGATCACGTAAACACCAGCGCCGGGTTGCAAAACTGCAACCATCTGAGAAAATGGGTTGGGTTTTTCCATCATTGGGTAAGGTTTATCCAGCAAGATTAGCTCCGGCGCTTCGTCTAAGGAAGCGTCTTGGCTATTTAGTTTGCTGGCGATATTGGATGATTCTCGATCAACTTCCCACTTCGACTCTTCGCTTGTTTTAGCTGGCCTTGGCTCTAGATCGCTTTGTGAAACGTCGGTTACTTGGCTCAGAGCATATAAATTAGCTTCCGAGAGCTTGCCGCCTGCGCTGACAACTTGATATTGTTCCTCGAAATTCTTCAAGGCTTTCTCAGAACGTTGTCCCCAGATACCGTCAACTTTGCCAATATCAAAATCGAGTTGTTTTAGCGCAATTTGGGCAAAACGTATGTCTTTTTTTGAAACATTGGCTAGTGGAGCGGTATCCAGCACTGGTTCTGTACTAACACTAACTTCCGGCTCTGGAATAGGCTGCTCGGTGGTAGTCGTGCAGCCTGTTACGAATCCCAGCATCAGCAGTCCAGTGACCAATAGGGCATACCGACCCATGTGGCATAAGATATGAGAAACTGATGGTAAAGAATGGGAAGTTCTTGTTCTAATTGTTTTTAAGTTTGAGTCGCGATACATAATCATTATTATTATTTATGAGATTAATGTTGATCGTTTTTTATTTTTATCTATCAAATTAATACTAATCGTTTTGGGGATTGACCTTTATATCGTATTTGGCTCATAGTTTAAAGTAACAATGACAAATAAGTTATTGATGCGATGGTGCTTTTTTATAGGCAGTATCTATTATTGTTGTTGCTCTAAGCTGTTAAAAGACATATGTCAATTAAATTGTTGGGTAGCTATACTCAATTACATTAGCCCAATAACTCAGCCAGAAAGTCTTGTTTAAGGTGTTTACCGAGGCATTCAGCCAGACGGTCTAACTGCTGTTCACGTACCTCGGCTACATTAATAGCTGACTCTGTTTGGAGTCCGGCCCAGGCCAACAATTCCGTTGCCGCAGCGGGTGTATCGAATAAGCCATGCAAGTATGAGCCAAGCACATTATTTTCCAGATTGACCGCACCATCAGTACGGTTACCATTGAGTGTCACTAAAGGCACAGAGTTAGCGGCATTAAATTGGCTTTCACCACAATGGATTTCATATCCGGTTAACTCAATGTTATTGAATTGCTCATTTAATCGTCCAGATGTTTGTTGTAGTTGTTTGCCGCGTTTTAATACGGTATCGATTGCCAGCAGACCAAACCCTTGATTGGATGATGGATTACCATCAGATTCGATACCAAGTGGATCGTTAATGGTATCTCCGAGCATTTGGTATCCACCACAGATACCAATTACTTTACCGCCATAACGCAGGTGTCGCTTTATACTTTTATCCCAACCAGCTTTACGTAAAGTCTCAAGATCATTAATGACGTTTTTTGAGCCAGGCAAAATGATTAAATCGGCTGCGGGACACGGTTGATTTGATGGTACAAACTGTAAGTTGATATCTGGGTTTAAACGCAAGGCATCAAAGTCTGTATGGTTACTAATTCTAGGCAACACTGGAACTACGACTTTAAATTGTTGTTTGTCGGGCAATACTTGACTAGATGCGATAGCATCTTCTGCATCTAAAAATAAATCGTGTAGATAAGGAATTACGCCAAGAATCGGTTTTTTGGTCCTTTGCTCTAACCATTCTAAGCCCGGCTCAAGCAGTTTTATATCGCCGCGAAAGCGATTAATGACAAAACCAACAATACGATCTTGTTCGCTTTGTGATAGTAGCTCCAAGGTGCCAACCAAGTGTGCAAATACGCCACCTCGATCGATATCGGCAATGAGTATCACCGGGCAATCGACTGCTTCTGCGAAGCCCATGTTGGCGACGTCGCCCTCGCGTAAATTTATTTCCGCTGGGCTGCCAGCGCCTTCCACAATGATTTTCTCGTATTGTTGGCTTAGCCGGGTATGCGATTCCAAAATCGCTTGCAATGCCACTTTTTTATAATCGTGATAGGCACTCGCTTGCATATTATCTATTGCATGGCCATGCACAATCACCTGTGCCCCTGTATCGCTGGAAGGCTTGAGCAGAATCGGATTCATATCGGTATGAGGTTTTAGCTTGCATGCCAAGGCTTGCAGTGCTTGTGCTCGTCCAATTTCACCGCCGTTTTCGGTGACCGCACTATTGAGTGCCATGTTTTGCGGTTTAAACGGCGCTATTGAGATATTTTGATTGGCTAGCCAGCGACAAATTCCGGCCACCATCACGGTTTTGCCGGCGTCGGAGGTGCAGCCCTGAACCATAATGGTTGAAGGTGATTTATAGCTGTGATTCAGTATTCTATTCGTCAATGCTTCGGCGCGCAATTTTATAAACAACAAGGACTATTATTTCGTAGAGCGTTTTGCCGCAAGTATATAGATAAATTTGTTCAAAACTCTTAAATCAGAACAATAAAAAAGGCAGTCCTTGCGGACTGCCTTTTCGCTGCGGTACTACTTTTTATGCTGCTTTTTCTTCGTGTGCAATGACTTTCGGCCTTGAGCCGTTAATCGCAATCGATTTTGGCTTCATTGCTTCCGGTACTTCTTTTACCAGATTAACGGCCAGCAAGCCGTTTTGCAGCTCAGCGGATACTACTTCGATATGATCGGCAAGATTGAATTTGCGTTCAAAAGATCGATTAGCAATACCTTGATGTAAGAAAGTGTTTTGCGTATCTGATGCTTCTTTCTTACCGCGCACCGTCAACACTCCGTTCTCTACTTGAATGTCCAGTTCGGATTCTGCGAATCCGGCTAAGGCTAGCGTAATAACGTAATTATTTTCCTCGATAACTTCAATATTGTAAGGAGGGTAGCTGGCTGAGGTTTTTTCGGTTTGAAACGCGGCGTCTAATAAAGAGCCAAAGCGGTCATAGCCAACGCTGCTGCGATATAGAGGGGTAAGGTCAATTCTGTTCATAATAAATCTCCAGTTTTATGCTCGGACTTTAACAATCTTATTAAAATCGCTTGTGAGCCATAAAGGTTATAGTTTACCTATGTCTACCTCATTGTGAGCCTAGACTTAGGTGTGCTACGTCAGCCCTCGCATGAGCAACTGACAGTAACTATTTGGAGATTCAAAAGTGTTTTTCAATAGCTTTTTGCCATTTTTTTGTGGCCAGTCTAATTTGGTGTAATAGATCTAGGTTCAAAATTGAATTAATAGAAACTCTGTTATAGTTCGGCCTTCGTTAATCTGAGTCACCACAATTACATGCGACCTGCCGCTCAAATTCAAGCCACCATCGAACTATTGGACCAAATATCTGCCAACACGTACCCGGCTGACAGAACCATGGCCCAATACTTTAAGCAGCGTCGCTATATAGGTTCAAAAGATAAAGCGAATATCTCTGAGAACTTTTATCAAATACTGCGCAATCGATTGAGTTATGAATATCTATTAGAGCAGGCCGATTTGGGAACGCATAGCCGAATGTTGGTCGCGCTTAAGTTGTGCCTAGATGGAAATGATCTAAGTGAGTATTTTAATGGGGCGCAATACAGCCCAAAACCACTACGTGCCGAACAGCTCGCTGGCTTTTCGCATATTAGTGCCGAGCATTTACAAAACGCACCGTTGAATGTGCAGTTGAACGTGCCACAGTGGCTAGAACCGCGATTACAAGCGGCCTTAGGTGATCATTATCACGTGGAAATGCTGGCATCTAACCAACGGGCCAATACCGATATTCGGGTTAACACCCTAAAAATCTCGCGCGATGAACTGGTCGATAGATTAACAACGGCCGGTTACAGCAGCGAACCAACCCAATTGTCGCCATGGGGTTTACGCTTTGAGGGGAGGGTGGCTTTATCGACTTTGGATATGTTTAGACAAGGCTTGTTTGAGATGCAAGATCAAGGTTCTCAGTTGTTGGCATTGTTGACCGACGTTAAGCCAGGCAACAAGGTTGTTGATTTTTGTGCTGGTGCGGGCGGCAAAACTTTGGCGATGGCGGCCATGATGGAAAATAAAGGCAGTATTTACGCTTGCGATGTACATACCAAACGTTTAGAGCAACTAGCGAAGAGAACTAAGCGTGCTGGAGTTCATAACGTGCGCTCGCACAATCTAAGTTCGGAACACGATAAATGGGTTAAGAAACATCAGGAATTGGCCGATGTGGTTTTGTTGGATGTACCATGTACGGGAACGGGAACCTGGAGACGAAGCCCAGACAGTCGCTGGAACTTAAAGCCTGAAGACCTACAAAATCTAAGCACATTACAAATGTCGATCATCCAAAGTGCTAAACGTTTAGTAAAGCGGGGTGGCCGATTGATATATGCAACCTGCTCCCTATTAAGAGAAGAGAACGAACAAATCGTTGCACAGTTTTTACAAGAAAATACAGATTTCTCGGCATTGGACTTCGAATTGCCGTCGGCATTAGCCGCTTTATCGGATAGCTACTTAATCGAAGGGTACCGTTTTAGAAGTTTGCCAGCCTTGAGTGAGACTGACGGCTTTTTTGCCGCTTCATTACAGCGCAATTAGGCCGCATCTTAGCCGCCGTTGGTATTGGATAACGGCGGAGGTCAGTGGCGGAGGTCAGTGGCGGAGGTCAGTGGCGGAGGTCAGTGGCGGAGGTCAGTGGC
>CAZHEL010000008.1:0-53300 GCA_964531625.1 uncultured Gammaproteobacteria bacterium
GAAGACTGGGGTCGCCGCCAGTTAGCTTACCCAATCAATAAAATCCATAAAGCTCACTACATCATGATGAATGTGGAAGTCGGGCAAGAAACCTTGGACGAGATTGAAAATTTATTCCGATTTAATGACGCGATTATCCGTAATCTCGTGCTTAAAATGAAGAACGCCGAAACTGAGCCGTCAATTATGATGAAGGAAGTGGAAGCGGAGCGCGTACGTGATGAAGAACGTGAAGCAGCTCGCGTAGCGGAAGCCGAAGCTGAAGCGAAAGCCGCCGAGGAAAAAGCCGCTCAAGAAGCCGCTGAGGCAGAGAAGAAAGCCGCCGAGCCTGAAGTTGAAGAAGCCGATGCTGCTGAAACTGACACGGCTGAAGAAGCATCAAGCCCAGAGACACCTGAAGAAACTTCTGAAGAAACAACAGCTGAAGAAGCTGTAACTGAAAAAACGGAGGCAGAGTAATGAAACGCAATGCATCTAAAAACAATAAAAAGAGACGCGGTGGTTTTCGTCAAATGCGCAGACGCTTTTGTCGTTTTACGGCAGAAGGCGCAACGCATATCGATTATAAAGATCTAGTTACTCTAAAAGCTTTTGTATCTGAGTCTGGTAAGATTATCCCGAGTCGCAATACGGGTACTGCGGCACGTTTTCAACGTCAGTTAGCCAGTGCTATCAAGAATGCTCGATATTTAGCATTGTTGCCGTACACTGATAGTCACAAATAGGGGGCATCATGCAAGTAATCCTATTAGAAAAAATCGTTAACCTAGGTAATTTAGGTGATCTGGTAAATGTAAAACCTGGTTTCGCACGCAACTACCTTGTTCCTCAAGGCTTAGCGACTGTCGCAACCGAGGAAAGCATTAAGTCTTTTGAAGAACGTCGTTTAGAGCTTGAAAAAGCCTCAGCAGACAAGCTACAAGCTGCCCAGGCGCGTGCGCAAGAGTTAAGCGGTCAGTCTGTGGAAATTGCTAGTCGCGCCGGTGATGAGGGTCGTCTGTTCGGTTCTGTCGGTTTGGTTGAAATCTCTGAAGCATTTGAAGCCAAAGGTTTGACTTTAAATCGATCTGAAATTCAGCTTCCAGCAGGACCAATTAAGGAAGTGGGTGATTATGAGATCAATTGCAATGTACATGCTGAAGTTAACTTTATGATCAATGTAAAGGTCATTGCAGAGTAAGTTACTGAGTAAGTCAATTTATTCAGAAAAAAAGCGAAGCTTAAAGCTTCGCTTTTTTTATGTTCTAATTTTGATTTTTCTCTCCGCTAAGGCCGATTTATCTGTAATTCCTCCTGCCAACAAATGACGCTTATGATAAAGTTAACGACCGACTAAAATAGCTTTTAAACATTACGCAATATCTTAATGGCTCTCGTTTCAACTAATACTACCCACGAAGAAGATTTACTTCGCTTGCCACCACAAGCTATCGAAGCTGAACAATCCATTTTGGGTTCGATGATGTTGGACAATCGTGTTATTGATGAAATTAGCACTGAATTAGAAACCCGTGATTTTTACCGCTCGGATCACCAAGCCATATACAACGAAATAATACGCCTTGACGAAAAAGGTGAAGCTGCGGATGTGGTGACGGTGTCAGACTCGTTAGCCAATTTAGGTGAGTTGGAACAAGTCGGTGGATTGGCTTATTTAGGCGCCTTAGCTAAAAACACACCGAATACTGGAAACATTAAATCTTATGCCAAAATTGTTCGTGAGCGAGCGATTTTACGCCGTTTGATTGAAAGCGCTAATGACATTATTCAAAAAGCCTATCAACCAGAAGGTAAGCAACCTGAAGAAATATTAGACTTTGCTGAATCGGTGATTTTTGAAATTGCTAAGAACAATAATCAAGCCAAGGCGGGCTTTCGCAAGATTGATGGTTTGTTGGGCGAAGCGGTGGATAAAATTGAAGAATTATTTAAAACCAAACAAACGGTAACTGGTGTGCCCACAGGTTTCACTGATCTAGATACTAAAACGAGTGGATTACAAGGGGGAGACTTAGTTATTGTGGCAGGGCGGCCCTCAATGGGCAAAACCTCATTCTCTATGAATATGATTGAGTACGCCGCGATTAATCAAAATTTACCTGTGGCTGTATTTAGTATGGAAATGCCAGGAACACAACTGGCCACTAGAATGTTAGCGTCTTTAAGCCGAGTCAATTCGACTCGTTTGCGTACTGGCCAATTGGAAAATGATGACTGGCCAAAGTTAACCTCAGCTATAAATTTGCTGCAAGATAAGAATATCTATATCGACGACACGCCATCGCTTTCGCCACTTGAGGTGCGCACTCGTGCTAGGCGTTTGGCCGCCGAGCATGAACACGGTTTAGGTATGATAATGTTGGATTATCTGCAGCTTATGCGCGGTGGTGATTCGGGTAATAATGAAAACCGAACCATGGAAATATCCAATATTACACGTTCCTTAAAGGGCTTAGCGAAAGAGCTAGACTGTCCAATAGTGGTGCTTTCTCAGCTCAATAGGAGCTTGGAGCAGCGACCTAATAAGCGTCCGGTAATGTCAGATTTACGTGAGTCTGGAGCGATCGAACAAGACGCAGACTTGATTATGTTTATTTATAGGCATGAGGTTTATGAGCCCGACACCGATCAAAAAGGATTGGCCGAAATCATTATTGGTAAACAGCGTAATGGCCCTATTGGTATGGTGCGTCTTGCCTTTCTTGGTGAGTTCACACGATTTGAGAACTACGCTAATCCAAACTTTGCTCCTGAATTGCATTAGTCGTACGGTTCTGGGCGTTAGCAATAGTGACTAATCAGCAATTTCGGCCTGTTCAGGTGGTTATTGATCGCACCGCAATTAAGCATAATTTAGCCAAAATACAAGCTTTGGCCAATGGCGCCAAGATCATAGCTGTTATTAAAGCTGACGCTTATGGACATGGTCTTGAAGTGGTCGCAAAGCAACTTAAAGATGTCGACGAATTTGCCGTAAACAGCATGGACGATGTGCAACGTTTGCGCGTAGCGGGCATAGATAAACCATTGCATTTACTATCCGCATTGTTTGATGGTGAACAACTTTGCATGATGATACGGCAAAATGTAAGTCCAGTTATTTATGACTGGGAACAATTGGCGATACTCGAGCAACTTGATACCGAACATCAATTATCAGTTTGGATTAAAGTCGATACGGGACAGGGACGACTGGGCTTTATGCCAGAGGACCTGCCCGATGTGATTAAGCGAGTCAATGCTTGCACAGCCATTGCTAAATGCTCATTGATGAGTCATCTGAGTTACGCAGACACGCCTGAACATCCAAGCAATCAACAACAACTAAAATTGTTTAAGCAGTTACTTAACAAGCATCAGTTCTCTCGTGCTAGTTTGTTAAATTCTGGTGGTTTAGTGAGTTTTTCAGATGCCACCTTCGATTGTGTGAGACCAGGCATTATGTTGTATGGGATATCGCCAACGATAGATAAAACCGCAGTTGATTTAGGCTTGCATGCGGTTATGACCTTTAAGTCTAAATTACTGTCGGTTAAGCGTATGCCGTCTGGTAGTTCCATCGGTTATGGCGGCACCTATACCTTAGATAGTGATTCCAGAGTGGGTATTGTTGCTTGTGGCTATGGTGATGGTTATCCACGTCATGCATCTAATGGCACGCCAGTCTTGATTAATGGCCTAATAGTTCCATTGATAGGTCGAGTATCCATGGATTTGTTAGCCGTGGACCTTGGTGAGCTGCCTGCCGAAGTTGGAGATGAAGTAATCTTATGGGGAGCTGGCAATCCCGTTGAAGAAGTCGCAAAAGCGGCAGGGACTATTGCCTATGAGCTGTGCTGTGGTATTTTGCCTAGAGTCGAAAGAGTCGTGGTGTGACACCTTTTTCAATTTCAATACCCCTGACTGAATAAATTTAGCATTATGGCAAAAGCAAAAACAGTTTACAGCTGTACTGAATGCGGAGCACAGTTTCCTAAGTGGACCGGTCAATGTCAGGATTGTGGTGATTGGAATACCTTACAAGAGGAAGCAGCGCCGCAAAAAATTACAAGCAATGGCGCTAAATCGGCTCGTTTTGAAGGCTTTGCCCCACGCGCTAAAGTACAAAAATTAGAACAGGTAAGTGTAAAAGGTACTCCTAGGTTTCCGAGTGGTGTTTCTGAGCTAGATCGAGTGCTTGGCGGTGGTTTAGTGCCCGGTTCGGTGATTTTATTAGGCGGTGACCCCGGCATTGGTAAGTCTACCTTAATATTACAAAGTTTAGCCTTGTTAAGTACCAGCAAAGAAACACTGTACGTTACGGGTGAAGAATCTGCCGAGCAAATAGCGTTGCGAGCCAAACGGCTTGGGGTGCAGGATGCTGACCTAAGCCTGCTCGCAGACAATCAATTAGAAGGTATTTTAGAGATCGCAATTAGCCATAAGCCACAGGTGTTGGTGATAGATTCTATTCAAACCTTATACACGGATACTTTGCAATCCGCACCCGGGAGCGTTGCCCAAGTGCGTGAAACAGCCAGTCGCCTAGTGCGTTTTGGCAAACAGACTGGGACTATTATTATCTTGGTTGGGCATGTTACTAAGGAGGGTGCATTAGCGGGGCCACGAGTGTTAGAGCATATGGTAGATACCGTGTTGTATTTCGAAGGCGAGCGTAATTCAAGTTTTCGATTAATTCGTGCAATTAAAAACCGCTTTGGGGCGGTCAATGAAATAGGCGTGTTTGCTATGACTGATAGCGGGCTTAAGGAAGTTACTAATCCGTCGGCTATGTTTATCAAACGTGCTCAAGAAGATGCCACTGGTAGCGTGATTCTAGTGTCCCAAGAGGGCACTCGCCCGTTGTTAGTGGAAGTTCAATCATTGGTTGATCAAAGCTCTCTGGCTAACCCTAGAAGAGTGACTGTCGGCTTGGATAACCAACGGTTAGCTATGTTGCTGGCGGTGCTAAATCGACATGCGGGCTTATCTTTATACGATCAGGACGTGTTTGTGAACGTAATTGGTGGGGTCAAAGTACATGAACCTGCAGCGGATCTAGCTATTTTGTTATCGGTACTCTCGAGTTTTAAAAACAAACCGTTAGACAACCACCTAGCGGTTTTTGGCGAAGTGGGTTTAACCGGTGAAATAAGGCCCGTGCAAGCCGGGTTGGGGCGTGTAAAAGAAGTAGAAAAATTAGGCTTTAAGCGAGTAATTATGCCAAAAGGGAACCAAAATGGGATTAAATCAAGTAAGCTTGATATTATTGCAGTGAATACATTAGAACAGGCGGTGCGATTTGCGTTTGAATAATAATTTTAGAAATAGCGTTTTTGAACCATTAACAAGGTTTGGTATCGTTAGGTTAATGGCTGTTCTAATGGTGTCGGTAGCCGCTATAAGTGCAGTAAAGGCGCAAACCAGCGTCACCGCCATCGCTTTGTTTAAAGATCGCGTTATGTTATCGGTTGATGGCTCTAAGGCTGAAATTGTACACGCAGGCAGTACGCATGCGGGCGTAAAAGTTTTGAGTTCGGATACTGAGCAAGCGATAGTAGAAATAAATGGCCAGCGTGAAATACTCACTCTCAATAGTGCTGTGTCGGTCTCTAGTGAGTTGGGGGTCGCAGCGAATGAAGAGGGTGGCTCAATAAATCTCATCAAAAAGAGAGACGGACATTTTCATACTATTGGGCAAGTAAACGGCCGTACCGTGAACTTTTTGATTGATACGGGTGCATCTATTGTTGTAATGAGTAGTGATGACGCCAAACGTATTGGCTTGGAGTACAAGCATGGTTTTGTTGCTACTGCGAGTACCGCCTCTGGCGATTCGCCGATGTATACGATTCGAGCCGATCAAATCAAAATAGGTAACATTCAGCTGGAAGAGGTTCCTTTAGGCGTTATTGAAGGCCGTTTCCCGGTTACTCCACTGTTGGGTATGAGCTTTTTAGGCCAACTTGATATGACTCAAACCGGGCGCAGTTTAAGGATAGAACAGCGCTAGTTTATAAGGTTTTATCGTGCTCTATCACGGCAAAGGCGCTGTGATTGTGAATGGATTCGAAGTTTTCTGCATGTACATAGTATCGAGTGATACTGTCGGTATTATCAAACTCATTGGCCACATCGCGAACCACATCTTCGACAAACTTGGGGTTGTTATAGGCTTGTTCGGTGATAAATTTTTCATCGGGGCGTTTCAAAATAGCGTAGAGTTCGGCACTGGCTTGTGCTTCGACGCTCTTAATGAGTTCGTTCAGCCACAGTTTGCTTGAACAATTAACCCCAACAGTGATATGTGAGCGCTGATTGTGTGCGCCATATTCAGAAATTTTCTTAGAACATGGGCATAGGCTTTTCACGGGAATGGTAACTTCGAGTGTTGAAGCTAGGTGACCATTTTCGATTTGACCAGTCAAATTTACTTGGTAATCCATAAGGCTCTTAACTTTGGATACTGGCGCGGTTTTTTCCATAAAATATGGGAATTGCATTTCGATATAACCTGCCTTGGCTTCTAGGCGCTGAACCATATCGTTTAGCATTTTATGAAAATGCTTAGCGGATACAACGGTTTCGCTCTCGTTCAACAATTGAATAAAACGCGACATATGCGTGCCTTTTTGATCATGCGCAAGGCTCACCGACATAGAGAAGGTGGCAATGCTAGCGGATACGCTTCCATCACGGTTTTGCACTGAGATTGGATGCGAGATGTCTTTGATGCCGACGCGATCAATAGGAATTTCGCGGGTATCAATACTGCCTTGAACATCTTCCATTTGGGTTTTCTTTGAGCTCATGATTTATACAATAAATAACTTTAAAAAAAATATATAAATAATTGATTATTAATGATTAATATCATTTAGACTTGAAATAATTAGTGTTTCGAACCGAAGCTTCTATACCCGCACCATCTAAGCCGCAGGCGGCCAATTGTTGTTCTTGACTACCGTGCTCTATATATCGGTCTGGAAGTCCTAAATTCAAGCTCGACACAACGTGACCTGCCGCAGCTAGATACTCATTAACAGCGGAACCTGCACCGCCGGCAAGCACATTTTCTTCAAGCGTCACAATCAGATCATGCTTGATGGCCATATCGCTAATTAACTTTTCATCTAAGGGCTTCACAAAACGCATATTTACCACACTGGCATCCAGAGCTTGCGCGGCTTGCATGGCGGCTGGCAAGAGAGTACCAAAAGATAAAATGACAACGCCTTTGCCTTCGCGCACTATCATGCCTTTGCCCATAGGCACGGTAGTCATTTTCTTGCGCTCTGGGGCGCCAATGCCAGCGCCGCGAGGGTATCTAACTGCGCTTAAGCCGGTGTGTTGATAGGCGCTGTACAGCATATCTCGGCATTCAGCCTCGTCGCTTGGGGCATATATGACTACGCCAGGCACACAACGTAAATAACTATAGTCGAATGCCCCTGCATGAGTTTCGCCGTCGGATCCGACTAAGCCAGCACGATCAATAGCCAACATAACATCCAGATCTTGAACGCTTATGTCATGTATTAATTGATCATAAGCACGTTGCAAGAACGTGGAGTAGATAGCGACCACCGGCTTTTGCCCGTCACAGGCCATGCCTGCAGCAAAGGTAAGCGCATGTTGCTCAGCAATAGCAACATCAAAATAACGCTCAGGGTACTCTTCAGAGAAGCGAACTAAGCCTGAGCCTTCGCGCATAGCGGGTGTAATGCCGATTAGTTTTTCGTCTTTGGCAGCCATATCGCATAGCCAATCACCAAAAACATGCGAGTAGGTGCGCAGTTTTGATTTTTTACCAAACTCACCTGTTTCAGCGTTGAATGGAGAGACGCCGTGATACTTGATAGGAGCATCTTCGGCAGGCACATAGCCTTTGCCTTTGGTGGTTACAATATGTAAGAAGCGCGGGCCACGAATCTGTTTGAGGTTACGCAGGGTGGTAACTAGGGTATCAATATCGTGGCCATCGATAGGGCCAGCATAATAAAAGCCGAGTTCTTCAAACAAGGTGCTGGTGGGTAATACCATACCTTTAACGTGTTCCTCCCAGCGACGAGCGTAATCTTTAACTGGAGGTATGGGTTCTAGGGCTTTTTTGGTTCCACGGCGTACCGAACTGACGGTTGGACCGGTCATCAAGCGCGTTAAATAGTTCTTGAGTGCCCCAACATTGGGCGATATAGACATATCGTTATCATTCAGAATAACTAGGATGTCAGCGTCCATATCGCCAGCGTTATTCAATGCTTCAAACGCCATGCCCGCGGTAATTGCTCCGTCGCCAATCACCGCAACGACTTCGCGGTCAATTTTTTGCCGTGATGCGGCCACAGCCATCCCTAAGGCCGCACTAATCGAGGTGCTGGAGTGTCCTGCACCGAAAGTGTCGTAAATACTCTCATTGCGTTTTAAAAAGCCTGAAAGGCCTTCAGCCTTGCGGATTGTAGAGAGTTGATCGCGGCGCCCGGTTAATATTTTGTGGGGATAGGCTTGATGGCCAATATCCCAAACTATCCGATCTTCAGGCGTGTTAAAGACATAATGCAGCGCGGTGGTGAGTTCTACCGTGCCTAAACCTGCCGCAAGGTGGCCACCGATCTTTGATACGGTATCAATTAAAAACGCGCGAGTCTCGTCGCACACTTGCTGCAATTGATCTTCTGCGCATTGACGTAGGTCATTGGGTTCATCCAATGCCATCAATAAGGGATATTTTGACGGGTTATCAGTCACTTAAGAGTTCGCGTATAGTTTAGTTATGCCTATCTAGGATGGGCTTTTGCTTAGTGATAAGTCGTTATTCTTCAAAAGGTTCAGTGCTAAAAAGGCCTTGATTATCTTTTACTAAGATTTCTACTTTTTGTTCGGCATCTTTGAGAACCTTATGGCAATGTTTCATCAATGCGACACCGCGTTCAAAGTCCGACAGCGATTTTTCTAAATCTTGTTCGCCACGCTCCATACCTTCAACGATACTTTCGAGCTCTTTGTAGGCATTTTCAAAATCGAGATTTTTCAATTCTTTCTTAGTCATTTTTCGCAAACCATTTTTAAGCAGCGCTTTTGTTAACCGCCCTCGGCTAAATATAGCGCCAACTCTCAGATATAGATACCTTTAGCGCAGCGCATTCTACCATTGTTAGCGCAGGTAAAACTCATTTGTACTATATATACCCCTAATTATTGGTTTACATTTGTCGCGCTGAGCGAATGTTGTTTGAGGTAGTGTTAAATCGCGTTAGAATTGAACTCAGCAAGAAGCAAAAATGTGTCTATTGATGCCCTGAATGGAGATTACACAAGCCTAATAAGGTAAATAATTCGATAGATTAGCCAATCACTAAGTATTTTAGAACCAGAAATATGCCAAACGAGTACGATTCTTCCGCTATTGAGGTCTTAACTGGTCTTGAGCCTGTGCGCAAACGCCCAGGGATGTATACCAGCACTGAACGACCCAATCATTTAGTTCAAGAGGTGGTCGATAATAGTGTCGACGAGGCTATCGCGGGCCATTGTAAAAAAATAGATGTAACTCTGTGTAAAGACGGCTCGGTAGAAGTATCCGACGACGGGCGCGGTATGCCAATCGATATCCACCCTGAGGAGGGTGTAAGCGGTGTTGAAGTGATTATGACGCGTTTGCATGCAGGCGGTAAGTTTTCCAATAAGAATTACCGTTTTTCGGGTGGTTTGCACGGGGTAGGTATTTCAGTCGTTAATGCCTTGTCTAAAAACGTTGAGGTTTGGGTTAAACGCGCGGGAAAGGAATACAATATGTCTTTTGCCAATGGTATGAAAACGCATGACTTAGAAGAAATTGGAAAGGTGGGGCAACGTAATACAGGTACTACCTTGCGTTTTTGGCCCGATGAATCTTTTTTTGATTCCCCTAAGATTGATGCCAATCGCTTATGTAGATTGTTGCGTGCCAAAGCAGTCTTATGCCCTGGTCTAACGATTAATTTCACCGATGAAATTAAGCCAAAGAATGATGCCAGCTGGTATTACGAAGACGGACTCAAAGCCTATTTGCTTAGTGCCTTAGCCGATAATGAACGGCTTCCTGAAGAAGGCTTTCAAGGAAAGGAAGGTAATGAAGACGAGGAAGTAGAATGGATTGTAGCGTGGTCGGCGGAAGCTTCTGAAATGATTACTGAGAGTTACGTCAATCTGATACCAACGCCACAAGGCGGCACCCATGTTAATGGTTTACGTATCGGGTTGACCGAAGCTATACGCGAATTTTGTGATTTTCGTAATTTATTGCCCAAAGGGGTTAAGCTGTCGCCCGAAGATGTTTGGGCACAATGTCAGTATGTATTATCGGCCAGAATGAAAGATCCACAGTTTTCGGGCCAGACTAAAGAAAAATTATCTTCTCGTGAAGTTGCGATGTTTATTTCAACAAAAGTAAAAGATGCTTTTGCTCTATGGTTGAATCAAAATCTTGAGGTGGGTGAACGTATTGCCATGGTGGCAATTGAAAATGCGCAAAGTCGTTTAAAATCAGCTAAGAAAATCACCCGCAAGAAAATCACATCCGGTCCAGCACTGCCCGGCAAGTTAGCCGACTGTTCCAGTGAAGATATAGATGTAACCGAATTGTTTTTAGTAGAAGGGGACTCGGCTGGAGGATCGGCCAAACAAGCTCGTAATCGAGAAACACAGGCGATAATGCCCCTGCGCGGTAAGATACTAAATACTTGGGAAGTGGAGTCATCGCAAGTACTAGCTTCACAAGAGGTACATGATATTTCTGTTGCCCTGGGTGTGGACCCAGGTTCTGATGATTTAGAAGGCTTACGTTACGGCAAAATATGTATTCTGGCAGATGCCGACTCTGACGGTTTGCATATCGCGACCTTATTATGTGCTTTGTTTGTGCGACACTTTCGTGCGTTGGTGGAGGCGGGTCATTTGTATGTGGCAATGCCACCTTTGTATCGAATTGACCAAGCAAAACAAGTGTTCTATGCCTTAGATGATGCAGAGCATGATGCCATTATCGAGCAAATTAAATCGGAAAAAGCCAACGCTAAAATCAATGTTCAGCGATTTAAAGGTTTGGGTGAAATGAACCCAGGTCAGTTACGTGAAACGACCATGCAAGAAGAAAGTCGGCGTCTCGTGCAAATGACCATTGGTATGGGCGATGGTACCGCCAAAACTATGGATATGTTATTAGCCAAAAAACAAGTGCCTGCGCGCAAAGCATGGCTTAGTAAGAAAGGCGATCAGGCGGAAGTTGGATGAGCCTAAAACCAGGAATTTATCAGCATTACAAAGGACCTTTATACCGTGTCGATAGTGTGGTTAAACACTCCGAAACAGAAGAAAAGTTAGTGATCTATCAGGCTTTATACGGTGAGCGTGGTATGTGGGCGCGGCCGCTCGGCATGTTTACCGAAAGTGTTATGATTGATGGTGAATTGAAAGCTCGATTCTCTTATCTTCGAGAACTAGAATAATATTTCTAAAAAAACTATTGGCATTCGTTTTTATAGTGATTTGAAAACACTTCGCTGCGCTTAGATGAGGCTGGGTGCGTGGCCAGAAAATTCTCGAATACACTCTCGTTTGATCCCTTTTCTATGTGTTGGTTCTCTATTTTCTGATTATCTAAGTCACTTGTTTCTAAATCTATCGCTGATGTTTTTTCCTGATCGTTTTTGTCACTTGCGCTTGGTGTAAGTTGTTCAAGCTTAGCAAATATTTGAAAAAAATCGGCCATCAAGGCCAGTGCCTCTTTGTCGCACCCTAAGTATCTAAGCGCATAACTATCGGCATCACTTTCAAACTCTCTGGAATAGCTTAATTGCAATATTGCTACTGGTGCGGCGATCAATGCGCTTGATGCTCCTGAGGCATCGCCTGCAATAAAGGCAACAGCTATCGTTACTATAGAAGCTCTGACTAATTGTCGCAGACTGTGTTTACCTTCTAGATGTCCTACCTCATGCGCAAGTATGCCAGCTAATTGCACATCATTACTCGCTAACTCTACCATTTGATCCGTCATAATAATGGTGCCTGATGGAAAGGCCAAAGCATTGGCGCCTATACTGTCTTGTGCATCGCGCAATTTAAATTCGTAGCCTTTGTCTTGAGCATTTAATTTTGTTAGTACTTGCTCGAATAAGTCCTGTAGTTGATTGCTGCGAGCCTTAGAAAGTTTGCTCGGCTCAAACCAACTGCTCTCCAACTGTTCAAGTATTTTACTTTCGATGATATCAGCGGATTTTTCTGGCAGTGCATCGACTATCTTGTCAGCGGCTATCGGAATTCCCCAGCGAACAGTTGCCGCTATAAACAAGGCAGTGATAACTACCGCAACTGCAATCAATGGCAGATTTGATTCCAGTTTATGCAAAAAGTTGGATTTATCGTCCACATGTAATTCGCGGGCGATGGCATCAATCGCGTCATTATCCGTAGTTTCAAACCGCCCCAAAACTCCCAGCTCGACATACCGAGCGCTGTTGCCTAAGCGTGAGCTAATTTCTACCTCATTAGCATCTAGCATTTGATCGTGATTAGCATTGCGCAAAAACAGCTGTCCTGCGTCATTTAGCTGCAAGATGGCGCTACTTAGCTTTGAACTTTCACCGTCAAATAGTTTGCCGTGAACTTCAACCATTTTAGCTAGATGCCAACATCAAGATCAAAAACCTCTCCAAACTCTTCGCCAAAGGCATTTTGCTGCTCGTCTTGTACGGCAATAAAATTATCTAAGTCGCCATTAACTTGTAGGGCGGTGTTGGCAACTCGGTAACGCGCCGTACGAACTTTTGCCCAAGGGATGAATAAGCCAAGGGTTAAAATGATTCCGAAAGTGTTAGTGAAGTAGATCATCGCTAATTCACTAGGTTTCATTTTGGCACGTAATAAATGCTTGCCCACTTTGGTGTTTTGATAAACGATGTTGTAAGTATGCGCCGCAATGTAAGCAAATATAAACAAATAAAAACCTAAGGCTATTAATTGCCCTATGAATGCGCCGATAGCGTAGCTTGCACCTAAAGGATTATTAGCTGGATCATTGGTATTGTAAGCGTCATCGGTATCGCTGTTTTGATCGCCAGCATTTTCAAGCTCGCTGCTTTGACTATCTAAACCTTCTAAATCGGCACTCTCTATACTCAAAGTCTGAGGGTTGTTTACGCTGCCAAGATTAGGTTCAAGCATATACGCGAGTCCAACGAAAATAGCGCCAATGATTGCGAAAATTAAAAATACTTTAGCGTACAACATATAAAATGGCTTAGCGCTGTTTAGTCTAAAGTTAAAATCAACGTTTCCGTACTTATGGTTGCCAGCAATATAACCTTTGGTGCGATAGATGATATAAGGATAGGCAGCAAACATTGCCAGCATCGCTAGCGAGATTACAACTGGAAAATGCCAAGGTACTTGGTTGACTTCAGCACCTGGTGCTAAGGCAGAAGAATGGAATCCAAAATAGGCACCAAGTAACACGATGATTGGAAAAATTGTTAATAGCGGTATTAATATAAAGACTTTGGCAGACTCTTTAAGGTCTTGTTGAAAACCAAAACGGATATTACGGTACTGGCTGTAGCGCGCATTAAAAGCCAGCGACTTCATTATAATCCAGGGTGTTATAAGCAGTAGCAAAAGACCCAGAATCACACTTATTAGCGGAAAATAAGTGGCCACTAGGTTATACAGGATAAAAAATAGAATGGCGATAATTCGACCCTTAAGTATTTGCTTGGGCTCAGCGGTATACTCGAATGAAGAGCCTTCAAGAAAGGTGTTGCCGTAAAAATACTGTTTATTACGAACTTTTGCCCAAGCCGAATAGATACCTAAGGTAACAATGGTGAGTAAAATATTGACGATCCAGATGCCAAAGTACTCTTTGCCAGTGCCTTTGAATTCGAAAGGGGATATATGAGGGTTTTCAGGTAAAGTGGATTTATTACTCACAGGATTCTCCATTTTATAATTTATTTTTATTTTTATCTTTTCCTAGAGCTACCCGTTCAATCTCTAAGTAGATATTTAAACTATAACGTAAATCTAATCAGGTTTATAGGGCAAATGTCTGGCACATATTTTACTCAAACTTCAGCGCTACGCACTTGCACTGGTACGCCATTAAGCGCGGCATTGCCGCTCACTAAGTCGAGTAACTTTTCGTCGGTTAGCTCGTTACAATTGCTGCCTTGCTGCTTGGCGGCGATATCCATCTTTACCTTGTGATCACCATGCCCCCAGCCATGCGGCAAACTAACCACACCGGGCATTAGTTCATCAGTGGCAATGACGGTAGTTGTGACACTGCCTACTCGAGAACTAATAGTTACTTGCGATTGATCCTGCAAGCCACGCGCGCTTAAATCTTTAGGGTGCATCATTAATTGCCAGCGCGGTTTGCCTTTGACTAGCCGACGATAGTTGTGCATCCACGAATTATTGCTCCGCACATGTCTGCGGCCTATGAGTAGCAGATCGTGTTCGCTTGCTCTGGCATTGGTAGATCGATTCGCTCGTTGTCGAAGGCGTTGTAAGTCGCTAATTATAAATTCCGGCGCGCAGTTGATCTTGCCGTTTTCGCTGGGCATGCGTTCGACGGCGCCGGGTTTTAGTGGGCCAAGATCTATTCCGTGAGGGGAGGCTAAAATTTTATCAAAGCTTATGGCTGTTTCTGGATTCTTTTCTGAGCTTAGTTCGCCGCTGTCGATACCATAACGAATAAGTTGATCTGGTGCTGGTAGTGGTTTGAAATCAGTGTCTTTTAGTTCGGCTATTTTGGCGGCGATGGCGTTGAAGATTTCCCAGTCGTGCATGCTGTCTGCGTCAGGTTCAAATATTGCTAGGTTGTGTCGAGCGCTGTTACGAACCGCCAGTCTCAAAAAGGCTAGGTCATAGTGATCATGCTCTAAAGGGCTGGTTGGAGGAATAATAATGTCCGCATGACAAGTGGTAGCATTGATATAAAAATCAAAAGCCACATAAAAATCAAGCGACTCATAGGCCTTTTTAAGGTCTGAGCTATTAACGCTGGATATAATGGGATTACCTGCGATAGTAACCATTGATTTTATTTGGCCTTCACCGGGGGTGAGTATTTCTTCAGCCATACAGGCCGCAGGTAATTCTCCTGCAAACTCAGGTAAGCCACTGACGCGTGACTTGAATAAATTGAAATGGCCTGCACCATTGGCACCTTTGCGCACATAACCAAAAGCTGGAGAGGTGATAAGAGACCCTCCAACAGTATCGAAGGCGCCGATTAAGATGTTAATGACTTGAATTGCCCACTGACAAATTGTGCCAAACTCCTGCACTGACACTCCCATGCGGCCATACATTACTGCGCGATCAGTTTTGGCTAATTGGTGGGCGAGATCGATGATGGTTTGTATAGGAATGTCCGACTGTTGCGATGCTAACTCAAGACTAAATGGTTCGGCCGCATCACGCACAAGCTGCAAGTTTTCAAGATGCTCATCAATATGTTTGGCGTTAATCAGATCTTCTTTAAATAAGAGCTTAATGATGGCCATCATCACAAAGGCATCGCTGCCCGGTTTTATGAAAATATGTTGATCCGCAACGTCGGCAGTCTCGGTACGTCGCGGGTCAATAACGATCAACTTACCATCGCGTGCTTGTAAATCTTTGAATCGTTTAGGAGCGTTGGGCATGGTCATCAAACTGCCATTGGAAGCAATCGGGTTGCCACCAAAAATTACCATAAGCTGAGTATGATCAATGTCGGCAATAGGGATAAAAAATTGATGCCCGTACATAGCGTAGGCAACTAATTGGTGTGGCAACTGATCGAGTGAGGTGGCTGAAAAATTATTGCGAGTCTTAATGGCTCGTCGTAACAACGGGCCATGCGTGAGATTGCCGTAATTATGGACGCCGGGATTGCCTGCATAAAAGCCCACAGCATCTTTGCCGTGCAGCGACTGTGTTTCTACTAACTTTTCTGCTGTGCAATCAATGGCTTCCTGCCATGAAATTTCTTGCCATTGGTCGCCGACCCGCTTTACTGGTTTGCGCAGTCGATCTGGATCATTGTGAATGTCAGCGATGGCGGTGGCTTTGGGACAGATAAATCCTTGACTTATAGGGTCTTTTTTATCGCCTTTAATCGATAATATTTCACTGCCTCGTGTTTTAATTTCAAGTCCACAAATGGCTTCACATAAATGACAAGCGCGGTAGTGAGTTTGGGTATTTTCAGACATTCGGATCTTATGTGTTTTTGTGTTGAGCGTAGTAATTATTACAGAATATAGCAGTTTGACCGCCTTGTCTTTAGCAAGGTGTCAGCACGCTCTGCTGTCTCAATATATTGCCTCTGCGAGACTAGAGGGTTAAACGTGTTAGAATTTAGAAAAATAAAGTGAGGTTATTAAAATGTCATCCGCCGTATCCAGACCCTCTGCCGCCGACAGTGCGCGTGCCCTAGAATATTTTTCCTCATTGTTAGAATATGAAACTGATTGTTGGGACGTTCATCACGCCACCAGCAATGAGCGTAAAGATTTTGTGTTGCTCGATGTACGTAGTGAGAGTATGTATGAGCAAGGGCACGTCCCCGGAGCAGTTAGCTTCCCTCACCACTTGATTAAAGAGCAGTCCATGCAAAAGTATCCGCAAGATACTTTATTCGTAGTTTATTGCGCAGGGCCTCATTGCAATGGGGCAGATAAAGCAGCGTTTAAACTTGCGCAACTAGGACGTCCAGTGAAAAAGATGATAGGTGGGGTGACGGGTTGGCTGGACGAAGGCTTTAGTCTTGATTACCCATAGAACTTATCTCTAAATGGGTTGTGCACAAAAAGGCCGCGATAAGTTCGCGGCCTTTCATCAACACACGGATGTAAATAAATTTACATTAGCCCCCGAAGTCATACACTAAATTTAATGATGTGATCGTGTCAGTATCATCAGCCCCTGCCGGCGGATCAGTGTTGTGGCGAATGATAAAGCCTGCTTTCAAAGAAAATGATTCATTCATAGCAACTACAATTGCAGCCTCGTTTTGGATAAAGGTGTTATCAGCACCAATGTCAGCTTGGAATACATCCAAGAATTGAGTGTTAGCTGTTAGTTGATTACGATAATCAGAACGCAAAATTAAGGTAGCACTACTGACATCTTCGCCCTCAATTTCAGTGCCGTCATCAAGCACTATAAGTTGTTGGGTGTCACGGTAACCAATACCAATGCCAGTTTCCCAACCAACAGGTTCAGTATCAATTATTTTGTACCCGTAACCTACACCAACGTTAAGCTGCTCGGTAAAGCCGTCAAAATCATCATCTAAGAATCCTAAAGTGCCAAATATAAAGCTGCGCTCAGATAATGCACGCTTGGCGGTGTAATCCACTGAGTAGTTTTCCGCGGTATCAACACCGTCAGCCGATGAGGTGTAGGCAAAGAATGCTAGGTCGTGTGTCCATACAGGTCCTGCATTAGTGAATTTTAGGCCAATATTTAGGTTTTCGCTGTCGGTATTACCGCTAGCAGATACAAAACCTGCTTCGCCTTGACCACTCCAGCCTTGAGCATGGGCACTGTTAGATACTAAGAAGCTCGATACTAAGAACATAAATGAGATGGTAAAAAGTTTTGCTTTCACAATAAACGCTCCTCAAGAGGTTGTTAAATATAGGTTGGTTTAAAACTTAGTAAAGATGCCTAAGTAATAAGTAGTAAAACTACATAAACTAGTAGTGGAGCGAATCTTATAGAAAAAGCACTGCTTGCTGGTGTCTCAAAGTGTATTGTTTACGAAATCTTACAAACGACATTTATCAGGCTAGCCCTGACTGATTAAGTTTTTTTAGTCTTTTTTTGACTCCAGCAATACATGTGTCTATAGTGTTCACGAAATGAACACTAGTATTAAATCAAGTCTTATAGAATCAGGCAAAGGCAACTCTGATAAAGAAAATCAGTTGACGCTCGAATTGTTGCAAGCTATTGATCAAAAAGACAATATTAGTCAACGTCACCTTGCTCAGGAGATGGGGGTAGCGCTTGGCCTAGCGAATTCGTATCTCAAGCGCTGCGTTAGAAAGGGCTTGATTAAAATGACTAATGCGCCGGCCAATCGGTATTTGTATTATCTAACCCCCAACGGTTTTGCTGAAAAAGCACGGTTAACTGCCGAATTTTTTAGTACGTCCTTAGCACTGTTTCGTGAGTCGGGCGAAGCCTACAGTGAGGTATTTAAAGATTGTGCCGCGCGAGGTCAAACGCGTGTGGTGCTAGCGGGTTTATCAGATTTAACTGAGATAGCGCTAATGCGAGCCATGCACAGTGATATCGAAGTGGTGGCAATCTTTCAACCCAATCAGGCTAAAACTGAGTTTTTTAATGTACCCATTGTTAATGAGATGCTCAAGGCTAAGGAATACGATTCGGTGGTACTTAGTTCAATGGAACAGACCACCGATTTTATCAAGGAACTTGAAGGTTCATTAGATCCGCAAGCGTGGATAGTACCACCCTTATTACTAAACATGAATTACAGGAATCCAGACCTTTAAATTGGAAACGACCGACCGACAAATAACATTAAGCAGTGGAGCGCTTTAATTTGTCTGTTATTAATTGTGACTTAAACTAAATTATAGAAATAAAATGGAAAAAAATAAGACAGTATTATTGACTGGCGGAGCCGGCTTCATTGGTTCAGCGTTAGTTCGTTATTTAATTAATGAAACAAACACGACTGTAGTTAATGTCGATAAATTGACCTATGCAGGGAGCTTGCATTCCTTGGGTGGAGTTGATGCCGACCAAAGACATCATTTTCATCAACAAGACATAGTGGATGCCGATGCAATGCGTAAGCTGGTTGAGCAATATCAACCAGATTATATTATGCACTTAGCCGCTGAGTCGCATGTAGATAGGTCAATAGACGGGCCTGGTGAATTTATTCAAACTAATATCGTTGGTACTTACAATTTATTGCAGATCGCGCGCGAGTATTATGAACAGTTAGAGGGCGATAAAAAGTCGGCTTTTAAATTCCACCATATTTCTACTGATGAAGTGTATGGCAGTCTTGGAGATACTGGCCTGTTTACTGAAACCACTCGGTATAAACCTAATTCACCATATTCGGCGAGTAAAGCCAGTTCAGATCATTTGGTTCGAGCTTGGAATAAGACCTACAAATTGCCAGTGGTGATTTCTAATTGCTCGAATAATTATGGTCCTTTTCAGTTTCCTGAAAAACTAGTTCCACTGATTATTCAAAAAGCGGTCGCTGGTGAGCCACTGCCTATTTATGGCAAGGGTGATAATATTCGCGATTGGTTGTTCGTGGATGATCACGTTAAAGCGCTATGGAAAATCGTTACTGAAGGCGATGATGGTGAAGTCTACAATGTAGGCGGACACAACGAAAAAACCAATATTGAAGTGGTAGAAACAATGTGCTCGATTCTTGATGACATTAAACCACGATCAGATGGTAAACCTTATGCTGAGCAAATCACCTTTGTAGCTGATCGACCAGGGCATGATCGTCGTTATGCCATCGACGCCGCTAAGATTGAACGCGAGTTGGGTTGGACACCGGAAGAAACTTTTGAGACAGGTATACGCAAGACGGTCGAGTGGTATCTGAGTAATTCAGAGTGGATAGCTAAGGTCTCGGGAGAGTATGACGGTGGTCGTTTAGGCTCTAAGAAGAGTTAAGCTACCTACACAACCCCGATAGTTAGTTACAAAATATACGAATAAAAATAGCATAGAGGCATAAATATGAAAGGCATCATTTTAGCAGGTGGGTCTGGAACAAGATTACACCCAGTTACCGAAGTAGTATCCAAACAGTTATTACCGGTTTACGATAAACCGATGATTTATTATCCGCTATCGTCACTAATGGCGGCTGGTATTCGCGATATATTGATTATATCAACTCCGCAAGATACCCCGCGTTTTCAACAACTTATTAAAGATGGGTCGCAGTGGGGTTTGAATGTGTCTTATGCTGTTCAACCGTCTCCAGATGGTTTAGCTCAAGCATTCATTATCGGTTCGGAGTTCATTGGCAAGGACGATTGCGCCTTGGTATTGGGTGATAATGTTTTCCATGGCCATGATCTTAGTAAAAATTTGAAAGCTGCAGGTGAACAGAAGAGCGGTGCGACTGTTTTTGCTTATCCGGTGCACGACCCAGAGCGGTATGGGGTTGTTGAATTCGATGATAAAGGTCAAGCGGTTAGCTTAGAAGAAAAACCCGAACAGCCAAAATCTAATTATGCAGTGACGGGATTGTATTTTTATGACAACCGCGTGGTAGATGTTGCCAAGAATATTAAGCCATCTGAGCGCGGTGAATTAGAAATTACCGATGTGAATAAGCAGTATCTCGAATGGGGTGATTTATCGGTACAAGTGTTTGGTCGTGGTCTTGCATGGTTAGATATGGGTACACACGAATCGCTCTTGCAAGCGTCTATGTTTATCGAAACTATTGAAAATCGACAAGGTCTAAAAGTGGCCTGTTTAGAGGAAATAGCCTTTAGACAAGGTTGGATTGATGATGAGATGTTAGAGAAAGCCGCTAAACAATACGGTAAAAGTGGTTATGGAAAATACCTGAAAATGGTATTGGAGAATAAGCATCAGTTCATCTAATAACACCTATGGTCTACGGACTTTTTAAGTTCGTTATTTAAGATTTGTTTCATTAAATTTATAAATTTATGCCTTAAATGTTTACCGAACTAAATAAGCATCGCTATCTGTTTTTACAGATGTTACGTCGAGATGTGCAACAACGCTATCGAGGCTCGCAACTGGGTTTCCTGTGGGCGTTCCTATACCCAATCATGATGCTGTTGGTATACACCTTTGTATTTGGCATGGTAATGCGAGTTAAGTGGGGCATAGCGGGTCAGGACAATATTGATTTTGGTTTGATCTTATTTGCTGGTTTGTTATGTCACGGTTTACTCGCCGAAGTTGTGATTGGTGCGGTGGGTCAAATATCTGGCAATGCACAGTACGTTAAGAAAGTAGTTTTTCCACTGCATATTCTATCTTTGGTGAGTATTTGTAATGCCTTGTTTCATATGCTGTTGGGTACGTTTATATTGCTGGCGATCTTTCTGTTTACCGGCAATAGCTTGAGTTGGACAATGTTGTTGGCTCCACTAGTGCTATTGCCATTCGCGATCTTTTTGTTGGGTATGTCTTGGTTTATTGCCGTGCTTGGTGTTTATGTGCGTGACTTAAGTCAATTTATTGGCGTTATTATCACCATGCTGTTGTTCCTAGGACCCATCGTTTATCCCTTTAGCCGTGTACCTGAAGCCATACAACCCTATGTGCTTTGGCTTAATCCTTTGACTATTGTTGTCGAAAATTTTCGTGCAGTCATGCTGTTTAATGAGATGCCTGATTGGGTCAATTTGGGTATTTATTCGGTGTTTGCAATTCTTATGTTAATACTGGGCAGTTGGTTTTTTAAACGCACGCGGGATGGGTTTGCTGATGCCATTTAACCCTGTTCAAGCACAGAATAACTCGCCACAAGTGCAAGATACTAATTCTGCAGAAATTAACGATACAGGCAGCGCTAACAACATTGATATGTCGCATGTGGTGATTGATGTAAAGCAGATATCAAAGTGCTATCAAAGTTATAAAAAACCGTTTCATCGTTTGCTACAAAGTTTTAGCACTAAAAAGAAATATTACGATGAATTTTGGGCCTTAAAAGATATAGATCTAGTCGTGCATCGTGGCGAGACTATCGGTGTGGTTGGTAAAAATGGCTCCGGTAAATCCACATTGCTACAGATTATTGCGGGTATTTTGCAGCCGACTAAAGGGAGCTTTAAAACTGATGGCCGTATCTCTGCACTGTTAGAGTTAGGGGCGGGTTTTAACCCTGAGTTTACTGGCATGGAAAATGCTCGACTCAATGCATCTATTATGGGCTTGAGTCGAGATGAGTTTCATCAAAAACTACCAGACATTGTCGAGTTTTGTGGCTTAGGAGAATTTTTACACCGCCCAGTTAAGACCTATTCAAGCGGTATGTTTGTTCGTTTAGCGTTCGCCGTGGCCATCAATATGAATCCTGATATTTTGATTATTGACGAAGCCTTAGCGGTGGGTGATGTGCGTTTTCAGCGTCAGTGTTTTCGTCGCATCGAACAGTTAAAAGAGCAAGGCGTTTCGATTTTATTCGTAACCCATTCAACCGAGAGCATAATCGCCTATTGTGATCGGGCTATTATGCTCAATGATGGTGAGTTGAAAATGACGGGTAGTCCCAAGCAGGTTGTGCAAGCCTATTTGGAGATGATGTTTCAGACCGATGTTAAAGAAGCGGTGGCTGAACAGGTTTTTGATACTAAGCAGTACAGTGTCGATTTTGATCCAAATATTGATAATTGTGTGAATCAATGTACTTATAATGCCAACGAACATCGATGGGGCGATGGCCGAGCCAAAATTTGTAATTTTGAAGTATTGCAAAATGGCGCACCATGCAGTGGTTTGGTACAAACAGGCGACGAAATGATCGTGCGCATGTCGGTTTTGTATAATCAAGATATTGATGAGCTAATTTATGGCATCACGGTTAAAACCAATGACGGTACCGCCATTTACGGTACCAATTCGCGGATATTAGGCGAGCATGGTCGGGCTCAGGTTCGGCAAGCCCAAGTGGCCGGTGACCTTATATCGATTGAGTTCAAATTGTCCTTGGCACTACTAGGGGGTGACTATTTCATCTCCTTAGGTGTGGCGCAAGATCATGACTCTAAAGACAATATTGCCATTGATCGGCGTTACGATGTAATTCATATAAAAGTTAGAGACACGCTGGATAGTTTTGGTTTTGCTAATTTAGGCGGTTCCTTGTCGTTGCTTGAGGGCGATTGATAATGTCTAAACTAATTGAGTTAAACAATTTCGTAAAAGCGGACAATGACGTGTTTCATGCGCCTCACAATCATGAATTTGCGTATACCGACGGTGCGAGTACTGAACAAAAATTAGACGAAATTTTGCGCAACGCTAAGGATTTGTCTAGCGATTCTGCAGAGTTACAAACGCATGTGCATGATTGGCCCAGCGAATACCATTTATCTTCAAGCCGCGCTAACTTACTGCGCGCCTTACACTTAGGTGGTGTTACTCGTATATTAGAGTTGGGTTGTGGTTGTGGTTCCATTACTCGTTATTTAGGCGAACAAGCCGGTGTGCAGGTGGATGCTATTGAAGGTAGCCCAACTCGGGCAGCATTGGCAGCTTTGCGCTGTCGTGACCAAAGCAACGTGACTATTTCTACAGCTAATTTTAATGACCTTGAAATGCCGCAAAACCATTATGATTTGGTTCTCTATGTGGGCGTTACAGAGTATGCAGGGCGTTTTGCCGCTGGCAAGTCCGATCAAGAAGCTCTACAAGCTCTATTGCAAATGGCTAAAAACGCTTGCAATGATAGAGGTGTGACACTGGTTGCAATAGAAAATCGCTTGGGTTTGAAGTATATGCTGGGCGCGAAAGAGGATCACTACGCACAAGCGTTTGTTGGTATAGACGATTACCCGCAGTCGACTGGCATACGTACTTACAGTAAAGATCAGTGGCAACAACAGATAAAGTCAGCTGGGTTTGCCAATGTACAATTTCTATATCCATTTCCTGATTACAAAATTCCGACCTTAATCGTCAATGATTCTATGGCTAACGCCTATGTTGGTATGGACAAGGTTGGTATAGACAAGGCGGCAAGCAATGAAGAACGCGAGTTCTACAAGGCGCTTGGCGAATTTGATTCGCGTGATTACAATTCCGATTTCAGTTGTCAGAATGAAGATAAACTTTGGCAATCCCTGCATCAAGCGGGTACTTTCTCAATACATGCAAATTCGTTTCTAATGTTGTTGAGTGATTCGCCTGAAAGTATAGAGGCTATGGCTAACTTCAGTTATAGAACTTATCCAGCTCCACGATTTGAGTATTTAGACAAAGCCAGCGCTTTCGAAAAGCTCTCGCACAGCAAGACGTCGTCCACGCCATCACAGACCGATCACTCTGCTGTAGCCTTAGCAGACGAATTAGTATTACTAAAGGGCTCCAGAGGTTGGCGGTTTTTAAATGTTTTGCGACGCCTAATGGGTAAGCAACCCGTATAGAGTTCAATACACCAAATGAACTTAAAAAAACTCCTTGTTAAGTGGGCGGGTAAGCTGGATATGGGGCGTACCAAGGTCGATTTGTCTGCTGAGCAAATTGAGCTTCAGGCTAGTTGGTATATCGCCGAGTTTTTCATTCAAGGTGCAATTGATCATACTCCTAGAATTGTCGTTAAAGACGAGTCTGGTAAGCGTATCGATAGGTCGTTGGTGGGTTTTCATTCAGGCCGAAATCGAATGTTGATCTATTTGCCTAAAGGCGATTTAGAGGCCTATAGCAAATCCATTGATTTCGATACACTAGGACAGGTTTCATTGCTCGAATCCAGAGCTAGAATTTTGTTGATAAGTTATCGATATTTATATGATTTTTTTAGTATAAAAAACTTTTTTAGAGTCCTGTCTATGCAGTTTCAAAAGGACTTTGAATTGTCCACTGAATTGCTGCATTTTTATTCCCCAAGGGCCGATCGTTACTTAAGTAATCTCACTTATTGGCAGCCCTTTAAACGATTTGAAAAACTACTGGCTTGGTGGAGTAAGGGCCCGCGGATCGCCGTGCTTATTGAAGATGAGTCGCAGCGCCAAGAGTTAGCCAAATCAGTGGTGCCAGCGGAGTTTATTATTAATGTAAACGACAGTCCAAGTGCTAATGCTGCATTGCCCTCAAATATTGACTATGTGATTCCTTTAAGTAGAACAGAGCATTTACGTGAGGCCTCTATTTTTATGCTGAAACGGGTTTTGAAGAAGTCTAAGACTAATCCACACCTAATCTACACTGACCATGATTACCAATACGATGAAAAACTAGGCCAGCAAGTTATGTTGCCGGTATTCAAGCCGCAAGCCAGCCAGTGCTATCTGCATTGTTATAATTACTTGGGTCCAGCGCTGGTATTTTCGAGCACGGTGCTAAATAACGCTGATTTAGCGGACTTGCTCAATGACGAAACTCGATACAGGCTTGCAATCAACTGTTTTGAAGATACACAAAAGGTGATGCATATAAGCGAAGCGCTTTTTTACAGTGAACGACAAACGCCAATGGCAACACCTCAGCCGAACTCGGCGCAGTCACCTTGGTCAAATATAGATTGGCAACGACGCGACGACTACAATGCACTGATCGCCAGTCCAAAATGGCAAGATTTGCCTAGTGTAGATTTAATCATTCCAACGAGAGACGGCTTGGAAGTGTTGAAACCTTGCATTGATTCAATATTAAAGCTTACCGACTATCCGAATTTTAAAATCATCGTGGTTGATAACGGCAGTGAAAATACCGAAACGCATGAGTACTTTAAACATATTACTCAAGATCAACGGGTTAGCGTTGTTGATTTCCCTGGCGAATTTAATTATTCCGCCATTAATAATTACGCTGTTGCGCAAGGCGATTCTGAATATATTGCCTTAGTTAATAATGATATTGAAGTGATTCATGCTGATTGGCTAAGACAAATGATGGTCTGGGCCAGTCAATCAAATGTTGGCGCAGTCGGTGCCAAGCTGTTATTTGGCAACGATTTGGTACAGCATGCTGGTGTTATTGTCGGTATGGGTAATGCTGCTGGGCATATTCATCGTCTGGAAGCCAAGGATTCAGCAGGTTATCAACATCGGTGTCTTGCAACACAGAATATGATGGCCGTTACCGCCGCATGTTTAGTAACGCCGCGCGCTGTGTTTGAAGAGCTAAGTGGGCTCGACGAGCAATCATTAAAAGTCGCCTATAACGATATTGATTATTGCTTGCGCATAGAACAGCTTGGCTACGATATTATTTGGACGCCGGAAGCGCAACTTTACCATCATGAGTCAGTTAGTCGTGGTGATGATATGTCTGAAAAGCATATTGAACGGTATTTTCAAGAATTAGGCGTATTTCAAAAACGCTGGAAAACCAAAGGCTTTGTCGACAAATACTATAGTCGCCACCTGCGGATTAGCGACGAAGGGGTTTATCCGCAAATTGGTCGTTCCGAGTCTGATGAATTACACTATGTCGGACCTTCATCTTGATGCGGATTGTAGCGAATAGTTTGCTATCTATACCGCCATTTGTTTCGTATAATTGCGCAAATTATGATCTTGGGTTTGCGTTTTAGTTTTTAGTCGCTGTTCTCGATTCCAATAACTCTGATTCAAACTATTTTAAAACTACAAGGTAATCTTGATGGACGTCTCAGTTGTCATTCCTTTTTTAAATGAAGCTCCCAATCTTAAGCCGCTTTGTGAAGAGCTAAAAAATGCGCTTGATGGCATGAGTATCAACGGTCGTGCGAGAACCTATGAAGTGCTATTTATTGACGATGGCAGTACTGATGAGGGTGTGCAAGTCCTAGATGATTTTCGCACTCAAATGCCCCAAATTAAAGTGGTCAGTTTTCGTCGTAATTTTGGACAAACTGCCGCCATGGTCGCTGGGCTAGATTACGCTCAAGGTGATGTGGTTGTGACTTTGGATGCAGACCGTCAGAATGATCCAGCGGATATTCCAAAATTACTAGCGAAAGTCGATGAAGGTTACGATATGGTTTGCGGTTGGCGACATGATCGCCAAGATACCTATATCTCTAGAAAGCTACCGTCTATGCTGGCCAATCGTTTAATTTCCACTATTACTGAAGTCAATTTGCATGACTATGGTTGCACGCTTAAAGCCATGCGCAAAGACTTAGCCAAGGGGGTTACGCTGTACGGCGAGATGCATCGTTTTATCCCCGCTGTAGCCAGTGGTGTTGGTGCGAAAATTGCCGAGGTCAAGGTTAACCATCGTGCACGCACAGCAGGCGAATCTAAGTATGGGATTTCGCGTACTTTTCGAGTAATTCTAGATTTGATTACAGTTAAGTTTTTACTGCGCTTTCACTCCAGACCATTACACTTTTTTGGTATGCCGGGCTTATTTTTAGGAGGTGTCGGCGGTGCCATACTCACATTTTTGACCATAGGGAGATTGTTCTTTGATGTGAGCTTGAGTGATAGACCACTACTGATATTCGCCTTTATGCTGGTCATAATCGGCTTGCAGTTTATTCTATTCGGGCTGATTGGCGAGATGCAAACTCGAACCTACTACGAAAGCCAAGACAAACCCATCTATCATGTGCGAAAAACTATTGGTATTGATGCAGAACAGGACAACGCATAGAGACTGTTAATGAGCGCCCGCGTACTGGCTGTAATCGTTTGTTATAACCCAGAACGAGCTGCGCTTGAACAAACGCTAATGGCCTTACAAGAGCAGGCTGTAGAGTCGGTGGTGGTTGATAACGCATCGCAAAATGCCACTGATATCCAAGCCCAAATAAGCTCTTTCAAAAATGTTAAATTTAAAGGCCTTGCGCAAAACTTAGGTTTAGGCTATGCGCATAATCAAGGCATAGAAATTGCCAATCAGGGCGATTTCACCCATGTATTATTACTAGACCAAGACAGCGTGCCGGCAGCCCATATGGTGGAACGCTTGTTGCAGGCTTATTCGCAACAGTCGAGATCAGACAAGGTTAGCGCGGTCGGTGCGCGTTACCTCAATCCGGTAGATAACAGCCAGTCATTTTTTGTACGTTTTGGTGCGCTTAAATTTCGACGACACTATTGTGATGACAGCGCTAGTAGTAACAAAGCTGATAATGGAGAAACTGTGGAATGCGTGCATGCGGATTTTCTTATTTCTTCAGGCAGTTTGATTTCTCTAAAAGCATTACAAGAAATTGGTTTAATGGATCAGGATTTATTTATTGATCATGTCGATACAGAATGGTTTTTACGGGCTAAGAGCAAGGGATATAAGGCCTTTGGCGTGTGCTCGAGTACCATGCAGCACGGATTGGGTGAGCAGAACCACCAATTTAGTTTAGGTGGGCGCCAGCGTAACGTACCGCAACATAAACCGTTTAGATATTATTATATGTTTCGCAACAGTATCGCTTTGTATAAACGCGGTTATGCGAGCGCGTTATGGAAATGGAACGACCTACAACGATTAAGTCTTATATTTGTCATGTATGGCTTTGTGAAGCCCCCACGATTGGCAAATCTCTCCATGATGGCTAAAGGCGTCTGGCATGGCATTATTGGTCGATTAGGAAAGCTTGATGACTAGTTCATTGCAAGCTTCAACGCACATTATTGTGGTTAATTATAATGCGGGTGAGTGGCTACAACGCTCACTTAAATCAGCCTTAAACTATAGCGAAGGACCTATTAGCGTGGTGGATAACAAGTCCACTGATAGCAGTGTTATAGATGCTCAGAGTCAATTTGTTGATGAGCGCATAAATTGGATATTGAATACCCAAAACCGTGGCTTTGCCGCTGCCAATAATCAAGTATTGCAAGAGCTGCAAGCTGACTATGCCGTATTAATGAATCCAGATTGTGAATTAGCTGAAAATACTCTTGCTGAGATTCTGTCGGCGTTTGCAGAGGCGCCCGATATGGGCATGGCCAGTTGTCGAATACTGAACAGTGACGGGAGCTTGCAAAAAACGTGTAGACGACGCTTTCCTACTCCCTGGTCAGCACTGGTTAGAATGTTAATGCTGGATAAGCTGTTTCCGAATAACCCTCGTTTTACTAACTTCGACTATGGCGACAATATCAGCTCTAAAACAAGGCTAGAATTTGTGGAAGCCATATCGGGTGCTTTTATGGTGGTTCGCCAATCGGCGTTACAGGATGTTGGTTTGCTAGACGAAGCTTACTTTATGCATTGCGAAGATTTGGATTGGTGTAAACGCTTCGAATTAGCTGGTTGGAAAGTAGGCTTTGTTTCAGGTGCGCAAGTTGTACATGCCAAAGGCGTGAGTTCAAAATCTAGACCACTAGGTGTTCTTTGGACCTTGCACTTAGGTATGGATCGTTTTTTTAATAAGTTTTATAAAGCGGAAACTTCTTGGCCTCTGCGCATATTAGTCAAATTAGGCATCGCGGTTAGTTTTATGGTTCGAGCGCCGATGGCTGTATTAGGGCGTTTTGGCTCTGGTTCTAGTTCTGACTCCTTATGAAGATATTATTGAGCGGTGCAAATGGAGTGGTGGGCTTTCCGTTAAAGTCACGGCTCGTCGAGCTGGGTCACGAGCTTGTCACAATATCTCGCCATGGTAGCGAAACCAAAGCCAGTAAATCGGCTAATCATGTTGTTGTGCAGTGGGATTTATCTAATAGCATGCCCAATACAATTAGAGACAAACTCCTTAGTATTGACGTTTTAATTCACTGCGCGCCGATTTGGCTGTTGCCAGCACATCTTGACGCTCTAAAAGCTCTGGGTTTAAGTCGTTTAATTGTATTTAGTTCAACCAGCGTTATTAGTAAAGCCGATTCTGATAATTTACAAGAGCAGCGACTAGTATCGCAATTGGCGAATTCTGAAACAGCCACCCAAGAGTTTTGTGCAGCAAATAATTTGAACTTAACAATTTTTCGACCCAGCATGATTTACGGGTACGGTCGCGATCTGAATGTAATGAAATTAGCCAATTTTATTGATAAGTATGGTTTTATGATTTTGGTGGGCAAAGCCAATGGTCGACGTCAGCCGGTACATGCTGACGATTTAGTCAAAGCTTGTTGTGACATCATCGACAATCCAGTGAGCTACCATGTCGCGTATAATTTAGCGGGCGCTGAAGTGCTAACTTATAGGCAAATGATAGAGCGGATTTTCCTCGCTATGGGTAGAAAACCTCGCATATTCAGTATGCCATTGAGCATGTATCGTTTTGCTTTGCGCATAGCAGCTAGATTCACGTCTTTCGCTTATACTCCTGAAATGGCAGACCGAATGAATATAGATTTAGTTTACAGTAACCAACAAGCCCGGCAGGATTTTGCTTACCAGCCTCAAGCATTTTTGCAAAGCCCTCAGCAAGACCTGTTATTCGATCATAAATCGGATCAAGCGAGATGATTCTAGCCGCTGTTCTAATTTTAGTTGTAACTACGCTATTAAGTTGGTTTTGCGTGGGTCGTTTGCGGCGCGTTTTAATCGCTAAAAATATCGTCGATTTACCTAACGAACGTTCAATGCATCAAGGTCAGGTGCCTCGCGGTGGAGGGCTAATCATTGTAGCTATGCTGTTGGTCGCATTAGTGATATTAAGTTTTACGTCGGGGCGTTCACAGCTATTTTTAGCATTGAGCGTGATCGTTTTACTTTGGTCTGGCCTGAGTTGGTGGGACGATAAACATGATCTTTCGCCCAAGCTTCGCCTAATTTTACAAATCGTGTTTGCAGCGCTAACGGTTAGCGCCTTGGGTTGGGTTGATAATATTCAACTGAGTTCAAGCTTACGGATTCCCTTGTTATGGATTGGTGCGCTATCGACCTTTGTCGGCGTATTGTGGTTAGCCAATTTGTATAATTTTATGGATGGCATGGATGGTTTTGCTGCGGCACAAACTATCATTGCCAGCCTTACCTTTGGTTTTTGGTTTTGGGCCTTCGGTGATCTAGAAATCGCATTTATATGCTTAGTTGTTGCAAGTGCTAGTTACGGCTTTTTATTATGGAATTGGCAGCCGGCTAAAATATTTATGGGTGATGTAGGCAGTGTTTCTATGGGTGTTTTCTTTGCTTGTCTTATCATTATTGCCAGCACGCGCTTTGATGTTCCAGTTGTTAGCATGGTCATGTTATTAGGTGTGTTTGTATTTGACGCTTCACTGACTATATTAAGGCGAGCCATTAATTTGCAAAAAATTTGGCTGCCGCATCGACAACATTACTATCAGCGGCTGGGTTTAGCTGGAATGGCGCATGAAAAAATAGTGATTTTATCTATTCTAGTTATGCTGATTTGCTCATTGTTAGCAACGCTTAGCTTGATTTACCGTGATACAATTCTGGTCTGTCTAAGCGTATTCTGTTTGTTTATGCTTTGTTTGGTGGTTGCGGTAAACAGATATGAAAAAACGCGGTTATGAAAAAGATATGATGCCACCTATGATGCTATTTGTAGAGTGCCGCACTAGCCCCACGCCATTACTCACAGAAACGCCGCAACGATTAGTCATAATTGCTATTGGGTAAACAGTTATAAAATGGTCAAGTCCTTTACTTTAATGCTTTATCGCTGGCGTATCGTATTACACGATATGGTGGCAATCCCTATTGCTTGGTTGGCGGCATATTGGTTGCGTCATAATCTTGGTGTTATCCCGGTAGAGTTCTTACAGAGTGCGGTGTTTACTTTGCCAGTTGTGATCGCAGTACAAGCCGTCATTAACTTTTTTGTCGGAGTGCACCGCGGAGCCTGGCGCTTTGTGTCTTTGCCCGATCTGTTTTTGATTTTTCGTTCAGTGATTGTCGGAACCGCCGCCATTGCCTTGACCTTATTCCTAGTGGCTGAGCGCCTCACCTATTTACCGCGTTCGGTATTTATTCTTTATGCCATGATCTTAGTGGCGCTTATGAGCGGTACGCGTTTGTTGTATCGCCTGTTTAAAGATCGTCATTTTTCGACCAAGTCTGGCCGAAAAGTCGCAATTATTGGAGCTGGTAATGCCGGCGAACAGTTGTTACGAGATTTTCGGCGTAATCATCCAGATCAATATAATATAGTGGCATTTTTGGATGACGACCCCGAAAAAGTAGGGCGTCAGATACATCGAGTGCCGATTGTTGCTTCCCCCGATGTATTGCAAGACTTGATCCTCAGGTGGGATATTGACTTGGCGCTAATTGCTGTTCCTTCAGCTACTGACGAGCAGATGCAGCGTTTAGTCGAGATTTGCGAACAGACTCGAATAGAATACAAAACCTTACCCGGTTCGCACGAGTTAGTAAGCGGTAATGTAGAGCTTGCAGATATGCGTGAGGTACGTATTGATGACTTATTGGGTCGTGACCCAGTTCGCTTAGATTGGGAGCGTATTAGTAATAGTTTATGCGAGAAAACAGTCTTGGTGACTGGGGCCGGGGGATCAATTGGTTCTGAACTTTGCCGTCAATTGGCGTCGGTTTGTTCTTCACACCTTGTCTTGTTTGATCAAAGTGAATACAACTTGTATCAAGTCGAAGAAGAGTTAACTTCTCGTTATCCAGAATTAAATCTAACAGCCGTGCTGGGCGATATTTGTGATCGAGCTGCCATTCAGCATGTGTTTGACACCTATCAACCGGCCGCCGTATTTCATGCTGCGGCCTACAAACATGTGCCGTTATTAGAAGGGCAGGTGCGCGAGGTGGTTAAAAATAATGCGCTTGGTACGCGTATCGTGGCCGACTTGGCACACGAGCACAAAGCTGAAAAATTTGTGCTTATTTCGACTGATAAAGCGGTTAATCCAAGTAGTTTGATGGGCGCCTGTAAACGCATTGCTGAAATCTACTGCCAACTTTTAGCGTCAAAGAGCGAAACCAATTTCATTACGGTGCGTTTTGGCAATGTATTAGGCTCGGCAGGCAGCGTGGTACCCAAATTTCAAAAGCAGATTAAACAGGGTGGTCCAGTTACCGTGACTCACCCTGAAATGACTCGTTACTTTATGACCATCGCAGAAGCGTCTCAGTTGATTTTAGAAGCCAGTGCGATGGGCGAAGACGGACGTATCTACGTATTGGATATGGGTCAGCCAGTATTAATTTCAGATCTCGCCAAGCAGCTGATACGTTTGTCTGGAAAAACGCCGGACAAAGATATAGAGATTGTTTATACGGGTCTAAGACCTGGTGAAAAACTCTACGAAGAATTATTTCATCAAGAAGAAAGTCTCACAGGCACGGAATATGAAAAAATTCATTTAGCCGCCACTCGAATGGTACCAGCTGAAAAAGTTCAGTTTGTTTATGCGCGCATGTTTGAAAAATTAGATAGCTACGACGATGGCTTGTCGCATTGCATTAAATCACTGGTGCCTGAGTATCGAGGCAGCGACAAAGTCTAGTTCCTTGTGTTTACTCAGGCGCAGGCGCTGGTAATAATCGCGAAACTTGCATTAAAATGCCAAATTTTGGATGGTCAAAATAATGTTTTTCGTCTAGCTTAAGACGCCTGTTTTCAGTCATTCGATAACCGTCTAAATCCAGATCTAAATTGGCAAATAATAGGGTTTTGGCGTACACCTTAACCCAGCCAGCTACATCTGTTTCGATTACGTTATAGATAGCGGCTTCTGAAGAGGGTAACGCTTCTTGTCCCCACGAAAAATGATGCAAAAGTTGATAATCAGTCGATTGTTGCAGTGTCTGAGCTTCTTCCAATAACATAGTAGGTTGTATCCGCCAGGTTGACTTCTCAGATTTCACATCCTTTGGTGCTTGGTAGTGATGGTTCTCGCTGGCTCTTGACTCAATTAAGTTTTTAAACACCAGCACTTCGACTTTATAATCTTTGGCAAATGTCGCTTGTATCGACACTACTGATAGGCTGAAGAAAATAGTTAAGAAAAATTGTTTCATATCTGGTTATGGCGGTGTTTAAATTTGTTGAGCTATTAATTCGCTACTGTAGAATCAAAGTATACGAGTAGCGGCAATTAAAACCAAAAATTAATGCACTATTATGACAATTAGAAATGTTTTAAGAATGGGTGACCCCATATTGAATCGCGTAGCAGACCCTGTTGTAGAGTTTAATACACCATATTTGCATCAACTTATCCAAGACATGCGTGACACCATGGACAGTCTAGATGGCGCGGGTATCGCAGCCCCACAGATCGGTGTTTCTGAGCAAGTGGTGATTTTTGGTGCAAAACCCAATTCTAGATACCCAGATGCTCAAGACGTGCCCGAAACTGTCCTTATCAATCCAGCAATTGAATTGCTGAGTGAGGAAAAAGCTGGCATGTGGGAAGGCTGCTTAAGTGTTCCTGGCATGCGCGGTTATGTCGAGAGGCCTAGTCATATTCGGTATACCGGTTCAGATCAATTTGGCACAAATATTGACCGAACCGTCGATGGTTTTCACGCTATTGTAGTTCAACATGAATGTGACCATTTACAAGGAGTTCTATATCCTATGCGTATTAGCGATATGCGCAAATTCGGTTTTACAGCAGAGTTAGATGAGATGCACAAGACGGCCTAAGCGATAAGCAAAACTATAAAATAATATCTATGTCGAATTTAAATCCATCAATTGAGCCAGACTTTAAGCCTGGGCCAATATTGCGCAATGCACATTTTCAAAGCATATTTTCCAGTTTTGGGCTCCGCGGTGTGATGCTGAGAAAGCGCTTTCACAAGTATGAGTCGAATCAACAAAAGCTCGACTTGGATTGTGGTGATGGTGTTAAGCTGGTTGGTTTTTATAATCAGACTGGCCAACAAGACGCGTCCAAAATGGCCATTCTGATTCATGGTTGGGAAGGCTGTCATGGATCGTCTTATATGCTTTCAATGGCCAGCTCCCTATTGGAGCAAGGCATTGACGTGTTTCGTCTAAACCTGCGAGACCACGGCGATACGCATGCATTAAATAAGGGCTTGTTTAACGCTACTTTACTCGATGAGGTGATTTCGGCAGTTGAACAAATACAACAGCGCTTGCCGCATGATAAAAATTATTTAGTCGGTTTTTCTCTAGGCGGCAATTTTTGTTTGCGTGTTGCAGCCAATGCGCATGATCGAGATATTCGACTAGAGAAGACCATTGTTTTTTGTCCAGCTATCCGTCCCATCGAAAGCAATAATGCATTGCTAGAGAAACAGAATTGGCTTTATCACCAGTATTTTATACGTCGATGGAAACGCTCTTTGTTCAAAAAGCTAGTGCATTTTCCAGACTATGAATACGCAGATAGCTTGGCTGGCATGAAGAATCTGAATGAGATGAACAATGCACTTGTCCCGAAGTACACAGGCTTTAAAGTCGATGAGTATTTTGAATCCTATGCGGTAACAGGTGACCGTTTAGCCAATACTATTTGTCCTTGCTATTTACACTTTAGTCGTGACGATATGATTATTCCGGTAGCTAGTGTTGATGATTTAAGCCCCACTGATAACGTAAATGTCACGATTACCGATAATGGTGGTCATTGCGGTTTCTTATTGAATTGGAAACTTGATAGTTGGCAGGATGTTAGAGTGTTAGAATTAATAAATCAGACCGCTTAATACTACAACTTCTGCCCACACCAGCATTAAAAAGGGTAAAGCAATCTACCATTGGTATTAAACCAATCCGAGCGTTGTCGATAATCGGGCAATTGTTGTTCTACTAAAGACCAAAACCGTTTCGAATGATTGAATTCATGGCAGTGCGCTAATTCATGCACCACAACATAATCAAGCATCTCTGGCGGAGCCATAATAATGCGCCAATTAAATGACAGCACTCCTTTGGCATCACAGCTGCCCCAGCGTCGTTTATAATCGCGCACATACAAACCTTTTAGTTTGCGGTTTTGTACTGCCATTCGAATACTGTAGTAATTTACGCGCTCTTGTATTTTGTCTAAGGCAATATTTTTATACCACTTAACCAGTTTGGTTTTAACAGTTGCTTCAATAGGTAAATGTGACTTTATGACTGGGAGGTGCAAGCCTGCTTCGTTTAATGTTGGTTTTCCACGTTGTCCCTCTCGGATATTAAACGCGATTTTCTCGCCATGCAGAAGCAGATTTTGCATTTCAGTGATAGGGACTACCGCAGGAAGAGGCGGTAGCGCATCTAGAGTCTTGCGTATCCAGTTCTGCTTTTGATAAATGAACTCAGTTATGTCTTTTTTACTCATCCGCATTGGCGCACGTGCGACCACGCCCTTATGGCCAACCTCTAGCGCTAGTGAGCGGCGCTTACTGCGTATTAACACTACATCAAAAGCATCAAAAGCGAGGGTGGATTTAGTCATTCTTAACAATCTCCAGCACTTCATCTACTACCGCAAAGCGGTCTTGTTCGCCGTGCATTTCGCGTGTTATTTGAATGCTTTCGGTGCCGATAAATCGATACTCTAATGGTTTACTAGCAATCATCCGCATCAACGAATCAATATTAATGTCTGGGTTACTCACAAATTTAATTAAGCTACCGGATGGGCCAACCTCAACTGATTTGATATCGCGTTTGGCGGCACGCAGTTTTAATTCTGCAATGGCAAATAAGTTCTTAGCGGCATCGGGTAATAAACCGAAACGATCAATCGTTTCTATTTGCAGTTCATGTAGCTGCTCTCGCGAAATTGCATTGGCAATACGTTTATACATGGTTAAACGTAAGTGTACATCAGGAATATAAGCATCAGGGAAGCGGGCAGGAATATTCAAGTTTATGTCGACTTTATCTTGTATGTCGATAGGGTCAACACTTTCGCCACGTTTTTTCTTGCGTTGACGTTGAATGCTGGCAATCGCTTGCTCTAAAAATGTGCTGTACATGCTATAGCCGATTTGATCAATCATACCACTTTGTGATTCGCCCAATAATTCGCCCGCACCGCGAATTTCTAAGTCATGCGATGCCAATGCAAAGCCTGCGCCTAATGTATCCAACGATTCGATTGCAGTTAAACGCTTGCGTGCATCATCGGTCATAGTATTCAAGGGAGGTGCAATCATATAAGCGTAAGCCTGATGATGCGAGCGACCCACACGACCACGTAATTGATGTAATTGTGCTAAGCCAAAACGGTCAGACTTATTAATTATAATCGTGTTCGCGGTAGGCACATCAATACCGCTTTCAATAATGGTAGTGCAGAGTAGTACATTAAATCGCTGATGGTAAAAGTCGCGCATCACGCTTTCTAATTTACGCTCTGCCATTTGCCCATGGCCGATACCAATACGTGCCTCAGGCACTAGATCTTGAATGCGTGCTTGCATTTTATCGATGGTCTGCACTTCGTTATGCAAAAAATATACTTGACCACCCCTACGTATTTCACGAATTAATGCCTCTTTTAACAGGCCGTCATCCCATTCACGCACGAATGTCTTAACTGATAAACGCGCCCGTGGTGGCGTCGCTATGACCGAAATATCACGCAAACCACTTAATGCAAAATTTAGTGTGCGCGGGATTGGTGTGGCAGTGAGAGTGAGAATATCAACTTGGCTGCGCAGTTTTTTGAGCTGCTCTTTTTGTCGCACCCCAAAGCGGTGTTCTTCATCAATAATCATCAAGCCTAAATCTTTAAAGTTGATGTCTTTTTGAATTAACTTGTGTGTGCCTACCGCAATATCGACTTTGCCATTTTTGATACCGCTAACCGCTTCTTCAATTTGTTTAGGCGTTCTAAAACGAGAGAACAGCTCTATGTTAACTGGCCAATCAGCAAATCGGTCAGTAAAACTATTATAATGCTGTTGCGCAAGCAATGTGGTGGGTACTAACATGACCACTTGTTTGCTACCTGCAATGGCCATGTAGGCAGCTCGCAACGCTATTTCTGTTTTGCCAAAGCCAACATCGCCACAGACTAGACGATCCATAGGTTTGACTTGGGTCATATCATTAATTACATCATTAATAACTTGTTCTTGGTCAGGTGTTTCTTCAAAGCCAAAGCCTGCTGCAAAGGCGTCATAGCTGTGATCGGCAACTGGAAAAGCATGACCGACTCTGGCCATTCTAAGTGCTTGAATTTCGAGCAACTCAGCGGCCACGTCATAGGCTTTCTCTTTGGCTTTATTACGTAGCTTTATCCAGGTATCGCTGCCCATTTTATGTAATGGTGCAGTTTCTGGGCCTCCGCCAACGTAGCGAGACACCAAATCCAGAGATAGCACCGGAATGTACACTCGATCTCCGTCTTTGTATTCGATAATGGCAAACTCATTCGCCTCGCCATTAGTGTTGCCAGCGTTAAGTTCCAAAGTTTCTAAGCCCTTGTATCGACCCACGCCATGATCTTCATGCACCACTGGGTCGCCTATGTTCAATTCAGCTAAGGATTTGATTATGGCATCTGGGTCTCGATTTTTTTCCGATCGGCGAGATTTTGAGAACGAGCGTTCGCCGTACAGCTGAGACTCGGTAATCACATCAATATTAGCGTCGTCAATACATAGGCCACGATCTATCGGTGCTACGGTAAGTGAAAGCGGCGCCTCGCTTTCAATAAAGTCTTGCCAACCATCGACTGTTTCACAAGCGCATTCTTGTTCTTTTAATAAGCCGATCAAACTTTCGCGTCTTCCAGCTGACTCGCCAATCAGTAACACTCGTTTTTGACTGGATCGAAGATAGTTAATGAAGTCGGAATAGGGGCTTTCAGCGCGTGGATTTATCTTGAACTGTGTCGGTGTTTGACTATTAAAGTCGAGCAGATGTTTGGCCGACTTTAGGTTTAAATTTAACAGTTGTGCCCGCGGGTATTCTTTTAAGCCTGTAAAAATATTCTCAGGCGTCAAAAATAAATCCTCGGGTGGTAAGGGTGGCCACTCAGGATTTAAACTAGCGTTCTCAAAACGCTCGACCACTTCCTCATACAGCGTTTCGGCATTCTCCATAACGCCTTCTTCTAATACAAACACACTTTGTTCATTCAGGTAGTCGAACAGGGTACTGGTTTGCTGAAAAAATAAGGGCAAGTAGAATTCACTGCCAGTAGGCGCTAGTCCTTTACTAACTTCACGATAAATGATCGATTTTTTGGGGTCACCCTCGACATTTGCTCGAAACGACTGCCTAAAAAATTCGATGCTATCTTTATCTAAAGGAAACTCGCGTGCGGGTAATAATTGGATTTTATCTAAGGTGTCTGTGGAACGCTGGGTCTGCGTGTCGAATAGCCGAATGGTCTCAATTTCGGTGTCGAATAAATCGAGTCTGAAGGGCGAGTCCATGCCAGATGGAAAAACGTCAACAATGCCACCACGTATGGCAAATTCTCCCGGTGCCATAACTTGCTCTACACTGTAATAACCCGCATCAATTAAACGTTGGCGGAATTCTTCAGTATTGAAATCGTCACCAATTTTAAGGTCAAAGGTACGCGCGCCAATATAATTCGTAGGTGTTAAACGCTGCATCAAAGCAGTAATGGGTACTATTAAAATACCACGTTCTAAGTGCGGTAAACGATGCAAAGCTAATAATCGTTTTGAAACAATATCTGGGTGTGGCGAAACACGATCGTAGGGCAGACACTCCCAATCAGGAAAGCTATAAATTGGTGTATCGTCGCTTAAGAAAAATTTCAGCTCTCGTTCAACTTGAGCAATGTGCTGTGCCTCAGAACAGACGTAAATAATTGGTTTTCTGCTCTTAACTAAATTTGCAACTGCCAAGCTTGGAGCCGCACCATAAAGCTTGCGCCAATGCAGAACTTCGCCAGCCTTGTTTGGCAGAATGGGTTGATTAACTGATTGCACGTTTGGTCGAACTGGTTGTGTTAAGTTTGAGGCTGGCAGTGATTGGCAAAAGAGGTCTATTAAAAGTGCGCGATTGTATCACTTGAGGCCATTTCAATAGCGAGAAATTATTGAGTTTTGTTATTGAGCTTTACGGGTATTCATAGCGGTGGCTTTTGCACTTTGAATTTGCGCTTCGTTAACGTATAGCAATCCTGCGACTTTGCGTACTAAGTGCCGTTCATGGGGGTCAATATGATCATCAGCAAGCGCAATGGTCCATAAATACTCAATCATTTTAACGCGTTTCGGATTGTCCCAGTTTTCGCATATTTCCCGAGTAAAACCCTGCAAACTAATCGCTTCCTGAGCCGAAGCCTCAGCGGCTTCAAAAAGCTCTGCAAGAACATCTGCCTCCAGATTGAATTCATTTTTGAGTAAATTCTGCATATGTTTTAGCTCCATAGGGTCAACCGAGCCATCCGAGCGAACCATTTCATACATCAGCGTAGCGGCTGCCAACTTAAGGTCTTGATCGCTTGGGCTGGCTGCTGAATCATCGGATTTTAATAGTTGTTTTAGTTGCTTAAACATAATGTTTTTAATAAGTTAGGTCTGGTTTATAATTTAAAATAATTGTAAACAACAAAAGTTATTCGCTCGCTTATCTTGAATCATGACAAATAAGGCCGCATATTATAGACAAACTTAGACTTAGTAGGAGAGTCAATTGTGAGACGTATTTTTTATTTTTTAGCAACTAATGCCGCAATTATGGTTGTGGTAAGCATAGTTCTTCAATTTTTACCCGCAGAATTTCGAAATCAAAACGGTACATTTTTGGTGTTCGCTGTGGTGGCTGGGATGGGCGGTTCTATTGTTTCCTTGCTAATGTCCAAAACCATGGCCAAACGCGGCGCAGGTGTGCAAATGATTGAATCACCAAGCAATGAAACTGAGGCTTGGTTGCTGAGCACTGTCGAGAGGCAAGCCAAAGAGGCAGGTATAGGCATGCCTGAAGTAGGTATTTTTCATACACCAGATATGAACGCTTTTGCAACCGGCGCAAGTCGTAATAACGCCTTAGTCGCGGTAAGTACGGGTTTGTTAGAAAACATGACCCGTGAAGAAGCCGAAGCGGTAATGGCACACGAAATAGCTCATGTTGCTAATGGCGATATGATTACGCTTACCTTGATACAAGGTGTGGTTAACGTATTTGTACTATTCGCCGCACGTGCACTGGCAATGGTTATCGATCGCGATGGTCGAGGCTTTGGCTATCATGTTGGCTTTATGGCAGGGCAAGCATTGTTCGGATTCTTAGCTAGCATTGTCGTGTCATACTTTAGCCGTCAACGTGAATACCGGGCTGACCAAGGTGGCGCCCTATATTCAAATAAACAAAACATGATTAATGCCTTAGAACGCTTAAAAATGGGTAAGGCTGGTGAGTTACCACAACAGTTAGCTGCCTTTGGTATTAATAGCGGTGTTAAAAGCTTGTTCTCTACACACCCTCCATTAGATGATCGAATAGAAGCTTTGCGCAATAGCTAGATTCTTCAATTAGACTTTTAATTTAGACTCATCGGTTCGATTTTGAACCGTTTAGAAAGGCCTCCTGTAAAGCGAGGCCTTTTTATTTGCACCAAGTTGTAGATATCAAGAGTGTACTCAGCAATAGAGTTTCTAATTGAATGTTGTGCATACAATGCCCCGTAGCATTTAAACTATTTCTATTAAGCTTCATTTTTACTTCACATGTACTGCACTATAAGTATCAACACGAAATATCAGCACGGACACTGAATTATATTCTTCCAGCTATATCCACCGTGGAATCAGTGATAGTCACTAATGATTTTAATTAAGGTTAACGATGAAAAGAACAAATAGAACAATAATTATTGGACTTATCTTATGCCTTGTTATTGGGTCGGCAGTGGGCATTGCGGGTGGATATGGTGGGGTTCAAGTTAGCGGCATCGCATTGTTTTCTATTTGTGCATTGCTTGCTTTTGCGGTTAATTGGCTGGCATTTATTCCGGCCAATATGGCACAGACTGAAAAGTACTATGACTTGACGGGCGGTATAAGTTATCTCTCGGTAATTACCGTAGCACTGATACTTACCCCTGAGTTAGATACGCGCGCTAAGTTAGTAGCAGTGATGGTGATTTTATGGACGGTGCGCTTGGCGGGATTTTTGTTTATGCGTATTTGCCAAGATGGTCATGATGGTCGTTTTGATGAAATTAAAATACGGCCATTAAGGTTTTTCTTTGCTTGGACATTACAAGGCCTATGGGTATTACTTACGGTGTCTTGTGCGCTAGTGATTATTACTAGTAACGTGAGTAAACCAATAGGCATGATCGGCTCAATTGGAGTGCTTATGTGGTTAACGGGTTTTCTTATAGAGTCAGTGGCCGATGCGCAAAAGAGGGCATTTAAACGTGACCCTCAGAACAAAGATCGGTTTATTACGACTGGACTGTGGGCATGGTGCCAACAACCTAATTACTTTGGCGAAATATTATTATGGTTTGGAGTGATGGTGATGGCTTTACCTATATTGCAAGGTTGGCAATGGGCCTGCGTTATTTCTCCATTTTTTGTAATGTTTTTGTTAACTAAAGTTAGTGGCATACCGATGTTACGTGAAAAAGCAGACAAGAAATGGGGCGAAGACTCAGACTATCAAAATTATGTGGCGAACACCCCAGTACTCATACCTATGCCCCCGAAGAAAGCCTTGTAAGAAAGAACTCATAAGAAATAAAACACGGCACAATAAAATACCGAGCGCATTTCACTTCTGCCGGTCAATAAAGTACATCAATAAAAAAGACCTTGCCGCAAACGCAACAAGGTCTTTTTTATAAAGCTTACTAACTACTTACTAAATAGGCGCTAACAATCGTGCGTCTGTTACCAGTTTACGCACACCGTGTGCGTGGTCTTCGTTAAAAGTATTACCTTCGCACCATTTGCCAATCGTATTGATGTCTAGCTTGGCGCATTGTGGCCGCACGCTCCAAGTAACTTGCAAGGGCGAGCAGACTTGCTGCGTATAGCTTGGTCCAGTGGTTGAGCCCCCAAATACAACTGGTATACCTGTGTTAGACGGAATAGCTTTTGCTTGGTGCAGGCCGTTAACTTGGTTGCCACCATAACTTACATCGTCGAAGCTCAGAGCGTTAGAATCGTTCACCAGTGTGAACACTTGCGTTTCAACACGTAGCTCTGGGTTAGCACAAGCATCAGATAAACACGAACCTAAGCCAGCTCCTGGATCAACGTCGCAACTAGTGTGTACCCAATGCACTTCAATGGTATCGCCGGGTGCCAAACCTTTGCAGATCTCTCCAGAAGGAGCGCTTAACTCAGCTTCGCTTAATTGTTTAGAAATACCGCATTGATAGCCTTGCGAATTTCCTTCGCCAGCCAAAATAGAAAATGCTTCAGCTTTATGTTCGGCATTATTGTGAAAATGTATATTGCATAAATTCATTTCTGACGCTTGTGTGTTTAAATCAAAAGTCACGGAATTAGTGCCGACCTTATTATCAATATCGCGCGGTGTTTGTGGGCCGTAACCTTCACACACAGCGCCAGCTTCAACTGCGGCAGAGGTCGGTTTTGCACCGTCGTTATCGGCAGCACAAGCGGACATCGTCAATAACATTGAAACAAGTAGCGCTAAAATGCTGGCAGGAGCGAGGGAGAAAGTTTTAAATTTCATATTTTACCTGAGATAAGTAGTTAAAAACGGACCTCTATTGTAGACAGTTTTGAGTGATGAAACTATGAAAATTCTATCAACTTAGATGTGAAGTGAAAGTCTCTTAATTCAGCGAGCAAGCGAGTCATGACGCTCTTCAAACTAAATTGCAAAACTATGCCCCAGCGCAAGCTCGTATTTGCTAAATTTCTAACCTAATTAGGCGATATTATGTCTTCTTAGTGGACATTATATTGATAAATGTCCAGTTTAATTTTGTTTTTTAAAGACAAATGTATGGGTTAAAAGACATATCTAGCATTCTTTAACTTGATTTTGACAATGGTTAGTCTATTGTATAAATATCGCAATAGCGTTTTCAAAAAGATGCCGTAACATTCGGTTCTATAACAATAATATTAGATAATTGTTCGTTTATTCTAACTATTTATTTTATTCGAACTATTTATTCATACTATTTATTATTCGTACTATTTTATTGGTACTGAAGAGAGGAGAAATTAATGTACAAATTAACTAAATATAGTGCTACAAAATGTGGTGCTTTGGCTGCTGCTATAGGTTTGATGTTTTCCGCAAACTCATTTGCGCAAGAAAGCGGCTTGCTTGAAGAGGTTGTGGTTACTGCGGCAAAGCGCACGCAAACGCTCCAAGAGACTCCCATTGCCGTAACAGTAACCACTGCTGATACTATAGAAAAAGCGCAAATCCAAGATTTATTGGATATTCAAAGCGTGGTGCCATCATTGCGCGTATCACAATTGCAAATTTCACGAAATGCGACTATTAGCATCCGTGGTTTTGGTAATGGTGCCAATAATGTAGGTATTGAGCCTTCAGTAGGGGTCTTTATTGATGGCGTATATCGTTCACGTTCAGCCGCTGCTATTTCGGACTTACCTCGTCTGGAACGCGTTGAGGTTCTAAGCGGACCGCAAAACACCTTGTTTGGTAAAAATGCATCGGCGGGTGTGGTGAGTGTGGTAACGCCAACACCTTCTGGTGAATCTGGCGGCTTTATCTCTGGTAGTGTTGGTAATCGTGACGCCTTTGTTATTAAGGGACTTTATGAAGGTGCTTTCCATGAAAATTTAACCTTTGACATCGCCGGTACCTACAATACGCGCGAAGGCTTTTTCACCAATCAATTTAACGATACCGATCTCAATGAGCGCAACCGTTTTGGTGTGCGTGGTCAACTGCACTGGACACCGAGCGATCAGCTGAGCGTTCGTGTTTTGGCAGATTATGATGAGCTAGACGAAGCTTGTTGTGGCGTTGTAAATCTTGTGAGCGGTCCAGCTACCCCCCTAATCAATGCCTTAGGTGGCCAATTAGTGCCGAATGATCCGGACGCAAGATTTGGCTTTTTAGATGATGAAACTGTCAATGAAGTAGAAAACTTCGGTGTTTCTATACAGAGTGATTATGAGTTTGAAAAATACGGCATCACCGCGACGTCTATTTTTTCCTTTCGTAGCAACGATGCATTTGATACGCAAGACGTAGACTTCTCAAGTGCTGATTTAACAAACGGCAACACTAATGACATTAGAACCGATACGATAACCTCAGAGTTTCGTTTAACCTCTAATGGTGACGGCCCAGTTGATTGGATCGTCGGTAGTTTCTTTTTTGACGAAACCATTGATCAGGATACTTCCATTTTATTTGGGCAAGCTTTCCGCCCGTTTGTTGACGCTGGCGTTCAGGCTGCCGGCCTTCCCTCGTTAGCCATCTTAGAGACTATTTCTGGCGCGCCTGTTGGTTCTTTTTTCCAACCCAATTCAGGCACTATAGATACATCCACACTGGATAACCAATCTATCTCTTTCTTTGGTAGCATAGATTGGCATATCACGGATTCCCTAACCGCTACTTTTGGGGCTAACTATACGGATGATGAAAAAGATTTTTCTATTACTTCAACTACCACCGAAGTTAGAGCCAATACTATTATTCCTGGTGTATTGCCTGGAGCATTGGTAGGTTCACCAGCGCCATTTATACCACTCAACGCTGTGGTGCCAACCTTTGCCGCAAACACCATCGATATTCCAAATCCGGTTGAAGATGGGCGCACTAATGATGACGATACTACCTTTACGGTTCGTTTGGCCTATGACATCTCAGATAACTGGAATGTTTACGGTTCCTATGCAACCGGTTTTAAAGCTTCTTCTATCGACTTGCTGCGTGATTCAGCGCCGGTAGCGGCTGATTTTGCAGCATTGGCGGCGCTAGGTTTGGCGGATCCAAATGCAGTAATCGGCACGCGCTTTGCAGAACCTGAAACCGCTGAGGTTTATGAGATTGGTTTTAAAGGCCGCTTTAATCGCGGATCTTTGAATGTATCTATATTCGATCAAACCCTGGAGGATTTCCAGTCGGCAATATTCGTTGGTACCGCGTTTGTCTTGGCTAATGCTGAGGAACAATCTGTGACAGGTGCGGAAATTGATTTTAAATACCAAGCGACTGACGCATTTGGTTTTGGTATCAATGCAACGCTATTAGATCCAATTTTTGATGAGTTTACGCAAAGTGCCGCGGGTGATCTGAGTGGTGAACAGCCGGCAGGTATTCCAGAAGTGGCGCTGTCATTGTCTGCCCAATACGATTTTCGCGTAGGTAACTTTGATTCTTATATCCGTGCCGATTTTCAGTACGAAGATGAAGTTCAAGTGGTTGATAACGTCTCACCAGACATCGCTTCACGCGAAGTTAATCAGTTAAACGCCGCTATCGGTTTGCAAAATGACGCAGGCCTATCTTTTACGCTATGGGCTAGAAATCTAACTGACGATGAATTCTTAATTAGTGCATTCCCATCAGTAGCACAAGCAGGCAGTTTTAGTGGATACCGTAATGAGCCACGCACCTTTGGTCTAACAGTTCGTAAAGACTGGTAAAGGGTCAAACTCTGGCTGCTGCCAGAGTGCTTGTTTTAAAAAACCTGTTAAGACTTCTTGACAGGTTTTTTATTGCCTTTTCGCCCTTTGGCCAGTGGCTTAGTGTCATAGTCACGGGTTTTATAATTTATGTATTTTATTAGCAAAGCAACCGAGTTTAGTTTCAATTAGTGAAAACTCTAAGTCAAAATGATTTGCAACAAGCCTTGGCAGGGCAAGGTCTAGTAGGCAAGGAAATTGGTGTATCGGATTGGTTCGAAGTAAGCCAAGATAAGATCGATATCTTTGCCGACGTGACTAATGATCATCAGTTTATCCATGTAGACCCACAAGCAGCTAAAGAGACCCCATTTGGCGGCACTATTGCGCACGGCTTTCTTTCGCTTTCGATGCTCTCATACTTTGCTAATGATGGTTTTAGTGTGTCGATAGAGAATGCCAAGATGGGCATGAATTATGGCCTCGATAAAGTGCGTTTTTTACAGCCGGTTGCCGTTGGTTCACGCATTCGTGGGCGTGGCGTTTTAAAGTCGGTGGTGGAAAAAAATCCAGAGCAATATTTGTTTAAGATTAACGTCACGGTAGAGATAGAAAGTACCGACAAACCAGCACTGATTGCACAATGGTTAGTAATGGTTTTTGCATAGACTCAGAATGGATTAGAAATATGACTATAAATTATAAAGATCAAGTGGCGATTGTGACCGGTGCCGGTAATGGCTTAGGCCGCAGTCATGCGTTAGCCTTGGCAGAACGCGGTGCCAAAGTAGTAGTGAACGACCTCGGCGGTGCGCGCGATGGTTCGGGTGGCGGTAGTGAAGCTGCGTTAGCCGTGGTGGCAGAAATACAAAAGGCGGGAGGCGAAGCCATTGCCAATGGAGCCAATGTTGCTAACCGTGATGAAGTTAATCAATTAGTGCAACAAACCATGGATAAATGGGGCCGCGTTGATATTTTAATTAATAATGCCGGTATCTTGCGCGATAAAACCTTTGCCAAAATGGATTTGGATGACTTTCAGATGGTTATGGACGTGCATCTGATGGGCACTGTCAATTGCACCAAAGCGGTATGGGACATTATGCGTGAGCAGAGTTATGGGCGAATTGTTTTAACGACATCATCCAGCGGTCTGTACGGTAGTTTTGGGCAAGCTAATTATGCCTCAGCTAAAACGGCGATGCTCGGGCTTATGAATACCTTGGTGTTAGAGGGCAAAAAATTTAATATTCATGTTAATACCTTAGCACCAGCCGCGGGTACACGCATGTTGGAGGATATTATTCCTAGCCAAACCGTGATGGATCTACTGACCGTAGAATCGGTGACGGCGGGCTTGTTAACCCTGTGTGATGAAGATGCGCCAAATAGAATGATTTTGTGTGCCGGTGCGGGCGGTTATTCCAGTGCTCAAATTTACGAAACCGAAGGTGTTTACTTGCCACCAGAAAAGCAAACGCCTGAAGATGTGCGTGCAAGCATGCAAGGCATAACGGACCCAGAGGGTCATAAAGTATTAACCGTGGGCGGTCAGCAATCTGAGAAATTTATCGTTAAAGCAGCCGCACACTTAGGTAAGAAACTGTCTCAATAAGTATTTTTAAGTGATTGATTATATAAGTATTTATTCTAATTTCTGGCAGGTTTACTTACGGTAGTTCGACAACTCCTTACGAGCGACTTGCATACGGTGCACGGCATCGGGGCCATCAGCAAATCTTAAAGTACGCATTTGCGCATACATATAGGCCAATGGTGTATCTTGTGACACACCCGACCCGCCAAACATTTGCATGGCTTCGTCTATTACTTTAAGGGCCATATTGGGTGCGGCTACCTTGATTTGTGATATCCATGGCGCGGCCGCCGCTGCACCGTGTTGATCCATCATCCAAGCCGTTTTAAGGCACAATAAGCGGGTTTGCTCAATGCCAATTCGACAGTCCGCGATAATGTCATAATTACCTCCTAACTTGGCCAGGGGTTTACCAAAGGCGGTACGCGATAATGAACGTTCACACATAAGTTTTAGCGCGCGTTCTGCAATGCCTATTGCGCGCATACAATGATGTATACGGCCAGGGCCTAAGCGCCCCTGACTAACTTCAAAACCGCGGCCTTCACCAAGCAAAAGAGCAGATTTTGGAACTCGTACATCAGTAAACCGAATATGCATATGCCCATGCGGCGCATCGTCTTGACCAAACACCGTCATGGCACGCAAAATTTCAACACCAGGCACATCTGCCGGAATAACAAACATAGAGTGCTGAGAGTGTCTAGGTGCTTCATCACCAGCGGTTCGCGCCATTAAAATATAAACTTCACAACGCTTGTCGCCGGCGCCAGAAGACCAGTATTTTTCACCGTTTAGAACATATTCATCGCCATCTAATACTGCGCTAAACTTTAAGTTTGTCGCGTCAGACGAGGCCACATCGGGCTCGGTCATTAAATAGGCAGAACGAATTTTGCTTTCTAACAACGGCACTAACCAACGTTCTTTCTGTTCGTCATTACCGTAACGCTCGAGCACTTCCATATTGCCTGTATCTGGCGCTGAGCAGTTAAATATTTGTGGGCCTAAAGTACACCAACCCATCTGTTCGGCAAGGTGTGCGTATTCAACCGTTGTGAGCCCGTAACCATTCTCAGAATCAGTTAGCCAAAAGTTCCATAAACCTTGCTTGCGTGCCTTAGCTTGTAAGCCATCGAGTATCTCTTTTTGTCGCGGAGTCAAATCCCATCGATCACCAGATTTGCCAACTTCGTGATGAAATTCTTCATCGGCCGCGATTATTTCTTCTTGCATCAGCTTGGTTACTTTTTCGAGCAAGGGCTGTACTTTTTCTGAAACACCTAAATTCATGATTATTTTTTTGCATAGCGGTAAATTGGGCTAGCATTATACGGTTATTCAGCTCGCCGTGTGTGAATGATTAATTCGTTTAAACGACATTATTCATATAAGCGAGTAGGTGATATCGCTAAGGGCGAGCCGCGCTTGCCATAAGTATTTTTAATTGTGATGGCTTAACAATTGCGATGGTTTGGCTAGTTAAAAGATGCTAGTTTTACCGCATGATTAATCAGGATTAAGCACGATGTCTACCGACCCTTTATTGCAGCCTTACCAGCTCAAGCATTTGACTCTTAAGAATCGCATCATGACAACCAGTCATGAGCCTGCATATCCGGTTAATGGTATGCCAACCGAACGCTATAGAGCGTATCACGAAGAACGCGCCAAAGCCGGTGTCGCCTTAACCATGACCGCGGGTTCAGCCTCAGTATCAAGAGATAGCCCACCCGTATTTAACAATATATTGGCGTACAAAGACGAAGTAGTTCCATGGTTGCAAGAACTTACCGATGCCTGCCATCAGTACGATTGCAAAGTGATGATACAACTGACCCACTTAGGTCGCCGAACAAATTGGAATAAAGGCGACTGGTTACCGTCATTGTCGTCTACCCGTGAGCGCGAGCCTGCGCATCGTGCGTCCGCTAAATTAATAGAAGATTGGGACATGGAGCGCTTAGTTATAGACTACGCGGACGCCGCAGAGCGCATGCAAGCCGGTGGCATGGACGGCATTGAGCTTCAAGCCTACGGGCATTTAATGGATCAAATATGGTCACCCCTCACCAATACTCTAGACAATGAGTACGGCGGTAGTTTGCAAAACCGATTACGCTTTTTTATGCGGGTGTTAAACGCCATTCGTGATCGAGTAGGGCCCGAGATGCTAATCGGCGTACGCTACGTGGCCGATGAAACCCAAAAGGGCGGTATCAGCGAGGCCGAAGGTCTGCAAATATCCGAGATATTACGTGACTCTGGCATGGTCGATTTTCTAAATGTTATTCGCGGTCGCATTCATACCGACCCTGCCTTAGCTAAAGTGATACCCATGCAAGGCATGCCCAGTGCGCCACATTTAGATTTTGCAGGCAAGGTTCGCCAACTTACCGGCATGCCCACCTTTCATGCAGCAAAAATAGCCGATGTTGCCAGTGCACGACATGCTGTTGCCGAAGGTTTGTTGGATATGGTTGGCATGACTCGAGCGCACTTGGCAGACCCACATATAGTACAAAAGGTAATAGAAGGTAGGGAGCAAGACATTCGCCCCTGCGTTGGTGCTACTTATTGCTTGGATCGAATTTATCAAGCTGGCGACGCGCTCTGCATTCATAACGCGGCTACTGGCCGTGAGCTAAGCATGCCCCATGTTATTAGCCGCGCGGAGTGTAGCAAAAACGTAGTGGTGATAGGCGCAGGCCCCGGTGGTTTAGAAGCCGCTAGAGTTGCCGCAGAACGCGGCCACAATGTAAAAGTATTTGAAGCGGCACCCCAAGCGGGTGGTCAGGTGTTACTAAGCGCAAGATCACCACGGCGGCGTGACATGATCGGTATTATTGAGTGGCGAATGGCGCAATGCGCCGCGCACGATGTCGAGTTTAATTTTAATGTATACGCAGAAGCCAAAGACGTTATTGATCTTAAACCTGATGTTGTCATTGTTGCCACAGGGGGTATGCCAAATATGCAACTATTAGAGCAAGGCAATGAATTACTAAGCTCCGCATGGGACATTATCTCGGGCGACGTTAAACCCCAAAAAAATAGCTTGATTTACGATGATGCAGGCGATCACCCAGGGCTACAGGCCGCCGAAGTGTGCGCCAACAGTGGCGCGCAGGTCGAAGTCATGACCTACGACAGAACCTTTGCGCCAGAAGTGATGGGATTAAACTTAGCGCCGTATATGAGTGCGCTGCAAGATAAAAACGTGACGTTTACGGTTACCCGCAGGCTAATAGCGGTGGAGAAGCAAGGTGCCCAACTCAAAGCAACCATAGGCACCGACTACAGTGATTACACCTACAGTAAAAATTACGATCAAATTATTATCAATAACGGCACCGAACCGTTGGATGAATTGTATTTTGATCTCAAACAACACTCCAGCAACAAAGGAGAGGTAGATTACCAAGCGCTTATAGATGGACAACCCCAAGTTGTTAAACCCAGCAATGAAAGTTCTGACACAGAATCTTTTCAACTATTTAGAATTGGCGATGCAATTTCAGGTCGGAACACACACGCCGCAATCTACGATGCACTTAGGTTGGTGAAAGATATTTAGCTTACTACATACCGCATATAATGGAATTTTGAAGTAAACGGACACTTTCACAAACATTAAATGCTCGTTTTGTAGTGTGGTTTGTCACCCATGTTTGAGGCACTATAAAGACTATGAGTAGATTCGATTTAGTCATCTTTGACTGTGATGGGGTGCTTGTAGATAGTGAAAAACTAGCAAATGAAGTGTTCGCTAAAGTACTTAATGAGGAGTGCGGTTTTTCTTTAAACTTAGATGATATGTTTGAAACGTTTGTTGGTCATTCATCTAGTCAATGCATGGATATAATTTCAAACATGCTTGGAAAACCAGCACCAGCTCATTTGGAACAACGATATAAAAATGAAATTAACCAAGCACTAGCAAAGTCAGTGACTGCCGTAAACGGAATAGAAAAAGTATTAAATAAAATAGCTATTCCTTTTTGTGTTGCATCAAGTGGTTCGCATGGAAAAATGCAAACAACCTTAGGTAAAACAGAGCTGCTTAAGTATTTTGAAGGGCTACTTTTTAGTACATCCGAAGTCTCTCGCGGCAAACCATTCCCAGATATTTATTTGTACGCAGCAAGAAAAATGGGTGTTTCTGATATGTCAAAATGTTTAGTTATTGAAGATAGCCCGCTGGGAGTGCGAGGTGGTGTTAGTGCTGGAATGACCGTATTTGGTTATGCAGAACTAATGAGTGAAAAGAAACTTAAAGATGCTGGAGCTCACTGTACCTTTAAAGTTATGAGTGATTTACTTGAAAAACTCTAAAAAAAAGTTTTATAACAAGAACAAAGGTGTTAGACAACTTTTACACAATTAGGAGGAAGTAGACAATGAGTAATACTAGCCCCGCAATGTCTGCCTGGAATAAGTTTTCTGTATTGCCAGGCGGAAAAAGCTTGTTTTCACGTTTTTTGTGTTGGAAAGCGCCTTATTTCAGTAGCATTAGTCCACGTTTCATAGAGCTGCGTCCCGGCTATTGCAAAATCGCTGTTAAAAAGCGCCGTAAAGTACAGAATCATCTCGGTACGGTTCACGCTATTGCCATGTGTAATATGGCTGAATTAGCGGGAGGAACGATGACGGATGTATCCATTCCATCTACACACCGTTGGATTCCAAAAGGTATGACAGTGGAGTATCTCGCTAAAGCAGAAACAGACTTACATGCAATTGCAACCATTGATCCAATACCAAAGTTTGAACAATCATCGGAATTACCGGTCACTGTGAACGTTTTCGATAGTACAGATCAAAATGTATTTCGTGCGGTTATTACGATGTGGGTATCAAGAAAATCAAAATAATACCTAACAGATGGTGAAGTCACAGCCTTATCAATAGAATTGGTTTGAGGGGGTCGCCTTATAGGCTTAGTATTCTTAATGGTACTATCTGGGCTAGGATTAAAGATTTATTTTTCGAACAGTGATTAGGTAGATAATATGTCGAACAGAGTTGAGCTTGAATGTTCCTGCGCAAGCGTTAAAGGTAGTGTTGATGTTGTGCAAGGGTCTTTTTTTTATGTGCATTGTTTATGTTGTGACTGCCAGAGTTTTGCATCGCACTTAGGTAATGAAGAAAAAATACTAGATGAGCATGGTGGTACCGAGCTTTTTCAGACCTATCCTGCCTATATGCATATCTCAGAAGGTCAAGATAAGATTGCTTGTCTGCAATTACAAGAAAAAGGATTGTTCCGATGGCATACCACTTGCTGTGACATGCCTATCGCTAACACTCTGGGTTCTGCAAAGGTTCCGTTTGTTGGCATGTCTGTCAAACTAATGAAATTTGCCAGTGATGAAGACAAGCTAGAGACTTTAGGGCCAGTAACCGTGAAGGCGTTTGGTAAACATTCAATCGGCGAAATGCCAGCGGATGTACACGCTAGATTTCCGATGTCAGCGATGCCTAAAATTATCGCTTTTATGCTTAAAGGCTTGTTTACGAAAAAGAATAATCCGTCGCCTTTCTTTGTTGACCAAAAGCCAATAGCAAAAGCAACAGTAGTGTCGTAGCTAATAATCATTTTACAAACGTTATTGCTCTAATCATTACTGAGCTATTCTTT
>CAZHEL010000008.1:53400-54743 GCA_964531625.1 uncultured Gammaproteobacteria bacterium
GAGCTATTCTTTACGAACTATCCTTTACGAGCTATGCCTTTATGAAAATACGCGCGTACCATGAAAATGATAAAGATCAAGTTATTGCGCTTTGGAATGAGTGCGGTTTAGTTGTATCGCAAAATGATCCTGTTAAAGACATTGAACGCAAACTTAAAATTGATCCTGATTTGCTTTTAGTCGGTGTTGGTGACGATGCAATTGTTGCAACAGTCATGGGTGGCTACGAAGGTCATCGCGGTTGGATTAATTATTTGGCTGTTAAGTCTTCAGAGCAACGTAAAGGTTATGGTCAAACTATGATGCAAACAGTAGAAGCCTTACTGATTGAAAAGGGCTGCCCGAAAATAAATCTACAGGTGCGTGCAAGCAATACTGCAGTTATCGCGTTTTACTCAGCTATTGGCTACGTTGATGATAATGTTGTTGGGTTGGGTAAGCGGCTTGAATATGATTAGTACTATCGCCTTATTTCGGCCAACAAGGGAAGTTTAATTGGAGCTCGCCAATTTTTCAGTTGAATTGCTCGCGCTCTTATTCTTAGTTGCGGTGTTAGCGGGTTTTCTTGACACCTTAGCGGGTGGCGGGGGCTTAATTTCAATGCCGGCAATCATTTTGAGTGGAGTACCTCCGCTAGCGGCACTCGGTACCAATAAGTTACAAGGGAGTATGGGTACTGCTACGGCGACCTATGTAATGCTTAAAAATAAAAAAATAACGTGGGACAATGTTAAATTTTTAATGTTAACGGCGTTTGTCGGTTCCGTACTCGGGACCATTACCGTGCAATTTATCGATGCCACAGTACTAACCTTTGTTATACCTATTGTGCTGTTGCTTATTGCCATTTACTTTTTAATTTCGCCAATGGTTGCGTCTTCTAGTGCGGCTAAAGTGAAATTGTCTGCCAACAAATACCAAAATGCCGTGATACCAGTTATCGGTTACTACGACGGTATGTTTGGTCCCGGAACGGGTTCTTTTTTCGCAATGGCTGGCGTTTCTTTTAGAAGTCACGACCTGATTACATCTACGGCGATTGCTAAAGCGCTGAACTTTGCGACCAATATCGCCTCGTTAATTGTGTTCTTGATTGCGGGTCAGCTTGTATGGGTGATTGGCTTACTAATGATGCTTGGTCAAGCGATCGGGGCGTGGCTAGGGTCGCATTTTCTATTTAAGATTAACCCAGCCTATTTACGCTTTGTTATCGTACTAATGTGTACGGCTATGTTGATAAAGTACGCCGACTCGGTAGGATGGTTTGGGCTGAGTTAGCGCTAGAGAATCACACCAGAAACTAATGTTAAAGGCTTATGTTAAAGGCTTATGTTAAAGGCTTA
>CAZHEL010000008.1:54843-77188 GCA_964531625.1 uncultured Gammaproteobacteria bacterium
ATGTTAAAGGCTTATGTTAAAGGCTTATGTTAAAGGCTTAGTACTAAGCCTTATCCGTAACAGTTGATTATTGTAAAGTAGGATCTATCTCTGAATTGTCCTGTTCGCCATTTTCAACATTCCAGTCGTGCTCAGATAAGGCAAGTTCATATCTATCACTCACAGGATAGTTTGGTGGACGAATATTTTCTAAGCGTTTATCGAACGTAATGTTAGTGGCATAGCGCGGTTCGGTGGCACTGATTGAGCCCGCCGTTAGGCTGCCAAAAATACGTAAGGTGCCCATATGTTTGCTTGTGTAATTTTTTATCCTAAATTGTCGCTTAGCATAAAGGGATGCATCTATTAGTAAGTCGCCTGTGCCGGTAACTTTACCGTCTGCCACGACTATGTCTTTGTCGGACACCAAGCCTAGATAATTTTCATGTGTTGTTGATTCTGTTTTATCGGCGTAGGTTAACGATTTCTCAATAACAATGCCTTTAGGAGAGTAAAGCAATACTTTGCCTTTTACCGTACCAGACACATACAGTTTAGCGCTGCGTGAACTACATATATAAATTGGCTCATCACCAATGAGAATTTCCTCAGTAGTATCTGCGCCGTCTTTGGCTTTTAGGTTCTCTGCGATGTATTTTCCATCAGCAGTAAAGGTAATACGAGTATCTTGCTCGTAAAAGAAACTGTTTTGTCCTTCATTTGAAAGATCATCCTCGTACAACAAGCTAGGCTTTGGCATGCGAATCTTTTTGACGCCTGTTTCCAGGCCGCCAATAAACATTTTCTTTTTATATGAGTGCTTACCAATCGCATTGATTTCGACTTTGTGAGACGCGGTCGTTACTTTGCCAAAAAACAGCGGTGTGGCTTTTCTATTTGGGCTTATTAGTATTTCAGAGTTAGAGTGAAAACGTCCGTCGAGTTCGTCATCATGAATACTCACATTTTCGTCCCAATGATTTACAAACTGCGCAAAGTTTGAAAATGCTAACTTCTTCATTCTCATCTTTTTAATAAGTTTCTGGCCGTCTTGTTCTGTCACCACTTCAACTTCAAACTTATCCATCTCCATTTCATCGAATGCAGGTGTACGCTTAAAATGCGCTACATAAGTTTGACCTTGAAAATTCCAGCTGACCGATTGTGCAGTGGCTCCTGATTCAATTTGCTTGGCAAACTGAGTGGCTTTTCGTTCCAGCATTTTGCGCTGTTTTTTACTCACAGAAACTTTATTAACGGTTTCTACTTGAGGTTTTTGGGTTGCCGCAACCTGTTTTAATGCGATTTCACTTTCAGTTGTATTCAGAACATCTAGCGGCTCGGCTGTTTCTTGAACTAAACCGATGGCGGTTTCATCGATGTTTGCAGCCTCAATGCTTTCAATTTCAGTTTCCTGGTTATGTTCAGAGTTAGCTTCAGACGTGTTCGCTAATTCGGGTTCAAGGTTTTCAGTTAGATCGGCCAGAGAGATTTCTGATTCTTCCAACAGGGAGCTTTCAGAAGCCTTATTTAGGGTTTCTTCAACTGGCGTAATTGATTCTTCAATCGGGGTAGTAACGCTATCTATTGGTGTTAGTAGAGAACTTTCGGCAAGTTCCAATAGTGATTCTTGTTCAACGACTTGCTGATTTTGTTTGAGTTCTTCGTTAGCTTCTGTGACCTCAGTGGGTAATTGATCAGGGATCTCTGTCAGGCTTGGTTCAATATCTAGCGGAGTCGGAAGCTGTTTGATGCTACTAGGCTTATTAACTTCCACATTGTTAAGCGTTTCAGTTTCTGCGGCTTCTTGTTCGCTAATACCATCTTGTACACTAGAATCTAGGGTTAGCATTAGAATTCGGCTTGTGTCTGAGGGGATCGAGAAGCTGGTTAAGGCTAAATGACCCGTACTAAAAAACAATAAATGTGTAATAACAGCGCCTATCGATGCCAGCACCAATCGCTTGCGGTGCTTGCCAATAGAGTTGTTTAGTGCTGTTAGTTTAGATAACACGTTGTTTAGATATTCAGCCATTCTTCCTAGAGGCTTAAGAATAACGCTGCTTGCTTAGAAAAAGCAAAGCCCAAAACTCAGTAGTTGATATATTTAATGTGAATACACCTACCTATGGCTACCGAGTTTCGTCTATCAAGCCTTTGATTAAACTTACCCCCATCAATAGCATAATAAATGAAAAAGGGATTGCGCCGATTATCATAGCTGCTTGAATCGCATTAAGCCCACCAGCAACTAGCAACGCAGAGATAACCGCCGTGATTAGCACGCCCCAGATTATAATTTGAGTTTTTGGAGCACGATCAGTTTCACCGCCCGCGCTAATAATATTAGCAACGAGTGCCGCCGAATCAGCGGATGTCACTAAATAAGTTAGTAATAAGATAACGATTAAGACAGACATTAAGGTCGACAACCAAGAGTCTAATATTATGTTTACTACTTCGAATAATTGCGCGGTTAGAGTTTTTGCATAAATACTGCCTTGCGCGATACCACTGAGCTCCAAATCAATAGCCGTGCCGCCTAATAATGAAAACCAAATAAAACACATGAAAGAGGGCGCTAATATAGCGCCAATTGCGAATTCGCGAATGCTGCGGTTTTTAGAGATACGTGCTAAAAACATTCCAACAAAAGGCGCAAACGCTATCCACCAAGCCCAGTAAAAAATGGACCACCACGCTTGCCATTCGCCTTGGCTGCCAGGTTCTTGAGTTGGGAATACATAAAACATAAGAACAGGCAAATGCAGCAAGTAATCGACTATGCCATTACCCAAGATTGACAGAAAGAAAAGGGTGGAACCAAATAGTATAAAAAAGCCAAGCAATCCAAAGGATAAAACCATATTGAGGTTACTTAGCCATTTAATGCCTTTGCCAACACCCGATAAAGCCGACATTGTGGCGCATAACATTATGATTGCGAGCGCTAATAATAAAGCAGCAAGGGTTGGTTCAGCTTTGGCGCTTGAGGTCATGAGCCATTGCCAACCAGTGATATTAAATACCCCGGCGGTAAAGGTGCTTAAGCCTAGGCCAATAGTTTGAGATATGCCTAGTATCGTTGCGACGATTGCGGTGATATCGACTACATCGCCGAGTCGACCACTTAAGCGTAGACCAAATAAGGGCACCAATGTAGAACGAATAGTCAGTGGTTGTGATTGCCGATACGCAAAAAATGCCAAACAAATACCAACCAAGGCGTAGCAGCACCATGCGCTAATTCCCCAATGTAAAAACTCATAACGAAACACCGTTTCCACAGTAGACAGAGTGCGTGGCTCAACTAGCGTAGGCAGTGCGCTGGTGCCTGAAAAAATAGGTAAATTGCCACTCGTCACTTGCTCTTTATACACTTGCCATACACTGGTGTTTTCGGGTATCGCGATACCTGCTTGGTTTAGTATGCTGCTGATTTCTATGGTGCTTAGACGTATTGCAGGATTGTCATCCATGTAGGTAATGGGTTCACCGGTTGCAAAGCCGAGCATGCCGATACCGATACCCGCACCAAACATCATCGAGAACCAAGAAAACGTCGAAAATTCCGGCTTGCCACCGTCATTGCCGAGTTTAATACGCCCCCATTTTGGGTAGATGGCTATCAGTAAACAGACCACAATGAAGAAGCCAACCACCCAGTTGTAATAGTAATTTAGATTTGCGAACGACCAGTTTTTCATGTCGTTTAGAATTTTACCGGCTACCTCGGGGTCGCTGGCCGCCCATACAACGATTAATGCAATCACTAGTTTAGAGCTTAGTGCTACAAATCTATTAAAGCCGCGATAGATGCCTTGTTGATCTACTTTGATTGTTAGAGTTGCATCGTTTTGATTGGGCATAAGGTTTTGTGCAGGCTGGGGTTTAGTTGAAGCTCGGTTTATCGCATTACGAATGGGTTTGCCATGGGTTCGTCAGAAAGGTTGATCCATGTGGTTCGCGTACGCGTATAGTCAAGCAGTGCTTCTGAGCCAGCTTCACGACCGTAACCAGACTGATTGAAGCCACCAAACGGCGCATACGGTGAGATAACTCGATAGGTATTGACCCAGCAGATGCCAGAGCGAATTTGTTTTGATACGCGGTGTGCGCGTGCCAGGTTTTGGGTAAATATGCCAGAGCCGAGCCCAAACTTGCTGTTATTGGCAATGGCAATCGCTTCATCCTCTGTATCAAAGGCAATTAAAGACATAACTGGTCCAAAGAATTCAGTAGTCAGCGTTTCTATTTCTGTATTGGGACACTCAACGATAGTGGGTTGAAAATAATTACCGCCATTGAGATCAATAGCAGCCCCACCGATTTTGATATTAGCGCCTTGTTTGCGCGCTTTAGCCAGCGTTTCTTCTGCTAAAGTGACTTGTGCCGCGGTGCACAGTGGCCCCATATGGCTTTTTGTGTCTAAGGGGTCGCCGATAATAATGGTTTTGGATTTATCGACGATTTTAGCTAATAGCTCGTCATAAACATTGCGTTGGATCAATGCTCGTGATCCGGCAACACAGGATTGCCCAGAGGCACCAAAGTTACCGGCAATAAGACCGTTCGCGGCGCTTTCAAGATCGGCGTCTTCAAATACCATGATGGGCGATTTGCCACCTAGCTCTAATGAGGTGACAGCAAAATTCTCGGCCGAATTTCGAATAACATTACGCGCGGTTTCTGGGCCTCCAGTAAAGGCAATTCTATCTATATCTGGATGAGAAGTTAACGGTATGGCGCATTGTTCTACATCGCCAGTGACAACCGACACCACGCCCGCCGGAAAACCTGCTTCATGTATTAGTTCAGCAAACTTAAGCATAGGGCAGGGAGCAATCTCACTGGCCTTTATGATTACCGTACAGCCCGCGGCTAAGGCTGGACCCAGTTTGGTAGCCGTTAGAAACATTTGCGCATTCCAAGGTGGAATTGCGCACACTACACCAATCGGTTCGCGTGTTGTATACACATGCATGTTTGGCTTATCGATAGGAATCACTGTGCCTTCTAAAGAGTTGGCGAGCCCAGCGAAGTAACGATAGTAATCCGCAACATAGCCAGTTTGCATTGCGGTTTCCGTGAGTAGCTTACCGCTGTCGTGCGTTTCAATTTCACCTAGGGCCTTGGCATTTTCTTCCACTAAATCAGCCAGCTTAAAGATCAGTTTGGATCGCTGTGCTGCAGTGAGATTTGCCCACTCTGGCGCGTGCAGCGCCGTTTTTGCAGACTTTACAGCTTGCTCTACATCTTCTTTACTAGCGCAATCAAAGCTTGCCCATTGCTGTCCATTAGCTGGGTTTATTGATGACATGGTTTGCTTTTCGCTACCAGCGCGAAATTCGCCATTTATATAAAGTTGGTAGTGCGGTTGCTTACTCATAATAGAACTCTACCTTTTAAACTGTTTATCTTCATAACCTAGTCACTTTTAGAATTGAGGCATCACGTCATTAATAAAACGCTCTAGTGAATCGCGCTTGCGAGAAAAGCTCATACTTGAGTCAATCCAGAATGCAAATTCGTCATAACCCAAGTCTTCATATATTTTTATTCGTTCAGTGACGGCAGGCGCTGTACCAATAGGCATATTATTAAGCAGCTTATCAGGTGTATACATTTCCATTGCTTGCATTTCGGATTCACTTAGCTCTTCGAGTAGCCCCTGTGAGACAGACCGCTTATTAAGAAACCAAGAACCAAAATAGCAATAAAAACGGTTAATAGATTTTACCGCTTCATCAATGTCGGCCTGATCTTTGCCAACATAGCCGTGTTGCAATAACATGATCTTTGAATTTTTGTTAGCCGTTTTCTCTTTAGCATCATTGTAGGTTGTCATTAGATTTTCGATTTCATCCATGCCTTGCCATAGCGGCGTAACTTGCACATTGCAATCGTTTGCTAATGCAAATTCATGCGTGTTTGGGTCACGAGCAGCTAGCCAAATAGGCGGACCGCCATCTTGTAAGGGCTTGGGTGAGCAAGAGGTGCTCGGAAACTCATGGAACTCCCCATCATGCTGATAGTCACCTTGCCATAAACTTTTTATGGCTGGCACCATTTCACGCAAACGCTGGCCTGCTTGCCAGGCATCTAAGCCTGGTAACAAACGTTCGTACTCATAACTGTATGCACCGCGTGCTATACCAAGTTCTAAACGACCGTTGGTGATAAGGTCGGTCATGGCGGCTTCACCAGCTAGTTTTATGGGATGCCAAAATGGCGCGACCACAGTGCCGGTACCAAGCCGGATGTTTTTGGTTTTATTTGCGATGTCCACTAAGCTCACAAAGGGATTAGGCGCGATAGTGAAATCCATGCCGTGATGTTCGCCAGTCCACACTGTGTGCATGCCACCTTCATCGGCAATTTGACATAACTGAATAAACTCGTCGTAAAGCTGCGAGTGAGATCGTGAATTATCCACGCGCTCCATGTGAGCGAAAAGAGAGAATTTCATACTAAGCTTCCGTTAATTTATGTGTTGTGCCCGAGGCATCAGTGCCTACGTAAATGCCATGGTTACCTGATTTTCGTTCAGCTATATAGCGTTGAATCATGATCTTGGTTGCGTTTGACTTGAAAGTCATTGCTGCTACTTGGTCTAAACTATAGAACTGGCCATTTGTTAGTTCTTTTTGCAGATCATCATCCAGCGTCGCTCGATAGTAGATCGAAGATGTGGATGTATTTTTATGCTCAAAAATAGAAAAAACAGAGCCAACATGAACACTGGCTTCTAATGTTTTACTCAAGTGTTGTTTAATGATGTCGAAACTCGGTTGGCTGTCGTCTATCTCAACCTGCGGCAAACACAGCTCGCACTCGTCAGTCGTGTTATTTTCCATTAAGAATAGTTTGCCGTCGTATTCAACGAGGGCACCGGCAACCACTGAGCGCGTATCAGTATGGGCTTGTAGTTCGCTAGCTTTGCGTTCCATGTCTAAGCTGAAATAACCACCTTCGCCATAGCCTAAGCCTTGGCCATCGGTCATTGCATAATCGACAACTTTGCCCAACAGGATGATGTGATCTCCAGCATCGATACTTTGCTCACGCGAGCAACTAAACGAAGCCAATGCATTATCAATCGTAGGGCAACCATTTTGGTCTGGCGTCCAATCTACTTCAGAGAATCGATCTTCTTGGCTGGATGCAAAGATGTTTGAGATGGTCTGTTGATTGTCTGCCAGTACGCTAACGTGAAAATGGCTGCAATTGTTAAATATGTCGAAGCTAGAAAGTGACTTAGCAGGGCATACCAATAGTAGTGGAGGATCAAGCGATACCGACGAAAATGAGTTAGCAGTAAAACCAATCGGTGCACCTGATGGGTCGATAGTGGTAACGACAGTAACGCCAGTCATAAATTTACCAAAGGCATTGCGAAGCTCTTTAGGATCTATCATTTTAGTATCCTTATATATAGGTTTTTGTTTTTTTGGCAACTGCTTTTCATGATGTATTTACTATTGTCGAATAAAATTAAGAAGCTCACGGCACACTAATTCAGTATGGGTTAATGGCATCATATGACCGGCATTTTCTACTATCACCGATTTGCTTTTGTTGGAGCTAAGATCCGCTAACGCCCGTGTCATTTTTGGGGAAGAATTAAAGTCTAAATCACCAGTCATATAAAGGCTAGGGCAAGGGATAGATTTAAGTGTCTGCGTGTTTGGCCCACGTTGATCTGCAAATGTTTTGTAAGCCATTGCATAACCATTTAGATTGCTATTTCTTAGCCAATGTTCACATAGTGACGCATAGGTTTGTAGCTCCGCGGTAGGGTTTTTGCCGAACCAACGTTCAATAGTTTGCTGAACACCAATAACGATTTGGCTTTCATGCAGTTGTTTGGCTCGCGCTTGTACTGCATGGTGGGCATCATCGCCGCGGTTATGAATTGCGTTTAATGCCGCAACACCTAGTGCTTTATTATCTTGCTTTGCTGCCAGCTCAATCGCTATTAAAGAACCCAAGGAATGGCCACATACATAGAATGATTGTTGTATGGTATTTGTTAAGAAATGACTAATAGCATGGGTGTAACTATCAAGTGTGGCTTCTTCGTAGTTATCCGTAAGAGGGAGACTGTCCCCATGTCCAGGCAGGTCTACAATTATTAGATTATAATGATCCGACAAGGGTTTAATATACCGATACCAACTTTCAGCTTTAAGGCCGACGCCGTGAATGAGTAGTAAGCATGGTCCATTACCATGCTGGTAATAGCTTATTCCGCAATCCGAAACTTGTTTGTCAAAACTAGGGTTCAATTTAGTCTTTCACAGAGGCGGGATTGTCCAAATCATGCCCCATTTCTTTTAAGTCTTGATAACGATCCCCAATACGATGGTGTGGTCTACCGCTAGAAGCACCACCAAGAGCCACAATGATTTCGTCTTGGCGTGGCGCATCCGAGATCGAAAACTCTAGAGTTAAATAATGTGAGCGCATGCCAAGATCATGAATGTGCATCATGGGGATCATAATGGTGGCGTTTTCTCCACCGCGGGTATTGGTAAACGAAAGATAACTTTTTGCGGCAACCGCTTCACGATAAAAGTTACCGAACTTCAAAGTGTGAATCATGCCAGAACCATGCTCAATCTCACCTAAGCCGCCAACTACCGCCGCTTTTCCGTAGGCTTCAATTTTATCTGTGCCACCAGCGAGTGTGCTTATTTCATTGGTGAGTAGTTCGCCTAATCCAGGTGCGCATGATTGGATTTCAGGTGCTAGATCTTCAACGTACTGACCGGCCCATGGGTTGCGTATTACTGCGGCTACACCATATTGCTGCCAAGGTTTATCTACTTTTTTATAACCCTCTATCAATACGGTTTCGCGATAATGGACTAGTTTTCTGATTTCAGCGCTCATGATATTTTAGATGTTGGTAAACGGTTGATGTTCTTTATAAACGGTATTATGGTATACCATCTTAAATGTTGTAAAGCGAGTATAAGTAGAACTTTATATCGTCATTAGCTAATGCACTAGCTTTAACCACTAACTATGAAATCAATCGATAGGCCCGCCACCTTAAAAGAACAAGCCCTGATAGAACTGCGTAATTCCATTATGCTAGGCAATCTAGCGCCCGGGCAGCGTTTGGTAGAACGCGTCATTGGTGAGAAACTGCAAGTAAGTCGAACGGTTGTGCGCGAGTGTATTAGGCATTTAGAAAGCGAGCGTTTAGTCACGATTATTCCTAATTCTGGACCAATTGTTACAGAGCTTAGCGTTGAGCAAGTTCAAGAGATATATCATTTACGCGCGGTGCTCGAGTCTGAAGCGGTTGTGCATTGCGCACAAAAAATAACCTCAGAGCAAGCTGATAAACTATTGCAGTTAGTTGACCGAATTGAAGACAAACTCAAGAATCAGCAAGTTATCAAAGCCCTGGAGTTAACAACGCAGTTATACAAAAAAATATTTGAAATCGGTGAGTTGATGATTACTTGGGATTTGATTGAGCAACTTAATAGCCGTATTAATCAACTTAGAATACGCTCACTTGGGTCTGCCGAACGGCGTACCGCAGGCCCTAAGAGTTTACGTAAAATGGTCCAAGCGCTATCGAATCATGCACCCGATAAAGCAGCCGTACTATGTAAAGAGCATGTTGAACAAGCAATGCGTGCGGGATTGTTAGAAACGAGCGCTAACACCGACACAAACACTAGCAATGACAACACAAGCGAGGATACTTAAAATGGATAAAGAACTATTTGAAAAAGGCTTAGCGAAACGCAAAGAAACGTTGGGTGCAGAGTATGTCGAAAAAAACTTAGCTAATGCTGATGATTTGAATCAAGCATTTCAAAATGCCATGACGGAATGGTGTTGGGGCTTTGGATGGGGTGATGAGGCAATTGACGCAAAAACCAGATCATTGATGAATCTATCTATGATTGCGGCTTTGGGTAAAATGCATGAATGGGAATTGCATTTAAATGGCGCAATCAATAATGGAGTCACATTTGAAGAAATTCGAGCAACGATTCATACCATCGCAATCTACTGTGGCGTGCCGCAAGGAGTAGAGTGTTTCAGAATTGCACGTAAAACACTGGAAGAACGTGGTTTACTATAACGCTTTAATTTCTAGATTAATCAATTTATAGAAACTTTGGTTTATAAGAGCTTTGGTTTTTAAATAGGCTTTATTGGAGAATGCATGATCTTTTATGATTGTTTAACTGCACCTAGCCCAAGACGGGCACGTATAATTTTGCATGAGAAGCAAGTTCCTCATGAGGTTGTTCATATTGACATAGGTAAGGGTGAGCAATTGTCTGATGAATTTAAGCTAATTAACCCATCCTGTACGGTTCCAGTATTAAAACTCGACGACGATACTTTGTTAACTCAAAATGCGGGTATAGCGGCTTATCTTGAAAGTGCTTTCCCAAATCCGCCGTTATTAGGTTCAACTGATACTGAAAAAGGCTTAGTAGCGGCATGGAACTCGCAAGTTGAATTTGAAGGTCTATATGCGATTGCTGAGGCTTTGCGCAATTCGACTCCTATGATGAAAGACCGAGCCATTACTGGGCCAGTTAATTATGAGCAAATACCTGAATTAGCGGAGCGTGGCTTAGAGAGACTTAAGGTCTTTTTTGATACGCTGAATACGCGCCTTGAAGGGCGAGACTTCGTGGCTATCGATAGCTTTTCATTGGCAGACATAACCGCAATAGTCGTGGTCGACTTTGCTCGCGTGGTTCGAATTCAACCACAAGAGCATCATCAAAACATAAATCGCTGGCGAGCCAGTTTGGCTGATCGACCTAGTTTAGCTCTGTAAAGGTATTGTTAATGATCAAGCAAATTAGATTTTTATTTATTCTGTTATTAAACCTAACTGCCTTTGATACTTTGGCATGCAGTTGCCTTGCAGAGTCGACAGAACAAAGGTATTCGAAAGCGAGTGAGGTTTTTGTTGGTACAGTTGTTGAGACTCAGCTGATGACCAAAAACGAGGGCTTCGATGACACAGTCCGCGCAACCATCAGTATTAACAAAACTATTAAGGGCAGCCCAACTGAACCCATAGAACTATTGGATAGCGTTGTGGACGGGGCCAACTGTGGTGTTGGTTTGCTGACGGGTCGTAAATATCTAGTTTACTTATACGGCGACAAATCAATTTCGATTTGCGGTGGCACTAAGCTTTATAATGAGTTTTCAGATAAGGAAGTTGTTGACCAGATGTTATCATATTGATAACTCTATCAATTTCCTGTTGTGGACTCACTTCTCAAAGCCGCTAGCACAGGCAGGAGTGATAGTATTATTCCAAAGACATCTTGATCATCGGGTGTTGGATCGTCAGAAGAGGGGTCATCGGATGTGGGATCATCATCGTCCTCAGGAATAGGGTCCGGTTCTGGTTCTATATCGACTAGGCAGAAAGATCGTGAATTAAAACTGAGTAGATTATCAATTTGCTGCAGACTGCATTGCGAAAATTGATTACTTCCATTTATGAATGGATTCATCAAAAATGTACCCGGCGTCGCTACACATACTGAACCTGATTGATTGTCATGCGGTGCGCCGAAATTATGCCCAAACTCATGCGCTGCGATTAAGGCTGTTGTTGTATCATTATTGCCAATTTGGGTTAGGCCGACACCATTAGCAGTACATGTGGCATTAAGAAAGGCGATGCCAGCCGTGCTGCCATCTAAGTTTCTACCTGTAAATAGATGTGAGAGTCCGGGGTTGTCATTGCCAATAAAACTTTGATACTGCCCTAAGAGAGTGCTGGCATTGGTCGATGATAGAGGGCCATTGTCTGTTAATACTCGAATTTCTTGGATGCCAAACTGTACGTCTACTTGTTCAGAAAATATGCCATCAACAATATTCATTTGTGACAACAATTGTGCCTCAGGATTATTTGGGTTAGCGGCTGCGTATTGTGTGTCGGCGACAATGGATACGTTGATTTGCTGGCTAGCGGTCGCTTCGCCAACGGTGATGTCAAAATTTTCTATTTGATCAGAATTGGTAGCACGTTGATTCTTTAAATTCGAAACCAATTTATCATAGGAAAAACTTTGCTCTGGATGATCGTGGGTACTATGAACTGCGCAAGTAGAAGTACTACTAAGGTCCGAAGCTCTATAAATAGCATTTCGGGTTCGCAACATTGCGAGTTTAGATTCCGCGGCTACCACATCTACTAATGCTTCTCCAGAATCTAACAAATACAGCTCGTCGCCATCATATAACGCACCGCTGTATTCGCCATCTATCACAGATATTCGTGCCCAAGAGTTAGCACTATCTTCAATAGTGCCAGCGTAGAGTTTTATGCCTTGCGCTTGACCCTCATAATTTTTCATTAAGGGCTTATTTTCTTGTAAAACTAAATTAAAGGTTTTATCAAAAGCCGTGAACGAGATTTGTTTTTGGTCATTGTTTGTCTGCTCAATTATTTGCACTGGTAGCGCTTTGCTAACAGAAAACCCAGTATCAGCTGCAATTGCGTTTTCGATTGAACTATATCCAATCAAACTAAATAGAAGCAAAATTAGATAAAAAGTGTTATCGGATAGCCCAATCCATTTGGCTGATTCAAATCTATTTAAGGCTGCGTTTTTCATGCATGCACCGTTAATCTTAATGTTAACTTACTGGTAATTAAAAACTTGCACCTTAAACTAACACATACATTTGTCTCATGTTGTGAAACATTGTTTATAATTATGTCTTGTAGATTGGCCGTGACGCGCAAGACATTGAAGATATAGGCAATTTTACATTGGCTTAGTGGATCAACAATGCAGCCCGTGAGTCAATATTAGAACGCTCTAAGTCTTGCTAGAAGCACAAATAGCGTGACCTAACGATAACTGTTACTCAATCTTCAGGTTCATGTTTTGATCAATTTCGGACAAGTCTTTTTCTTCACGAAATTCTTCATCGTACTTTGCAAACCAACCAAGAATATTATCCACTTTGGCGATTAAGCGACTGGGCCGAGAAGCAATTGAATGCGAGGCACCCGGAATACGAACTAATACTGTATCGATTTCCTGTATTTTTAGGGCCGTATAATACTGCTCAGCTTCCCACGCTGGCGTGCGCCAATCTTCTTCACCGACCATCACCATCGTTGGGGTGCTTACATTGCCAACTAAGGAAATAGGCGACTGCTTCCAGTAAAATTCTGGATCTTCCCATGGTTGTTTGCCCATCCAGTGGCGAGCGACATAAACAGAAATATCAGCAGCTAAAGCCATGGTTGTCCAATTGATTACAGGCTTGATAGTTGCCGCGGCTCTGAAACGATCAGTTTTACCCACCGCCCATGCAGTAAGTACGCCGCCGCCACTGCCGCCAGTAATATACAAGCGCTCTTGGTCAACGTATTTCCTAGCTACTAGATCATCGACTACGGTCATTAGGTCGTCGTGATCATAACTGGGGTAGGCTTTATCTATAGTTTGTGCAAACTCCTCACCATAGCCAGTAGAGCCCCGTGGATTAACATAAACAGTGACATAACCCTCAGCCGCATAGCGTTGAATTTCGGTAGCAAAATACGCTCCATACATTGCAAACGGCCCTCCATGAATTTCAATAATCATGGGAAAAGTGCCATTCGCCTCAAAACCTTTTGGCAGTGCTACCCACGCTTCAATCTCGCGCTCATCGTGTTTAGATTTAACCGTAAATTCTTCTATTGGTGCAAAATCTATTTGCTGTGCAATATCTGCATTGAGATCGGTCCACGTTTTTACCGAACCCGACTTTAACACCGCTAGATCTGCTAATTTGCTTGAATCCGCTTGGGTATAGGCTAACACTCCGTTAGCCGCTGAGTAATTGCCAGACGAGTAAGGTCGACCAATCGTGGTGCCACCCACATCGGTGGCTAAGGTCTTTATAGAACCAGACGTGCTTACCGATATGATATGCGTATTACCTTCAACATCGACGCGTGCATAAATTGATCGGCCATTGTTGCCCCATGAAATATCAGCAATCGATTTGTCATAGTCAGCCGTTAAGTTCTTAACACCACTGCCGTCGGCATTCATAACATACAGATCAGTTTGCTGATAAGCCTTTAACTTGTCGTCATACCCCAAAAAAGCGATTTGTTTGCCATTTGGAGAAACCTTGGCACTATGATCGGGGCCATCACGCTTGGTGATTGCGGCGAGCTCTTTAGTCGCTAAATTAATCTTGTAGATCTCCGATTCAATCGGGTCTAGTTCGGGAGACTCAACATCATTAGCAACCGCCAATAAGTTTGAATTATCAAGCCACTGAGGTGAGCTGAAATCATTTTCTCCTTCAGTAACTTGGACATAACTACCACCATCCGCACCAATTACAAAAATATGCTCGACACCTCTTTTTAGGTAACCGCGGCCATCAAATCGAAACACCAAGTCGTCAATGACGCTAACCGGTTTAGACCACTCGGCGTTTTCGGGTGACTTAGGCGTAGTTGCAAATGACTCATTTTCTTTTGCTACCAGCATAGAAAAAGCAATGGATTTACCGTCTGGCGACCATTTAGGATTACTAATGCCTTGCTCAAACTTTGCCACAACAAAACTATCGCCAGTATCCATAAAGCGCACATTCAAGGTCGGCTTATCATCACTCTTGGACGTATATAAAATCTTTTCGCCGTCGGGTGACCATTGTATTGAGTCACCTGATTGGCCTAGTGGGAATAGCGGCCTATCAGTACCACGACGCAAATCTAACACCCAGACTTTACTCACGACTGAATCAGTGAACCTATCCATGTGGCGGCGGCTGTAAATGACTTTATTACCATCCGGGCTCACTTGTGGTGAGGCCGCATACTCAAGTTCAAATACCTTATCGGAAGTAAATTTTCGAGGATCGACCTCAATGTCCTCTTCAGTATCTGCATTAGCGGCGAAGGCGCTAAAACAAATCGCAGATAAAAATACACACACAAAAATATTGGCTAGCTTTTGAAATAGAATTTTCATTTGGGTCTCCGTTCGATTCCTTATATTTTAACAGCTAGGTTGAATGAAAAGATCTAGGATTGTTAGACACCTTCTTGCTTCAAATATCGTTGTTTAAATAATATAGTTCAAACAATGTTGCCCATGGTAACCACAGGCTTTGTTGATTTATCTCTAGCATACAATAAACGCATTTTTATGCAGTAAAAAATGTAAGCCTGCACATGCTTGACCCTACTAACATGAACCGCTATTAGGCAGTCAAATAAAAAGCCCTTTAAGAGAAATTTTATGTCATTTTAGTGCGCGCGATGCCGTCATTGTCGCTTCACTATTTAATAAAAAAGTAGTGAACGTATTAAAAATTAATTGTTGGACTCAATCAATTAAAGCTTACAGTCAATATTTCTTGTCAAGAAAAAATATTTCGTCAGAAACAATATTTTCAACTTGTTAATCACACTTCAGGATTTTTTATGAATATTGGATTCATTGGATTCATTGGATTCATTGGATTAGGCATTATGGGCGCACCAATGGCAGGGCACTTACTTGCGGCAGGTCATAAACTTACTACGTGCTTGCATTCATCACCGTTGCTAGCTGCGCTAGACAATAAAGATATATAAGTTTGTGATACGCCGTCGCAAGTGGCGAGCGCTTGCGATGTTGTCATTATCATGGTGCCTGATACACCGGAAGTTGAGCAGGTTATTGGTGGTGATAATGGTGTGTTGGAGTCGGTGCGTGATGGTTCTTTGATTATCGACATGAGTTCGATCAGTCCTGTTGCGACCTTGGAAGTGGCGCAAGCGGTAAAAGCCAAAGGCGGTGACTATTTGGATGCGCCAGTGTCTGGGGGTCAGGTCGGTGCCGAAGCCGCGAGCCTTACGATTATGGTTGGTGGTTCAAAGTCAGCGTTTGATCAAGCACTGCCGTTGTTTGAATTAATGGGTAAAAATATTACTCTAATCGGTGAGCAAAATGGTTCGGGGCAAAGCTGTAAAATTGCCAATCAAATTATTGTAGCCTTGAATATAGAAACGGTTAGTGAAGCACTAGTATTTGCCTCGAAAGCCGGTTGTGACCCCGCGATTGTGCGCGAAGCTTTAATGGGGGGTACAACAAAGTTCGTGGTTTTAGCGGTAAGCCTTTGTTGTAGTGCAAATGCATAAAGATAATAGTAGCTAGGCTACCTAGAATCGACCAAGCCAAGAAGCCCCAATGCATAAAAGTTTGAGCTAATGCGGGGTATACAGCCGCTAAGGTAGCATTTTCTACCGAAAACAAAGGAGGAGGCGATAGAAAGTGTGACATTGGCTCAGCCGCGGCAAAGAACACACCGCCGCCCGCTAAAAGCGTGCACATGATGATGCTAAACCACGTGAAGGTGCACATTTCAGGGATAAGCGCACTACCCATTTTTGCTCCACCCGATTTGCTTGCGGCAAGGTACAGCGCGATAGCAAAGTTGAGCAATAGTAATATTTGCCACGCGGCGCCAAAAAAACGCGTAGACCAAGTGAATGCGGCGTTGATAAGTGTCGATAAACTATCTAGGTCAATTAATGCTAATGCCACAAAAGCCAGCAAAGATGATGCGCTCAAAATAAAGGTGAGCCACGCTATTGTTGGGCTTGACTCGTTCTGCATGTGACCATCATTGCTTTTGTTTTTCATGGAATCATTTGCGCATAATATTTATATTTATCAATATCTTATATTCAAAACCTAATCTATTTTATAATTTTATTTAGTAAGGTGCTACAAAAATTAGCAATCTAATGTGTTGGTGCGCTCCCAATCGGTTAATTCGCTACAGTAGGTGTTCCACTCTGATGATTTGAGTTTGACATAAGCATCAATAAGCTCATCGCCAAGCTGCCCTCTGATAACCTTATTCTTATCCAGCTGTCGGATTGCATCTAGCAAATTAAGCGGCAGCTTCTTGGCATTCTTGGCTTTATGCGGCTCTTCATACATATTAATGTCTAAAGGATCTCCTGGGTCACGTTTATTCTCAATACCATCTAATGCCGCCGCCATTATGCCTGCTTGCAGTAAATACGGGTTAGTTGCTCCATCTGCAAGTCGTAACTCGAAACGATCGCCTTCTGGTACGCGAATCATGTGTGTTCGGTTATTGCCGCCGTAGGTGACGGCGTTGGGAGACCAAGTCGCGCCTGACAGAGTGCGTGGCGCATTAATGCGCTTGTAACTATTTACACTAGGGTTAAAAATAGCGGCTAAATCTGCCGCGCTGTGCATAATGCCCCCCAAGGCCTGATACGCCAATGGAGATAAACCAAGGCCTCTAGAATCTTTCTTTGCCGTTGATTTAAATAAGTTTTTCTTGCCGTCTTTGTCCCAGAAAGAAATATGCGTGTGGCAACCATTACCGGTTAAATGGGTAAATGGTTTGGGCATAAAAGTAGCGCGCATACCGTTTTCTTCGGCAATTGTTTTGGTCATATATTTAAAAAACACGTGTCGATCCGCGGTTTTTAATGCATCGTCAAAATCCCAATTCATTTCGAACTGGCCATTGGCATCTTCATGATCATTTTGATACGGATTCCATTTCATTTCCAGCATGGCGTCGCAAATTCTACCAATCACCGGATATTGTCGCATTAGTGCTTGCTGGTCATAACAAGGTTTGGACTGTAAGTCAGCATCGTCGGCTAACATGCTACCGTCGGCTGAAATTAAGTGAAATTCACACTCCACGCCGGTTTTGGCGCGCATACCTAATTTTTGTGCCCGAGCTAATTGGCGTTTTAGTGCTACCCGGGGTGAGGCGGCTACTTCTTGTCCGTCCATCCATAGATCAGCGGCTACCCAGCCAACTTCTGGTTTCCATGGCAATTGAATAAGGCTATCAGCGTCAGGAATGGCGAAAAGGTCTGGATGCGCGGGAGTCATATCTAACCAAGCGGCAAAGCCTGCAAAGCCGGCACCATCTTTTTGCATGCCTTTTATGGCGCGCGCGGGCACCAGTTTTGCTCTTAATATGCCAAACAGATCTACCCAACTCACCAAGAAATACTTTATGCCTTTTTCTTTTGCTATTTTACTCAGATCTTTCGCCATTTTGCTTGTCCTCTTATAAAACTGTGATTGTTTGTTGTGTTACTACCTAATATTTGGAATACCCTGGAATCCAATCCGTGCCAGCTAATGGTACTCGTGCCATGGCAGATGCCTCAACGGTTAAGGCCACCATATCTTCTGGCTCAAGATTATGCACGTGGCTTTTGCCACAAGCACGAGCCAAAGTTTGTGTTTCTAGCGTAAGGCAATTTAGATAATTGGCCAACCGGCGGCCACCTAATTCAGGGTCGAGTCTTTTTGCTAATTCTGGGTCCTGCGTGCAAATCCCAGATGGGTCTAGCCCATCTTGATAGTCATCATAGTAACCAGCTGAAGTGCCTAACTTGTTATATTCTTTTTCGTATTCTGGGCTGTTATCGCCTAAGGCAATTAACGCCGCTGTTCCGATGGAAACGGCATCAGCACCCATCGCCATCGCCTTAGCAACATCCGCGCCAGAACGTATACCACCTGATACAATTAACTGTACTTTGCGGTGCATATCCAATTCTTTAAGAGCATCTACCGCCATTCTCACCGCTGGCAGTGTTGGGATGCCAACATTCTCTATAAACACATCTTGAGTGGCTGCGGTGCCGCCTTGCATACCATCAAGCACGACCACGTCGGCACCTGACTTTACCGCAAGTGTGGTGTCATAAAAGGTACGCGTGGCGCCCACTTTTACGTAGATAGGTACTTGCCAATCGGTGATCTCTCTAAGTTCGGCAATCTTTATTTCCAGATCGTCTGGGCCAGTCCAATCTGGGTGCCTACAAGCGCTGCGTTGGTCAATTCCTTTAGGTAGGTTGCGCATACTGGCGACTCGATCACTGATTTTTTGTCCCAGTAGCATGCCGCCACCGCCGGGCTTTGCGCCTTGTCCTACAACCACTTCAATGGCATCTGCTTTTCTTAAATCATCGGGGTTCATGCCATATCGAGAAGGCAGATATTGATATACCAAAATATCTGAGTGCCCGCGTTCTTCTTGCGTCATGCCACCATCACCTGTGGTGGTGCTGGTACCCATAATGCTTGCACCTCGCCCTAGAGATTCTTTTGCTTGCGCTGATAGAGCGCCAAAGCTCATGCCAGCAATGGTGATGGGTATTTTTAGTTCAATGGGCTTTTTAGCAAACCGAGTACCGAGCGTGACATTGGTATCACATTTCTCTCGATAGCCTTCTAGCGGGTAGCGCGACATACTGGCCCCCAAAAAGAGCAGGTCGTCAAAGTCAGGAACTCGTCGCTTAGCGCCAAAGCCGCGAATATCATAAATACCTTCAGCGGCCGCTCGTTGAATCTCGGCGATTACATGGCGTGGGAAAGTCGCAGATTCGCGCAGGCGAGACTTCATTTCGTCATTGGACATACTAGTAATCTCCGGCGTTGTCTATATTAAAATTGTACAGTGTTCGAGCTGATCCGTAGCGTTTAAAGTTTGCGGGGGCTTGGTCGCTCATGCCGGCTTGTGCAAGCAGCTCGGTAAGTTCGGCAATATGCTCGGCTTCCATTGGTTTTTCAATACAATCGGTGCCAGTGCTTTGTACAGTTCCACCGACATAAATTCTGGCTTCATACATGGAATCACCCAGCGCATCACCCGCGTCGCCGCAAATTACCAAACGGCCACTTTGTGCCATAAAGGCCGACATATGGCCGACTGAACCACCGACCACAATATCAACACCTTTCATGGAAATACCACAACGGGCGGCAGTATTGCCATCAACGACAACTAATCCGCCATGGCCGGTCGCTGCGCAATATTGCGAGGCATTGCCTTGCACTTTGACTTTGCCAGACATAATATTTTCGGCTAAACCTGAGCCCGCGTTGCCACTAACTTCGATCGACGCGTTTTGGTTCATACCAGCGCAGTAGTAACCCACGTGACCATCAATCTTCACCTCGGTTGCATACTGAGCACCTACGGCGACAGAGTGTTTACCATTAGGATTAATAACCTTATACGACGCCTTATCAGAGTTTGCTTGATGCAGACACTGATTTAAATCACGCACGCTTGAGTCTTGTAAATTGAATTCACTCATTTATTTAGTTTCTCTTTGTTTAGTCTGCCAGTTTAAGCATTCTGCCAACTGTAAATTTGTGCTGGAGCTGGTTCCCAGATACGTGCGTTTTCAACCCCTGGTAGGGTGGCTATTGCGCGAAACTCTGATGACATAGCTGCCCAATCGTCGGTTTCGGCCATAATCGCGGGTTTGCAACCAACTGGGTCGGTCATCACCGCAAAGCCATCTTTACTGCCAATCGCAAAGGTATAAAAACCATCTAAATCTTCAATGGCATTGGCAAGTGCTTGATCAAGCGTGTCGCCTTCTTGAATGCGCCAAGCTAGGTAGCCCGCAGCCACTTCGCTGTCGTTATCGGTTTGAAAGTTGATACCGCGCTTTTTCAATACTTCTCTCAGGCGATTGTGATTGGACAGCGAGCCATTGTGGACGAGGCACAAATCTTGACCAGTAGAGAAGGGGTGTGAGTGCTCTGTGGTGATGGCACTTTCAGTCGCCATTCTGGTATGGCCTAAGGCATGCGTGCCGCTGATGCTGGATAACTCAAATCGGTCAATAAACTGCTCAGGCAAGCCCTTGCTTTTGTATATTTCGATCTTGCCACCGATGCTATTTACACTCAAACTTGGGTGATTTTCTTTTAACCACGCATGTACCTTATTGGCAGGTGCTGCGATCGTCAATAAGGCATGATCCCATTGAGATTCTATGTCCGATTTGCTTTCAAACGCGTTGTTGAGTTGTGTTTTGAGCGCTTTCCAATCGTAGTCTATATGCTCAGCTAGAATGGTGATCTTAGAGCTTTTATCGGCAGCTGGATTACGGTAAATAGCGGCACCAGAACTATCGGGGCCGCGCTCTGTCATTTCTAACAACATCGAAGCTACAAAACTCCCTAATTTTGGTTCCAATTTAGAGTTTTTAATAAATATTCCTACAATACCGCACATATTAGACTGCCTATTTTGTTGTAACTTAACTGCAAAATTCGATGGTGTCCTAAGCCTACCTCATAAGTCAGAGGCTAGCAACTGTAGTGAAATAATATTTCTTGAGAGGAAACTTGAAGTGAGAGGAGAAGAGCAGTCGTTAATAATTATTCTGAAGAATGAGATACGATAATTGATAGGTAGCGACAAGGCAGATTGACGATTTCGTCAGGCCCATGAGATGCTTCTGCATCAAAAAAAAGGCTGTCACCAGGTTCTAAGTGATAAGTCTTGTTTGCGTGTCTGTAAACGACTTCACCTTCGAGCATATAAATTAGTTCTGTGCCCGAATGCTGAAAAACCGGAAACACTTCATCCTTGTTTGAAATAGTAATTAAGTAAGGCTCAACTGTGTAAGGCTTGCCGATAGTGTGCCCTAGCAACTGATATTCATGTCCTGCACCCGAACCACGGCGCTCAATAGGGAGTCCCTCATTGGCTTTGATCATGGTTACGTCCCGTTGCGTTTCATAGCCTCTAAAAAGCGCGGTTATTGGAACATGTAACGCGTCTGATAGAGTCGTTAACGTTGCCAGAGACGGGGAGGTTTGACCATTCTCGATTTTCGATAGCATGCTGGTAGACAGCTTTGCCTGTTTCGCGACATTCGCCGCTGTTAAATTTAAGCGTTTACGCAGAGCAAATACTTGTCGACCAATTTCAACCTCGAGAGACTTGATTGGTAGTTGATTAGCGTCTTTAGTATTGTTCTGTTTATTGAATTGTTTGTTTTTCATCAATTAATGCCACCGATGTAGAAGCGACAATTCTAGCATGACAGACGAAGTTCATAAGATTGAAAAAAGGGCAAATACCAGATAAGCCTCAACAAAAATTCGTTGTTTTGCCATAAATTTAATTCTCTAAGTTTAGTTAAAGCTGTCATATTTGTAGAGCGTGGCTGGTCGTCTAGGAGTAGATTCTAATTTCTGATATTAATGACTTCATGGAAAATTTGGCTTTACCGCCTACCTGCAGCTCAAATACAATAACTCTGTAAGCTAGTATTTAAAAATTGTAAATAACTCGAGACTCCAATGAATGCACCTCATGGCGCACCAGCTTTGAAATTAAAGAGCACTTATGTGCCGCACGATACTCCTCAAAATCTCAGCAGTGCCTTAGAACTTCAGCAAGCTGCGTATTTACGCAGTACCACCCCCGACTACCAACAACGTAGGGCTGATTTAATCAAGTTGAAGACCATCTTGACTGATAACACGCAAGACATTGTTGACGCGATTAATAGCGATTATGG
>CAZHEL010000009.1:0-12647 GCA_964531625.1 uncultured Gammaproteobacteria bacterium
AGGAATTCGGTTGGGTATTAACTCGTTCACGGCCAATGACAATATAATGGCCACTGATCTCTGACCAATAGCCACCCGTACCACCTTCACTTGCTGGAAGGTTAAGAGTATCCAATAAGCGTGGACGGCTGACGCCATTTTCGGTAATGATGTCAGTAGCATCGTAAATGGCGACTCCACCGCGTAGTTGATCTGACACATAAATTAATAGATTACCAAAAAAGCTACCAAAACCCGATGCACCACCGGTGTCTGCCGTGATGTTCCATTCGGCCATTAATATATTGCGTAAGGTCAGAGTTGCGGTGGTATTCGGGGTATTGTACGACCAGTTATCGTTTATCGCCCAAGGTTGCATCATTGCACCTTTGCTAAACCATTGCGCTTGGCGGAAAAGGCGTTGACCGGGAACACCAGGTTGCCCAGGGATTCGTTGAAATAATTCGGGTGCGGTTGGACCTGACCAGCGAGTGTGTGACAAGCTGCCATCGTCATTTAGTCGTACAGCATTGTTGCCCGTTTGAGAATCAAAACCTGTATACACTTCATTGGCGCGAGCAAAACTACCGTGGGCTAAGATTGGATTACCTGTTCGTCCATAACTGCCCGTCAATATTGGGTTTGATGGATTACTAATATCCCATGATTGAGTACGTTGGTGATCGCCAGGTTCGCTGCCCGGTGTTTCAGGAATCGTAATGATTTGATTGCCCAGTAATTGAATGACGGCAAGTCTGCCCATGTCCGGGTCAACCGGGCCACTTAATAACTCGCCCGGGGAGTTTTGTGATGTATTGGGGATAATCTGAGCAAAAGACGTTGAAGCATAGGCGAACAAGAATACCGCGGAGCTAATTATGACACCACGGAACAATCTAGCGGCTTTACGAAAGCCTATAGGTGTCACAGACTGGTCAAAATTATGCCGCATATCTAAATTATTGGTTTAGTTGTAATAGATAAATCTATGATATCAAATGTGAGTATGATTTTATTGTGCTAAATCCTCGAATTAATACCTAGTTTTCCATTGTTCACGATCTACTATTTCTGGTGTTTTAAATCGTGATTGCAATAGTTTTGCCACTGCAGGCACTCTGTATTCCGTCACTGAGGTTTTTTTTACTCAGTGTATAATCATAAGAAGCAAATAAACTCGCTGTCTTATGATAGATAAAATCAAAAACTCAATAAACTTTAGATATAAGAATTATCAATACAAACAACTGACATCCAAGGCAAGCCAACCAAAATTTGATGCCACTACCTTGAACAAAGAGGGTTTTTACAGCCAATGTGGGCAGGATAAGTGGTTAGCCAATAAAGTCTTTGCAAACAAACAAAATGGAGTGTTCGTTGATATAGGCGCGCATGATGGCAGATCCTTTAGTAATTCCTATTATTTTGAGAAACAAGGTTGGACAGGCTTGGCCGTTGAGCCATTACCCGATATCTATAAGAAGCTAAGTGAGACTAGAAACTGTATCTGTGTGAATGCCTGTATTTCAGAACAAGAAGGCGTAAAAATATTTCGTAAGATCGAAGGTTACGCTGAAATGTTAAGCGGTTTAGTCGATGGCTACGATGAACGTCATTTGCTACGTATCGATCGAGAACTTAAACAACACGGTGGATCTTTCGCTGATATAGAAGTTAATTGTTTGAATATAAACAGCCTATTATCAAACCATGGTTTGCATAATATAGACTATTTAAGTATTGATGTTGAAGGAAGCGAGTTAGCGATCCTGAACTCAATTAATTTTTCTGAGTTTAATATTGCTGTGATTGGTGTTGAAAATAACTACCGCGATTATAAGATTCCGCAGTTTTTAAAGAAAAAAGGCTTTCAGTTGCACGCCATCCTAGGCGACGAAATTCATATTAACGCAAGCCCACAAACAGTAAACGAATAAAAAAAACCTCAAGACACCTAAAGTATGAATCATGCTAGCGATTATACGGATGTTAGACAATCCATTTAACTAATTGTTACAGTTTGTTGGTAACTCATTAAAAAAGGGCACACCGAAGTGTGCCCTTTTTGCCTACTGTTTTTTTAACTGGCTTATCGACTTACTTTAGAAGCCCAATTATCAGCTACCGTTTTAGCCGCATCACGGCCGCCTAGACCAAATGCTAGCGCAGCCGCAATTGCTACTGAACCAATGCTAAATCCGAATGCCATATTGACAATGTTGTCGGCCAAGCCCATTGATCGTAGACCCATTGCTAACACTAATCCGAGAATTGCGATGCGCGCGATATTGGCCATTCCAGCATTACCCGAAGCACTTAGTTTTTGATGTGCAAGGCTGCTGAGGAAATTACCAATAACCAAAATCAAACCACCAACTAAGATGCCACCGCCGAATTCCAATACCTTAGCAAAGATATTCGAGATCACGTCGATTCCTAACAAGTTAACAGCGCCTGTGGTCGCGGTTAGCATTGAGAAAAACATAATAGCGTTGCCGATCAATTTGTTCATGGTCATAGAGCCAGAGAACATGTTTTGTATCCCAAGCTTTTCGGGTAGCTTGTCCACCCCCATTCCATCGAGCAAACCGCTCAACATAAACACCACAAATTTAGCTACGAAGTAGGTAACTAGTAAAATAATACCCGCTCCGACAATGTTTGGAACCGCCGCCATTAACTTTTGGATCATGGCCGTAGCTGGATCACTGATTGCAGGAATATCTAGTACACCTAGTGCCGCCACTACAATAGGGAGCAGAATGCCACCAAAGATAAAGGCGCTACCAAACTTAGACACTTTAATTTCGTCGTTACCAGTGCGTAGAGCTAGTTGTTGGTCGACCTTTCCCAAGCCAACACCCACTAGTTCTGACACTATCTTGGCGATTATCCAACCAGCATAGCCAACAACACCCGCGCCAATAATGCGTGGTACTACACCCAAAAATTGGTCTACCATATTTTTGAGAGGTGCTAATACGTCGGTTAATCCAAAGTGTTGTAATACTGCCATCAAAACAAAAATGGTTAGTACCGCTTTGATTAAAGACAGAATAGGTTGAGATAGGTTGTGTTTGTTTAAAAAACCTACTTTATTGAGAGGCTTTTTGAATAGCCCGGTGATTATTTTTACCACGAATAGTCCGACGATCAGAATCGCTAAACCAATTAATGCTTGGCCTAGTGTCCCAGATACAACGGGCCCCAGTGTGGATTGAATGTTATCTAAAAAAGCGTTCATAGTTTTCCTCAAATACTTAGGGTTGGAATGTACAAACAGTATAGGAACAAACTAACGTCTAAATGTTAAACATTGCTACAACAAAGTCACAGACTGTCAATTGCTGGATAGCTTGTTCATTAAAACGACGATTGTCAGATTATCACTGCTTATTCTGAAAATTGATGTTTTCAGACTTGCAGGCGAGATGCCGATTTATTTGAGTGCTTTAGATACTAATTGCGAGAGACTCTTGAACGGTTTCCATGACGGCGATACTGGTGGATGCTTTAACTCCTGGCAGGTTGAGTAGCTCTTCTTCTAATAGATCTCTGTAGGCGGTCATATCTTTTACTCGTGCTTTAATTAAAAAATCAAAGCTGCCAGTTACAAGATAGCATTCCTGTACGCTCGGAAGTTTTTGAATCTTGTGGCGAAACTCTTCGAATGTTTTTTTGCTGGTGCGATCTAAGTTTATTTGTACTATCACCACTAAGCCCTTATCTAAGTGTCTAGGGCTCAGTTGCGCAGAGTAACCTTTGATGAATCCAGAACGCTCGAGCTTTCGTACTCGTTCAATACAGGGAGTGGTTGTTAAGCCGACTTGTCTGCCTAAATCTGTAAATGAAATGCGGCCATCCTCTTGCAATACTTTGAGAATGTTTCGATCGTATTTGTCTAAATCTTTGATAGTTAACATATAGAAATTATAGCTAAATCGTTATTAATTGGTTTAATTTACTAATTATCATAGATAATAAAGTAAATATAACCAGCATTTACATTAAATATAATAAAAAATCCCTTAACCTATTATCCCTATATGACTATGATTTTTAGATTGCATGGGGTGCTTCAGTGCTGGAGTAGCCAAACATACCACCTTATATAGAGGCTTAAGAGATGAAAATTGGTGTTCCAAAAGAGATTAAAAATCATGAATATCGTGTGGGCTTGAGTCCAGCCAGTGCCAAAGAGCTAATTTTGCATGGCCATCAAGTGACGATTGAGTCTGGCGCGGCAGCTGGTATTGGTTTGACCGACGATGTTTATAAAAATTTAGGTGCCAAGGTGGTTGATTCCGCTGAAGCGATTTACGCTGAAAGTGAGATGGTGGTAAAAGTCAAAGAGCCGCAAGCCAATGAGTGTAAGTTGCTCAATAAAGGGCAACTGCTTTTTACCTATTTGCATTTAGCACCTGATCCTGAACAAACGGCTGCCTTGTTAGAGTCTGGGGTGACCGCGGTCGCTTATGAAACCGTGACTGGCGAGGGAAACACATTGCCTTTATTGGCGCCTATGAGTGAAGTAGCGGGTCGTTTAGCCGCACAGGCAGGCGCGCATTGCTTAGAACGTGCGCAAGGTGGTAGCGGGGTATTGATGGGGGGCGTACCAGGCACTGAGCCAGCTAGAGTATTAGTTATTGGTGGTGGTGTGGTTGGTCAAAACGCGGCCTATATCGCGCGTGGCATGGGTGCTAATGTGACTATTCTCGATCGCTCCATTCCCAAGCTTCGCCAGTTAGACGTAGAGTTTGCTGGTAAAGCGAATTGTGTTTATTCAACCAAGGAAGCAATTGAGCGTTACTCTGCTAAATCAGATTTAGTGATTGGTGCGGTATTAGTGCCTGGCGCAAATGCGCCGAAATTGATTACTAGAGAAATTATTAAATCAATGAAGCCGGGCTCGGTGGTGGTGGATGTAGCAATTGATCAAGGTGGGTGTCTAGAAACATCAAAAGCCACCACCCATCAAGAGCCAACTTTTGTGGTTGACGATGTCGTTCACTACTGCGTTGCGAATATGCCTGGAGCCGTGCCACAGACATCGACTTATGCGCTAAATAATGCAACCTTGCCGTTTACCTTAAGTATGGCTAATCAGGGTTGGAAAGCGGCCATGCTAGAAGACCCACATTTAATGCATGGTCTAAACGTGCATGACGGTATGCTAACTTATGAAGCGGTTGCGCAAGCGCAAGGTATTGAGTTTGTTGAACCTCAGAGTCTATTAGATAACTAGTCTAAAATATTAGCGGCTTTATTTATTGGCGACTTCTATCTTCTATATAGTAGCCGCTAATTCAAAGCCTTCTAGAATGGCACGTTTGGCGTCAAGTTCGCCGGCTAGTTTTGCGCCTCCAATCAAATGGGTTGGAATATTGGCGGCTTCCAGTTCTTGTTGTAAATCGGCACGTGAAAGCTGACCCGCACAAACCACGACTGTATCGCACTCGATCAACTGTGGGGCGCCGCCTTGAATAGTAAAGTGTAGGCCTAAGTCATCAATTTTGATGTATTGCGCGCCGGTAATCATTTGCACTTGCTTCATGGCCAGTGCCGCGCGGTGAATCCAGCCAGTAGTTTTACCCAGTCCTTTGCCCATCTTAGTGGTTTTGCGTTGCAACATGGTGATGGCTCTGGGTGAGGGTGCAGGACGTGCTGCGATTAAACCGCCTCGATCTTTATAGTTATCATCAACGCCCCACTCTTGGTTAAAGGCTTGTATATCCATGCTTGGTGATTCGCCGTCATGACTTAAAAATTCAGCAACATCAAAACCAATGCCACCAGCCCCGATAATGGCGACTTGATCGCCAACTGGCGCCTTATGTTGTATTACGTCGATGTAGGACAATACTTTGGGTAAATCAGCACCTGGGATAGTTAGCTTACGAGGTTGAATACCCGTTGCTAGCACTACTTCTTGATAAGCTGCATCGATCAATTGACTGGCCTTAACCTGAGTATCTAACATAAGCTGAACCCCGGTTTCCTTGAGCTTGTAGTTGTAGTAGCGCAAGGTTTCATAGAACTCTTCTTTGCCTGGTATCTGTTTAGCAATATTGAACTGACCGCCAATTTCACTGGCGCCATCATAAAGATGCACTTGGTGGCCTCGTTCGGCCAATGAGCTTGCCGCCGATAAACCAGCCGGGCCAGCGCCAATAACCGCCACTTTCTTTTTGTTGTGGGTAGCAATGATATTGCGCTCAGTTTCATAGCATGCACGGGGATTTACCAAGCAAGTTGAACGTATGGCAGAGAAGGTATGATCTAAGCAGGCTTGGTTACAGCCAATGCATGTATTTATACTCTCAGCTTTGCCTGCCGCCGCCTTGTTTACAAACTCGGCATCTGCAAGAAAGGGTCTCGCCATCGAAACCATGTCAGAGTCACCGCGTGCGATCACATCATTGGCCACTTTTGGATCATTAATTCGATTGGTAGCAATGATTGGGATAGAAACGTGATCTTTCATGCGACCACTCACCCAAGTAAAGGCCGCACGTGGCACACTGGTCGCAATGGTCGGAATGCGCGCCTCATGCCAGCCGATTCCAGTATTAATAATTGTTGCACCTGCGTCTTCAACTGCTTTAGCCAGTTGCACGACTTCTTCCCAAGTACTGCCTTGTTCAATTAAATCCAGCATTGAAAGTCGATAAATAATTATAAAGTTTGGACCAACGGTTTCGCGTACGCTCTTGATGATTTCAATTGGTAAACGCATACGATTCTCGAACGCGCCGCCCCATTCATCGGTGCGATTATTGGTATGCGTCACTAAAAATTGATTTATGAAGTAGCCTTCAGAACCCATAATCTCTACGCCGTCATAGCCCGCCTGTTGAGCCAAAGAAGCCGAGTTTGCATAGTCCTTAATGGTGCGGTACACCCCTTTGGTACTTAAAGCGCGTGGTTTAAAAGGCGAAATAGGGGATTTAATATTCGAGGCGGATACACACAAAGGGCTATAACCGTAACGACCTGCATGCAGAATTTGTAGACAAATTTTACCACCTTCATCATGCACCGCTTGCGTCACTGGCAGATGACGTTTAACTTCTGACGGCTTGCTTAGCTTGCTACCAAAAGGCGATAGCCATCCTTGTACACTAGGCGCAAAGCCACCAGTAACCATAAGACCTACACCGCCGCGAGCTCGTTCTGCAAAATACGCCGCTAACTTTGGGAAGTCTTTAGCCTTATCTTCCAAGCCCGTGTGCATCGAGCCCATCAAAGCTCGATTTTTAAGGGTGGTAAAACCAAGGTTTAAGGGTTTTAGCAAGTGAGGGAATGGCTGTGACATATTAGTTCCTAATAATTAACCTAGCATTGTAACAAGCTTGTTATTGTAGTGAGCACATTGTAAAGATTAGGTGCAGGCTCGCAACCACATATAGCAATGATCTATGCGAGCTTTGTAAACTAGAAAGGGTGTGATGGATAATCCACTTTTTCGCAGAGGGTCAGTGTATCATCAACCTTAATGATTCATATTGATGATGATCTCAGCGTGTTAATGGTGGACGCATTTCCAATGCTGACTATAATTACATTATGAAAAACATGCACTAGTTCTATTGCGTTACTAATTGCTTGTTAGCGATTATTTTTTCGCAATTCATACACGTGGTTTTTGATACGGGTTTATGGAAATGTTATCTTCGTAGGTAACTATTATCGATTTCACTTAAAAATAGGCTCGGTTTCCAATTTTAAGTGATGTAGTTTCAGTAAGAGATAGGGTTGCGTGTGGGTGCAATTGGATTAAAACGTTCCTTTGTGCACTTGCGATTCAAAGATTAAATCGGGGTTCGGAGTGAGAGTAATTTTTATTGTTGTCGTTCTGTGCTGTTCGCAATTGGCACATGGAACACTTGATCCACAAGGTTGTGATCTTCTAAGCGATAGTGAATTAAGGGCAATTGGGTATGAGCCAGTCAGAGCCTTTGGTGCAGTTGGTGATGGTGTGGCGGATGATACGGAAGCTATTCAAGCGGCAATTAATACGGCATATGCGCAATTCAAAAGTGTGTATTTTCATCCTGGAGACTACTTAGTAACCGATACGATTCAAGTGCGGCAGAAGGATTTTGATACGTCGGATAGTGAGGAACGTAAACGACGATACGGTATCACATTACAGGGATCCTACTGTGGAGATGAAAAACCAATTATTCGTTTTCCAGACAATCTAGGTGACGCTCCATTCAATGATGCTCATGCGCGAGAAACAGATGAATCAAGGCTTAGGGCGAATCCTAAGCCAGTACTCTTGTTATTAAGAGATAATGAGTCAGATACTGACGGCGATCCGAGTAGAAATAATGATCCTGCCGATGGGACAGATGGCTCTCGCGACTTCAATCAGCTGGTTAGAAATTTACATATAATTACCGGTCAAAACTCGGGTGTTGTCGGTCTGCGACATAATGGCGCAGAAGGTTCTGCTGCTCAAGAAATTAAAATCACAGCGACCGGTGGCTTTGCCGGGATGTATTCTGTTAATTCCTCGGGTGGTTATACTCACGGAATAGAAATTATTGGTGGCAAACACGGACTATTTGTTCCGCAAGCCCGTGGTGGTGCTACTCTGATGATGGGCTTAACTCTAAGAGAGCAAGAGTCGACGCCTATTGTGTTTGATCACTTTGCACCTTTGGTGATAGTTGGGGCTGATATTCAGCATGGAGCCAATGGCAATGTTATTTCATCTTTGTCTGGCAATGAGTTTGGTAATGGTTTGGACAGTTCGTTTACGATATCAGGTTCTTTGCTAGCGAATCAGAATTCTGGTGGACATCTTAATCTAATCGATAGTCAAATTGAGATACTCAATAATTCTAATCTAGATACAAATGCGACAATCTCTAATACTTCGCGTTCTGTCTATTTGCGTAATGTTTATTTCAAAGGAGAAGACCGAGTTCTCAATAATATAAGTAGCAATGGTGGCGATCTGCGAGTTGCAAATGGAGATGATTGGTTTTTAGTTGATGAATACGTTTATTCAGGTGATTTTTTAAATGCACATGGCGAGTACGGCAAAAACATTAATGGTGAAGCAACCGACGGTACTTTTTATAAGCAAGTAATTACAGATAGAGAGGAGGACATATTGGTGACTCAGATAGAGTCGCCCCCTGTAGACCTGTTATCACAACACTTATTCCCGCTGGCCTTGTGCAATGCCGAAGGAGCAGGGGTTGAGTTTGTAGTTGATTATGGAGCAGACCCTAACGATCCAGCTGACGACAGTGCTGCTATTCAAGCTGCAATTGATGCTGCTAGTGCCGGTAGTAAACGAGTGTTTTTATCGTCTGGCGATATGATTCAGATTGGTGAAGGAAATTTTATTAACGAATACAGCATAAGTAATACTCTGGTATTAAAGAGTGGAGTGCGCTTATGTGGCGTTTCAAGAAGCGCAACTATATTGAGTGCTAGGGGTTGGTTGCCTGATCAACCAGCGCCAGTAATTGCTACGGAAAATGGCAGCATTGATGCTGACACCATGATTGCAGATTTTGGTATTTATACCCCAGCACCTGCTAGGGTATCAGCGCCAGCTACATCTGATTTTGCCTATGAATATTCGCCTGCCGTTTTTTCACTTTTATGGAAGGCAGGCCGCAATTCGGTGGTGCGTGATGTTGACTGGGCATTTGATAAAGACAATGATCCTGGTGATCGCATTAGCGTGATAATTGAAGGCGATGGTGGTGGAAAGTGGTACGGCCTTAATCAGTATGGTGGTCGGCCACCGCATACTCAAAATGGAGCACGCCCACGCGATCGCGACTTGCAATCCTTTAGGCATATGGATACCAATAAGTTGGTTTTCAGTCCGTTTTCTAAACATATGCTCATTCAAGGTACTAGCGAACCTCTGTCTTTCTATTCATTCCATTGCCAACATATTTCGGTACCTTATGGTTCTCAATGTGATGTTGTGGACTCCGCCAATGTCACTTTTTATGCAGTGAAATACGAAGGTGCAAATACTCCAGAATTGTTAAGTGAGATTATTCGAGACAATCCGACAGAAATGACGCCAATCTTTATGCGGATTCAGAATTCTAGAAATATCGATCTGTTTGGATTTGAATCGCACTCAGAATTCGCAGGTACTAATCTTAATGGTACGACACCGCAAGGCCTTGGTCGCGCTCCAATTGAGATTGACAATAGTTATGGTTTGACTATTGCGAATATGGGGCGTCGACAAAGTTCGGTAGTTTTCGACCCTAGGCAATGGTATTTCGTGCGTGAAAATATAGATGGCGTCGTTAATACGGTGAATCAAAGAGGGCGGATTCTATCATTGTATAAGAGTGGAGCAATTAGCATTGATGATGCCAGCGCCACAGAGGGAGAGGACATCGCATTTAACGTAAGTTTGCCCGGTGCAAGTTTAGAGATCGTCACGGTAGATTATAACTTTACTGACCTAACAGCTATTGGCGGCACAGATTTCAATAATGCCTCTGGAACTTTGACGTTTAGTCCAGGAGAAACTCAAAAAACAATTACCATAAATACTAACGACGATGCGGAGGTTGAAACAGAAGAGTCTTTCAGTATTGTGCTTTCGAACGCTTCAGATTTTGGTTTTTCTCGAGCTTCTGCGATTGCCACGATCTTAGACAATGATTTGCCCGACATTCAAATAGAAAACATTGAGGTTGACGAGGGCGAAGAGGCAAATATAGAGGTAGTTCTATCTGCCACTAGCCCGTTCGAAGTTACGGTGGATTACGTCACTAGCGATGGCAGCGCCGTTGATGGCATCGACTATACAGCCCAGTTTGGCACCTTAATATTCAGCCCGGGAGAGACCAGCAAGACCATTAATATTGTGACCTTGACGGACAATATAGTTGAGCCTGCGGAGACTGTTGTCATTGAGTTCTCAAATGTGCAACGCGCAAATATTCCCGTCGCTAATTCAACAGTAACCATTCGTAGTACTGACCAACCCGAGTTGATAGTAGAAGACATAGAAATTGTAGAAGGTAATAGTGAGCTATTGACATTGTCCTTGTCGACCGCCGGTTTTGAAGAACTCGTTGTTAACTACGTGACGGTTGAAGGAAGTGCTGCCAGTGGAACAGACTATTTAGGTTCATCGGGAGTGATTGTATTTTCTGTCGGAGAAACTGTTAAGCAAGTTTTAATAGAAAGTGTTCAAGACGACATTATTGAAATCGATGAAACGCTCAGAGTTGATTTTTCGGCGGTCAATAGTAGCCAAGCGAGCGGAGTTAGCGCGACTGTAACTATTGAAGACGATGATGTGCCAGATTTACAAATAAACTCAGTCACTGTCACTGAGGGCGGCAATGCAGAATTAGAGCTTACTTTAACACCTGCCAGTGAGAGAACCACTAGCATTGAATACGCAACCGCTGATGGTACAGCATTGGTCAACGCTGATTATATTGAACAAGCTGGAATTTTAACTTTCAATCCAGGCGAAACTAATAAAGTTATTGTTATAGAGACATTGAATGATATTGAGCTTGAGGGTTCTGAAACATTCAGTGTTACATTGTCTAATCCGGTTGATACTAGCATTTCACAAGCCGTCGGTACGGTGGCTCTAGAGGATGCGCCTGCAGACAATCCGAGTGTTGAAGTTAATGCAGTAGAAGTAACTGAAGGTCAGAGCGTTGATTTAAGCTTTAGTCTTTCTGAGGCGAGTACCCAGACAGTATCATTTGATTATCGCACCCAAAGCCAAACAGCTGTTGCTGAAGAAGATTTTGTCATTAATGCTGGTAGTTTGGTTTTCTCTGCTAGTGAAACTGTAAAAACAATTTCCTTTGTTACGCTAGATGATAGTCAAGCCGAACTTGATGAAATATTTAATGTGGCGCTATCAAATAGTTCAGGCGTGAGTATTTTTACGCGATCTGCAAGTGTCACAATCAGAGATAATGATTTACCTGTTCTTAATATAGCTGACGTATCTGTGCTTGAAGGAAGCATAGCATCTGTAGTTCTAAGTTTGACTGCTGCACGTTCAAGTCCAGTGTCAGTGGACTATCTAATTACGGATGGAACTGCACAAGCTTTCACAGATTATAGTGACGCAGGTATTACAGGCACCATAGTGTTTGATCCTGGACAAACACAGCAGACTATAGCTATTAGCACCCTGCAGGATGAACTAGTCGAAGGCCAAGAAACCTTGGGAGTGAGTTTGTCGAACGTGATTGGAGCGACATTCGGGCAAAATACGGCTACCGTAACTATTCAAGATGATGATCTTCCCGATTTGTCTATAGGTGATGTTACCGTCAACGAAGGTTCGATTGCCCAACTCACGGTTAACCTGTCGGTAGCATCTGATAACGAAGTCTCGGTGGATTATGCTAGCGCGGATGCTAGTGCGATCGCAGGTAGTGATTATGCTTTGACTAGCGGCACCCTGGTTTTTCCAGTGGGTACAACTAGTTTGACAATCTCTGTTACGACCCTACAAGATGATGAGGTGGAAGCCCAAGAGAGTTTTGCAATTGAGTTATCCAATGCCATAAATGCTCAGATCAGTAACGCTAGTGCAACTGTTAACGTTATTAGTGAGGATGTTCCCGCTATCAGTATTAATTCGACGTCGGTGTCGGAAGGCGACGCGGCAACACTGACGGTAAGTT
>CAZHEL010000009.1:12747-70094 GCA_964531625.1 uncultured Gammaproteobacteria bacterium
TTGGAAATGCCACCATTACTAAAGCAGTAGGCACGATCACTATAATTGATGATGAAGCACCGACGCTGAATATTGTAGATTCAGCGACCATCGTTGAAGGAGCAAGCACTAATATCGAGGTTACTTTATCAGCTCCGCTAAATGAAGTTGCTACCGTTGAATATCAAACAGTGGCAGCGACCGCGACCGCACAAGTTGATTATCAAACGGTATCTGGCTTGTTGACGTTTAATTCTGGTGAGACTTTGCAAACAATCTCAGTAGCCTCGTTGCAAGACGATGTTTTGGAGGATAGCGAAACATTTTTAGTAGTGTTGTCTAACGCAACCGCGATAGGGATAAGTCAAAGCAGTGCCACCATTACCATTGATGACGATGAAGTTCCACCGCCAAGTATTAGTATTAATTCGACGTCGGTGTCGGAAGGCGACGCGGCAACACTGACGGTAAGTTTGTCGGCGGCGAGTGCGCAAGATATTAACGTTGATTACGCTAGTAGTGATGGTTCGGCCACTGCTAATAGTGATTACACACCAAGCAGCGGCACGCTAACGTTTAGTGCGGGTGAAACCAGTCAATCGATAACCATAGCAGGTTTACAAGACAGCGACGGTGAAGGAGACGAAACTTATCGAGTGACCTTAAGCAATCCAGTCAACGCTACCTTGAATCAAAGTGTCGGCACGGTGAGTATTGAAGATGACGATGTCACTGGGCCAAGGCTAACGGTGAGTGATGTGCAAGCGTCCGAGGATGATCAGTTTGCACGAGTAACGATTAGTTTATCTGAGCCGTTGAACAGTGTTGTTCGAGTTGATTTTCAGACGGTGGACGGCACCGCAACCGCGGGCGCCGATTACACGGCTAGAGCCTTAGGCACCATGACCTTTCAAGCGGGTCAGACGGATAAGATCAGAGATATTCAATTACGTCAGGATAATTTATTAGAAGGTAATGAAACGCTTAGTTTGCAAATCAGTAATGCAGTTGGAAATGCCACCATTACTAAAGCAGTAGGCACGATCACTATAATTGATGATGATGTGCCTAGTTTGAGTATTTTAGATCCTAATCCAATAAATGAGGGGCAAAGTACACAGGTTCAAGTGCAATTATCTGGCGCAGTTTCAAATGTAGTGACGGTCGATTATTTCAGTCAGTCAAACTCTGCGATAGCTGATGTGGACTTCACCAGTGTCGCAGGTAGCTTAACTTTTAGCCCCGGCGATACTTCAAGAACTATTACAGTAAACTCATTGCAAGACGATCTTACCGAGAGCACAGAGGATTTTGATATTGTGCTTTCAAATGCTACGAACGTTTCGATCGCAAGAAGTACCGCTAGCGTGGTAATTCAAGACGACGACGCTGCTGGGCCTACAATTAGTGTGAGTGATGAAGTAGTGACTGAAGGCAGAGGTGTGGCGGTGGTCGAGATAAGCTTGTCAGAGCCGCAAACCTCCGCGGTTACCTTGAATTACACAACCGTTGATGGCAGTGCATCTGCACCTTCTGATTACACAGCCCGTTCTGGTAGTTTGGTGTTTTCACCCGGTCAAACTGTGAAACTGAGAAATATTACTATTAGGAATGATAGTAACAATGAGAGTAACGAGACTTTTCAACTTGTTGTTAGCAATGTGCAAGGAGCAAGCATACAAAAAGGCAGCGGCACAATACGAATAAATGACAACGATTAAACGCTATTTGAAGCTTTGTGCAGTATACGATCCACAATCACTTATTGTGCTGTTAATCAATTAAAGCTCAAAAATTAAAGCTCGTAAACTAAAGCAGCGCGTACTGTTTAAGATTGTCTTGATTAAAGGTAAAGCCGATCCCTGGGCGATTAGGAATTAAAATATCGCCCTGATCAATTTCCATGCTTTCGTTAAACAGTCGCGAGTACCATGGCATATGTTCTACGCTGATACAATTGTTGGCTGAGCCAGCAATACATAAACTGTGCTCAGTGAAAATATGCGTTGAAATACTCATATTATGTGCGCTTGCTAGATGCGCTATTTTTAGCATTTCAGAAAGGCCTCCAGCGCGTTGCAGATCAGGCATTAAAATGTCGCAAGCTTGTTGTTCAATCATGCTTTGCATGCCAAAGCGGGTGTATTCGGTTTCGCCAGAAGCGATCGGCGTTGTTAGTGCATTGGTGACGCGAGCATGGCCTTTTAAGTCGTATGCTGGCACCGGTTCTTCTACCCAGATTAAGTTGAATTGTTGGAGTTGATGTCCGAGCCGAATGGCTTTTTTGGTATCGTGAGCTTGATTCAGATCGACCATTAATTCTATTTCTGGGCCGACCGCGTCACGCACCGCCTTAACTCGTTCGATATCGTCTTGTATATTTTTTGAACCCGCGCGAATCTTCATGCCGCGAAATCCATCTTTAACAAACTGACTGGCTTGTGTTTGCAACTCATCGATGCTTTGACTCAACCATAAACCGCTGCTCGCATAGGTTTTTATACGGTCGCGGCAAGCACCAAAAACATGATGCAATGGTTTATCGGCGGATTTGCCTATCAAATCCCAACAAGCTGTATCTAGCGCGGACAGCGCTGAAACCGTCACACCTTTATGCCCAGAAGGGTTTATTTCTTTCCATATATTGGCCCATATGGCGCTAACATAATGTGGGTCTTGATCAATCACAAAATACGCAAGTCCTTTAACCATTTCGTCAAATGCTTTTAGGCGAACCGCGTTTAGCGAAAAAATATAAGACTCTCCAACTAGCCCTTTATCGGTCTCTAAACTCACGCACACACAGCCTACAGAAACCATTGAATGGATAGCCGTGCTAATTGGTTTGTCTAAGGGTAGGTTAACTAATTGCGTTTTTAATTTAGTGATTTTCATTTAAGGCTCTTGGGTGCTTGCTTCTTTAAAGCTAGGTTGTTTTCGGCGCACTTGTTCGAGTGCATCAAGCGCGGCTTGAATAGCATCTGCGTCACCGGAGTCAGAAAAATAGGCCAGATAAGTCGTTAAGCTAAACACGGGAGCATCGTCCACTTTGCAAAGGTTCCCCTGTTCCAGTAGATGCTTAACTTCTTGTTCTAAAAAATAACCTGAGCCACCGTGTTCTAAAATATGGTTTAAGCCGACTTCGGCTAAACCTACTGTCATTTGGTGAGAGGGTGTTTCAGGAAAAGACAAGCTGTAAGCGGTTCTAAAGCCGTGCCCCCAATCAACATACACATATCCTGGTATTGGCTTTTGACTGACCGCTCGCGGCTCGGTGCTGACTAAAATGATTTGTTCTTCCAGATAGGGCTCAATATGCAAATCAGGGTTCCGTTGCGGCTCATACAGTATGGCTACGTTTAGTAAACCGTCACGCAACATGGCCATCAATCTATCTGAATAATCTGAGTGTACCCGCGTCGCAATGTCAGGCGAATTCTGCTTCATTATTTGCAGCCAGGGCGCCGCCACGCTTTTCCAATGGTTAAGTTGCACGCCTAATGCGGTAATAGCATTTAGGTCACTTGAAAGAGCCGTTTCTTGGCGGGCTAATTCCCAAGTTCTTACCACCGTTAATGCATGCCGATAAAATGATTGTCCACCGGTAGTTAATGTTGCACCATTACGTTTACGATTGAACAGCCGCCGATTAAGAGTTTCTTCTAGGCTCTTGATACGCGCACTCATGGCTGATTGAGTAATATTTAGGTTTTCAGCAGCTTTTTGAAAGCTACCAGTAGATGACACTTCTAAAAATGCTCGGATACTTTCAATATTCATTTAATTTAATCGTATCTCTAACATATATAGTGCATATAAATTGATATTAAATACCAGATAATTTGGTTTTACAAGATTAAGGCAGAGGGCTATTCTAAATCAATGATTAAACAGTCAATAACACAGTGGTATTCGAGTTTGAGTCCTTGGGCTTTTTTAACGATTGGAATCGTATTCGAAGTAATAGCGACATCGGCATTGAAATTGTCCAATGGTTTTACTGAATCGTGGGCAACCACGGTTTGCATCCTTAGTTTTATTATTGCCTTAATAGCCCTGTCGCAAAGCGTTAAGAGCTTGGAGATTGGCGTGGTATACGCTATTTGGTCAGGCTTGGGTATTACCTTAATTACCTTAATTGGTCTGGTGTTTTTTGGCGAATCTGTGACAGTGGCAAAGTTTGTATTTATTGCTTTGATCGTGGTGGGTGTTATAGGGCTGCAGATTGTCAGTCCTGATCCAGTTAATAATTCAGTGAATAGTAATTCGAGTAACTCAAGTTCGCAGAGCGACGCTTAATGTCTATTTTAATTAATGTCGACAACCATCAACGTGCTACTGCTGTTTGGGCAAAAGCGATACAAGCATCTGTGCCGAATAAGAAGGTCCACTGTTTCCCTGATATTCCCAACCCAAGCGAAATTGAGTATGCGGTCATTTGGCAACATCCACACGGTGACCTACTAAATTATCCAAACCTAAAGGTAGTATTACTGCTGGGGGCTGGCACTGATTCAATCGATAATGACCCTGCCATGTTGGCCTTGCAACCCAAAGTGCCGCTAGTGAGATTATTGGACCCCGATGTGGGTAATGATATGGCTCAATATACATTGTATTGGACTATGCATTTTCATCGTCGCTATGAAGATTATCGGCGGCAAAGTGATCAAGCGCAGTGGCGGCGTCATGAAGTTGCGCGCTCAGCAGATACCCGAGTGTCGGTGCTTGGCATGGGTCTTATTGGCTCTTTTATAGCGCAGCGAATTGCGCTCAATGGGTTTTGTGCTCAAGCCTGGAATCGCAGTGCGAAAACGGTCGATCATGTTAACTGCTTCAGCTCGCCAGAAGGCTTACATGAAATGTTAGCAAACACAGATATTTTAATTAACTGTTTGCCGCTTAATGAAGGCACTAGACACTTACTAAATCGTCAACGATTATCATTATTGCCTGAGGGCAGTTATGTTATTAATGTGAGTCGAGGTGCCGTTATTGACGATGTGGCTTTGCTGGATTTATTGGGTAGTGGTCATATTGCCGGTGCGGCGCTGGATACCTTTGCGCAAGAACCCCTGCAAGCCGATTCGCCTATGTGGGAAGCACAAGCCAAACATGCAAATATGCACATCACTCCACATATGTCAGGCGCGACTTATATTAAGTCAGCTGCGCAAGTGATAGTCGATAATATTCTTAGGGTTGAGCGAGGCGAAGCGCCTTTCCCAATTCATCATATTGAAGCCCAAAACACGATTTAGCAAATAAACAGATTTAGAAGGTCACACATGAGTCAAAGCAAAATTGAATTAAGCTTAGAGCAACAACAAGAACAAGTCCGTATCGATTTAGCTGCCATGTTCAGACTGACCGATCACTTCGGATGGGACGATACCGTATGGAATCATATTACGGCACGTGTACCTGGTAGTGATCATCATTTTTATATGCATAGATTTGGTCAACACTATAGCGAAGTCAGCGCGTCAAATTTAATTACGGTAGACGAAGAGGGGGTCGTAATAGAAGGTCCCTCTGATGTGAATACGGCCGGTTTTATTATTCACAGCGCGGTGCATTTAAATCACGAGGAAAGTAAGTTTGTATTCCATGCTCATCCGCCGACCGCGATAGCGGCCACAGCTCTCAAAGAAATCCCGTTTTTGGTGCAAGACTCATCCATGCTATATGGCAAGGTTGCCTATCATGATTGGGAAGGCTTATCAGTTGATCCCGACGAGCGTCATCGGATCGCCGAACGTATCGAAGGCAAGTCCTGTCTTGTTATGCGCAATCATGGTTTTCTTACGGTTGGTAAAACCGCAGGGGAGTGTTTTATGAATATGTACTATTTGATTCGTATGTGTGAAGTAGCGCTGCAGGCTTTAGCTACACATCAAGAATTGGAAACCAGTGATCAAGAGTTGTGGGCAAAAGCATCCGAACAATATGCAGCTTTTCCACCTGGCAAATACGAATGGCCCGCTTTATTACGACAATTAGATAAGCGCGACCCATCTTATAAATTTTAGTGTTGCTAACAATGCTTACATTGAATTTTGTTTAAAGGTTAAAAGTCTATGAATAAGTTAACGAAGCTGGAGATTGAACAACTAAACCAAAATATTGTTAATGGTCCTAGTGCCTTTGCCGCTGCGGAAATTTGCATAGAAGATTTTATTAATCTCGACGACTTCCCCATACATGATTTAAGTAGTCCTAGGCGTGCTGAATTAGTAGCACATTGCAGGGCTGATCTTGAGTTAGTTGGCTGCAGTCACGTACCAAGTTTTATTAAAGACAGCGCGATTAAAGAAATGGGTGCAGAAGCGCACCGACTAATGTCTCAGTCGCGCCCAGCGGACGATAGGATTAATCCTTATTTAACTGCCGAAGACACGAGTCTAGATGAAGATCATCCTAAGCGTTTTTACCAAACTCGAACCAGTTCGTTTATTAATTCTGATTTGCTCGAAGCGCAATCAATGTTGCGCAAAATATATGACAGTGATGTGGTTGTGCATTTTGTTTCCGATTGTTTAAATGTTGGCGCAATATACCGATGGGCAGATCCCCTAGGGCGCAACCCTTACAGTGTTATGCACGACGGTGATTATTTTCCATGGCACTTTGATGGTAATGATTTCACGGTAAGTATATTGGTTGAGGAGGCGGACCAAGGCGGCGACTTTGAGTATTGTCCAAATATTCGTTCGCCTGAGGCAGAGAATTTTGATGACGTGCAGAAAGTGTTGCATGGCAACAGAGAACGAATAAAAGTTCTGAGTCTTAAAACGGGTGATTTGCAGTTATTCAAGGGGCGTTACTCTATGCATAGAGTAACGCCTACCAAAGGACCAAATCCACGCATTATTGCTTTGCCAACTTATGTTACTAATCCATATTTGGTAAATCGGCCGCACCATGCAAAAGGTTTTTATGGTAGGCATTTGCCGATTCATGAAGAGCGCGAAATGCAGCGCATAGATAAATTAACCGACTGATCATTGTGCAGTAAATGAGTGTCTGGCGGCAAATATGAAAATTGGTTTTATAGGTCTGGGTAATATGGGTTCGGGCATGGCTAGGAATATACTTAAATTTAGTCAAGCAAAAGGTCATGAGTTACTGGTATTAGATTTAAATCGTGAAGTCGTTGATTTACTAGTATCTCGCGGTGCCCATGATGGTGAGTCGATCGCAAATATTGCCCAACAATCGGATGTCATATTTACTTCTTTACCCAGTGCTAAAGAAATCGCCGAAGTTGGTTTAGGTAAGCAAGGTTTGCTGCAAAATATGAAAGACCATTCAGTTTGGTTTGAAACTAGTACCAATGAGTTGGCCGAATGGCAAAAAATAAAGGCCGAAGCTAAACGGTTATCGCCATCACTCATACTTATTGATGCGCCTGTTACGGGTGGTACAGAGGGTGCGGCCACTGGCACCTTGACCATGCTACTAGGTGCAGATGAGGCTGCGCTCGAACCGCATAGGCCAATGTTGGCATCGTTTACTTCTAAAGCAGTATGCATGGGTCCTTCGGGATCAGCTTATGTCGCCAAATTATGCCAACTGCATTTAAATTATCTAGTCGCGCAAGGCATTGGTGAAACCATGATGTTAGGAGCCAAGGCAGATTTAGATTTGCACACTTTGTACAGTGTTTTACAAACCAGTTGCGCGCAAAGTTATGTGGTAGATAATTATATTCCCAAAGTTTTAGACGGTAGTTATGACGAGTCTTTTACTTTAGGTTTAGCGACTAAAGATATGCGATTGATTAGCGGGTTGGGCGAACACTTAGAAGTGCCACTCAGTTTGGGAGACGCTGTTTACGCTAGCTATCAAACCGCCACCGCAACTTATGGCACGGACCAACCACACTTAAAAATTGTCAAACTAATTGAGGATCAAGTGGGTTGTTTGCTACGTCGCTAAACACTCAGACCGTCGTCGAACTTTAAAGCCGTTAAACACCAAAAATTGAGACACGCTTATGAGCCTTATACCGCCTGATCAGTTTATTACCGATGATGATTGGAGCAACGTGCAAAACTTACATGCGCTGCCAGATATTGATCAAGTTCGCTTGCATGAATACCGCATGGGCCGTATCAAAGAGCAAATGGAATTGTATGAAGTAGACGTTTTTATAATGGTCAACCCCTTAAGCATGCGCTACGCGATTAACTATCGAAGTTATCCAATTTTCTCAATGCATGTTCCATGTACTTATTTGTTTGTTTCGTTGAACTCAGACTACCTATTACACAACGTATTAGACCCAAATATTGCTTCTAAAAACCTTCGGTCAGGTAGACCCATATCGCATTTTTACGGTGGCAATGATTTAAGCGAACACGCGGAAAAGTTCGCAGATGATGTGGTTGCGTATTTGTCCGATATTAGGTGCACGTCAAAGCGGGTAGCAATTGAATATGTTAATCCAAGCATTACTCAAGCTTTGCAAAGCCGAGGTATTGATGTGATAGACGGAGTTTTGATTATTGAAAACGCGCGTATTATAAAATCGGCTGAAGAAATTGAGTGTATGCGATGGGCGATTAAAGTAGCTGAACATGGTGCCGAACGGATCAAGCAAGCATTAAAACCAGGCGTCACCGAGCAACAATTATGGGGGCTACTGAACTATGTTAATTTGGTTAATGATGGCGACTGGCATGAAGGCCGCATGTTAGCCTCTGGGCCTAGAACAAACCCGTGGTTACAAGAAGCTACAAATCGAAAAATTGAAGCGGGTGATTTAGTCGCGTTTGACACTGATATGGTTGGACCTTTTGGCTATTGTGCGGATTTATCGCGGACTTTTCATTGTGGCCCTGACAAACCAACTAAACGACAAAAACAGTTGTATCAACTTGCTGTGGAAGAAATTGACACTAACTTAAAACTGGTTAAACCCGGCATGACTTTTGCAGAGTTTTATGCGACCTGTTATGACGTGCCCGAAGAGTTTCAGGAAAACGCCTATGTCTGCACCTTGCACGGCATTGGTATGTGTGATGAGTTCCCGCATTTGAACCCTCGTTTTAGAGGTGCGCTGCCTAATAACGGACAATTGGAAGAAGGTATGACGGTCTGCATAGAGAGTTATATGGGCGCCGTTGGCGAGCGCGAAGGCGTTAAATTAGAACAACAAGTTTTAGTTACCGCCGAAGGATATGAAATACTGACCACCTACCCCTATGAGCAGGCATTAATGGAATGAGTCTCGATTTACCGAAAACCATGCATGGTGTGTATTTAACAGGCCATGGTGGCTTACATAAACTCGAATATCGAGATGATATTCCTATCCCGCAACCGAATGTAGACGACGTTATCATCAAAGTTGGCGCTGCCGGCATCAATAACACCGATATAAATACTCGAACTGCGTGGTACTCCAAAGCGGTACGCCAAGGCACCGAGATAGGCGCTGCTGATGGCTTTAACAATATCGGAGACGACGGTGGCTGGGCCGGATCATTAGATTTTCCGATAATTCAAGGCGCCGATTGCTGCGGCAAAATCGTAGCTGTAGGTGCAGATGTTAACGCAGGCCGAATTGGCGAACGTGTTCTAGTGCGTACCATGCAAGCAAATACTCGTGACAATAGCGATTTTAGTTGCATTACCATGGGTTCCGAGCGTAATGGGGCGTTTGCTCAGTATATGGCGACCAAATCGGTGCATGCTTTGGCGATTAATTCAGATTGGAGCGATATTGAGTTAGCCTCGGTTCCATGTGCTTATTCCACCGCAGAAGGCATGTTAAGCCGTGCTAATGTCGCAAATGAAACAGTCTTAGTCACGGGCGCATCAGGTGGGGTAGGTTCGGCAGCGGTACAATTGGCAAAACGGCGCGGAGCTACCGTCATTGCTGTGTCTACAGCGGACAAAGCAGATGCTATAATAAAGCTCGGCGCCGATAAGGTGATTGATCGAAACACTGATTTCCTAGAAGTTTTAGGCACAGAATCGCTCGATGTTGTCGCTGACGTGGTAGGCGGAGCGAAATGGCCTTACTTTTTAGACATGTTAAAGCGCGGTGGTCGTTATGTGACATCTGGCGCGATCGCAGGTCCTATTGTCGAGCTCGATTTGAGGACCTTGTATTTGAAAGACCTAAGCTTGCTGGGTTCGACCTATCAAGGGGATGAAATCTTCACTAATTTAGTGGCTTATATTGAGCGAAAAGAGATACGTCCTTTGGTAGCCAAGTCTTATAAGTTAGCGGATATTGTGCAGGCACAAGAAGATTTTATTAGTAAGCAACATGTCGGCAAGTTGGTACTAATCCCGTAAATAAATTGGTACTAATTCCGCACAGAAGCCAACAGAGCATTTATGCAAAAAATTGAGAACATTATTGACCAATTGAAAGACAAGCGTGGGCCATTATTGCCCATCTTGCATGCCATTCAGGAAGAAGTTGGCTACGTGCCGAATGATGCCTTGCCTTTGATTGCCAAAAAACTAAATTTGTCGCGTGCAGAAGTACATGGTGTCGTTAGTTTTTATCATGACTTTAAAGATACGCCTCGTGGTGACAATGTAATTCAAATTTGTCGCGCTGAGGCTTGCCAAGCAATGGGCTCAAGAGAAATTGAAAAGCATGCCAAGGCCAGCCTTGGTTTGGATTATGGTGAAACCAGCAAAGACGGTTCTATTACACTGGAGCAAGTCTATTGTCTGGGCAATTGTGCTTGCTCGCCATCGGTCAGTGTTAATAACAAAGTTCATGCTCGGGTTACGCCGGCCAGCTTTGATAAATTAGTCTCTGAAATAAACGCTAAAGAGGCCAAGTGATGACCATTGTTTACGTTCCACAAGACATGGTTTCCTGCGCATTGGGTGCAGACGCCTTAGCAGCTCATCTAGCAGATAGAGCGGCAGCGACTATTGTTCGTAATGGTTCGCGTGGTATGGCATGGCTAGAGGTATTGGTCGAAGTTGAAAAAGATGGACAGCGTATCGCACTGGGGCCCGCTAGCGCTGACGATGCCGAGAGTATCGCGAAGGCTATTGATGGTGATCTAAGTTCGCATCCTTTGTATTTGGGTGACATCGAGCAACACCCTTACCTCGCCAAGCAGCAGCGTTTGAATTTTGCTCGCGCTGGTATTGGTGATCCACTTAGTATCGAAACCTATCGGCAACTAAAGGGTTTTGATGGATTGGAAAAAGCCCTAAAACTAACACCGCAGGCGATTGTTGATGAAGTTAAAGAATCGGGCTTGCGCGGTCGAGGTGGTGCGGCTTTTCCAACCGGTATTAAGTGGCAAACGGTACTCGACACTCAAGCCGAGCAAAAGTTTATTGTGTGTAATGCTGACGAAGGCGATTCGGGAACCTTTGCTGATCGTTTATTAATGGAAGCTGATCCGTATCAGCTGATCGAAGGTATGGCCATTGCCGGCCTCGCCGTGGGTGCTACCGAAGGCTACATCTATTTACGTTCTGAATATCCGAAAGCGCATCAAATATTAAATGCTGCTATTGCCAATGCCCGTGATGCAGGTTATTTGGGTCAAGACATTTTATCCAGTGGCAAATCATTCGAATTAGAAGTGCGCTTAGGTGCGGGTGCTTATATTTGCGGCGAAGAGACATCTCTATTAGAAAGCTTAGAAGGTAAGCGCGGCATGGTCCGAGCCAAGCCGCCGCTGCCAGCCATAGAAGGTTTCTTGGGCTTGCCAACCGTGGTCAACAATGTAATTACCTTAGCATCGGTGGCAGGTATTCTGTGCGAGGGCTCTGCTCATTATAAAGACTTTGGAATGGGTCGCTCACGCGGCACACTGCCGTTTCAGCTAGCTGGCAATATCAAGCAAGGTGGCTTAGTCGAACTTGCCTTTGGCGTCACTTTGCGGTCCTTATTAGAAGATTTTGGTGACGGTTCAGCATCAGGCCGTCCAATGCTTGCCGTGCAAGTAGGTGGCCCCTTAGGTGCCTATTTGCCTGAGTCGCAATGGGATATGCCACTAGATTATGAAACTTTTGCTGCCGTGCAAGCCATGTTAGGTCATGGTGGTATAGTCGTATTTGACGATACAGTTGATATGAGTGCGCAGGCTAGGTTTGCAATGGAGTTCTGTGCAGAAGAATCTTGTGGTAAATGTACACCATGTAGAATAGGTGCGGTACGCGGTGTTGAAGTCATTGATAAAATTAGAAGCAATGATAACCGCAGCAATAATTTACAATTATTAGACGATTTATGCGACACAATGGAGTTTGGCTCTTTGTGCGCTATGGGCGGCATGACCCCATTTCCGGTTCGCAGTGCCGTTAAGCATTTTGCGGATCACTTTCAGGTAACTCATGAAGCCACACAAAACCTGAATAGCATCAAAGTTGAGGTGGCACAATAATGAAATTTTATGAACCCCAGGCTGACCGTGGTACTCCCGCCAGCCAATCAGAAAAAACAATTACCCTCAGCATAGATGGCGTTAACGTCACCGTGCCAGAAGGTACCTCAGTAATGCGCGCGGCCTCCATGATTGGTACCAAGGTGCCGAAACTGTGTGCCACCGATTCTTTAAAATCATTTGGTTCGTGCCGAATGTGTGTGGTTGAAATCGAAGGTCGTCGAGGCTTTCCTGCGTCATGCACAACACCGGCCGAAGCCGGCATGAAGGTTAAAACACAAACCGACAAAGTTGCAGATCTACGTCGTAATGTGATGGAGCTTTATATCTCTGATCACCCGCTTGATTGTTTGACTTGCCCCACCAACGGCGATTGTGAATTACAAGACACCGCTGGAGAAGTTGGTTTACGAGCCGTGCGTTACGGCTACGATGGTGAGAATCATTTGTCTGCAGAAAAAGATCAATCCAATCCGTATTTCACCTTTGATCCTTCAAAGTGCATTGTTTGTTCACGTTGTGTGCGTGCTTGTGAAGAAACTCAAGGTACATTTGCTCTGACCATCGATGGTCGAGGTTTTGATTCTAAAGTGGCAGCAGGGCAAGACGAGTCTTTTATGGATTCTGATTGTGTTTCGTGTGGCGCGTGTGTCGATGCCTGCCCAACCGCAACGTTGAGTGAGAATACGATTATTGAAGCGGGTAAGCCTGAGCATAGTGTTACTACCACATGTGCCTATTGTGGCGTGGGTTGCGGATTTAAAGCCGAGATGAAAGGCAATGAAATCGTGCGTATGACACCTTGGAAAGAAGGCGCAGCCAATGAAGGTCATGCCTGTGTAAAGGGTCGCTTTGCATTTGGTTATGCCACGCATAAAGACCGCATTACCAAACCAATGATTCGCGACAGCATTGATGATCCATGGCAAGAAGTCAGCTTTGAAGAGGCTATAGAACATGCTGCCTCGCGCTTTAAAGCGATTCAAAAAGAACACGGTCGTAAGAGTATTGGCGCTATCTCTTCATCGCGTTGTACTAATGAAGAAGTGTTTTTAGTACAAAAAATGGTGCGCACCGGATTCGGCAACAACAATATCGACACTTGCGCTCGCGTCTGTCATTCACCTACCGGTTATGGCTTGAAAGTAACCCTAGGCGAATCAGCCGGCACACAGACTTTTCGCTCTGTAGCGCAAGCCGATGTCATTATAGTGATGGGAGCAAACCCAACAGATGCACACCCTGTATTTGCTTCTCGTTTAAAACGCCGTTTACGCGAAGGCGCCAAACTAATCGTGATAGACCCGCGCGAAATAGAGTTAGTGAATGCACCACACATCAGTGCTGAGCATCACTTACCAGTTCGCCCCGGTGCTAACGTGGCGGTGATGAATGCACTAGCACATGTTATTGTCGAAGAAGGGTTAGACGACAGAGATTTTATTACGCAACGTTGTGAAGAACCGGCTTTTAGTGACTGGCTAGAGTTTATTAAAGGTGAAGAAAACTCACCCGAAAACAGCGAACAACATACTGGCATCCCTGCCGCAGATTTAAGAGCAGCAGCTCGAATGTATGCGACCGCGGGCAATGGCGCTATCTATTATGGTTTAGGTGTGACTGAGCACAGTCAAGGCTCAACCACCGTTATGGCGATTGCTAACTTGGCCATGTTAACGGGTAATATTGGTCGCGAAGGGGTGGGTGTGAATCCACTTCGAGGTCAGAATAATGTGCAAGGTTCTTGCGATATGGGCTCGTTTCCGCATGAGCTGCCAGGCTATAGGCCGATCGGCAATGACGAGGTGCGAGGCTCTTTTGAGCATGCATGGGGCGTTGATCTTGACCCTGAGCCAGGTCTGCGCATTCCGAATATGTTTGATTCTGCCTTAGACGGTAACTATCGAGGCTTGTATTGTCAGGGCGAAGATATCGCCCAGTCCGACCCCAACACCAAACATGTTGAGGCCGCTTTAATGGCAATGGATTGCATCATTGTGCAAGACTTATTCTTGAACGAAACTGCCAAGTTCGCGCACGTGTTTTTACCAGGCGCTTCCTTCTTGGAGAAGAATGGCACATTCACTAATGCTGAGCGTCGCATCTCTATGGTGCGTAAGGCTATGCCGCCGCTGTGTGGCAGAGAAGAGTGGGAGACCACGCAAGCATTAGCCAATGCCATGGGTTGCAATTGGAACTACCAACATCCGTCTGAAATCATGCAAGAAATTGCCGCACTAACACCCACTTTTGCCGGAGTAACCTACCAAAAAATTGAAGCCGAAGGCAGTATTCAATGGCCATGTAATGACGACTCAAAAGACGGCACGCCGATCATGCATGTCGATGAGTTTGTACGCGGCAAAGGTTATTTTGAAGTAACTGAATATGTACCTACCACAGAACGCGCTAATCGTCGTTTTCCATTATTACTAACAACGGGTCGTATTTTGTCGCAATACAATGTTGGTGCACAAACTCGTCGAACAGAAAACTCGAACTGGCATGCAGAAGATACGCTAGAAATTCATCCTCAGGATGCGGAAGAACGTGGCATCAATACCGGTGATTGGGTCGGCATCCAAAGCCGCATCGGTGATACCGTGTTACGCGCCAAGATAACTGAAAAAGTTAAACCTGGTGTGGTCTATACAACTTTTCATCATCCAATATCGGGCGCTAATGTTATCACCACTGAAAATTCTGACTGGGCTACTAGTTGTCCAGAGTACAAAGTGACAGCGGTACAGGTTAGCCAAGTGTCCGAGCCATCAGCATGGCAAGAACGACAAGCTAAATTCGATGCAAAACAGCAAGAGCTTTTGGCTCAATCAAGAGTGCAATAAGCGAGTTTAAGATCATGCCTAAACACCTATCAAAGGACGCTGATGTTGCGTTTATAGGTAGTAGCAAGCTTGATAGCAATAAGGCTGCTGTGCAAACAAACAGATCAGTTTGGGAGCAAGGCTCGCATAGCAAGAGTATAGATTGGGTAGCGTCAGAGAGGGCAGTAGCATTAATGTATAACTGCATCTCTCATGTTGTGATGATGGCGACGCCCGATAATCTTGAAGAATTTGCGATTGGATTTAGTTTGTCTGAAGGTATTGTTGATAACCTAAATGAAATATTAGATATCGAGATCGTAGAAGAAGAGCGCGGTTTTGTTATTTCTATATTGATTCCTGAGGAGCCTTTCGCGGCGCTTAAAGATCAGCGACGTAATATGACTGGACGCACTGGTTGTGGCTTGTGCGGTGCAGAAACTTTAGAACAAGCAATGCGAGCACCCAAGCTTGTTAATGGTGATTTGCAAGTTTCGCATACTGCGATACAAAAAGCCGTGGCTGGTTTTTCTAGTGGACAAACACTTAATGACCAAACTGGTGGAGTACATGCCGCAGTTTGGTGTGATTTAGATGGCAATATCATAACGCTGCGCGAAGATGTTGGCCGGCATAATGCGCTAGATAAATTACTAGGCGCAATGGCGCGCGAGTCAGCAAATGATCAAGGCTTTGTATTGGTGACCAGCCGTGCAAGTTATGAAATGGTGGCTAAGGTTGCAAACGCTAATATTAAAGTATTGGTTGCTGTATCAGCGCCTACCACATTGGCAATTGATATTGCCAAGCAAAGTGGTGTGTCTTTACTTGGGTTTTCTAAACAAGGAAGACATTCAGTGTATTTCGGCGAAAGTCGTATTGTTTCCTAACCGTTATTCTAGCGGTTACTATTTAAATATTATTAGGAGTTGTTATGTCTGCACTAGTGCTTGATGGTAAAAAAGTAGCGGCCGAGTCGGAAGCCGAGTTGAGTCTAAGGGTTGAGAAAATTAAAAAAGCTGGCAATGGCGCGGTGCCAATTTTGGCGACCATTTTAGTCGGTGGCGATCCGGCATCTGCGACTTATGTGAAAATGAAAGGCAATGCCTGTAAACGAGTGGGCATTGAACCTTTAAAAGTAGAAATGCCTGAAGAAACAAATACCGAACAATTATTAAGTAAGGTTGATGAGCTTAATTCAGATCCAAATGTGCATGGTATTTTATTGCAGCATCCAGTGCCATCGCAGATAGATGAGCGCGCTTGTTTTGACGCAATCGATCTTAGTAAGGATGTAGATGGTGTAACTTGTTTAGGTTTCGGGCGTATGGCAATGGGCGAGGAAGCTTACGGGTGTGCGACACCCAAAGGTATTATGCGTTTATTAGAAGCCTACGATATGCCTCTATCCGGTAAGAACGTTACTGTGATTGGTCGCAGCGCTATTTTAGGTAAGCCGATGGCAATGATGATGTTGAATGCGAATGCTACGGTTACCATCTGTCACTCTAGAACTCAGAACTTATCTGAAATTGTAGAACGTTCTGATGTTGTGGTTGCTGCTTTGGGTCAGCCTGAGTTTGTGAAAGCAAGTTGGATTAAAGATGACGCAGTGGTGGTTGACGCTGGCTATCATCCTGGTGGTGTGGGTGATGTAGAGCTGGGTCCGTTAGCTGATCGCGTTAGTGCCTATACGCCGGTACCAGGTGGGGTAGGACCTATGACCATTAATACTTTGATCTATCAAGCCGTAGAAGCCGCAGAAAAAAAGTTGTTGAGTTAGCCTTATCTGAATCACAGCCTAAATCATAGTCGTACTCTTAACTATACTCTTAAGTATAATAAGGCGGATTATCAATTAAATAGATCATCTTCTTTAGTATGCAAAAACTACTCTTTGTTGGGCTTGGCCGAATGGGTGCTAATATGGCCGCACATTTAGCCAAGTCGACAGATTATCAAGTGTCGGTGTGGAACCGATCTGAGCAAAAAATACAAACATGGCTAGACGCTAATCTAGGTTCTGCTTACCAGCAAAGGGAGACTTACGACACTATTGTTTTGTGCGTTGGTAATGACCATGATGTTCGATCATTATTAACGGGTGAGCAAGGCTTATTGAAGCAACTAAAGTCTGGTGGGCATGTAATCGATCACACCACAACCTCAGCCGAACTATCTCGAGAGATGCACGCGGCAGCGATTGAGTTAAATGGTCACTATCTTGATGCGCCAGTTTCCGGCGGTGAAGTAGGCGCGGTTAATGGCGCCTTGAGTTGTATGGTAGGCGGCAGTGAGATGGCTATGAAGTCTTGCAAAGCTATGTTACAAGCCTACTGCGCGAACATTGTCTATATTGGAGAGTCAGGTGCAGGGCAAATCACTAAAATGGCTAATCAGCTTTGTATCGCGGGGTTGCTGGCAGGATTATCTGAAGCGATTACTCTGGTGAAAAATGAAGGTTTAGAAGCTGATAATGTATTCAATGCCATTAAAGGCGGCGCGGCACAATCCTGGCAATTGGATAACCGTTTTAATACTATGGTTAAAGGAGAGTTTGATTTTGGTTTTGCCATCGATCACATGATCAAGGATCTAAAATACGCGATTGACCAGTCTACTAAACAAGGTTGGAATCCTACTGTTTCAAGTATGGTATGTGAATGGTATGAAACTTTATCTGAACAAGGCGGTTCAACAGAGGATACTTCGTCATTGATTAAGCACTATCAGGCTTGAGCAGACAGTTCTCTGTTCAGGTGTCCTAAGGAGTATTCTTTGCGCAAAAAAATTTTTATCTGGAATAAATTTAATTGCCGCAGGCAACCGTGAAGAGGAGATCCTCAAACACGTGCTAGCACCGAGCTGAATCTAAGTAAAATTTTATTCAGTTGCGGTTGCCGCTGCGGCTAAATTAGCCAATAAGCCTGTAACTTTTTCCAATACCGGCTCACAGCCTTCTATGTCGTGTCGTTTTTGCAAATAGCTAGGAGGGTTATAACCCAGCCATACTTGTTGGTTTTCGTCTTCCCAAATAAGCGCTTTTTGAGGTAAGTCTATAGCCGCAGTTTGTGCGCAGTTCATAATTGGTGTGCCAGCAGCAGGGTTGCCAAATAACACCAATTCTGTCGGACGTAATTCTAGTTCGACTTTTTCTGCGTTGGCAGCATGATTAATCCGTGCGAAAAAGTTCAAGCCTTTTTCCTTAATGATGGCTTCCAAACGATCGCTAGTTTGTTCTACAGAATAGGGGCTTTTAACAGCAACGATTGTGTCATTGGCAAAGGTGGTTGTGCTCATAAATATACTCAAAGTTAAAATTAGATACTTCATAGATTTAGTCATTTACCGTTTAATTGATTTAACAGGATCTTGGGTCAGCGAACGATTAATTAGCTAGCTTAGTCTTCAAAATTGACTAATACAACGGCATTAACGATTACCATTAAGTCTGTGCCGTTTTCAGCTAATACATCTAGCCCGCCAGATTCAGGCTCTACAGTAACCTTACCATATGGGAGCTCCGCTGCGACTGCATCTTTGTCTATCAGTTCAGGTTTTTGTGCCGCAATCTTTACTTGTAGCTGCATTTCTTCACGGCTGTATTTAATATGAGAAAAAAAGTTAATGCTTGAATGACGAATAGCATCAGACACTGCACGCTTTGCTGCTTTTGTATAGTCGCCGCCATGTACGTCTACGCCCATACCCATTTCTGTTAAATATCTTTTTAAAGCCATTGAGAATTCCTTCACGTAATCTTAAATGTTATCGATCAAAATACAAATTTAATACTCGATTCATGTTTTAATATTGTTTCTATTATATGTAATAAATACTAAGCCATTAATAATATGAAGTTACCATTATGAGTCAATCCACGCACCATTTTGATAGTCTGATTAAGCAGGCTAAAGTATTCAATAATAATGAAATCCCGGTAGTACAAGATATCGCCATTAAGGATGGCATTATCGTTAAGCGTGACGCCCATATCGATCCAAATTTAGCTGCTGAGGTAATAGATGGCGAGGGACTGTTTGCCATGCCTGGTATGTTTGATATACATACACATTACGATTTAGAGTTGGAAATTGCACCTGGTTTAACGGAATCCGTACGTCATGGCACAACCACGGTAGTAATATCAAATTGCAGCTTAGGTTTAGCCTTTGGCGCGCAGCGAGAGGGCAATGTAGACCCGATTGTGGATTGTTATGCGCGAGTGGAAAATATGCCGAAGTCGGTACTTCGTTCCTGCGCTGACAAAGTCAATTGGGATTCACCACAAGAGTATTTAACGCATTTAGATAGTCTTAACTTAGGCACAAATGTAGTTACTATGATTCCGCATTCAATGTTGCGTATTCATGCCATGGGGTTTGAAAATAGCATTAACCGCGATCCCAATGAAACTGAAATGATGACCATGCAGTCAGAATTGCGAGAGGGTTTACGAATGGGCTATGCTGGTTTTTCTACCGACGCATTGCCATTTCACTATTTAGCGAATACCCCGAATTGCCATAAAACCATCCCTACGCAGTTTGCTAATTACGATGAATTGAAAAAACTAACGCAAGTGGTGCGCGAAGAGGGAGCTTTGTGGCAGGCCACGCCACCCAAAGACAATCCTTTGCAGACGCTTAAAACATTTATGCTTACCTCTGGTCGGTTTCATGGCAAACCTTTAAAAGTAACCTTAGTTGCGGCCTTAGATATTGCAAACAATAAAAGCATAATTAGGCAGGCTAAGTTTTTAGCCAACGTTATGAACTCGAAGTTCGTACAAGGTAAATTCTATCTACAGGCCTTAGGTGCAAGATTTAAAATATGGTCGGATGGTTTATTGACGCCTATTGCAGAAGAAATCCCTGAACTGCGTGCCCTCAATGAGATGGATTTGGAAGACAGCGAATCGCGTATTAAATTAATGAAGGATCCACAATATCAAAAAGCATTTACCGAAATGTGGATGATGGGCAAACAAGGTTGGAACTTAGCGCGACTCAAGCGAATATTGCGTTTGGAACAATACGCATTCGACCGAAACATAGCGCAAATGAGTATCGATGTTTGTCCCTTTGAGCCATGGCAAGGACTTACTTTCGAAAAAGTTATGCAGCGTGTTTTAAGGGTTAATGCTGGTGGTGGAAAAAACCTAGCACAACAAGAACAAGAGTATATAAGGGCTAACTTTAGTGATGTCAGTGATGAAGCCAGTTTTGTATTACAAATGTTTATTCAGTTCGATACACAAATATCGTGGAGTACGGTTACCGCAAATAGAGATATCCAAACTGTGCGTGATTTGTTAATGCATCCGAAACTTTTGCCTGGTTTTAACGATAGTGGAGCGCATCTGACCAATATGGCTTTTTACGATGTGAATTTGCGTTCACTTAAACTTGCTTATGAAGGTGGTGAGCAAGATTTATCGTATATGGTAAAACGTTTAACTAAAGATGCGGCTGATGTGTTTGGCGTTAAAGGAGGCACAATTAATGTGGGTGATGTGGCTGACTTAGTTTTGTTGAATCCTCAAAATTTAAAGGCCTATCAAGGAGAGCAGCAAGTACAGAGAGTATATCGAGAAGACTTTCAGCATGATCAACTGGTTAATCGCTCCGATGGTGTGGTGCCATTGGTGATGGTGGCTGGCAATACAGCATGGTCAAATGATACTTTTTCTGTGTCTCTGGGTAAGAAAAAATTTGGCCGGTTGCTTAGAGCTGTTAATGCTAAAAATATCAAGCCAGAAAATCCTCAAATCACTAATTCTGAAGCTTCATGCTCTGACAATGAAGCAAGTAGTGCCGTTGCTTAAGATGTAGCCTAAACTGTGAGCGCTTTTTTCTTATCGATTAACCGAGATGGAGTAGAATTTGCGCCGCATCAGGCGCAAAGTATGATGACTCAGCTGGATCGCTTTGGTAAGGATACTCGCCAGTTGCTTGTCCAAGACCATTATGCATTAGGTTATCAAAGCTTATGGACTGTTCCCCAAGAGCTAGGTGAACAACAACCGCTGTACGATCACAATAACGGTGACTATCTAATGTTCAACGGTCGTATCGATAACCGAGAGAGTTTGTTTAAATTACTCCAATTAAAAGATCATGACATGAGCGATGCGCAGCTCATGATGGCATTTTACCAGCGCTATAAAAAAAATCTTCAACAAAACCTTAAAGCGGTTATTGGGCCTTTCGTTTTTGTTGTTTTCAACCCGCAACAACAAAAAGTGGTCGCTGCGAGAGATGCCATGGGTGGGCGCTATCTGTGTTTTAAATTGAGTGACGAGCATATTCATATAGCAACATATGAAATGGCCATAGTGGCGCATGAGTCGGTAGACTACAGAATCAATAAACAGAAAGCGGCGAGTGCGCTTTCGATTGAAATAGACGCCCAACCGTGCAGTGCTATTGTTGGTATTGAACCACTATTGCCGGGGCATTGTTTAAGTTTGCATCACGGTAATTTCTATAACGATATATATTACTTACCCGATCCTAAAACGCGGTTAATCCTTAATAGCGATGCAGAGTATGCAAATGAAATGCGGCGTCTATTAGATCAAGCAGTAGCACGTCGGCTAAGAAGTGTAGGGCAGGTTGGTTGTATGCTTAGCGGTGGTTTAGACTCGGTGCCTATATCGATTTCAGCGGCTAAGGCACTTCAGGAAAACGGACATAACTTAACCGCATTCTCGTGGGTGTTCGATAAATATCCTGAAGCTGATGAACGGAAATATTCTAGTGATATTTGCAAACAATTTGATATTGAACAAGATTGTATAAATTGCGATGACGTATGGCCGCAGTTTGATAAAGATATGCATATTAACCCCATCGTACCATTTGGGATTCCGTATTCTGAGTTTCAGCAAACGGCTTTAAGTGCTGCGCAGCGCCGAGATATAACTACTGTACTAACAGGTATTTACGGCGATCATTTGTATCAGTATTCGAATTCAATTTTTTTTGAACTTTTGCGACAATCTCGGGTACGCGATTTTGTACAAGAATTTAAGCGTCTTTGGAAAAATACTCAAAGTAGAAAACAGTTGCTTAAGTCTTATGTGTTTGTCCACATACCAGGAGTTAAATCGTTGCAGAAATGGCGCCTAAAGCTGCGCAAAATATCTTCGAATCTTTTGCTAGATGAATTACTGAGCAAAAATGGTTCGGAGCCACATTGGTTGGAAGAACACAGTGCTAAAGCCTTACGACCGAACCAGTATCGCAGTTTGTTAGATGCTGCAGTCGGGGAAGATTCTGCTAATGGCAAATATATGGAGGGCAAATATAATCTAGAGCGTCGCTACCCTTTTAGAGATAGAGAGTTATGCGAGTTTATGCTGGCGATACCAAGTGATCAACTGTACTTTAAGCTCTCGATTAGACCGATTGTCAAAAGGGCGTATCAGAATGAACTCACCCACAATATACTCAATAGGAATACTAAGACCAGTTTTGCCTCGGCCATTAATGCTGGAATTTTGGCGGATAAAAAGAGCAGGCAATGGTTTGAAAAAGAGCCGCAAGCTTGGAGAGAGTACGTAAAAGAATGTTATTTTGAGGGGGTGCAAGCCGATGATTCTATGCGTAACATAGTATCGTGGCGGTGTGGTTTTTATAACTATTGGAAATCCATGTGTTATAGTTTACTAGAGGAGAATTTGGGAAAGCCGCAACAAGCTTTGGACACTAATGAAGAAATTGATGCAAAATAAACTTGATAACTCTCTAGATAACGAAAATCTAACAAATAATGAGCTTGGCGATACAGGTAAAGCCTTGAAGTATGAAAAGCCAGTATTAATTTGTTATGGAGATGTTCGTGACATTACTTTGGGTGGCACAGGTGGATTGGGTGAAAGTGGTTGTGAATGTCTGCTTATGAATTTGCCCAGTGGCGCGAGCGGACCATGCCCAGTTGTGTGCCCTTGATAGCCCCAAGTTAATATTGAGACAAATTAAAAAAGAGAGCCTAGGCTCTCTTTTTTATTTCTTACGTCTAAGTGTTTAAATCAAGAGGCTTAAAATAAAAATAGCACGACTAGAAATCTGTAAACTCAGGACATAGTTTCGCTAGTTTGTTTTTTTGTAGCTGTATGTATTCAGGCAATCCATTTTTATACGGCGGATAATCTTCTCCGGCGATTAATGGCGCTAAGTAACGGCGAGCTTTATCCGTAATGAAAAAGCCATCATCACTTATATAGTCACGGGGCATTTTTTCTTCTACGTTGGCAACGTCGGCTAAAGGTGCATGACCAATTTTCCAAGTGTAGGGCGAGTCATTAGTTCTAACGATAGTAGGCATCACTGCATTTTTACCACTAACTGCAAATTCTACGGCAGCCCGACCCAGCGCATAGGCTTGTTCTACATCGGTTTTAGAGCCAATGTGGCGTGCGGCTCGCTGTAAATAGTCACAAACTGCCCAATGACATTTAAGTCCATGCGCTTGTTTGATTAAGTCCGTAACCACTGGCGCAACGCCACCTAGTTGAGCATGACCAAAGGCATCTTTTACACCCGAGTCAGCGAGGAACTTGCCGTCTGGGTATTTAGCGCCCTCGGACACGACAATCGAACACTGACCTTTCTCTTTTACTGTCTTGTCTACCTTAGCTAGAAAAGCAGATTCGTCAAAATCGATTTCAGGAAATAAAATAATATCAGGGCCTAGGCCGCGTTCATCACTCGCCAATCCTGCGGCACCTGCAATCCAGCCTGCATGTCTGCCCATCACTTCCATCACAAATACTTTAGTAGAAGACGAGCTCATCGAGGCTACGTCCATTGATGCCTCAAGAATTGATACTGCCACGTATTTTGCCACTGAGCCAAAGCCCGGGGAACAATCCGTAAAAGGTAGATCGTTATCAATAGTTTTAGGTACTCCAACGCAGGTGATGGGATATCCCATGGAGTCGGATAACTGCGATACCTTATGCGCTGTGTCTTGCGAGTCGCCACCACCGTTATAGAAAAAATAACGAATATCGTGTGCTTTAAAAACTTCAATTAAGCGCTCGTATTGTGCTTTATGTTGTTCGAGTGACTTTAGTTTGTATCGGCAAGAACCAAAGGCGCCAGATGGAGTGTGTTTCAAAGCCTCTATGTCTTGGGCGCTTTCTAAGGAGGTGTCGATCAGTTCTTCAGATAGTGCGCCCAAGATGCCATCTTCGCCTGCGTATACTTTATTGATGTGTTCAGGGTGCTTATGGGCAGTTTGGATAACTCCCGCAGCGGACGCATTAATAACGGGTGTAACCCCTCCAGACTGGGCATAGAATGCATTGTAAGCTGGCATAGTATTGTTCCTTAACTGTTTTATACAATAATGTGAGTGGCCGATTATAACGCTACTGCCGAGTATTAATAGTGTCCATTGTTATTGCGCTTTTAATTATAACTTCTAAGCACTTATGGTGGTTCTCGTTCGCTTAAAAATCGGTACAATTGAGCTTTATTATTTTTAAGTTTAGTAGAGAAAATGGCAAAAATTACCGTAATTGATGAACAAGACAACAAGCAACAAATTGAGATTAAGGATAATCTGAGCCTGATGGAATTGTTGCGAGATGCAGGTTATGACTCGATTGAAGCTATCTGCGGTGGGTGCTGCTCTTGCGCTACTTGTCACGTGCATATTGAAGATCTTGCCGTGCATAAGCTCGATGTTATCGAAGAAGATGAAGAACTGCTGGTTGCCGAGGCTGATGGCTATGATGAACGCAGAAGCCGTTTGTCATGCCAAATTGAGTTAGGCGAGCAACATGATGGAATAGTTGTGCGCCTAGTCGCATCTGACTGGTAAGCCAAGATGGATCCAGTAACTCAGGGAGTGCTGGGCTTAAACGCCTCGCAATTAGTTAGCGAGCGACGCGAACGTATTATGGCTGCGGTGCTGGGGGTGATATCTGGCATGGCAGCAGACTTGGACGTTTTGATTCGATCCCCCAGTGACCCCTTGCTCTTTTTGGAATACCATCGGCACTTTACTCATGCTCTGGTTTTCATTCCTTTTGGCGCCTTGTTGTGTACCTGCTTTGCTCGATTAATTTTCATAAAGTGGTTTGCTGGTAATCAACTTAGCTTTGCCCGTACCTATGTTTTTTGCTTAGCAGGTTACGCGACCCATGCAGTGCTTGATGCCTGCACCACCTACGGAACACAATTATTTTGGCCATTCTCCGATATGCGTGTGGCATGGAATAATGTGTCCGTCGTAGATCCTTTATTTACTCTGCCATTGATCCTATTAATGGTAATAACCTTGCGTTTTAAGTCAGCTAAAGTTGCATGGTTTGCGGCTATTTATGCAGTGAGCTATCTTGGCTTGGGAGTTGTGCAAAAAAATCGCGTGATTTCAATAGCGCAAGCCTTAGCCGATAGCCGAGGACATGAATCTGTAGATATAAGCGCAAAACCCAGTTTGGGCAATATCATCGTTTTTAAAAGTATCTACGAATACCAAGATAAATACTATGTTGATGCGATTCGCGTATTGCTAGACGAAACAGTGTATGAGGGCTCGTCTGTTGCCAAGCTAGATGTAGACAAGCACTTTAATTGGTTGGATAAGAGCAGTCAGCAGGCTAAAGACATAGAACGCTTTCGTTGGTTTTCTAATAACTATTTAAGCATCGACCCGAATAACCCTAAACGAATTATTGATGTGCGCTACTCTATGGTTCCGAATCGCTTAGATGGTATGTGGGGAATTACCTTGTCGCCCACAGGCAGTAATAGTGACCACGTGGTCTGGACTAGCAGTCGAGGCGACAAGCAAAAGGTCAGGCTTAGCGCTAAACAATTGTGGGCGATGATTAAAGGAGTCTATGTTGGAATTTAAGTTATGTTGGAACTTAAGCTATATTGGAACTTGAGTAGTTAATCAGCGTTTTTGGTATTCTAGGGTTCGGCGTTAATGGAACCGCTACCCAATTTGATAAAATGGGAGGGTCTCTAAAACCCGTACATAACTGGCACGATAAAACTAAACGCTATCCATATAATAAGCATTAGTGGCACGCCAGCCTTAACGAAGTCCATAAACGTATAGCCGCCTGCGTTCATCACTAATAGATTAGTTTGATAGGCCATTGGCGTGGCGTAACTCATGTTTGCACCAAACAGTACTGCCAATACAAATGCTTCGGCTGGTAAGCCAAGTTGTGTTGCGATGCTAATCGCAATGGGCGTGCCGATGACGGCAGCGGCATTGTTGGAGACAATATTGGTTAGCAGTGCCATGAGTAACATCAAGCCACTGAAGATCACTCTGTCTGGCATACCAGCGGTGATTTCGACAAATTGATGGGCTACATACATAGTAGCGCCCGTCTGGGTGAGGGCGGAGCCTAAGGCTAAACTGGCGACCACAATTAGGACTACTTGCGCACTTAAGGCACGGGTAATGTCTTGCCATTTAAGACAACCCGTGAGCACCATTAATAATGCGCCTGCTACTGCACTAATTGCGATGGGTAAAATACCTAAGGCCGCTGCAATAATGGTCATGGCCATGATTAACACGGCGCGCGGTGCATATTTAGTCGACGGTAGCTCAGTGGTGGCATCAAGCACTAAGAAGTGACCACGTCGTTTGACTTGTTCGATATTTTCACTAGAGCCTTGCACTAACAATACGTCGCCTAAACGTAGTGGGGTGCGCGCAATGCCTTGAGGCATGCTTTCGAGAACCTTACCTTTACGATGTACGGCCAAGGTCACTAACTGATAAACATCGGAAAAATGCGCTTCATTTAAAGTGCGATGAATCATCGGTGACCCTCGATCAATAACCAGCTCGGCTAAATGCTGACCGTTTTCTGCGAGTGGATTATCATCGCTTACTTGATGACCTTTTGAATACAAAGTGGCACCAAGTGATCGCTCGAATTCTTTTAATTGGTTGGGGGTGTCGCGCACTAATAACCTATCGCCCGCGCGTATTTTTGCATCAGGTAAGGGCACAGTGAAGGTATTCTCAGTACGGCGAATACCAGAGACTTGAATCATGCCTTCGGTTTTATCAATAATTTCCGTTAAGGTTTTGCCGTCAGCATAGCTACCTTCTGCGATATGCAGGTGAGCAGTAAATACCCGCGGTCCACTATCCTCTAGCCCTGGCGTTCTCTCTGGCAATATATGCGGTGCGATTAACCACAGATAAAGAATGCCCGCTGAAGCAGCCATTAGTGCCGGCACGAAGAAGTCGAACATACCGATAGTCTTTAAACCCATATCTGACGCCACGCTTACCACTAGTAAGTTGGTAGAGGTACCAATGGTGGTGGTCATACCACCCAGTAGTGTGGCAAGGCCCATCGGCATTAAAATAGCCGATGGAGAGCTCTTGGTACGGATAGCCACGTTTAGCATTATTGGCAATAGCAATACCACGATTGGCGTATTGTTTACCACGGCACTCAGTAGGGCAGATACCACCAGTGTTATGAGTACTGAGAATAGCGGGCTGAAAGCCCACAGTTTGGCGAGTGCTCTCCCTACAGGATCTAAGGCACCAGTTCGTACGATGCCGTAGCCCGCTACCATCAAACCGCAGACTGCCACCAAAGCACTATGTCCAAAGCCTGAGAAAAACGAGACTGGATCTAGAAACTGACCATTTGATATTTCATAGGGAACCAGACTAAAGCTAACCGCTAGTAAGACGATTACTACTAAACTTGATGTCTCTAGTGGGATTTTTTCGCGCGTAAAAAGAATTAGAGCGGCTACCGTGAGAAGTAGCGTCCAAATAGCATGAGGTTCTAGATGCATGAGATGTTGTTATTGTTGTGAGGGAGACATTATATTAGTAAGTCGAGGCTTAGGTACAATTCAATTCGTACTTTTTTTATCTCATCTACCTTCACTTCTCTGCCGAAGTTTGCTAGCCCTATGATACTATTGGTAACGCCCATAAAACCGAAGTTTTACCCTCAAGATAAGGCCTCAAACTAATGTTTAAATTATGTTAGATCTGGTGATTACCAATGAAATTATTGCGGTACTCGCAATACTTTCGGTGGCGGTCTTTATGTTCGTTTTTGAGGTGCTCAGGGTAGATGTGGTGGCATTACTAATTTTAGTCACTTTGGGTCTATCCTCGTTGGTTCCAGATTACAGTGGTTTGATTCCCAGTTATCAACTGTTCGAAGGTTTTTCCAGTAATGCCGTGATGTCCATTATCGCGGTCATGATTATTGGTGCAGGTTTGGATAAAACCGGCGTTATGAGTGTATTAGCCGCGCAAATTCTAAAACGGGTTGGCAAAACTGAGAATAAAATCACGCTGACCTTGTCGGTGTGCGTCGCCTATATTTCTAGTTTTATGCAAAATATTGGTGCCGCTGCTTTGTTTCTACCTGTGGCGAGCAGAATCTCGCGGCGTACTTCCATTCCTCTTTCGCGTTTGCTAATGCCCATGGGGTTTTGCGCGATTCTCGGGGGTACCATGACCATGATTGGTTCTAGTCCTTTGATATTACTGAATGACTTATTAGAAAGCGCTAATTTACACTTTCCTGACAATGCGATTCCAATGGAGAGTTTCGGCTTATTTGCGGTTACGCCAGTAGGTATTGCCTTGGTGACCACCGGCATTATCTACTTTTTAGTATTTGGTAAAAGTATTTTGCCGGTCTCTGAAAAGCAAACCTTGACCACCGAGAACTTGCAGCACTATCGTGACGTTTATGGTATTGATGGGCGCATTTTTGAGGTGACCGTCACCGAAGATAGCGATATGGCTGGCGGTATCATGTTGGGCGAAATAGAAGGACAGGGGCGGTCAGGTTGGATACTGGGCATAAAAACCGGTAACAACATTCAAATCATTCCCGCGCAAGACGTTACCATCAAGGAGGGTTCAGTATTAGCCATTATGGGCTCGCGTACCGAGATTGAAAACTATGCAGACGATCATAAACTTATTATTAGCCCTTACTTAAATGAGTTTGCTGATGCACTTAATCCTACCACCGCAGGTATTGCTGAAATAGTGATTCCACCTGATTCGGATGTCGTGGCGCAAACTATTTCTGAGTCGGATATTCGACGGCGACATGGCATGCGAGTTCTGGCGGTGTACCGCATTGACACGATTATTGACAGTGAGCTAGCGAGTCTGACTTTGCAAGCCGGTGACACAATGGTAGTGCATAGCCGCTGGCAAGATATGATTAAAGTTGCTAAGAATAAAGACTTTGCGGTGGTGACTGACTTTCCCAAAGAAGAGTTCCGTACCAACAAACTGCGTAATGCATCTCTGTCATTTTTGTTGGCCATTGGCTTAGTCTTATTCAGCGATCTGCAGCTTTCCTTAGCCCTCATGACGGGCGCCGTAGCGATGGTCATAACACGAGTGCTCACCATGGAGGAGGCCTACACTGCTGTATCGTGGCAAACAGTATTCCTACTCGCCTGCTTAATTCCGTTTGGAATGGCCATGGAGCAATCGGGTGCTGCAGCCTATTTAGCCGGTGTTGCTTTGTTTGTGATGGATGGTTTTCCGGTATGGGGAATTCAACTGTTCTTAGCGATAATAGCGACGGTTTTTACGCTGGTAATGTCTAATGTGGGTGCCACAGTATTGTTGGTGCCTTTAGCCATTAAAATGGCCTTAGGGGTGGGAGCAGACCCCGCCATTTTCGCTTTAACGGTGGCCTTAGCCACCTCCAATTCCTTTTTATTACCTACCCATCAGGTAAATGCACTGATTATGGGGCCAGCAGGTTATACAGTGCGAGACTTTATGCGAGCAGGAGGCGGTATGACTGCGCTGTTTATCGTCGTAATGTTGGTGGTGCTAAGTTTCTACTGATAGGTTTCTACTAACGGGTTTTTATTAGTGTGCTTCTAATGCGTTCGTTATGCACCCGCTTCGATTAACTGATCTAGTTCGATTTTTAGTTTATCCAGAATCACATCGTATCCAAAGGCACCGAGCTTCTCTCCTTGGCGCTTTAGATTTACTTTTAGTGGGCCACACCATAAACCTAGGTCGGCATCATCGGTTTCACCAGGGCCATTGACCCGACAACCCATCACGGCAATCGTAATGTTGTGTTCTTCCGCATACGTGGTCATTTCCTTAACGTCTTGGGCTAACTCAATAAACGCTTCGTTTTCAACTCGCGAACAGCTTGGACAACTAATTATATTAAGTTTGTCAGGGTCAAATGCCACTACGCTGCGCACACGGCCTGCATGAATATCGTCAATAATCTCGTGCCCCGCATCCACTTCATCAGCCTTAATGTCGTTTGGCAGTGTTAGCGATACGCGAACCGTGTCACCAATGCCGCGGCTAATCAGTTGTTCAAAGGCAATACGAGTTTTAATTACGCCCATCGGTGGCATACCAGCTTCCGTAACACCTAAGTGCAATGGCACATCGGGTCGCTCTTCAGCAAAGCGCACATTGGCTGTGATCACCTTTTGTGGGTCAGAGTCTTTCAGTGATACCACGTAGCGGGTAAAACCAATGGAGTCTAAGTACTCACAGTGTTCCAGTGCGCTATCTAGCATAGGAGAAACTGAATCGCGTGGATCATAATTCTCGAGTTTGGCGGGGTCTACCGAACCGCAATTGACACCTACGCGCATTGCGCAATCATGTTCACCCGCTAAATCGGCTAAATACTTAACTTTCTCTTGCCAAGTCTTTTTACGCTCATGATGAAACAAATGACCAGGGTTATAACGAATTTTGTCAACGTAGGGGGCGACCAATGCGGCCATGCGGTAGTTTTCTTGTAAATCGACTGACAAGGTGGCGTCAGTCGATTTGCGTATTTCAATCAATGCTGCTGCATCTTGCTTATTATCCACCGCGATTCTGACTACGCCAGCTTTACGCTCATGCAGAGCGTTAGTTTGCTCGATGGTGGCGTCGATGTCTTGAGTGCGAGTTGCACACATACTTTGAACAACAATAGGGTTGTTATTACCTATTTTGTTTTGTCCAACAACAACTTCTCGAGTAGGGTTGCGAGTAATATTCACGGAATTACAGCCTTGCGTATAAAGTTAAGAATCTTGCGGAGTATTTTAAACCATTGCTAAGCTTTCCGTAATCATTTTGGTGCCGAAATAACCTAGGTTAATTAATACGAAACCACCGATGGTCCAGAGCACAGCTTGTGAGCCTGGGATGCCAGTTACCATACGTTTGAATAGTAATATAGCGAATACCACCCAGCCCATCATGGCCAAGATTGTATGGTGCTTAAATTCAAAAGCGTGACCAAAAATTTCTTGGCTGAATAAGGCGCCGCTAACCAGCGCTAGAGATAACAAAACAAAGCCCACCGTTACGAGCCGAAACAACAACAGTTCCATGGTCTGTAGAGGTGGTAATGCCATTAATAATGCGGGGTTGGTGCGTTGTTTTATTTGTCGTTCTTGATAGGCATAAAGTACCGCTTGTATGGCCGCAATAGCGAGTACGGAAAATGCAAGAATTGAGATTAAGATGTGACTATTAAGTGCTTGATTTTGATTGCCAAATTCTGATGACATCTCGTTCGGCCATAACAGTGAGAACATTAAGTTAAATGCCGTTAAAGGGAACACTAAAATACCTAAACGCTTGATCGGCATAAGAGTGCTACCGAGTAAGTACAGGCTAACCAAAATACAGCTAATCAACACCAGCATTGAGTTTAAACTCAAATCTAACATGCCTTCTACAATGCTTATCTGCGAGGCATAAATTGCATGAGACAGGGTGGCGGTGCAGCCCAACACAAATGCTAATTTTAATGATGGAACCGTGTGAGTGAGTGAGTCTGATGACTGAGCAGTTTCGCTTGCGCCAGTGTCACTGCTAGGCTTACTTTTTACAAAGCGAAGAACCTGCACCGTAGCCAGTACATATAAAACAACAGCGATAGCGAGAAATAAACTGGTCAAAACGTTTTTGGTCGATTAGTTTTTGTCGGTTATAAGAAGTCGGTTTAGATAGTCTAAAACAAAAAGTAACCTATAGTCACATGTATACCACTTAGTAGAGGTGCGAAATCAATTCAGTGCGGGTAGAATATCATATCAAGTAATAGAGCCCTATGAATTAGCCCAGATAGTAGATTTAAAATTATGTTCGAACAACTCGGTGATCGCCTACAAGGCACCCTAAAAAAACTTCGTGGTCAAGCACGTTTAAGCGAAGAAAATATTTCCGATGCGATGCGTGAGGTGCGATTAGCCCTACTCGAAGCTGACGTATCCTTGCCTGTTGTAAAATCTTTTGTTGCAAAGATAAAAGAAAAAGCGATTGGCACGGATGTGTCAAAGAGTTTGAACCCTGGCCAAATGGTTATAAAAATAGTTCAGGATGAACTCATTGAGTTAATGGGTGCTGCGAATGATGCGCTGAACTTAGCGCAAACGCCACCGGCGGTTATTTTAGTAGCCGGCTTGCAAGGTGCTGGTAAGACTACCACGGTAGGTAAGTTAGCTAACTTACTTAAAACCCGCGAAGGTAAAAAAGTAATGGTTACCAGCGCAGATATTTATCGCCCCGCCGCAATCGAACAATTAAAAACTCTCGCAGATTCTATTGATGTGACATGGTGCCCGAGCAGTTCTGATCAAAAACCAGTCGATATTGTCACTAAAGCATTAACAGCCGCCAAAAATGGTGTGATGGATGTGCTGATTATCGATACCGCAGGTCGCTTACACGTTGATAACGAGTTAATGACCGAGATTCAAGCGGTGCATACGGCAGCTAACCCAATTGAAACCTTGTTTGTTGTGGACAGTATGACTGGCCAAGATGCGGTTAACAGTGCCAAAGCTTTTGATGAGGCAATACCACTTACTGGGGTTATCTTAACTAAGACCGATGGTGATGCACGTGGTGGCGCCGCGCTGTCGATTAGGCAAGTTACGGGCAAGCCGATTAAATTTATGGGGATCGGTGAAAAAATTGACGGCATAGAAGCTTTCCACCCTGACCGAGTTGCGTCGCGTATCTTAGGTATGGGCGATGTCATGACCTTGATCGAAGAAGCTGAGCAAAAGGTCGATAAAGATAAGGCTGAAAAATTAGTTAAGAAGCTGCGCAAAGGTAAAGGTTTTGATTTAGAGGATTACCGAGACCAAGTAGCGCAGATGAACAATATGGGCGGTATAGAAAGTCTAATGGACAAGCTACCGGGCATGGGTAATATGAAACTACCTGCCGGTGCCATGGGCGGAATGATGGGCGAGATGAACAAGAGCGTCGCAATTATTGATTCAATGACACCTAAGGAACGTCAATTTCCTGCGCTTATAAAAGGCGGTCGAAAAAAGCGTATTGCGGCTGGTTCTGGCACTCAAATACAAGACGTGAATAAAACCCTCAAGCAGTTTACGCAAATGCAAAAAATGATGAAGAAAATGGGTGGCAAAGGGAAAATGGCCAAAATGATGAGAGGTATGGGCGGTATGCCGGGCATGGGAGGAGGTAAGCTTCCACCTGGTGGTATGGGCGGCGGCGGAATGCCTTTTTAAAAGATTTTTACCGCAAGTCCAATTCGTTTCAATTTAATTCATCTTTCGCGACGATTATGTATGTCGCGAAAGTAAGTTTTATATCATTGATTTAAGCATTAATTTATTTGATACCCCAATTCGGTTTTAAACGTGACATTGCCAGCTCGATCACTAGCGGTAAGTCGCAGATCCCCTGAGCTTGTTATATTCAAAGTGCAATTTACCGTGGTGGTATTGATTTGCTGACAATTGAAATTGGTAACTCCAACCGTATTATTGTCACGAATACTCACGTCAGAAGCATCAATTGCAACCAAGTCCCTTACCGTTAATCGAGTATCGCGAATCGTCTCATTGCTAGTTTTGGTTGGTGCATCAACTAAGATAAACGGCCTAGTAGTATCGCTGCTTTGACTTATCTGATATCCCAATTCGGATCTATACGTGACATTGCCAGCTCGATCAGTCGCACCTATTCGCAAATCGCCCGAAGTTAAAATATCGAGCGTGCAGTTAACCGTCGTGGTATCTATTTGTTGGCAATTAAAATTACTAATCCCAACAGTATTGTTGTCACGAATAATTACATCAGACGCATTAATTCCTACGAGATCTCTTATCGTTAGTGTGGTATTTCGAATCGTTGTATTGCTGATCTTGGTTGGCGCATCAACTAAGATAAATGGCCTAGTATTATCGCTGCTTTGACTTATCTGATATCCCAATTCGGATCTATACGTGACATTGCCAGCTCGATCAGTCGCACCTATTCGCAAATCGCCCGAAGTTAAAATATCGAGCGTGCAGTTAACCGTCGTGGTATCTATTTGTTGGCAATCAAAATTACTAATGCCAACAGTATTATTGTCACGAATGATGACATCTGATGCATTGATTCCAACAAGGTCTCTTACCGTTAATCGAGTGTCGCGAATCGTCCCATTGCTAGTTTTGGTTGGCGCATCAACTAAGATAAACGGTCGAGTAGTATCGGCTATTGGATTTATTTCATAACCTGATTCTGTTGTGACGCGAGTATTTCCAGCGCGATCAGTTGCGCTTATGCGTATTTCACCAGAGCTTAAGATATTGAGAGAGCATATGACTGTGGTTGAGTCTTCTTGTTGGCAACTAAAGTTGCTAGTTTGAGCTGTGCTATCACTAAGTAACTCTACTGCGTTAGAGTCTATGGCCACCTCATCACGGATCATAATGGAGGTGTCGCTAATAATTTGACTGCTGATTTTGGTCGGTGCGATGTAAGTAATGATGGGGCTAAGGTTATCAGTTGAACCATTCCCGCCACCAGGATTGGTGTTTTCTACCACGTAATCATTTTCAGTTCTTAAATGGGAGTTACCCGCAACATCGATGGCGCTTAGCCTTAGATCTCCACTAGAAACTATTTGCAGTGTGCAATTGACTTGTCGGGTACCAGCTTGGGTGCATCGAAAATTGTTAACACCGGCAGTGTTGTTATCTCTGATCGTAACGTCGGCCGCGCGTATCTCTGTATCGTCCACCACGGTAACGGTTGTATCATTGATTGGCTCGTTACTGGTTTTGGTTGGTGCGTTGATAGTAATAAGAGGGCGGTTACCATCGCCGGTTGTTCCACCATTAACTTGGAATCCAACTTCACCCTCGATGCTGGTGTTACCGGCTCTATCGGTTGCACTAATTCTAAGGTCACCACTGCGGTCTATGGTTATTGAGCAATTTACTTGTCTAAGGTTAATCTGATTACAGTTTAGGTTGGTCGCACCCGCAGTATTATCGGAACTCACACGGATATCACTGGCATCTATCCCCAGCTGATCATTCACTACAATAGTAGTGTCGTTAATCGGGCCAACACGTAATTTGGTTGGAGAGCTAATATTAATCCATGGCGGCTGCACATCGGCGTTTGGTAAATCATTTGCTCGCCGAATCAAAATAGCTGATTCATGTGCCGCTAAGCTTAGATTTGATACGGCTGCGCCATTATTGACTGAATCCTGCACGCCATTAATACGCTGGAAAGTCCCGTTTAAAGGTATTGTTCGCGAACTTGGTGTGGCATTGACCACGACGATGCCATTGTCAAAATCTCTTCTAAATACGTTTGCATTGCCTTCGAATAAATATATTGAGTCTAAAAATATCTCAGAGCTCTCTCGACCTACGTTGAATCTGACCCGCGATGAACCCGTTTGATCCGCTTCGAAGGTAATTACAAATCGCTGCCATTCTGGGCGAAAAATAAATCTCTCAGTATGGCCGCCGACAAAAACGCTGACCTCTCGTATTTCAGATGATCTAGCTGAAAATACATAGGTGTACTCTTGGCCTTGGGTAACGCTAACTAAAGGACCACGTACTCTGGCGTTTGAAAAGAGTGGTTGATAACCGCCAATGTGTTCACTCAGTCTTAGTGAGCCCGAACCATCTTGAACTACACTAGTCGAGCGAGAAACATTGACCTGGTCGCCAGTCCAATCATTAATATTGCTGTCAAAGGTGGCTGCTAACAGAGCTTGTTGAGGGGCAAATTCTGTGTCCGAATAGAGGCGGATTCTTGGACCTATGGGATTACCTAGCCAGCCAAGGTGGGCACGGACTCTTGCTTCATCATCGGGGTTTGAGGCGATGGCGTTGCCAAAATTAGGTGAACCAGGAGTAACGTCAACGGCATACTCGTCAAACCACATATCGGGATGAGTTTGACTATTACGAAAGCCGAAATAACCGTCGTCTAGTAGTGTGAGTCCTAGTGCAAACCGAAATGTTCTATTGGTCGTTTGCGAAGGGTTTACGTCGTTCGGGTAAACCCTAGACGGGGTTTTACTCAAGATATGAGTGTGTGCCGGCCCATTGCTTCGGTGTCGTGTATTGAAACTGTAATTCGTTAACAGTGCTGCGAGGTTATCGTATTCTGGATCGGGAGAGAAAAAATCGACATAGCCAGGGAAGCCTTCGAATTGAGCTCCATTTAAGGAATCAAAACCACGCGCATCACGCGTACCACCAATCAAGATAAAGTCTGGGAAGCGATCTCTAACTCTGGAGTAAAATGCTTCAAGGCCGTCTCCCCACCAATTGACGCCGCTTGGACTAATTCCATGATCCACTACTAGGTCATTGTTTACGTCGGCGTTTCTAGATCTAAATAAAAAACTAAAATCAGCGTCAAACAAAAAACCGGACACTTTCGCGTCGCTTGGGTTTCCAGATAGGTCACTACTAACATTTTGCTCCATCCATATTGGCAGGAATTGGTTGTAAGTACGATTGTTCGCATCCCTAGGGGATTGTGAACTAAGGTTGTAAGACCAGTTTTCAGGGTTGTTGTTACCAAAGCCGCGAGAATGCTGAGCTACGATTGAACCACTCGGGTGTGATACCGCATTCGATTTAAAGCCTCTTTGCAGAGTCAAAGTATTGTTTGAAGAATTGATAGAGGTGATTCTTGCATGTTCTGCATTATTAAACGATCCTGCGGGAGAATCATAAATGACCACATAGTCTCCGTTTGTAAATCGAGATGCATCTGCAACTCTTAGACTCGTTGAGTTTGCGGTGATCGAATTTGATGATAGCGTGCCAGCTTCATATAACCAATGTCCCGCGTATACTCCGCAATCACCAGAACTCGCGGTAGTTGTAGAAAACGGATTGCCATGACCTTGAGGACAGATTCGACTCGAATTTTCGTCGTTGTAGCCAAGGTATTCATTGGGATTAATTGTCCTGAAATATTGAAGCTCAGGATTCTCTTTTTGCAAGGGCTCGATTCTCGTAATCGAATGACCTGATGCTGCAATGGCTCGATACTTGGAGTACTGCTCTGGCTCGCCTGCTAATGTCTGTGTTTCGGCCATCATAACTCGTGGCCATAAATGTTCGCTTATGTCGATGGACTGAGGGTTGGGTGTCGGTGGACTATTTGGGTCGACATCTTCCAAGTAGGGCTGCGTCGCATAGGCGGTTGTTGTAATGAGTTGGCTTATACAAACAATAGATAGAGACAACAAGACTAAACGACTGGCAGTCTTAGAATGTAGATCGAGCATATTGCATCCTAACGGGAAGTGTTTTGGGCGTTAAATGACATTTGCCGAAGTTTATTCTAAACATAGGGTTCTGAGTAATTAACGATACTTCATGATCTTAGTATTGTTGAAATAGGCAAAAGTTGACCCATAACCCTCTCGTTAGAGTTCTCGCTCAGATACCGATCTTAAACACGATAACTACTTTCGATATGCTTTTTGGTGATAACACCATAAATTCGTTGTTTTGCGGTGCCATGGGCACCAGTTATGTAAAGCACCTCACATTGATGTGACTGCATTTCTTCATAGGCTTCTTGCAAGGTAGCGACAATGCCTATACTCGCTGTATCTTGGCGCTTGGCAGGAATTCTTAGCAAGTCTATTGTCTCCGGCACTGCGTCTTCTCCATCCTCAGGATCCGAAGTTTCAGTAAGGTATCGCGCTAAATCGGTGGCAGGTAATAAACTATTTTTGCGCTGATCTTGCTCATCAGTGAGCAAGATCCAGTGTGGCTCGTTTATTAAGATTTCTTTAGCTTGCTCAAGACTAATAGTCCGATCTTGTTGAATGATTTGCGTATCCATCACACTTGCTACACCAATTCTGCGCAGCGCTTTAGACAATGGACTATTTCGATAGTCTAAACCGCGAATCAACATTAGATGTCGATAAATCGATGATTTACCAAACACGACTTGAGTCACTAGCGACGCGGTAATAACGGCTGTCATTCCAGGTAAGATGATAGATTGGTTGGCGGTCAGTTCTAATAAGTAAATTAAGGCTGCTAACGGTGCCTGTAAGGTCGCTGCCATCATCGCCGCCATCCCCAGCATGGCGTATAGGCCTGATTCTGCAATATCAGGAAAAAAACCAGCTGCGCCGAGACCAATTGCACTGCCTGCTGCTGCACCAATAAATAAAGAAGGGCCAATCAATCCTGCGGGAACCCCTAAGCCTACTGCACTGGCGGTGGCAACTAGTTTCGCTAGGACTAGTAAAACAACCAATGTGAGTCCAATGTCGGCGCTTAAAAATTGATCTACCGTGTCGTAACCGGTGCCCATCACTTGTGGTAGCACGAAGGCAATTGCGCCTGTGATTATCCCTGCTAAGGTAGTTCTAAACCAAATAACTTGTTTGCTGAATAAACTATTCATAAACAAAGACAGTTGAATAAATGCGGCCGCCAAACAACCAATGATAGCGCCCATGATGGCAACTATTGGTAGCTCTTGAATCGAGTTGATATCAATTGGTGGGATACTAATGGCTGAGGCGTCACCAAAGGTAAGTCGAGTTAAGGTGGTGGCACTAACTGCCGCGACAATCACTGGAGCGAAACCGATTACGGTGTAATCCATAATAACCACTTCCATCGCAAAAATAACGCCTGCCAAAGGAGTATTAAATGCCGCGGAGATGGCGGCCGCAACACCGCAGCCAACCAATATGCGTAGGCTATTATTAGGTACTCTTAACAAACGGCCTAGAACACTGCCACCCGCGGCACCTAAATGAATGCTGGGGCCTTCGCGACCTACTGAGTGGCCTGACAGCAGGGCGATGCTGGCAGTGAAGAACTGCACCAGTGCATTGCGTATGGTTAACCGACCCTGGTGATAGTCGAGGCGTTCAATCACATGTACTACGCCTACTTGTCTTAACTTGGGTTTCAATGAATTAAGCATCAAGCCAACTATCAAGCCACCAAGCACACACAAGGCTAATCGTTGTGGGCCAGTGAGTAGTTCAAAACTCTCGATATCTCCGTTTGGTAGAAAACCATGCGCTACGCTATCCATAGCTAAGCGAAACAAGATGATGATCCCGCCCGACAGTACGCCGCAAATTAAGCCCAGAAAAGCTAACAGTGATAGGCCATTAAAATTACTAGCCATGCGTACTTGTTGGTTTTCTACAAAGCGTCCATAGCCAGTACGCACAAACTTAACTAACCCGAGTGGCCAAGCCGCTATTGTTTTAAAAAATGAGCTCGAATTCGGATCTTTTTGCATAGCCCAGCTGCTACCGGATATAAATAATATTCACAGCTATTCTACGTCGGATTTGAATCTCTGGGAATTATTGATTTGCGACCCTAAAAAGGCATTGCGATACTGGAGTCAATCTGGTGAATAGCAGTCGCGAAGTCCTGTTGAATTTTTTCAATAGCAGCTTGGCTGTCGGCTTCAAAACGCATGACTAAAATAGGCGTTGTATTAGAAGGGCGAATCAATCCAAAACCATCGTCATAGTCAACACGCAGGCCATCTATTTTACTTACGGAAGCATCACCAAACTCAGCGACTTCTTTAAGTTTATCCATGAATTTATAGTGTTCGCCTTCTTCAAATTCTAGTCTGAGTTCGGGAGTATTAATACTGTCTGGCAGTGCATCGAATATGGCTTGTGGTGCTTGGTCTTGCTTGGCTAGTAATTCAATAAGCCTAGCTCCCGCATACACGCCGTCGTCAAAACCGAACCAACGTTCTTTAAAGAATATATGGCCACTCATCTCACCAGCTAGGGCGGCATCGCTTTCTTTTAGCTTGGCTTTAATAAAAGAGTGACCAGTGCGCCACATGGTGGCTTTACCACCAGCTGCTTCAATCTCGGTAGGCAAGTTACGCGTGCATTTAACATCGTAAATGATTTCTGTGCCAGGATTTCGTGATAACACATCTCGTGCAAATAGAATCATTTGTCTGTCGGGCCAGATTACGTCGCCTTTGGGTGTAACAACACCGAGGCGGTCACCGTCGCCATCAAAGGCTAAGCCTAAGTCGGCATTATGCTCTTTAACCGCGCAGATGAGGTCTTGCAAGTTTTCCACTTGGCTGGGGTCAGGGTGATGGTTAGGGAAAGTACCATCAACTTCGCTAAACAATTCGATAACTTCGCAACCTATCTGATTAAATACTTGAGGCGCAGTCGCTCCAGCCACACCATTACCACAATCAATTACGATCTTAAGCTGGCGAGCAGGCTTAACGTCGCCCACAATGCGTTCGATGTAATCCTCAATAATCTCTTCTTGAGCATAGTCGCCAGCGCCTTGGCTAAGATTGTTATCTAAAATGCGGTTCTTAACCTCTTGAATGCCTTCGGCCGACAAGGTTGTGCCGTTAACCACCATTTTTAAGCCGTTATACTCTGGTGGGTTGTGGCTGCCGGTAATCGCGATGCAAGATGGAATGCCTTTAGAGTAACTTGAATAATACACAACAGGCGACGGAGCAATTCCGATGTCGATTACATCAACACCGCTAGCGCGTAGACCATTGCTTAAGGATTCAGCGAGTTGTGGGCCTGATAAACGGCCATCTCTACCAATAACAATGCTATCGCCACCGCTGGCAATGACTTCACTGCCTACCGCTTGACCTATTTGGTAAGTGATGTCAGTAGTCAGCGTTTTATCCACGATGCCGCGAATATCATAAGCTTTGAATATCTCGTGAGGAAAAGTCATTTTTTAGTCCCTATGTGTGTTGTTTTTACAGCGCGTACTGCGCCAACTTTTTTTATTTTCGTGCTGCTCGATAGTATATAAAAAAAGGACGCTAATGCGTCCTTTTTACTTAAATAAAACAGAATTGTTTTAACTAATTTACCTTGTGCAAAGCTCGGTCATGCACCGATAGGGCAGCTTCATGCATGGCTTCCGATAGAGTCGGATGTGCATGCACTGTAAGAATGATATCTTCGCAGGAAGCCGAATATTCCATTGCTAGAACTGCTTCGGCAATCAGCTCTGAGGCATTTGGACCTAGAATGTGCACACCAAGAATAGAATCTGTTTCTGCGTCGGCGATCATTTTTATACGGCCACCTTTTTCATTCATGGCTAATGAGCGACCATTTGCGGCGAATGGGAAAAACCCCGTCTTGTAATTTATACCTTGCTCTTTGGCTTGTTCTTCGTTGATGCCAACCCATGCTATTTCGGGATGCGTATAAATAACCCAAGGAACATTATCGTGATTAATATGTGGTTTTTGACCAGCAATAATTTCAGCAACAGCAACCCCTTCTTCAGAACCTTTGTGCGCTAACATTGGGCCTTTTACCGCATCGCCCACCGCATAAACACCGTCAATATTTGTTTTGCACTGACCATCGACATCAATGCGACCACGCTCATCCAGTTTCAGGCCAACATCATCCGCAACAATGCCTTGCGTATTTGCGCGACGACCAACCGCTACAATAAGCTTATCAAAGGTGTCTGTATGTTCTTCGCCTTTGAGTGTATACGTTACTTTAACCGACTTGGATGTAGTGCTGGTGCCAGTAACCATGGCACCCAACTTAATATCCATGCCCTGGTCTTTAGTGAATACGCGTTGAGCTTCACGAGACAACTGCTTGTCTACTGGTGCCAAAAAAGTATCCATGGCTTCTAAGATAGTGACTTCAGAACCAAGACGATTCCAAACGCTGCCTAACTCTAAACCGATAACGCCAGCACCAATCACGCCTAATTTTTTTGGCACTTTATTAATATCTAAAGCACCTGCATTATCCACTATGTTTTTTTGGTCGACCTTGGCGACAGGAATGTCGATCGGTACTGAGCCGACTGCAAGAATAATATTGTCAGCCGAGTAAGTATCTGTTTTTTTGCCATTAGTCACTTCAATGTTTTTGCCAGCAAGCAGTTTGCCACGGCCATGAATTAATGTGACCTTATTGGCTTTAAATAAGCCCGCTATACCACCAGTAAGATTACTAACGATTTCGTCTTTGCGAGCAATCATTTTTGCAAGGTCAACACTTACTTTGCCAGTTGAAATACCATGATGCTCAAATTCATGCGACGCCTGCTCCACCTTCTCAGATGAGTCGAGCAGAGCCTTGGATGGGATGCAGCCTACATTGAGGCAAGTGCCACCCAATGATGGCTCGCCTTTGGCGTTTTGCCATTCATCTACACAGGCTGTATTTAATCCGAGTTGCGCACAGCGTATAGCCGCTACATAACCGGCAGGACCTGCGCCCACTACAATCACATCAAATTTATCTGACATTTTAGTTCTCTAAATTAGTTATAAAAATTCACCGGCTCGGTGAAAAAACGCCCAAGGTAGAAGGGCGGTTAAAGCTCTAGTAGAAGCCTCGCCGGATCTTCTAAACATTCTTTTATGGTGCGTAAGAATAATACCGATTCTTTACCGTCGATAATTCGATGGTCATAAGTGAGTGCTAAATACATCATTGGACGAATAACCACTTCACCATTTTCTGCAACGGGTCGCTCTTCTATTCGGTGCATCCCAAGAATTGCACTTTGTGGGGGATTAACGATAGGGGTAGATAACATCGACCCAAATACACCGCCGTTAGACACAGTGAACGTGCCTCCCACTAATTCTTCCATAGCCAGTTTGCCTTCTTTTGCTTTTTGACCATACTCGCCAATGGCTTTTTCGACACCGGCAAAACTCATTTGGTCCACATCGCGCAATACTGGCACTACTAAACCGCGTGGCGAAGAAGCAGCAATGCCAACATCATAGTAATCGTGATACACAATATCGCCACCATCAATTGAGGCATTTACAGCTGGGTAGCGTTTTAGCGCTTCTATCGCTGCTTTCACGAAGAACGACATAAAGCCCAGACGAGTGCCGTGCTTTTTCTCAAACATTTCTTTGTATTGTTTGCGTAAATCAATAACCGCTTGCAGGTTCACGTCATTAAATGTCGTCAACATGGCCTGAGTATCTTGCGCTTCTTTTAGACGGCGGGCGATGGTTGAGCGTAAGCGAGTCATTGGTTCGCGTCGCTCAGAGCGTACGCCAGCTTGAGGCGTTTTAGCGACAGGGCTACTATCACTGCTACTCGATTTGCTTGCGGGTTTATCGTTTGACGCTTTAATTGCTTTCAGTACATCGTCTTTTAAGATGCGACCATTCTTACCCGTGCCTTTAATAGTGCTGGCGTCCAAATTATTTTCGGCTACCAATTTACGTACCGCAGGACTTAGCTTATCAGCATCGCTATTGTCACTTGCTGTTGTTGCTACAGGTTCCGCGGTTTTTTCTGCCGCAGGAGCTGCTTCGGGTGCTGGTGCAGCGGCGGTAGCACCTTCTTCTACAATCGCGATAACCTCTTGTTCTTCAACCGTGGCGCCTTCTTCAACTTTCAGCTCTTTGATCACACCGTCTACGGTACTGGGTACTTCAAGCACGACTTTTTCGGTTTCGATATCGACGATATTCTCATCGACACTGACAGCATCACCTACTTTTTTATGCCATACAGCGACGGTAGCATCAGCAACAGATTCGGGTAGGATGGGTACTTTTATTTCAACTGACATTTCGTTTTCCTGTGAATTTTTTAATTCAGCTAGTTAGTTGTAGCAATTTATATTATTTCGACTGTGTGAGTATCATTTTTATCTAATGGCGATAGTGCCGCATGTACCAACCCAGCTTGCTGCTCTCTATGCACAGCTAGGTATCCTGCAGCAGGCGAGGCCGACGCGTCGCGGCCTGCATAGAGCATGGCATGTTGAGCGCCAATGCAGGCAGAAAAGTGATGTTGAATTTGATACCAAGCGCCCTGATTTTTAGGTTCTTCTTGGCACCATACAACTTCAGTTGCGTTCGGGTAGAGGCTTAGCTGCTCGATAATATTGTCTCTTGGGAACGGATAAAGTTGTTCAACGCGGCAAATAGCAATGTCTTTGACTTTATTTTCGCGCCGTTGTTCTAATAGATCGAAGTAGACTTTTCCGGTGCAAAATACCACGCGGTTCACGTTTTTATTGGTGAGTTTATCTATTTCGCCAATTACATTTTGAAAAGCACCGCTGTGTAAGTCCTCTAAGCTAGAAGTAGAAAGCTTATGGCGCAATAGGCTTTTAGGCGTCATTACAACCAACGGTTTGCGATAAGGCCGCAACATTTGTCGGCGAATCATATGAAACATTTGCGCGGGTGTACTTGGGTAACAGACCTGAATATTGTGTTGTGCGCACAGTTGCAAGTATCGTTCGAGTCTAGCAGACGAATGTTCTGGGCCTTGACCTTCATAGCCATGCGGTAAGAACATTGTTAAACCACTTAGGCGCCCCCACTTAGCTTCTCCACTAGAAATAAATTGATCCATGACAACTTGAGCACCATTAGCAAAGTCACCAAATTGTGCTTCCCAAATGACCATGGTGTTCGGCTCTGAGCATGAAAAGCCATACTCAAAGGCCAGAACAGCTTCTTCGGATAACAGAGAATTAATCACCAAAAAGTTCGGCTGGTCATTTTTAATCTTTCGCAGCGGTATATGTACGTCGCGGTTTTGAGTGTTGTGTAAGGTCGCATGGCGATGGAAGAATGTACCGCGACCACAATCTTGCCCTGACACCCGCACTGCATAGTCTTGATCAATCAGTGTCGCATAAGCAAGAGTTTCAGCCATGCCCCAATCTAATGGGATCTCGCCATCTTTCATTTTTTGCCGATCTTGCATGATATTTTTGGTGCGAGAATGCAATTCAAAATCATCAGGCACATTTAACACGCGTTCAGCCAAAAAATCCAAGCGTTTAGGATCGAAGCTAGTTTTAGTTTCGTGAGTCCACTTATTATTGAAGTAGGGAGACCAATCAACTGTGTGATCACCTTGTTGGTTACTGTTTTCATTTGGTGCAATAAAATCTGGCACTACTCGTTGGCCAGCAACCATGGCTGCGCGATAATCTGTAACTAGTTTCTTTTCTTCATCAGCGCTAATGACGTCAGCATCTATTAGTTTTTGCGCATATAGACGGCGTGTTGTCGCTAGCTTTTTGATGTTTTGGTACATCACTGGCTGAGTTACAGAGGGCTCGTCCGCTTCGTTGTGGCCGTGACGACGATAGCAGACTAGATCAATCACTACGTCTTTATGGAACTTGATGCGAAAATCTAATGCGATTTGAGTTGCAAATATAACTGCTTCAGGGTCGTCACCGTTAACATGAAATATCGGCGCGCCAACCATTTTTGCGATCTCAGTACAATAAGGCGTCGAACGCGTATCTTTCGGATGACTGGTAGTGAAACCGATTTGGTTGTTAATGACTATGTGCACCGTACCGCCAGTGCGGTAGCCACGGCAGCCAGACATTTGAAATGTCTCCATGACCACACCTTGACCTGCGAAGGCAGCATCACCATGAATGGAGATAGGCAAAACGGTGCTCCCCAAAGAATCATTGCGACGTTCTTGGCGAGCTCGCACTGAACCTTCTACCACCGGGCTAACGATTTCTAGATGTGAGGGGTTAAATGCCAATGAAATATGCACTGGTCCGCCAGGTGTTTTGATGTCTGAGGAAAACCCTTGATGATATTTAACATCGCCACTGGCGGCCAATTCATTAATATCATGTTTGCCTTCAAACTCCGAAAACAAGCTATCTGGTCTCTTTCCTAAGGTATTAACTAGTACATTGAGCCGACCACGGTGGGCCATGCCTATAACAAATTCTTTTACTTCGCCGCTGCCGCCTTGCTGAATAATTTGATCCAGCATAGGAATTAGACTCTCTCCACCTTCCAAAGAGAAACGTTTTTGTCCTACATATTTGGTATGTAAATAACGTTCCATACCTTCGGCGGCGGTTAATCTGCCTAAAATGTGTTTCTTTTGATCTGCGCTGAATGGATCATGCCCAATCGGTAATTCTAATCTAGTGCGAATCCAACGACGTTGTTCAGCGCTGGCTATGTGACCGTATTCATAACCAATAGAGCCGCAGTAAGAGTGATTGAGCAGGGCGACAATATCGCGCAGTGGTAGATAGTCCGGTGCGCGCAAAGGGCCGGTTGAGAACACCGTATCGAGATCGTTTTCACTAAGGCCGTGATATTCAAGCTCTAGTTCATCCGATTTTTGCGGTTCCATTTCATTAATCGGATCTATTTTGGCTCTTTTGTGCCCCATTGCCCGATAAGTGCTAATTAAACGAGATACGCCGCCTTGTTTTACGGCCATGTCAGCGTCTAATGAGCGGCTGGGAGAATTACTTGCTACAGCACCTGCATTTGTTGGTTGTGAGCCAAGTTCTGAAAAATAGCTTTGCCACTCATTGGAGACCGAATTTGGGTCTTCCAGATATTGTTCATAAATGTCTTCTAAAAAAGCAATATTTTGGCCGTTAAGTAGACTTAGCGTGTCTACTACACCACCGCCCGTTTTATTTGAACTCATGGTCGCTTTGTATATCTCAGATTAATAGGTTGAATGAGAATTTTTTATGTTCGGGGTTTTTGTCTTAAGTCTGCTCTTAAGCCAAGCTCTGACACGTTCATAATAACTAAATCATAAAGATATGTGTAAATTATCCAGTCGATTGAAAGGCTTTTTTGTAACACATTGTTATATCGATCCAATACCAGCATTTATGATCGCTATTTCTCGCGTTTATGCTATGCATTAGTTGATAAAACCAAAATTATAATAAAAAAAAGCAGCCTTAAATAGCTGCTTTTTAATGAGATTAACTTCGATAATTATCCGGCACTTTGCGTTCACCTAATCCCTGATAATTTTGTCTTGGTCGAGTAATACGAAACTCAGGGTCGTCCATCAACTCCATCCACTGTGCTAGCCATCCGGCTGTGCGAGGTATAGCAAATAGTACCGTGAAGGCTTCCATTGGAAAACCCATGGCTTCATATATCAAGCCAGAATAGAAATCCACATTTGGATATAGCTTACGCTCTACGAAGTAGTCATCTTCTAGGGCGATGCGCTCCAACTCCATGGCGATGTCGATTAGCGGGTTGCGGCCAGTGACTTCAAATACTTCCTCTGCGACTTCTTTAACGATGCGAGCGCGAGGGTCGTAATTCTTGTAAACGCGATGGCCAAAGCCCATTAAGCGCAATTCACCACCTTTACAACGTTTCATGTAGTCGGCGGCTTTGTCTTTAGAACCAATTTGGCGCAACATGTTAAGCACCGCTTCGTTAGCACCACCGTGAGACGGGCCATACAGGGCGGCGGCGGCACCAGCTACTGATACAAATGGGTCAGCTTTAGAGCTGGCAATATTACGCATGGCACTGGTAGAACAATTTTGCTCGTGGTCAGCATGCAGAATAAACAACACATCCAGTGCTTTATCTAATGCTGGGTGAGCTTGGTAACGTGGCTCCACCATTCGATACATCATATTTAGAAAGTTACCGGTATAGCTAAGTTCATTGTCTGGGTAAATATAGGGTAGGCCGCGACTATTACGATAAGCATAAGATGCGATAGTCGGTGTTTTGCCGATCAAGCGGCATGCTTGCAGCATACGTACGTCTTTATCATCCACGTTTTTGGCATCAGGATAATAGGTGGACAATGCCGCAACGGTCGAAATAAACACCCCCATTGGGTGGGCATCATAGTTAAAACCGGCCATCAAGCGTTTGGTTTTCTCATGCAGCATGGTGTGATGCGTAATGCGTTCTTGCCAATCTTCCGATTCTTGTTTATTTGGCAGTTCACCATTAAACAATAAATACACCACGTCTAAGAAGGTGCTTTTTTCAGCCAGTTGTTCGATCGGGTATCCACGGTAGCGCAAGATTCCTTCTGAACCATGCAAGTCAGTAATTGTGCTGGTGCAGCTTGCGGTATTGAGATAGCCAGGGTCGTAGCTCATCATGCCGAAGTCGCCTTCTTTTTCTTTGATTTGGCGTAACTGTGAAGCGCTGATATTGCCGTCTACGATTTCGATCTCGTAGTCTTTGCCAGTGCGGTTATCTTTAATGGATAAAGTATCGGGCATAATATTCTCTTTACTAATATTTAGTAGGTTCTAATTTATATGTATTGTGTTACGAGTGTCAGTACTGTGCAGCCGCGCTACATCAATAAATCAAAGGATGTAGTATTTAAATCAACGTGATGCTGCCTACTGTTGAGTCCCAAACAGGGCATCAGTTCTAGCTGTGCAAAACTATCGTTAGACGACAGTCGGTCAGGCAGTATATTCAAAACTGCGCTTAAAAACCAATCGAATTGCAGGTGGTTTGCTGAATACCCATCATCAGAAACGCTAGTTTTTACACGTCACTAATTTAGGAAAAGTTGATAATTTAGATTTAATTTATTATTTAAGATATTGTTTTTAATGCCTATTTTACGCCTGTGTGTCCGAAGCCGCCACTTGCCCTAGCGCTCGTATCAAACTCATCTACGATTTCAAATTGAGCCTGAACAATCGGCACAATTACCATTTGCGCGACCCGATCTCCAGGTTCTACGGTAAATTCAGTATCGCCTCGGTTCCATAAGGAAACCATTAATGGACCTTGATAGTCTGAATCAATTAAGCCAGTTAAGTTACCCAACACGACCCCATGTTTATGGCCAAGTCCTGAACGCGGTAACAACACGGCTGCCAGACTAGGGTCGGCCACATAAATTGACATGCCAGTTGGAATCAAGATTGTTTGACCGGGTGATAATATTGTTGGCTCATCAACGCAGGCACGTAGGTCCATGCCAGCGGAACCGTCGGTAGCGTAGTTAGGCATTTCAAACTCATTGCCTAAACGAGAATCAAGAATTTTTAGCTGAATAGATGTGGTCATAGCAGGCTTTGTCATTGTATATTTTTATTAGGGATGCTAATTGAGAGGCTAGAAATGTTTGGCTATTTGGGTGATCAAACTGCGTGCCAAGGCCTGTTTATGTGCCCTCGGTAAGTCAACCGTATCAGTGTCGGTAATCAGAGTGATAGCGTTATCTGGTGTACCAAAGCCGGTATCTGTACCACCAACATGATTTGCGGCAATCATGTCTAGTTTTTTCTTTTCAAGTTTGCTGCGTGCGTACTCGACAACGTTGTCTGTTTCAGCTGCAAAGCCCACGCAAAAAGGTTTGTTTTTGTGCGCTGCCACATCCGCCAAAATATCTGGGTTCTTGATCATTTTAATGGTCATTTCATCGGCATCTTTCTTTATTTTTTGATCAGTTTGATCAATTGGTCGGTAATCCGCCACCGCAGCCACACCAATAAAAATATCTAGGTTTTCTATATCGGCCATTACTGCCGCATGCATTTCTTGCGCAGAGACCACGTTGATGGTGTTGGCCCGCTCAGGCGGTGTGATGGCGGTGGGGCCTGACACCAGGGTAACCTCTGCGCCAGCTTCAGCTGCGGCTTGCGCAATCGCGTAGCCCATTAAACCAGAGCTATGGTTGGTTATTCCTCTAACTGGATCTATGGCTTCCCAGGTGGGGCCTGCGGTAATCAAAACAGATTTGCCAGTTAAACTGCCAGTTTCAAAGGTTTGACCAAGTTGATAGGCAATATCCGTCGGTTGCAGCATGCGGCCAGGGCCGACCTCACCACATGCTTGTTCACCAGAATCGGGGCCTAGTATTGTAATGCCGCGCTCTTCCAGTGTTTGCATATTGCTTTCAGTGGCGGTGTTCTGCCACATTTGCTGATTCATTGCTGGCGCAATCACAATCGGCGCTTCGGTAGCGATGCAGACCGTGGTTAATAGCTCATCAGCGCTGCCTTGGCGTAAACGCGTGATTATATTCGCCGTAGCGGGGGCAATTAATACTACATCGGCCCAACGCGCTAAGTCGATATGTCCCATGCCTGACTCGCTATCTGCCGTCATGGCGTAGTGGTGAACTTCGTGCCCGCTCACAGCTTGCAATGCCAGTGGCGCGACAAACTGTTCAGAGTTTTTGCTCATTATGACTTGTACTTGCGCACCAAGCTCCGCCAGTTTTCTCACTAAATCGGGCGTTTTATAGGCGGCAATTCCAGCGCTTACACCAAGTAATACACGCTTGTTGGTTAACGTTTTAATAGGGTTTTCAGGCATATCTATAACAATTAATTTACTTAAAGCTGATACTTGGGGTGCGATTATTACGCATTGTGGGCTGAATTGTTACAAGTTTTGTTCAACAATTTTCGTATTCTAAACACCTGTTTGTTTTGAGGCTGGCTGGCGACTGTGGTTTAATGGGGTAGCTTTATACGATATGGATATTGTCGTCTAAACCTGAATCACAAATTAATTTAAACCTGAAGCCCTAACACAAAGGATTGTAACTATGGATTCATCAAGCACCAAGCTCAAGCCGCCTGAACCTCATGTGCCGATTAGGCTCTGGCCTCAAACCGAACGTCCGCGCGAAAAACTCATTAAAAACGGACCGCAGGCACTGAGCGATAGTGAGTTACTGGCGCTTTTTATTCGCACTGGCATTGCAGGCAAGTCAGCCATTGATTTAGCTCGAGAGTCATTAGTAAAAGCAGGCAGTTTGCGTGCACTATTGAATTTTAGCCAAGAGCAGTTGTGCCAGTTTAAAGGCATAGGGCCGGCTAAATACGTACAGTTTCAAGCGGGGCTTGAACTTGGAAGGCGTTATTTGATGGAGCAACTTGAAAAAGGCGAAGCGATTACCAGTCCGCAAATCAGCCGCGATTACTTAACTATGCAATTGCGCGATAAGCCCTACGAATCCTTTTATGCAATGTTTTTGGACAGCAAACATCGAGTTATTCATGCTCAAGAGCTATTTAGAGGCACTATAGATAGCGCCTCTGTACCAGTTCGAGAGGTGGCTAAAGAAGCCCTAAAACACAATGCGGCAGCGCTTATTGTGGCGCACAATCACCCATCTGGTGTGGCTGAGCCAAGCGCTGCCGATAAAGCCCTTACTCATACCCTTTATTTGGCCTTGGAGATGGTTGGCGTTAAGCTTTTAGACCACTTTGTGGTGGGTGATTCTGAAGTGGTTTCTTTTGCGGAAATGGGCGCTTTGCAATAAGTCTGATTCGCGCAGTAAAAATCTGCCTTTGGGTGTGAATAAAGCACAGAATTCGTTGTATTTTCAAAGGGTTTTCTGGTATAAATCGCCCCCTAGATCAAAAGCAGTGCATTGATTGGCACTACTTTCTAGAAAAAACAACGACTTAGAACTATTTGTAAACCGTGGATTACGATTTATACGAGTCTCGAAAGCGCTAGTATGCATTCCATGCTTGGTCTGAGATAAGAGTTCTAATCAAGTACTGAAAAAACTGCGAAAACTAGCTAAAGGCTAATAGGTTATTAAGATGTCTAGAATATGTCAGGTTACCGGAAAAGGTACGACCTTTGGTAATAACGTTTCACATGCGAAGAATCGTACACGCCGTACGTTTTTACCAAACTTGCACTACCGAAAGTTTTGGGTAGAAAGCGAAAATCGCTGGGTACGTTTACGTGTGTCTTCTAGAGGCATCCGAATCATAGATAAAAAGGGTATCGATCAAGTACTGAAAGATATTCGATCTAACGGCGTTAAGGTTTAGCGGCATATTCTCAGCTTTGGCGCTGATAGGAGAGCATTATGCGAGATAAAATTAAATTAGTTTCAAGTGCTGGCACTGGCCACTATTACACGACTACCAAGAACAAGCGAACTATGACTGAGAAAATGGTCATCAAAAAGTTTGACCCAGTAGTGCGTAAACACGTTGAATACAAAGAAGCGAAGATCAAATAGATTATTATTCTCTGTTAGGTATCGATTAGATACCGCAAATTCAAGATAAAAAGAATTAGAAGTAAATGATAAAGCCCTGTTAATGCAGGGCTTTTTTGTTCTCATTTATTTTCTGATGTTTAGGTTTTTGACATGGACTCACTAACTTACCAAGAGGCCGTTAATGATTCGAACCTACAATGTTACAAACCCAAACTGTAATCATGATGGGCGATTAGAAGCGTTTTACCCGCAGGCACTTACATTTTTGTCTAAGGGGTATTTAGCTAAAACTATCGTAAACGCTGGGTTTAGTGGGTATTTGAGGCACTCGCAATCAGTCCAGATTTGCTAGCGATAGATCGAAAAAATAGGCTTGATCATTAAATTTGTCACGCTTTTAAGCTTTGTTATCAAAATTTAACTATATAAATAGACTAAATAAACCATAGATTATTGATTTTTTTCATCAATTGGTGATAATGGGGTTCAATACATTAAAAAACTTTTTATTAGGATATAAATCATGAAAATTCAATTAATTACAGCGGTTGCTTTGGGTTTAGTTAGCGGGGTTGCTAATGCTCAACTAGAAAATACTGATCCAGTCGAAATTCTATCTATCGAGACGCTTACAGCGACTCAAACAACATTCATCAGAAGTGCTGGTGGCGGTTGGGGGCATTCTGGGTGTCCAAATGCTCAATTCGTAAGTATTGCAGCTAGCTCTAGCCCTTCATACAGAGAGCAATTAGCGATGGCTTTAACAGCTAGTGCATCAGGCACAGAAGTCGTAGCTCGCGGAACTTGCAGTAGCTCTGGTGCTAGCGTAATTGCTGAGCGTCTTCGCTTACAGTAATTCTCTAAAGATTTGAATTTAAAAAAGCCCTTCGGTTTCGGCCGAAGGGCTTTTTTTTGCCCTCAATTTATATAAGGGGTAAAAGAATACGTATAAGGGAAAAAGAGATAGGTATATAAAACCTATTATAAAAAGCTAAGACTAGGATCGTCGGTACTGATGTGAGGATCAACAATGTCTTTGTTATTCGAATTGGACTTAAATTGTGCAAAATTGGGGCTGTTTTCAAGCGATGTTATATCTTCAAACCATTCAAGCGAGTTGTCGAGCAATAGGGTCCCGTAAGAGTTAACCTGGTACTTGTTTGCGAATGTTGCTATGTCTTGATAAGAGGAAGTCACAACGAAGAGTCGATGCTTCTCGGATAGAAGCTCAATGAGCTGTTTAGATTCTTGATTTAACGATTGCACAATACTTGAACTTAGAAAGACTCTAGAAAATTGTTCAAGCAATAAAACGTTTCCTAGCCTTAGTACCAGACGCTCTAAGTTTGATAATTGTGCCCAGGCATGGTTGTCCATAATTGTTTTAGAATTGATAGAGTCTCTTTGAAAGACATCATGGGTGTCAAAGAAATCACGGACCGATCCTGTGGTTTCACTTAAATCAGGAATATGTTGGCCCACACTCATTCCTTCTAAAAATCTAAACTCTTTATCCACAAAGTAAGTATTGGACGCGCTAAATTCACCAGCATCATTGAAACGCCCGATGGTTTGCAGGATATTGAATTTATCTCTGCCTCCCTCAGCGGCTAACACGTAAAGCCCAGCTTTATTATTCTCGCGAGGCGGGTCAACCCTTACGGCTGCGCTTGATTCAGGTGCTACCATATGTTCTAAGTAGTTTTTGTACTGTGGTCGATAAATCAGCAGCTTAGTCACAAACGCAACACATTGCTTACACGCTGAAAAGAAAAAAGAAAAAGCGGCTAGCAAGACTATTATTAACTCCAGCGGGAATTCGGCGTAGAAATAGTAGTACAGCATCAAGGCAAAAATAACACCTTGACCAATGGCAGAGATAATCCCCATAAAATTTGCGGACCGGCTATTGGCCAATAGATTATTATCTAATGCAGCTAAAAAACTATGTTTGTGGTTATCTTCTTTTAGCCAAATAGACTTTATCGAATCCCTAGAGAGGCTCCCATATTGTGACAACAAACTGTGTAATATGCCGACAGATTCTTTTCCCATATTAGCGGATTTTTCACCGAAAAATTCCCTTGAATTTATTTGTACCTTAGTCGACATTTTCTGTAACAAGGGCATGCCAATGAAAAGCGCGAGTATCCCTAATAGTGCAATCCTATAATCGACAATTAAAATAATCACGAAAGAAGTAATAGCCTGTAGGACCGGGCTGACTAAGGTAGCCAAGGTCTGTTGGCTTAATCCAACATGCAATGGTACGCGTGTTAAATCACTAATTTGTAGGTTGAGTCGATCATTTGCTTCTTGAGCCGTTAGGTGGCTCGGTCTTAACTCAAATAGGGCCGACAATAATCTTTCTTGGGTACTGATGGTAGATGCCTTACCCAGCATTCTAGCTCGCTTAGTCGACAGGTACCGAGAATGCGTTTCTATAACCGCAAGTAGGGTTAAAAATAAGCCGATACAGACTAATAGATAGGTGTTTATCTCAATATTAAGCGTATAGTTGAAAAAGGAAACGTTGCCCTCGTTGCGCAAAAAATAAATTGCAGCGGCGACTAACAATACGGCGCCTAATTTTGCGGCCAAACTAATCACATTAAGAAAAACCACTAAAAATAAGCTTCCTTTTTGATGGTTTAGCATATCAAAAAACAGTTCCATCAGCTCTTTAAGCAGATTAATCATTATATTGACTCATTTAAAAACATTAGATCACGTTAAAGTTAAAGCCCTCATAGCCCTAGCTTTGGTATAGTATGCTACTTTGTAACGTTCTCCAAAATAGGATTAAAGATAATTGTGAATACCAAAAGCATTATAATAATACTGATTGCGCTTGCTGTTCTTGGCCTAGCTAAAATATTCATGTCGGATGATTCTACTGACATTGAAACTGCGCAACCAGAAGAGCTGCTACAGGATGAACTGATTGTTGAAAAAGTCACGCCGCACATAGCAAACAAAGCCGCTCAAGACGCTGGCCTAGAAAAAAATAATGAAGGTGATAATAAACCACTTGAAACCGTGGAGAGTCTTTCCAGCTCTGAAGAAGGCTTTAGCAACGAGTTGAAACGGGAGTTGGGCTATGTTGATTTATCGGAGGAACAAGCCGCCACCTTGATTAGAAACGCGGATGAAGCTGAGGCAGCATACTTTAAAGAATTGACGCCAGAAGAGACTCAAGATTTAAGATCCGTAGCCGATCAGTTAGAGCAACAAGCTATTGAAGAAGGCGTGATCCAGTATGACGATTATGAGAAGGTCGAGGAGCTAAGAGCGACTGCCGACAAGCTTGAATTGCAAACAGTTCAAGACGGCGAAGTCGAGTACGATTTTGACAAGACTGATGCATTAAAATCGCAGGCGGACGATTTGGAAAAAAATATTATCAATGAATACAATTGATTAACTCAAAGCCGACGCTATAGCTCTGCCTACAAGATGATGACCCTGTGCTGACCAAAGGCCTTGTTCTTCATCTAAGAATAAGGATGCACTGCCTTTATAGGCAGCGAAAATAGTTTCAACATCTATAATTCGATCTTGATTAAATTTAGATAGGCTAAAGGCGTGTTCCTTGCCAGCGGCAGTCGTCAGGACTAGTAATATGCTTTTGTCATTCGAGGCATTATTAGTCCAATCCGCTATGCTACTTGTGTCAGTATGATTGCCATCAATGCATACAATAATATGATCACATAGAGCTTTATCATTTATTGCTGCGATTGCGTTTTGATAGTCCGATAAGGAAGGAGTATCAAACGTGACTCCAATGGCTGCGGTTCGAGGCGTTCGTGTCGCGCGAGCAGTATACTGCGCAGCTACTTGAGAAAATTTAGTGTCCACTGACAGTTTATTGGTAGCGAGATTTAGATCTCCTAGAACAATTAATCGTTGCTCGGCAGAAGAGTAACAATCTAAGCCGCGGTCATATGTGTCGAACTCATTTTTTTTACTAATGGCGCAAGCAGAGATGTTGTTAGTTTCGCCTTCACGGTTTGCCACGCAATGCATCGACTTTACAGTTAATTCTTGTGGTTCTGTAGGCAGCCATGGCGGTTGATCATGCGCAGCTCTAAGTCCGTAGTGCATGGGGTGAACCACCAGATACAGGTAGGCGGGCGATTGTATTTCTTGTATGAGATCAAGCAAGTCATCGGTACTTATCAAATTGTTATTAAACTCGGCATAAGAACCAAAGCTATGTTCTTCATTTAAAAGTTCTTTGGAATAGTTATAAAAACTAACTCGCCAAATATTCTGCGACCTAAGTGCAGCATAAAACACAGGAGTATCACGTTGCCATAATAGTTCATTGGCCTCGTAAGTAAGCTTCATATCGATTTCATTAAGCATGCCTAGCGGCGCCCATTTACCATTGTGGGTCACGGCGCGCATTCCTTCGCCTTTACCGCGATCTTTTCCAGCAAAGATTGTGAAGTTTTCAACGCCGTAAGAGGGCCAAGAGTTATGCGCCGTTGTTCCTACTAAATCAATATCATTTGACCTTAGCCATTCAATCTCCTCGCGTACACACTGAGCGCCATCAACGCCATACTCTTGATACACAAGCATTCCATCGGTATGCAAGGCAATTTCATGGTCATAGCTTTGTAGGTCTTGATAGGCGAGCAGGGATTCATCGTTTCTAAAAAATCTTCCATCGGCTTGAAATTCGCCGTAGTAAGGCGCCGTATGAAGAATAAAATAAGATGTTTTATAACCTAGAGATTCTTCTATTTTGGCTTGTTGGACAGCGGCAACTAAATCCCCATCAACATCATGCCGGATAATACAAGCTACTTCATCGTTTTCTAATTGATTGCTCGGAATATAATGCGCGAAGGTATTTGAAGATAAATTCGGTACTCTATTTTTAAGCTCAGTTAGAAATCGTTGATAGTCTAATGGACCATCGACAGATAGGGCCATGCAATCTTTTTGGTTAAAATCAGGCCCATACGCGCTATATAAATTATAATTTACGGTATTGAACGCATCCTCTAGGTTTACATCGCTTTGCTCCACTTTATAAGGCGCTAATGCTCTGAGTTTTCTTTTGTCGATTTTCTCGTGATACTGAGTTCCCTTATCCTCGAGTTT
>CAZHEL010000009.1:70194-76501 GCA_964531625.1 uncultured Gammaproteobacteria bacterium
TGAGTTTTCTTTTGTCGATTTTCTCGTGATACTGAGTTCCCTTATCCTCGAGTTTCGAGGTACTAGCGGTGGGACTATTTTGACGCCACCAAGTGAGTACAGGTTTTAAAAATGGCTTTAAAGTTTGTTTTAGCCACAATTTGTTTTTGATGGACAACATTTGCTATGACCTTTTAGAAGACAAAAATCGGATTAAACCAAACCATATAGAGATTACGGTCGATATTAGTTGGTCCAGCATTGAGTGATCAAAGCGGTCTCTGCGATAACCTAAATCCTCATTTTTGGCACCCATCAGTTTGTCGAACTCTTGCAAGTCGTCTTTAGTTAATTGGGTTTTCCAGCGTTCGTCAGAAAATGCAGCAGTGGGATTCTTTTTGAGGTTTGCTAACTGAGTTTCATAAACTTGTCTACTTTCAAAATTACCGACGTCAACACCGTGATGAAGCTTGACCATTGAAATAGGTCCTTGATTGCCTACAGTAATATGATGATCTATTTCCCAGAATCGATAAGCTGATTCGTCATACTGGATACCCAGGGCATCTCCAACGGTTTTTAATACAGATTTTTGGTCTTTTACTGCATCCTCGTAGCGGATAACAAACCGGTAGCTATTTTGCATGTCATCTATATTCGATAGACTCATAAAACTCGCATAAAACCATTCGCCGGGTTGAATAGATTTTTGGTAGGTCATACCATTTTCTACCATTTTGCGTGCATAACTTGCGGTGCTCGCTCTCGCGTCTCGAAGGTAGCGGCCTTTAACGATTTCCGTGCTCTCTAAATTGACTGTTTGATCGAGAAAGTCTTGAGTGGCATTGTCCATAAAAAATATTGATTTCCCGGAGTATAGAGATAGTGACTCGAAGAAATTTTCTTCTTTATCCCATGCTTTTGCAAAACCGCTCCAGAACTCGCAGTTTGGACCATGTACTAGGCATGCTCCTTTAAAGTTATCGTTTTTTAATCCCCACATTCTATGCGGCGGCCCAATGGTTAGCGCATCGGGGTGGCTACCCAATAAAAGGTTCAGCCATGTTGTACCGACATAGGAGAGAGAATCTATGTTGACGACTTTAATTTTTGACATTCTATTTTTTTGAAATTACAAAAAACGAACCATTTTTTGCAAAGCTTTTTTTTAGCTGAGCAGATTCACTCTGCTCAAATGTTAATGCGGTTGTGACAGATGTTTGCAAGCCATGTTTTTCTACAAGCTTTGCTATGTAGAAGGGATTAGTGAAATTTCCTAATGCGGCTCCATTTATTGGGTTGATTGGAGGTTGCTCATGTTCATCAATGAATCGAGATGTTGGCATCACCTTCTCTACTTTATACCGAAGCGCTGCCTTCTCAATTTCAGTACCCCATAGATAACAGGTGTATTTTGCGAGATTATTTATTTCTGCGTCTGTAAGCTCAAGATCTAATGCTTTGATTAGGTTTACGCGAACCCTAAACATAGAACCATTAGGAGATTCTTGAGTTCCATTTCCTATCTCTACAGACCTATAGGTGTTGTATAAACGTTCCTTGACCATTGGAGTATATGGATTATTGCTATCGGCTATCACTAAAATACCGCCAGGCTTCAATATACGAACTGCTTCCTCAATCGTTTTATCAAACGAATCTTGCAGCGCGTTACATAATACTTGATTAACCAATACCCAATCCATTGAACCAGTAGTGAGCGGGACACAATTGTTGTGCATATAATCGAATGAAACTTGTTTGTCGCCAACAATATTTAGCCATTCTCTGGCTTGTTCAGTAAACGTCTCTTGTATCTCAATGCCGATAACTTGGCCACCGCAACTATCAGCTTCTAGTAGGCAGGGAAACCCTAACCAACAACCCAAGTCACAACCAATGCTATCTTTTTTAGCTCCAACAAACTGGGTTAAAGAAGCATAAAAACTATAAAGGTTATCAAATGTCTTTTTGTCACGATAGGGAGCTACATAACCGTCGTGTTTTTTTGGGTATTTTTCATCCCAATACTCAATAGCTTTAGAGATTTGGGAAAAGGCAGAAGAGTTGCTTTTAAACATTAAAATTTTAAAAAAGAAATTTTCGTTGGTCGGATGATATCAACTTGCGAGTATAAGCACCATTAGAGACAGTAACAAAGCTTATTCGATTAATTAGTTTTTGTGAGCTTAACTGGATATGGCAGCGGCGACAAAATAATAGGAATTTGTCCCATGACTATACTCGGCATACGCCCCCACGTAAGGTATCTTTAGAAAATAATTTACGCAGTCTTTTTCTAAAAAAAAAGGGTGGCACTCGCCACCCTTTTTTAATTAATTGGTAGAGCAAGTCTACATATCAAATCGATCAAGTTGCATTACTTTAGTCCAAGCGGCAACAAAATCTTTCATGAACTTTTCTTGGCCGTCGCTAGAAGCATAAACTTCAGCGATTGAGCGTAGTTCAGAACTAGATCCGAATGCTAAATCAACGGGTGTTGCAGTCCACTTTTCTTCACCGGTAGTGCGGTCGGACCCTTGATAAACACCTTCGACCGTTGCTGATTTTGTCCATTGTGTGGACATATCAAGCAGGTTTACGAAAAAGTCGTTAGTTAACATGCCCGGTCGATCTGTTAGTACACCATGCTCCGCACCGCCAGTATTTGCATCAAGCGCGCGTAAACCACCGACTAGCACCGTCATCTCAGGCACGCTTAGCGACAACATATTGGCACGGTCAATCATCATATTGATTGGCGAGCGAGTATTGTCGCTGGCATAGTAGTTGCGAAAACCATCAGCAGTTGGCTCAAGTACTGCAAAAGAAGCCACATCTGTTTGCTCTTGGCTAGCATCAGCACGCCCGGGGGTGAATGGTACTTGTAATTTACCACCGGCTTCCTTAGCTGCATTTTCAATGCCTGCCGCTCCAGCTAATACAATTAAATCTGCCATCGAAATTTGCGCGCCGCGTTGGTTAAAAGACGTTTGAATCTCTTCTAGCGTAGTAAGAACTTTGCTTAACTCTTCAGGGTTATTGGCGGCCCAATCTTTTTGAGGTGCTAAGCGAATACGCCCTCCATTTGCACCACCACGCATATCGGTAGAGCGAAATGAAGCAGCCGATGACCATGCAGTACGAACCAGTTCTGCGTTCGATAATCCAGAGTTTAGTATGCTTGTTTTAAGTGACGCAATATCTCGCGACGATGGCAAACGAAATTCAACAGCAGGGATTTCGTCTTGCCAAAGCAATGTTTCTTCAGGTACCTGACTACCGAGATATCGAGCTTTGGGTCCCATGTCGCGATGCGTTAATTTGTACCATGCCTTTGCAAAAGCCATTTCAAACTCTTTAGGGTTTTGCAGAAAGCGTTTTGAAATCTCGTTGTAAATTGGGTCTTCGCGAAGTGCTAGATCAGAGGTAAGCATGATCGGTGCGTGTCGCTTTGATGGGTCATGTGCATCAGGTACTAGCTGAGAAGCGGCTTCTGTATCTGGTATCCATTGCGTAGCGCCCGCTGGGCTCTTGGTTTGTACCCAGTCAAAAGCATATAGATTACTTAAGAACTGCATAGTCCATTGAGTAGGGGCTGAGGTCCAAGCGCCTTCTAAACCACTACTTAGAGTATCAGCACCAACGCCTGTACCGCATTTGTTTTTCCAGCCAAAGCCTTGTTCTTCCACACCAGCACCTGCAGGAGCAGCGTCATTACAGTCACCAGATCGAGCACCATGTGCTTTACCAAATGTATGACCGCCAGCAACTAGGGCTACAGTTTCTTCGTCATTCATTGCCATACGAGCAAATGCTTCGCGAATATCTCGCGCCGAATCAAGAGGGTTATGATTGCCACCAGGGCCTTCTGGGTTAACATAAATCAAACCCAGCTCCGTTGCGCCTAATGGTTTTTGTAATCGTCTTTCTTTACCAGTGCCATCGTAACGCTGATCATCAAGAAATTCTTGCTCAGGTCCCCAATAAACAAGATCTGGCTCCCAGTCGTCTTCTCGGCCGCCGCCAAACCCAAAGGTTTCAAAACCCATGGATTCTAAAGCTACGTTACCGGTAAGAACCATTAGGTCAGCCCATGAGATTTTGCGTCCGTACTTTGCTTTAATTGGCCATAGTAGTCGACGAGCTTTGTCTAAATTGACATTATCAGGCCAGCTATTGAGTGGTTCAAAACGTAGTTGGCCTCCGGCAGCTCCACCGCGACCGTCTATCACGCGATAAGTACCAGCGCTGTGCCAAGCCATACGAATAAAGAAAGGACCGTAATGGCCATAGTCTGCTGGCCACCAGTCTTGTGACGTTGTCATGACTTCTTTGATCTCTGCTTTTAGGGCATTGAGGTCTAATGTTTCAAATTCGGCCGCATAATCAAAATCTGCCTCATAAGGATTAGATTCTGGTGCATGTTGGCGAAGCGGTGATAAATCGATTAAATTTGGCCACCAAAAGGTATTCTGTCTTGCTTGCTGTGCATCTTGAGAATAGGCACTGCCAATTGGCGCAAGCGCAAAAATTGCCATAACAGCCGCCGCTATGATGGGTAAGGTATTTTTTAGCATTTTAAATGCCTCCAATGTTTGAGTGTATTTAGTAGTTTCCTTTCAAGCTTCAAATATCAGCTGGGAATGCGGCTACTATAAATCATTTTTAGTAATTGATTTTATTATTTCAATTAAAAAAATAGATCACCCAAATTAGGATTATTAATTAGCAGCGCTCGAGCGTTTTGGCTTAGCTGATATGGATACGGATGTGCTAGCCGGCGTGCTAGGTCATTGCTAAAGTCTAATTAGACGGCTATTGCTTAAGCGCTTTGGTTTAATGTCGTGCGTGCAAGTCGAGATTCAAACAACTCACATGCGTAGTTGTATAGCTCATATTCGGGTTCTAGAATTTTCTTGAAGCGTTGCAACTCGATTGCCGAGAGCTGTTGCGCTAGAGCTTGTTGGGATTGAGGAGCCGCATTTAGAGATGGGATATCGCCCGCTGGCCATCCGAAAGTATCAGCCAGCAATAAACTTGATTCTTGCATACGCTCCTGAATTCCGACAAAAGCGCAGTTGCGAATAAGTTGTTTGGATTCATTTAAATCGGGTAATAACATCATGCTCACGACATTTGCCAAATAGTGCATGACCTCATGGCTCTTGCTGATATCAATCAGAGACGGGTCACTAGGTAAAAATGCTCGCATATCATGATCCGCATGTCGCAGAATATGTCTACATTCAGACAAGCATCTGGATAAGGGCTCTCTCATCATTAATAAGATAAGGGGATGTTGGCTGAAACGCTCGATTGCTTCTCTGTACTGATAATGGCCGCTAATTAACTTAAAATTATTGAACTGTTGTTGCGAAAGATCAGCGATATAGCTAAATGGTGGGTAGCCACCAATTTCTTGTCTTAAGGTTTTATTAGGAAGAATAAAAGCTTCATCGAAGTGCTGTTCTAACTCGAGCCGAAACGAGGTACCGGCGGTTTTTGGAATGTGCAAAAAGAAAAACTGTCGATCTTTATATTCCGCACGCGGGCTAGGTGTGAGAGCTGCTGGCCTAGGCTTAAATATGTTAGCTAGAAAACGTTTGGCGTAGTCAAATAACATATTTAAAATCAGTTGTTTAAGTAAAAAGATCTACCGAATAGGGTGCTCTAGTATCACAATATTGCGCACAAAGTGGATACCAAATTAATATTTTTAGTGACGCTTAATGTTGCGATAAAGTGTCGATCAAGTTACTCAATAAACCGCTTTCTTAATTATTGCCACAGTATTATTGCCAGAGTGGCTCAGTGTCTAATGATTGAATTCGATAGTCATTATTCTGTTTGACTAATACCATTCTAAAATTGGCAATTATTTCAGACCGCTTGCCTAATTCTATAATGATTTGGCTGCTCATCATTTTGCCTTCTATAACCGCAGAAGTCTCACCTAAAACGAATCCTGGGCGGTAATTAGAAGGCTCAAAAACAATAGATCGATCTGCAGTTTTTCTGAATTCCGCAGCGTAATACACCAAGATGTTGTCGGCGCCAACTATTGAGTTTTCTCTGCCGTTAATAGAGTAAAGATTGCTCAGTCTATTAGCATTGCCTTGTTCGTGAGAGCGTTCCATTTGATCAAGAATATTTTTCCACTTAGGTAAGTCTTTTAAGCCATTGTCCAAAATATCGACTTTCGAGATTTTAGTCTCAACCACCGGTGTCTCAGCTACTGGAGCTTCAACCACAGGAGTCTCAATAACAGGAGTCTCAGCCACAGCTGTTTCAACGACCGGAGTCTCAATTACCGGAGTCTCAACGA
>CAZHEL010000010.1:0-30235 GCA_964531625.1 uncultured Gammaproteobacteria bacterium
GGTCACCTTTTTGCGGCTGACCTTCTTAGCTGCCTTTTTCTTAGTAGCCTTCTTTGCCACCTTTCTCTTGGTGACCTTCTTGGCTGCCTTTTTCTTGGTAACTTTTTTAGTTACTTTCTTAGCTGCTTTTTTGGTTACTGCCTTTCTTTTTACCGCTGCCTTAGCCGCCGTAACCTTCTTTGCCTTTTTCTTGCTCGCCTTCTTTTTAGTTGCCATGATAGTTTTCCATCTCGCTTATAAAACTAGTTAATCAGTAAGGTAAGCCAATTGGCCTTCCGCTTTAGTACTTCACCAATGCCAATATAGTTAAAGGAAGCTAAATGTCAAGCACCCCATGACACTAAGTAACAGTGTATAGCCTAACACTTAACAGTGATATAATTAAATACACTTACAAACAGCTACCCATTATTCCTCATGTCAGATTTTTTGTTTTCCTATGGTTTGTTTATAGCCAAAGTTATTACCGGCCTAATTGCGTTAATATTTGCAATGGCAATTATCGGTTCTAGTCGCAAAAAAGAGGACTCTTCGAAACTAAATATCACCAATTTGAACTCTAAATTTAAGGAGATTAAGTCGCAGGTTCAACAAGCCGTCATGGATAAAAAAGAGTTCAAGCAATTGGCTAAAGACTCAGCAAAGTTGGAGAAAAAGAACGCAAAGTCAAAGAAAGTATCCATGCCAAGACCAAAACTGTTTGTACTTGAATTCGATGGCGATATTAAAGCATCAGAAGTTAGCACTTTGCGCGAAGAAATTACCGCGGTATTGAGCGTAGCCAAGCCGCAAGATGAGGTATTATTGAAGCTGGATAATTCCGGCGGAATCGTTCACGAACATGGCTTAGCCGCGTCACAGCTGAAACGCATCACGGATGCCAAACTTAATTTTACCGTTTCGGTCGACAAAGTAGCGGCCAGCGGAGGATATATGATGGCCTGCGTGGCGGATAGAATCGTAGCCGCGCCGTTTGCAATTATAGGCTCCATTGGAGTACTAGCGCAGCTACCCAATTTTAATCGCTTACTAGATAAAGCAGGCATAGATTTTGAACAACATACAGCGGGTGAATATAAGCGCACTGTCACCATGTTTGGTAAAAACAGCGATAAAGAACGTGACAAACTTAAGCTTGATCTACAAGAAACTCATGATCTATTTCGTAATTTTGTGCTAGAAAATCGTGCCAATCTCGATATTGAAAAAGTAGCTACTGGTGAACATTGGTATGGGACGCAAGCTCTAGAATTGAATCTCGTGGATACTTTACAAACCAGTGATGAGTTTTTAATCGAGGCATTGGATCAATTCGATATATATAAGATCAAGATGGAAGAAAAGAAAGGTTTACAAGATCGTTTATTCGGCGGCCTATTCGCAAACCTAAACACGGCAAGCTCTAGATTAAGCGATCGCATTGCAGATGCACAACAAGCTTCTCGCTATCGATAAACCGGGAACACGACACTAATAATTTTAAAAAAATTATTAGTCACAGACGTTTGCGCACGTCACAAAGAAAACTCTAGTACTCCAATTAGTCTCCCCAAGACTGTCGTCTTGGTCGCCTAGCAATGGACAATATCCACCCTAGCAACAGCCCTACTAAGACGGCCGAGCAGCCCAAGGTAAACCAACGTTTGGCACTTTGATCTTTTAGCACTTCATTTTGTATACGAATATCATCTAATTGCAGGAGCAATTGTTGCACTTCGGTACTCAACTTTTCATTACGCTCGGCGAGATTGACACTTTCACCAGAGATTTTTTTTATATTTTCTAAACTGGCGCTAGTGGTATTGAGCTGACTACTCAAACTTGCATTTTGGCTAGTTAACTGCTTAATTTGTTCTTGTGAGTTAGCCAACAAGGTACGCAATGAACCCGGCTCCGACTTAAGCTGCTCTATCTGGCTCTCAAGTCTGCGAACTCTATTGCGTGCGGAGGGATTATCGCTGAGAAAACGAGTTAGTACATATCCGACTTCGCCTTGGGTTGTTTTTACCTGACTATGTCCATTGCCAGAATCCACTCTCAATACTTCAACTTTTGTCCCGCTGCCCATGGATTTAACAATTTTATTTTGAATGCTGGGTCCAGTCCGCAACATAACTTGAAAATCATCAGTCACATATCGTGTTTGCGCATGGCTAACATTTAAAGATAAAAAACCAAGTACAAAAATTGCACCGATATAACAAATAGACTTCGATAACTTTGAGGTATTTATAGTTTCAATCACTGCGACAATGTATGTTGAATTGCTTTCACATTGTAGTATACACCCGCTCGTCCAAGGTAAAAATAGTCTTAGCGATGATGAATCAAACTTAACGTTTATCTAAATCTAAATCTTTCATCTTGCGGGTTAGAGTATTGCGTCCCCAACCTAAAGCTTTAGCCGCATTTTGCCGATGTCCATTGGTATAATCCAATGCCACGGTCAATAAGGTCGATTCAAAACGCTTGAGCAGATCTTCTAACACATCATTTTCTCCCCTATTCAATCTTCGCTGAACTACATTTGCTAAACTAAGCTCCCAATCTTGAAAAACATTGCTGGAATTCCGATCTTCAACACCGGATAGCTCCTTTGGCAAATCTTCCACACTGACTGTGGTTGCCGGTGCCATGACAGTAATCCAACGGCACATATTTTCCAGCTCACGAACATTACCAGGCCATTGGTAAGCCATCATGCAGTGTAAAGCATCTTCAGTAAGTACTTTCATTTCTACTTGCAGCTCTTTTGAACTATTAAGCAGAAACTGTTTGGCCAATAGAGGCACATCTTCAACCCGTTCATGCAGAGAGGGCATATCAATTCGAATAACATTCAGACGATGATATAAGTCTTCTCGAAAGTCACCATTTTCAACCTGCTTCTCCAAATCACGATTAGTCGCAGCTAAGACCCTGACATCCACTGAAACTAGATCCCTCCCACCGACGCGATAAAAACGACGATCAGATAGTACCCGCAATAATCTAGTTTGCAGGTCAGCACTCATTTCACCAATTTCATCTAGAAACAAAGTGCCGCCGTTGGCCTGCTCAAATCGCCCTTGGCGTTGTGCTTGAGCTCCTGTAAAAGCACCCTTTTCGTGACCAAATAGTTCCGACTCTAACAACTCAGCTGGAATAGCAGCGATGTTAATAGCGATAAACGGTTTATTAGCTCTAGGGCTATGGTGATGCAAAGCGTTTGCGACTAACTCTTTACCAGTACCTGATTGCCCACACACCAAAACATTAATATTAGATTTCGCTAGTCGGCCAATAGCACGAAATACTTCCTGCATGGCCGGCGCCTCACCGATAATTTCTCGTTGCTCGTCACTTTCTAGCGCTACAGCATATGGACGACTGTCCTTTGGCTCAACAGCTCGATGCACTAGACGAACCGCTTCGTCTAAATCGAACGGCTTTGGCAAATACTCAAACGCTCCACTTTCATAGGAAGCCAAGGCACTATCTAAATCTGTATGTGCCGTCATAATAATGCAAGGAATATCTGGGTGGTCTGTATGTAAAAATTCAGCCAACTCTAGGCCGCTCTTACCAGGCATGCGTATGTCGGTCATTAACACTTCGGGGGAATCGGTTTTTAATTTAGACAATGCTGCTTCTGCATCTTCAAAGCCAAAGACCTCAAAACCTTCATTGCGAAGTGCTCGTGCTAATACAAGACGCATAGAAGAATCATCATCGACAATCCAAACTCTATGCATTATGAGCTCCCAAACATTTAGACTTGTTATTTGCAAGCACCTTAGACTCTGTAGCTTTTATCAATTCATCGCCATTAATGTAAGGCAAATATATCGAGAAGCAGGTCTTACCCGAATAATCCTCTAACTGCACTATGCCTTTATGTCGTTGCACAATTTCTTGGGTAATGGACAAACCTAAACCTGTGCCTTCTGGACGACCAGTAATCAGCGGATCAAACAAAATGTCTTGTACTTCTTCCGGCACACCCGGCCCTTCATCCCAAATTTTTATATTTAATACCTGCCGATACATGATCTGGTTAATAGTCACAAAACGTTCAAATCGTGTAACAAAACCGAGCTTAATAAGTTTTGAATCTTGCTGTGCGTCAATTGCATTAACTACAATGTTCAATACCGCTTGGATCATTTGCTCTCGGTCTACCTTAATTTCTGGCAAAGCTGGATCATAGAAACGGTTTATATGTAAAGTGTTACTATTCTTCACGCTCACCAAATGCGCGGCATGTTCCAACACTTCGTGAATATTCAGATAGCTGGGTTTTAATTGTTCTCGAGAACCCATTACTCTATCGACCAATCTGGTCAGACGGTCAGCTTCTTTGATAAGAATATCGGTAAGCTCTTTATGTTCAGCCGAATGAATTTCACGATCAAGCAATTGCGCGGCACCGCGTATACCGCCTAAAGGATTTTTTATTTCATGCGCAAGACCACGCATCATTAAACGAAAAGACTGCTGCCGCTCCAGCTGATTAGTCTCTTTCATAAATCGCGAAATCCGATTAATGCTATTCATCTCGATTAATAAACTTGGCGACTTACCCTCAGCCAATAAAGTCGAAAGGGTCATATCTACAAGGGAGCTGCGATCCACTATTTGTGCTACTTCCACCTCCCTAAGTGTAAATTTAGTGCTGTGTTCAAAACACTTCTCGACGCATCGACGTACGGATTCCAAGGGAATCAGGTCATCCAATTTTTGTCCGACTAAATATCGACGACTTTGTAGAAACAGATTTTCAGTAGCAAGATTCACCTGCTGCACAATATAGTGCTTATCAATTAAGATAATTGCGCAGTTCAAACCCTCTATCAAAATGTCATTGGAATTCATCGAAAAAATTAATTAACTACAAAATTGAGGTTATTGAATACTGGTTGCACCAAAATAGTGCAAACCATACCAAAATAAACGCCCCAGAGCCTGAGGCGCTTATTACATGACTGCCTAGCAGCTATATGAGTGTTGAAACTCAATAGGATGCGTATTGATGCGCAAAGCATCCACTTCCTCTTGTTTAAGCTCTAAGTAGCCATCGATAGCACTATCGCTGAAGACGCCACCTGCAAGTAAGAACTCACGGTCCTTATCAAGCGCATCAAGAGCATAATCCAAACCAGCAGCTACCTGCGGAATCTTAGCTTGCTCTGCCGCTGGTAATTCATATAGATCTTCATCGGCCGCATCGCCAGGATGGATCTTGTTTTGGATTCCATCGAGGCCAGCCATTAACATCGATGTGAAAGCCAAGTAAGGGTTAGCGGTTGAGTCAGGGAAACGAATTTCAATACGACGCCCTTTAGGATTCATGACATAAGGAATACGACATGATGCTGAACGATTACGCGCTGAGTACGCCAATAAAATAGGTGCCTCAAAACCAGGCACTAAACGCTTGTAACTGTTAGTAGAGGCGTTAGCAAAAGCATTAATCGCTTTAGCATGTTTGAAAATACCACCAATGTAATACAAAGCAGTTTCACTTAGGCCGCCATAACCGTCACCAGAGAACATGTTTTTACCGCCTTTAAAAATAGACTGGTGAACGTGCATACCTGAACCGTTGTCACCGACAATTGGCTTGGGCATAAACGTCGCTGTTTTACCGTACATATGGGCGGTGTTATGAACCGCATACTTGAAGATTTGTACTTCATCCGCTTTGCGAACTAGCGTGTTAAAAAGGGTGCCAATTTCACATTGACCACCGCTCGCAACTTCGTGGTGATGTACTTCAGTGGGGCATCCCATAATCTCAGCTGATTGGCACATGGCGGCACGTAAGTCGTGCAAGGAGTCAACTGGAGGCACAGGGAAATACCCGCCTTTTAAGCCTGGACGATGGGCCATATTACCAGCCTCATAAGGCTTTTCAGAGTTCCAATAAGCTTCTTGCGAATCTACCTCATAAAATGCCCCCCGTGGCTCATTGCTATAACGAACATCATCAAATACAAAAAATTCATTTTCAGGACCAAAAAATGCGGTATCACCGATGCCTGTTTCTTTTAGATAATCTTCAGCGCGCTTGGCGATAGAACGCGGGTCGCGCTCATAACCTTCCATAGAAGAAGGCTCTATGATATCGCACCGAATGTTCATTGTTTTATCTTGGAAAAATGGATCGAGGATCGCCGAGTCAGGATCAGGCATTAAAATCATGTCTGATTCATTAATCCCTTTCCAACCGGCTACTGAGGATCCATCGAACATTTTACCTTCTTTAAACGTATCCTTATCTACCACACTGGTAGGCACAGTTACGTGTTGCTCTTTACCACGGGTATCGGTGAAACGAAAATCAACATATTTAACATCTTGGTCTTTTATTTGCTTTAGCACGTCGGAAACTGACATTACTTTTACCTCTATAACAATTGTTTGAATTTACTTAGCATGCATAGACGAAACATTTGTTTCGTTTAGCACCCCACATTTTTAGTGCTACCACATCACATTCAAAATACGCAGATACTTAACGTTTTAATATCTACTCGATACGACGACAATAGCGACTGAAACCGCATATTATTGGTTCAAACGAGAACTAACTTGATACCAACTCTAATTCTTTTATATTTACCTTTAGTAATTTGCTTCTCTTAATTTGCTTCTCTTAATTTAACAATAGCAAGCTTCATGCCAACTTTTAGTGCAAAGAAAAACGGCCTAAGTAAGCGAATTAACTAGTTAAATTGGGACTTTCACGATAACCTCAATTACAATACGCACCATATTAGTGCGTATTAATGCAATTATGCACCATTATAGTGCAGTCATGAGCATTAATTAAACAATTAAGTCGACAAAGTAACCTATTTGCTCGATATAAAAGGAACCTTTTCACTGACCAAACGAGTGGTTCAGCAACGGTTAGAGAGGGGAGTATAACTGGGGGAGATGAAAAAACTAGTAAATCATATTTAAGCGAATAAAAAGACTCGCCATCTTAGTATTATTATTAGCGAGCCTTTTTACTCTCAAGTGTGTGCTATTAGCTGCACATCCTCACTCCTAGGCGACTAGGGTCTACCCGTAGCCTGAAGTGAAATTTACTTTAAAATCATCAGCTTGTCTACTTTTTTTAAATTATTTTTTAACTCCTATGCATTTTGAGCAATAAACTGCTCAAATCATCATTGCAGTAACTCACAAAATTGACGGCAAATTTGTCGGTCAGCTTATCAAGCAAGAGCATTAAAGCACTCGCAAATTTAACATTGCTCGTTATAATACAGGGCGCTTAATTGATGGCGCGGCGTACTTTGCATATGGAATTTTGTTCTTTTCAAGTGAGGATAATTATTCGTTTGATCAAGACTATCATCTTGCTTGCCTGAATATTTTAATCGCAGACTTGCCCTAAAAAAATAACCATGAGTGACTCCCTGAATTTTCAAGAATTAATATTGCGATTACAGCAATTTTGGGCTGACAATGGTTGCGTGATAATGCAGCCAATCGACACCGAAGTTGGCGCGGGCACATTCCACACACCTACCTTTCTAGGCGCGATTGGCCCAGAGCCTTTAAATGCAGCCTATGTGCAACCCTCGCGCCGCCCGACAGATGGACGCTACGGTGAAAACCCCAACCGTTTGCAACACTACTTTCAATATCAAGTGGTACTCAAACCTTCGCCTGATGATATTCAAGAATTATATTTAGAGTCCCTTAAAGTATTAGGCATCGACATGCTTAGTGACGACGTTCGCTTTGTAGAAGACAACTGGGAATCACCTACCATAGGAGCATGGGGTCTAGGCTGGGAAGTTTGGCTCAATGGTATGGAAGTTACTCAGTTTACCTACTTCCAACAAGTCGGCGGCTTAGACTGCCAGCCAGTAACAGGCGAAATAACTTATGGCTTGGAACGCATTGCTATGTACATTCAGGGCGTAGACAGTATTTACGATCTTAGATGGAATGAAGACTTCACTTACGGCGATATTTATCATCAAAATGAGGTAGAACAATCTACCTACAATTTTGAGCACGCCAATGTCGAAGAACTATTCCACTTTTTCAATGCGTGTGAAGTTGAAGCAAAGTATTGCTTGGAGCAAAACTTGTCATTACCTGCGTATGAAAAAATGCTCAAAGCGTCGCATTGTTTTAATATGTTAGACGCGCGACACGCCATCAGTGTTACCGAGAGAGCCAGATACATAGCTCGCATACGCAACTTAGCCAAAGGCGTAGCCCAGAGTTATTACGAGTCACGAGAAGCCTTAGGATTCCCCCGTGGTAAGGCCTTACAGGGTGATTTGTCATGAACAAAAGTACTTTGTTAATCGAACTGGGTACTGAAGAGCTACCACCAAAGACCTTAAAAAAGCTGAGTAAGTCTTTCACAAGCGAATTGATTAACGGCCTGTTAGAAGCCGAATTAATTGCCCCAGCAGAGGCATCGGCGGCAAAGCCATTTGCTTCGCCGCGACGTTTGGCATTAAGCGTACCGTCCGTGGCTGAAGCTCAACCGGATCAAAACATAGAACGCAGAGGTCCTTCAGTAGAGGCTGCCTTTGATGACAATGGAGAACCCAGCCAAGCGGCTTTAGGTTTTGCTAAATCTTGTCAGGTCGATATTGCCGAACTACAACGACTTAAAACAGATAAAGGCGAATGGCTAAGCTATAGCCTAAAACAAACAGGCAAAACACTTGCCGAACTGATTCCAGATATTATTGACCAAGCTAATAAACGTTTGCCCATTGCCAAGCGAATGCGTTGGGGAGCTGGAATGGCAGAATTTGTTCGCCCCGTTCAATGGTTAATAGTAATGCATGGTGATCAAGTCATACCCGCTACTGTATTGGACATTCAATCTGCCAATACCACGCGAGGACATCGCTTTCACAGTAACGGCGAAATCACGATAAAACAAGCTGACGATTATGAACAACAATTATTAGATCAAGGCCATGTGATCGCCGACTTCGAAAAACGTCAAAGACTAATTCTTGAACAGGTAAATGCCTGCGCTGCTAGTATTGGCGGAGTTATCCAAGACGATCCGGCCTTACTTGATGAAGTAACGGGCTTGGTCGAACATCCAAGCTCGATCGTAGGAAATTTTGCCGATAGCTTTTTAGATGTACCTCAAGAATGTCTAATCTCCTCTATGCGCGATCATCAAAAATATTTTCATGTGCTAGATAAGAATGGCAAGCTAATGCCAAACTTTATTACGGTTAGCAATATTCAAAGTAAAAATCCCGACCAAGTGCGCTCAGGCAATGAAAAAGTTTTACGCGCGCGCTTATCCGATGCAGAATTTTTCTGGCGCACTGACCAAAAGACATCACTTGAATCGCGCATTGATCGTTTAGGCAATGTACTTTTTCATGCCAAACTTGGAAGCTTGTTAGAAAAAACTCAACGCATAGAAACGCTGGCTGGCCAACTTGCAAAAAAAATGCAAGGCGACCCTAAACTGGCTAAACGTGGTGCTCACTTGGCCAAGGCTGATTTAGTCTCTGATATGGTCGGAGAGTTCGATGAACTGCAAGGCATTATGGGCCATTATTATGCAGATCGTGAGGGCGAAGATCCGCTTGTTGGGGAATGTATCGAACAACACTATTGGCCTAAATTTGCCGGAGACCAGTTACCGACTTCAAATGAAGCTCAAGCGGTTGCACTAGCCGATAAAATTGATAGCTTTGTGGGATTATTTAATGCCGGTGAAATACCCACTGGTGATAAAGACCCGTATGCCTTGCGACGTGCAGCACTTAGCATTTTGCGTATTTTAATTGAACGTGGTCACTCTTTTTCATTGCCAGAATTAATTGATGATAGCGCGAAAATATATGCTTCACAGCAAGGCATTGAAGTCAGTGATGAGATAAAAACCCAAATTGTGACATTTATTCGTGGTCGATTAATGGCCTTTTATCAAGCGCAGGACGTCGCCACTAGCACCATCAATGCGGTAATGGCTTGTGAACCTGATAGTCCACTTGATTTTGAGCAACGTGTTAAAGCAGTGCATGACTTCAGCCAGCGAAGTGAGGCGGCTGACCTAGCTGCGGCTAATAAACGAATCAGCAATATTCTTAAAAAGCAAAAGGGTTCGGTTAGTGAAAAGGTTGATGAGAAGGCCTTTAATGAAGACGCGGAAAAAGCACTCAATTCAGCCATCAACGATATACAAAACGACTGTGCCAGTCTCTTCGAATCTGGCGACTATCAACAGGGGCTGGAAAAACTTGCTAGCTTGAGAACGCCGGTTGATGATTTTTTCGAACATGTAATGGTTATGTCTGATAACGACGCTGAGCGTAATAATCGCTTAGCGCTGCTCAAGCGCATGCAAAGTTTGTTCTTGCGCGTGGCTGATATATCGCTACTTCAATCTTAAGATTAGCTCACCATGAAACTCGTAATTCTTGATAGAGACGGTGTCATCAATCGTGACTCAGATGATTTTATTAAATCACCCGAAGAATGGCAGCCTATCAAGGGTAGTCTGGAAGCAATCGCTAGATTGTCGCAAGCGGGCTTTGATGTAGTGATCATCAGCAATCAGTCAGGTGTAGGCCGCGGCTTATTTAGCGCCGACATGTTGGGCCGAATACATGTACGCATGATTGACTATATACATCAGCATGGCGGAAAAATTCATGGCTTACTAGTGTGCCCGCATCACCCCGACGATGACTGCAAGTGCCGCAAACCAAAAGATGGTCTATACAACGAGTTAGCGCAGCGACTGAATATTAACTTTAAGGATGTTTATTCGGTTGGTGACTCGCTACGAGATTTAGAAGCGGCCAACGCAGCTGGAGCCACGCCTGTACTAGTGAAAACTGGCAAGGGTAAGCGCACTATAAAAACAATTAATACAGATTCGGATAGCGCCTTTAAGGACGTAATTATATTTGATAACTTATTGAGCTTCGCCAACGCCTTACTAGTAGGACAAATCACCTCTTAGTTCTATGATCCAGTTACGAAGTATTCTTTTTTATCTTGGTGAAGGCCTGTCTACTATTCCTTTCTTTGTAGTGTCCTTATTTGCCTTACTGACGCCTCCAAAACGCAGATCTAAACTCATCGCTGGCTGGGCGCATTTTGTGACTTGGTGGTTAAAGGTAACGGTTGGCTTAAAGCACGAAGTAATTGGTATGGAAAACATTCCACAACAGCCCTGTGTGTTTGCCTGCAACCATCAATCAACTTGGGAAACCTTGACCACTCAAACGTTTCTACCACCGCTAGCATGGGTACTAAAAAAAGAGCTGTTGGATATCCCCTTTTTTGGTTGGGGTCTAAAAGCCAGCGGTCCGATTGCCATTGATCGATCAGACCGACGGTCAGCGATGGAACAAGTAGTTAAGCAGGGCATCGACAAAATTCAAGAAGGCCGACACGTGTTGATTTTTCCACAAGGTACACGTCAGCCTTATGGCGAATCTGGTCGATATAAAAAAGGGGCAGCTCGCTTAGCATTAGCCGCCGATGTGTCTATTGTTCCGATTGCGCATGATGCAGGAAAATATTGGCAAATAGATAGTTGGTGGCTACGCCCCGGCACGATAAAATGCGTCATTGGTCCAGCAATTCCCACGTCGGGGAAAACTGACCAAGAACTAAACGAATTAATTCAAACATGGATTGAACAGCAGGGTTTATGAGACGAGAAACCTAGTGACGACGTGCATGTTTTGAGCGTTTTTCGATTAGTGTCAGAAAATTAAATTCAGATAGCTTGGAGAAAATTAAATGAGCTCGAGTTCAATAAACAAATTGGCCGGTGGCACAAAAACACAAGACAGCGACAGTGCTGGTGATGCCCAAGAAATATTGGTTGAAGCACCCATTGATATCAGTGCAAAACTTCCGTCATTTGCCGATTTGCTGCCTGAGCAATTGCTTCCATATTGGCAGTTAATTCAAAAATACCCGGTACTAGAAGCCTTCACCATTATCGCGCTATTTTGGGTGCTCGCTTATGTGGTACGTCGCTATGTGGTGAACTTAGTATCCAAACTAGCATCACACACCGAAGGTAATCTTGATGACAAAATAATTGATGCGGTTAGGCCTCCAGTGTTTAAAGCTATCATTGCAATCGGGGTAATTATTGGCACTCGCTCGGCAGGCTTCGTTGAAGGCGCAGCACAGTACATAGCACCAGTCATACTCACATGGGTAGTGATATCGATAACCCGTGCTGCCTTAACGATTTCTAGCAGTGTTATTAGTTCTCTAGCGCACCAACCAAACCGCTTTGCGAGTATCGATGTACGCACCGAACCATTAATAATTATCGTCAGTAAGATTCTGATATTAATTATGGCAGCCTATGTTGGCCTACTTGTATGGGGAATTAATCCAGTTGGTTTGTTGGCGTCGGCAGGGATAGTGGGTATCGCGGTAGGTTTTGCCGCCAAAGATACGCTCGCTAATCTATTCTCTGGCATGTTTATTCTAGCCGACCAACCCTACAAGCTTGGAGATTACGTTAACCTTGACAGTGGCGAGCGTGGTCGAATAACCCATATTGGTATTCGTAGTACCCGCATCATGACTCGTGATGATATCGAAGTTACCGTTCCTAATGGTGTAATCGGCAATGGAAAAGTGGTTAATGAAAGTGGCGGACCACGACATAGAATACGTATTCGAATGGACGTGCAATGCTCTTACGAATCCGATTTAGAAGAAGTCATTGCCTTACTAATCGAGGTTGCTAGCGCGCAAGAAAAAGTGTGTAAATCACCTGCTCCTGCAGTTCGCGTGCGCGGCTTTGGAGAAAGTGGTATCAATCTGCAATTAAGATGTCATATTGACGAACCCAAAGACCGCGGCTTCACGCAACATACCCTTTATCTTGAAATTCACAAGGCGTTTAGAAAACACAATATTGAAATTCCTTATCCGAAACGTGATCTCAATATTCATAATCAATCTTCCTAGCCAGCTTTTTATAGATATCAACGAGTATACTTTATTTAAAATCACTCCTAGCTGAGCGTTTCACATACTCTTTTTGTAACAGCTTAAAAATTGATTTCGGGAAATAGCGTTTTATCCATAAGGCATGCATTTCCATACCCTTACCCACCGCTATTTCGGGTTTACGATTAGTGAGTCCTTCGAGTATGACTTGCGCGCATTCGTCCGCGTCCATGCCTCCCTGAATATCATGATCCACTGTTCCATAAGGAGTACCATCGGCGCGTAGTGCATTGGCCGAGATGTTGGTGCGTATAAAGCCAGGCGTAATGGTGCTGACAGCTATGTTGTTGTGAGCTACTTCGGTTCTTAGCGCATCGAAAAAACCCATGACTGCATGCTTGGCCGCGCAATAACCGGTGCGGAATGGCACACCTATTTTTCCTGCCACTGAAGAGGTAATCGCTATATGGCCTTCGCCTTGATCAATCATTATCGGCAACACCAGTTTAGTCAGTGCTATTTGTCCGAACACATTGACTTCAAACAAAGTTCGATAAGTTTGCATATCGGTGTTCACACATTCAGATCGTTGTGAGATTCCAGCATTGTTAATCAACAAATCAATGCGGCCAGTAAACGCTTTGGCTTGTTCAGTTTTAACTGCCAGACTGGCTTCATCTGTCACGTCTAAAGGCAATACAAACAAACGTTCATCGGATTGATCCGGTAATTTTTTTTGGCACTCTTGTTTTACCAGATCGAGTGTTTCTTGCTTACGAGCGGATAGAATTAGACGTGCATCTTGTGCGGCTAAGGCTAAGGCCAATGCCTCTCCAATTCCTGAAGAAGCGCCGGTAATCCAGACTGTTTTATCCTTATACATAGTGAACTAGGGTTCCTCAGAGATCGATTCCGTTTCATGCTCAAGTTCATCTTCTTCCCCTCGATGTCGCTGCACCACATAAGCGCCCAATAAACTGGCGGTAAAAACAATAGGCAAGCCAAAGACTAGGCTAATAAACCATCCCTCACTGGCTTCAATGTCAGCAAAGGTAGTTACGGTATACAAGGTCATGGAAATTATGACAGCGGTTAGCCAACGCTCACTAAACCAATAGATGACAAGACCAAATAAGAACGCGATAACGAATAGAATCGCGAAAATCATTAGAGGATATAACGAGCGTAGTCTTCGTTTTCAGCGAGCTCATCTAGATGCTCATTCACATAAGCTTGATCAACCTTGACCGAATCGCCTGACCGGTCACTCGCCTCATAAGAAATAGACTCTAGTAATCGCTCAAGCATAGTGTGCAATCGACGAGCGCCAATATTTTCTGTGCTTTCATTCACTTGCCAAGCCAGCTCAGCAATTCGGCGAATACCGCCATCAGTGAATTGTAAGGCGACACCTTCGGTATTCATTAAACCGATATATTGCTCAGTGAGAGACGCATCTGGTTCGGTCAAAATTCGGCTAAAGTCATCGACTGTTAAGGCCGCCAGCTCAACTCGAATCGGCATACGACCTTGCATTTCTGGTATCAAATCCGAAGGTTTAGAAAGCTGAAACGCGCCGGAACCAATAAACAAAATATGGTCAGTTTTAATCATGCCATGCTTGGTCGAGACGGTACTGCCTTCAATTAAAGGTAGCAAGTCTCGCTGTACCCCTTCGCGCGAAACATCGGCCGTTTTACCGCCTTCAGATCGGCCGACAATTTTGTCAATTTCATCTATAAAGACTATGCCATGATTTTCTAAGCGATGTATCGCATTGGTTTTCATATCGTCTTCGTTGACTAGTTTAGCGGCCTCTTCCTCAGCAAGGACCGCCAGTGCTTCTTTGATCGGCATTTTGCGAGATTGGGTTTTATCACCACTCATATTCTTCATCATACCCTGTAATTGACTGGTGAGCTCCTCCATACCTTGAGGACCAAACAATTCCACTCCCATACCTTGCGCAGTCACTTCTACTTCGATTTCCTTGTCGTCAAGGTCGCCTTCTCTTAACTTTTTACGAAATCGTTGACGTGCGGCTCCGTCACCACTATCTGCAGTCTCTGAAGTAAAGCCTACGTCTCTAGCAGAGGGCAAAAGAATATCCAACACTCGGTCTTCTGCAGCGTCCTCGGCTCGTGCGCGCATTTTTTTCATTTCTGTCTCGCGCTGGCCCTTTACCGCTATATCCGCCAAGTCTCGAATAATAGAATCGACTTCGCGGCCAACATAGCCTACCTCGGTAAATTTAGTTGCCTCTACTTTTATAAATGGCGCATCCGCAAGATTGGCCAAACGACGAGCTATTTCTGTTTTACCCACGCCCGTGGGTCCAATCATCAAAATGTTCTTAGGTGTTATTTCTGCTCGCAGTTGCGCATCGTCTACTTGCGTTCGGCGCCACCGGTTACGCAAGGCAATGGCCACCGCGCGTTTGGCATTAGATTGTCCAATGATGTGCTTGTCGAGCTCTTGAACAATCTCTCTAGGGGTCATTTCACTCATAATATTTCCTAACAATTTACCTGCACTAATTTAACTGTGGACCGTTTAACTATCGCTAATTGAAAGCGATTCGATGGTTAAATTGTGATTGGTATAGATACAAATATCGGCCGCGATATTTAAAGAAGCCTCGACAATTTCTTTAGCGTTCATTTCAGTATTGCCAACTAATGCGCGAGCTGCCGATTCGGCAAACGAACCACCGGAGCCAATCGCCATAACACCACCTTCGGGCTGTATGACATCGCCATTACCTGAAATAACATACGACGCTTCTTTATCGGCCACACATAGCAATGCTTCTAGCTTGCGCAACATACGGTCGGTGCGCCATTCTTTGGCAAGCTCTACCGCGGCTTTGGTGAGTATGCCCTGGTGTTTTGCCAGCTTAGCATCAAACAATTCAAACAAAGTGAACGCATCAGCGGTACTACCCGCAAAACCCGCGATGACTTCACCCTTGTACAGACGTCGAACCTTACAAGCATTACCTTTCATAACGGTATTACCCAGCGACACTTGACCGTCACCACCAATAACAACTTGGTCGCCACGACGTACAGATAAAATGGTAGTACCTCTAAATTCAGGCATGATTATTTCTCATTAAAGTGTTTGCTTCTGAATCTTTTGCTTGTGTACATAAGCTGCATTCAGAATGCCAGAAACGAATAAATGCTGACTGAAAGCACATGCGCTTCAATAGTTAATTGAAGCGCTGCGCTATTAGCACCTTCATTTGATAACTTTCAGATGCGCAGCACTACGTTTACCATTAGTCGGGGCGTTTGGCTTAATTTTCAACTTAGTTGGCGCACTTTTATTGTTTTTTGATTTATCTGGGCTTGGTTCAGGATCTAAGCCATCGTCTATATCTTCAAAGAAAATACCCTGTGAATTCTCTCTGGCAAAAATAGCTAGTATTGAATCGAGGGGCAAAAATATATCTTGCTCAATGCCATTAAATCTTGCAGAAAAGCTTAAGCATTCGTTATCCATAACATGTAATTGGACCGCAGTTGAGCCAATATTCAACACAATTTGCCCATCAACCACATGCTCAAGAGGCACTTCTACGCCGGTTGCTTGTGCATTGACAAGCACCTGTGGGGTAAACCCGTTATCTTCGGCCCATTCGAAAATAGCGCGCAGTAGATAGGGTTTTGTAGCAGTCATAAAATTGCCCTGAATTCACTCAGGCTAACAAATTAAAATCCACGTAAATCTCTTTCAGCGTCACTCATGCTCGCTTGGAATGCCTCACGTGCAAATAATTTTTCACCGTACTCCTCTACCACCAATGCTTGTTTTGGCAATGTAATATTTAACACGGGCAAACGCCATAATAGCGGAGCCAAAATCACATCGACTAAAGAATATTCGTCGCCCATTGCATACTCTTGCTCAGTAAACAAAGGTGAAATGGCAATGAGTCCATCACGTATGACGGTATGAGCTTCCTTATTTTTCTTATCTTCTTGCAATGCTTTTATAGAGTCAAACCAATCACGATTTAGGCGCATAATCATTAAACGCTGCTTAGCACGTGACACTGGGTCTACTGGCATCAATGGCGGATGAGGTAACCGCTCATCAAGATATTCATTGATGATATAAGGGTCGTACAAAATCAAATCACGATCTACTAGAGTTGGCGTTTCATAATAAGGGTTGAACTCGGCAAGCTCCTGACAAGTATCAGACGGATCGGTATAAACCACTTCACACTCAATGTCTTTTTCTTGAAGAACAATACGACAAGCATGACTTAGCACGCAATCGGTACCTGAGTATAAAGTCATGATAGATCGTCGGGTAGCAAGTGTGTTCATAGTTCGGGTTCCTTTATTTGGAGATACAGAATTTTATAATGCAATTTATTAGTGCAAATTCAAAAAACCAACACGATACAACTCGAATAACTTAAATCGTGTCAGCTATATTTTTATTAGATGGGTTTCACAAGTTGAAGCGTTATAGAAAAACAGCTCTCTAGTGAACGTCTCGCCAATATTCCTGTTTTAGGAGATAGCAAAGCATCATTAAAACAATAACAAAGCCTATGGAAAGCACACCGATCTTCTTACGCTGTAACTGAGCTGGCTCGGCCAAATACGTCAAAAATGCAGTTAAATCTTTCATTGCCTCATCAAACTCGGCAGGACTTAATTTACCGGGGTGTTCCAACTTAAATATCGCATCACCGACAATTTTTTGATCCCCTACGGCCGAATTATCGGCTGCATGCGCATCACCTACATTGGCATCATCGGCTTTTACTTTACCAACTAAGCGTTGTACGCCTTGTAGCTCATACAAAGCATGTGGCATCGCGACATTTTCAAACAAAGAATTGTTCCAGCCACTGGGTGATTTTTCATCTTGATAGAACGCGCGCAGATAAGTGTAAACCCAATTAGGTTTGCGCACCCGCGAAACAAGCGTCAAATCAGGAGGCGTTACGCCAAACCAACGCTTGGCGTCTTCTGCCGGCATAGTCGTTACCATCAAGTCGCCGGTTTTCTCAGTAGTGAACATCAAGTTCTCTTTGAGTAAGGCTTCAGGGATTTCTAGATCTTCGGCCACTCGGTTATAGCGAGAATATCCTGCACTGTGGCAGGACAGGCAATAGTTGATAAATAACTTAGCGCCGTTTTGCAAAGATGCTTTGTCATCCATATTCATATGAACCTTATCCTCTACCGCACCATGACCACCGGCCGCTACTGCGACTGAGCTAACGAGGGCACTGGCAACAATAGAAATTAGCAAAGTTGTTAATTTTTTCATTTTCATATCCTCGCTTAATGCTGCTCAAAAGTGACACGATCAGGCACAGGTTTGGTTTTTCCTATGCTGGTAAACCAAGGCATTAGCGCAAAGAAGGCAAAATAGATAACCGTGCAAATCTGTGCTGTTAAAGTACGCAGTGGTGTCGGCGAGTTCATACCTAGATATCCTAGAATAAAGAAGGCAACCAGGAATAGTGCCAAAGCAATTTTGAACGGCATGCTGCGATAACGTATCGACAACACTGGCGAGCGATCAAGCCATGGCAACAAGAAAAAGCACATAATAGCGGCCGCCATTAATACAACACCCCATGCTTTACCTGAACCAAAATAAAGACCAGCAAAAATACCAGCTGCTAAAATTACCAATGCGCCTTTAAGTTTATTATCAATCTTAGTGAATACCAACATCCAAAGTGTCACCAAGCCAGTAATGATCATCATCGCAAATAACAAGCTTGATGTACTCGCACGTAAGATTGAATAGAACGGCGTAAAGTACCATAAAGGCACAATATCAGGCGGTGTTTGCAATGGATTAGCCGGTGCGAAATTATCTTTTTCTAAGAAAATACCACCCAAATCTGGCACAAAGAAAATGACACCTAAATAAATAATCAAGAAACCACAGACACCGACTAAATCTTTAACAGTGTAATACGGGTGAAAAGGAATGCCGTCTAAAGGCTTACCATCTTCATCAACATGATCATAAATATCAATACCATCAGGGTTATTAGAACCAACTTGATGTAATGCAACCAAATGCAAAAATACGAGTGCAACTAAAATGAGTGGTAGCAAGATAACGTGAAACGCAAAGAACCGATTCAATGTGGCATCTGAGATAACAAAGTCACCTCGAATCCACTCGGTCAACATAGGGCCAAAGTAAGGAATTACATCAAACAAGGATAGAATTACCTGTGCACCCCAGTAGGACATATTGCCCCAAGGCAACAAGTAACCCATAAAAGCTTCGGCCATTAGCGCAACAAAAATAACGCAGCCAATTAGCCAGACCAACTCGCGCGGTTCACGGTGTGATCCATAGATAACACCACGAAACATGTGCAGATAAACTACCACAAAAAATGCAGACGCTCCCGTTGAATGCATATAGCGCATTAGCCAACCAAATGGCACATCACGCATGATGTATTCTACCGACGCAAATGCTAGTGCCGCGTCCGGTTTGTAATGCATGGTCAAAAAGATGCCCGTCAATATTTGTATAACCAACAACAAAATGGCGAGTGAACCAAAGTAATACCAAAAGTTAAAATTCTTTGGCGCCATGTATTGGGCCAAATGCTCGTTCCAAACTTTGGTAACAGGTAGACGCTTATCTACCCATTCCATAAATGCATTTGCGCTTTTATGATTATCGTGACGATGAATAGCCATTACGCGGTCCTCCCTTCGTCTTCACCAATAGTGATTACGTCACCTTCAAATTTATACGGTGGAATCGGCATATTAGTAGTAGCCGGCACGTCTTTATAAACGCGACCCGCTAAATCAAATTTCGAGCCGTGACAAGGGCAGAAAAAACCACCTTGAGAATCATCACCCATTTCAGGGTCAGGGCCGATTGCCAGTTTCTCTACTGGTGAACAACCAAGATGGGTACATACACCTTCCATAACCAATAACTCCGACTTATCTTCATCTGCACGTTCAGTATTTTGTGCATAGGCAGGCTGAATGCTGGCAAGCGAGTCTGGGTCTGCGAGCAGGCCTTTGATTTTATCAAGACCACTCATCATATCAGGAGTCCGTTTGAGCAAGACAACTGGCTTGCCGCGCCATTCCACTTTGACCAATTGACCTTCTTGGATGCGTGAAAAATCATATGATACAGGTGCGCCTGCATTCTTAGCGCGCTCGCTCGGGCTCATTGACATTACAAACGGTACAACCGCGGCAGCACCGCCAATCGCTCCAAAACCTGCAGTAATTCCAGTCAAAAATCGACGTCTCTTCTTGTCTTCAACAGTAGAGTCGCTAACGTGATTGTCAGCCATAGGTGCTCCTATTTTTAAAGTTGGGCTCTCTGGCCCAGTATCAAATATTCCACTTGAATGACGTGTTTATGTCACGTTCGTCCAAACTTGGTAACGAGCAAAACAACAATCATATTAGTTGGGTCGCGATTGTATCAGATGTGTCAAGTGTTTTGGGATTTGCAAGACCATAAATGCCCAACATAAACACTAAAAATATGGGAAATTAGCTCAATTTATTAGGCTAAACGCAAATTTCGGGATATTTTTAAGAAAACTCTGTGCTTATGAGCAACACTCTAGCCCAATAAGGCTCTCATCGCCGATAAATGCGCTAAGCCAACTTGCTCCCGACGCTCAGGGTCGTTAGCAATTTTGTCTTCCCAAATAATATGTTGTTGGTCTAATTCGTCTAAGAAGCGGCTCGGCGAACACTCTATTTCTTCGCCATAGCGATTGCGTTTATTAGCATAAGAAAGCGTTAGCTCTCGTTGCGCTCGGGTAATCCCAACATAGAATAAGCGACGCTCCTCTTCTACCATATCGTCTTCGATGCTAGTGCGATGCGGTAGTATTTCTTCTTCTAGGCCGACTATTGTGACATGTGGAAACTCCAATCCTTTGGCAGCATGCAAAGTCATGAGTGATACAACATTAGAGTCTACCTCGTCTTCATTCTTTTCTAATATACCCATCAAACTGATGGTCGCGACTACTTCACTTAAACTTTTATCTTCACCTTTACTTGCAATACTGCTAATCCACTTCAATAAGTCTTCAACGTTGCGCCAGCGTATATCAGCTTGCTCGAGTGAGGCACTTTGCGCAACAATCCAATCTTGATATGCAATATCGTCCAATAACGTGTTAATGATTGCCAACGGCGACTCAGTTTCCGCACGCTCCACCAAGCCTGTTAACCAGTGTTCGAATTGCTTAACCGAGCCCTGTCGTTTAGGTGAAAGATGGCTATGTAATTGCTCGCTACTAATAGACGGAAACAAATTGCCACCCTCAATGCGAGCTACTTCTCCTAAGGCCTCTAAAGTAACGGCTCCTATACCACGACGAGGTGTATTAATAGCCCGTATAAATGCATTATCGTCAGATGGATTGGTGAGGAGGCGCAGGTAAGCCATCACATCTTTTATTTCAGAACGGTCGAAAAACGATAGGCCACCGCTTAAATAATATGGGATATGCATTTCTCGCAGCTTTTTTTCTAGCATGCGTGATTGATGATTACCGCGATACAAAATGGCGTAATCAGAATACGGTTTTTGATTCTGGAAGCGATGCTGCATTAAACTTGCCACAACTTTCTCGGCTTCGCGCTCATCATTCTCAGCAGCGATTATCATAATCGGATCACCATAACCCAACTCACTCCATAGTTTTTTCTCAAATGGCCTAGGATTATTTTCAATTAAATGGTTGGCCAGCTCAAGAATGCGCCCCATGGAGCGATAGTTTTGTTCCAGTTTGACCAATTGGAGTGTTGGAAAGTCAGTTTGCAGATGAGTCAGGTTTTCAGGCTGTGCGCCGCGCCATGCATAGATAGATTGATCATCGTCGCCAACTGCGGTTAAACCATTACCACCGCTGCCTGCAACCAAGGTTTTTACTAAATTGTATTGCGCCGCATTGGTATCTTGGTACTCGTCAACCAATATGAACTGGACGCGAGCTTGCCACTTAAGACGTAGGTTATCGAATTTTCTCAGTAATTCATTCGGTAGGTACAGGAGATCGTCCAAATCAACCGCATTGCATGCCTGCAAATAGCGCTCATAACCGGAATAAACCTTGGCCGCTGCGACTTCGGTCGGATTGGTCATAGCTAAGCGCTCGGCTTGCGCTGGAGACACTAATTCATTCTTCCACGCCGAGATTTGATTACGTACTCGATCTACTAAGCCATTGTCATCTAAATCGGCCCTAAGTAGCTCACGCACAACATGCTGAGAATCGGCGGGGTCAAAAATTGAAAACCCCCGTTTACGGCCAGAAGCTTCCACTTCCTCGCGCAATATTTTCATACCAAGGCTATGGAAGGTCGAGATAGTCAGGCCTTTAGTTATATCGCCATCCAGTAACTCGGTAACGCGGCTCTTCATTTCTCGCGCCGCCTTATTGGTAAAGGTCACCGCAAAAATATTGCACGCATCGACATTTTTACGCGCCAACAACCATGCAATTTTATAGGTAATTACGCGTGTTTTCCCACTGCCCGCTCCGGCCAGCACCAGCATTGGGCGCTCGCAATCTTGCACCGCGGCGCGTTGTTGGGGGTTAAGCTGTTGAAACAATGAGACCTACTGATATTCTTAACAAAGAATGACTGGAATTAAGCGAAATAGAATAGCGTCAATTCTACGGTGGTGACGAATTAAACGAAAGACATTTTCGCTGCCAGCCGCAGTTATTTTCTATGGCCGAAAATACCAGTACTGTTTACATGCTGGATCGAGAGGGTCAATCAGCGACTTTTTCTTTGCTCTCTAACTTTCTGGCAAAGAACAAACCTACTTCAAATAATAAGCACACGGGAATCGCCAACATTACTTGTGAAAAAATATCTGGCGGTGTCATGAGCATGCCAATAACAAAGGCGCCCAAAATAATATAAGGTCGTTTGCTGGCCATCTTATCAGGGCTAACCACTCCCATTCGTGCTAGTAACACGGTTGCTACTGGCACTTCAAAAGCCACGCCAAACGCAAAAAATAACTTTAAGGCAAAGCTCATATAGGCGCTAATATCCGTCATCACAGCGACCCCATCAGGCGCCATGCCGATAAAAAACTTAAATATAATGGGGAATACCACGTAGTAGGCAAACATAATGCCGGCATAAAACAGCACTGTGCTGGATATTACTAATGGCAAGGCAATGCTCTTTTCGTTTTTATACAGGCCAGGCGCAACAAACGCCCAAACGTGATACAGCACCACCGGAATACCTATTGCAAAAGCCGTGGCAAAAGCGAATTTAAATGGAATAAAAAATGGCCCATGCGGCTCGGTTGAAATCATCGTGCCACCCTGTGGCAAATTTGAAATCAACGGTTTGGCGAACCATTCATATAGATCATTGGCAAATGGAACCAAGCAGAAAAAAATAACAATCACGGTACCAACCGCCCACAATAAGCGGTTGCGTAACTCTACCAAATGCGAGATAAGCGGTTCGGATTGTTGTACTTGGTCGGTCATCGGCTTAGCACGTTACACGCCTGCTTTTTTAGAGGGCCTATCAGGTGAATTAGCGCTCACATCTTCATCTTGATGATCTACGATGCCCTGCTCGGAATGTTCGTCCATTGCTGTTGACTCACTTTTAACATCATCATCGTGGGAATCATCAACATTTGAATTGTTTTTCTGTTCAGCAGAATCGGCTAATTCATTGCCAAACTGTTTCATATCATTTTTGAGATCGGCTATTTCGTCTTTAGCCTTTTGCAGATCAGCAAACGGAGTTCCATTCATTTCGCTTTTCATTTCATTACGTAAACGATACATTCCTTGGCGCGCTTTACGTACAAAAAATGCGGCCTGCTTAGCAACTTCTGGCAAGCGCTCTGGACCGAGCACTAATAAAGCAACCACGGCAATAATCAACAGCTCCCAAAAACCAACATCAAACATGAGTTAGACTCAAAAAATTCAGACTCTGCTACTTCTCAGAAGAAGTTGGCTCGGCCTCTTCTTGATCTACCGACTCTTCAGCATCTGCAGCATCGTCATTAATAGCTTTTTTAAATCCTTTAACAGCACCGCCTAAATCACCACCAATACCGCGTAATCTTTTAGTGCCAAAAATTAATGCCACTATTACTAAAATAATCAATAGCTGCCAAATTGAAATTCCACCTAAGCCCATGATTTTATCCTCATCGTTTATTCGTTATTTGCGCGCGGCTTTTTCATCGAGCCCAGAGACCCCGATACGCCTAGCAAGTTCATCAATTACTTGTTGTGTTTGCAAGCCCTGTTGTGCCAAAAGCACCATAGAGTGAAACCATAAATCTGCTGTCTCATATATAATTTTATCGGCGTCGCCGTCTTTCGCGGCCATCACTGTTTCAGTCGCTTCTTCACCAATCTTTTTTAATATCGCTTCCAAGCCTTTGCTATAAAGTGAGGCGACATACGATGTTTCAGGATCGGCGCCGAGGCGTGACTCCAAAATTTCATGAATCTCGGCCAAGGTATCTTGACTTAAGATATCCTGACTTATAGTTTCAACATCGCTCATAATTTTTTTGTTGCTTATTTATTGTATATCTTTTTGGGGTCTTTAAGTACCGAATCAACGGTCTGCCACTGCCCAGCATTATACACCCGATAAAAGCAACTTTGGCGGCCAGTATGACAGGCGATACCGCCGTGTTGTTCAACCATCAAAAGCACAACATCAGCATCACAATCAATGCGCAACTCTTTGACCCGTTGTTGGTGCCCTGATTCTTCACCTTTGCGCCACAGTTTTTGCCGCGATCGGGACCAATATACGGCAGACATTGTCTCAGCCGTGGCCAGCAAGGCTTCACGATTCATCCACGCCATCATCAGAGTACGTCCTGACTCAGCGTCTTGTGCGATGGCAGGCACAAGCCCTGCCGCATCCCACTTTATTTCTTCTAACCAATCAACCATAAATTCATTCATATGTCACTATCCTATATTCTCTATGTTAAATGGTTTACGATTACATTGCTTGCCATCTTATAAACTAGAGACGCACCTCTACGTTAGCATCGCGTAAGGCTTGCTTGGCTTGTTGCACCGTGTATTCACCAAAATGAAATATACTGGCGGCTAACACGGCGTCTGCACCGCCTTGCTGTACACCTTCAACCAAATGCTGCAAATTTCCTACGCCGCCTGAAGCAATCACAGGTATTAAAACCGAACTCGAAACGGCACGAGTTAACTTTAAATCGTAACCAGCTTTAGTGCCGTCGCCATCCATACTGGTTAAGAGTATCTCACCAGCCCCATAGTCGGCCATTTTGCTTGCCCATTCAACGGCATCTATACCAGTATTTTTACGACCACCATGGGTGAATATTTCCCAACGATCGGCGGCATCACCCGCGTCTGAAAATTGGGTTTGTTTGGCATCAATGGCTACCACAATGCATTGCGAGCCAAAGTGCTGACTGGCTTGTTTAATAAACTCTGGATTAAACACAGCAGTACTGTTAATAGATACTTTGTCGGCACCAACGTTTAATAGATTTCTAATATCGTCCAGCTCGCGTACACCGCCACCCACTGTCAGCGGAATAAACACTTCACTGGCCACCTGCTCTACCACATGCAAAATGGTATCTCGGTTATCTGAAGTGGCGGTGATATCTAAAAAAGTGATCTCATCAGCACCCTGTTCGTTGTAGCGTTTAGCGGCCTCAACTGGATCACCAGCATCACGAATACCTACGAACTTTACGCCCTTAACCACACGACCATTATCGACGTCTAAACAGGGAATAATTCGTTTGGCTAAAGGCATAAGAACTATTTAATTTTAGATCGCGGGCTAGAGCTGACCGTCGAGATACGTTTGGCCTTCGGCGAAATCCAAAGTACCTTCATAAATCGCGCGCCCAGTAATCACTCCCGACACACCAACCGATTCTATTTTTTGCAAAGCAATTAAATCATCCATATTGGTCACTCCGCCAGAAGCGATGATAGGAATACTAACAGCTTCAGCCAAGCTTTTAGTGGCTTCAAGATTCACCCCTTGCATCATGCCATCGCGCGCAATATCCGTATAAATAATAGCTTGCACTCCATCGCTCTCAAACTGACTCGCCAACTCAACAACATGATGATCGGTCAATTTGGCCCAACCATCCACCGCAACTATGCCGTCTTTAGCGTCGAGCCCAATAATCAAATGGTCTCCAAATTCGGCCGCAATGTCACTAATAAACTGTGGCTCATTAGCCGCTCTAGTACCAATAATAACGTATTCAACTCCTACATCTAAATAGGCTCTAATGGTTTTCTCATCACGAATTCCACCACCAATCTGGATGGGCACATCAGGGTGTTTTTCCGCTATGGCATTAATCGCATCAGCATTAGTCGGCTTGCCTGCAAAGGCGCCATCCAAATCAACTAAATGAATGCGTTTAGCGCCGAGCTCGATCCATTTATCAGCCATTTCTAGCGGGCTGTCTGAGAACACAGTGGAATCTTCCATCAAGCCCTGACGTAATCGCACACACTTGCCTTCTTTAATATCAATAGCGGGAATTAGTATCATATCTTTATAAATGTTAATGGCTTGAAGCCATTAAAAGTTACAGGAACCAAAGCTATACGGCTCCAGACCATTGAGTGAAATTTTTAAGTAGACGCAAACCATCATCGTGACTTTTCTCAGGGTGGAACTGCACGGCAAACACATTTTTAACTCCCGCCGCGGCAATAAATCGATGCCCGTAATCAGCGTAGCCATAACTAGAGTCTATAGCGTCATCTGCAACAGTATTAGCGCAGTAGCTATGCACAAAATAAAAATAACTTTGATCTGCAATGTCATGCCATAACGGATGTTCTCGAGCTTGGCTCACTTGGTTCCAGCCCATTTTAGGAATCTTAAGGTGCTGCTCAGCATTATGATAATGACTGAAGTGGCGCACCGAACCTTTGAATAAACCCAAACCGTCCATACCGCCATTTTCCTCGCAATGCTCAAACAAGGCTTGCATGCCGACACAGATGCCCAGCATTGGTTTTTGATCGATAACTTTTCGCATCACTGATTCAAGCTCGCGGTCTTTAAGTGATTGAAACCAAGTTCCAACCGCGCCCTGACCAGGCAACACGACTTTGTCAGCGTCAATAATAATTTGAGGATCGCTACTAACCAACACGTTGGCATCAGGCGCTACCATGCACAAAGCTTGCTCTACCGAGCGAAGGTTACCAATGCCTAAATCGACTACGACAATTTGCATATTTAGCAATAATAATTACAAACTGCCTTTAGTCGATGGAATAACACCCGCGCTTCGATCGTCATGTTCTAAAGCCATGCGTAAAGCTCGGCCGAAGGCTTTAAAAATCGTTTCGGCAATGTGGTGAGCATTTTTTCCGCGAATATTATCTATGTGCAAAGTTAAACGCGCATGATTTACAAATCCGTGAAAAAACTCGTCAAACAAATCTACATCGAAACCACCTATACGAGCGCGCTTATAATCTACCTTGTGCATCAAGGTAGGGCGGCCAGAAAAATCCACTACTACCCGACTCAAAGCCTCATCTAACGGCACATACGCATGACCATAACGACGAATACCTTTTTTATCACCCAAGGCTTCAGCAAATGCTTGCCCCATGGTGATGCCGATATCTTCAGTCGTGTGATGATCATCTATATGCAAATCGCCTTTACAACTTAACTCTATATCGATCAGCCCATGTCGAGCTATTTGATCCATCATATGTTCTAGAAAAGGCACGCCAGTATCGAAAGTACTTTTACCAGTACCATCTAAGTTTAGTTTGATGGAAATTTTTGTTTCGCTAGTGTCGCGAATAACGCTGGCAGTTCTGGAGCTCATGATTTGATAGCATTTAATGCTGTAGACTGTCTAATTGAATGATCACGTCAATAAATGCGTGACACAGAGGCGAGATTTTAACAAAGTTAACGTATTGAACCTACTATTAAAATACATTCAAATAAAAAGACTGATAAACTGACAAGGAGCAAACAACTCTCTAGTTCCATGAAACAAATACCGATAATAGGCGAACTACCGCGCAAAATAAGAACGGCGATCCGAGATAAAGCCATTGAGCGCGCGCGCACTCGAATTGTGGTCGCCGGTAGCGATCCGAAGTCATTTAGTGAAGAAGATTTGGAAATAGTCGTTAAAGAAGAGGAAGATAAACTTAAAGGCTGGATACGCGAGAAAGGCATACTGGCTGTTTTAGCCATGTTCGGCATTCATTTTTTAGGCTAGCACGTTTCATGTTTAAGCAAGTTTTTCGCGTCGCATTCGTCACACTTATATGGAAACAATATAAACATATTATTGTTTCCACCATTATCCTATTTGCGTTTTTATTCTTAGTTGGAAATTTACATGCCGACTTTTTAAAGCATGCGGAACTGCAGGGAAATAAAACCGGTTTGGGACTCAGTTTTGTATACAAATGGTTAGCCTTTGCATTAGGCGTAGGACTTTATTTTACTTATCATTATTTACGCACAAACCGAACAAGTAAAAAATCGCCTAAAGAAAAGATAGCGACTCACAAGGCGATGGATCAGGGTGTTGACGACGAAGACCCCTTTAGCAACATAAGAGCTAAGAAGAAGCTGCGCAGTCGAGCCGACTTTTTAATTGATGGTGAAACAGGAAAAAAGTAGTTCGGCACTTTTTAATTTCGGGCTCAGCCACTTCAGCCACTGGAATGTATAAGGCACTTAAAAGGTTTAGAGTACTCGCTAGGTAGGGCTAGCTAGGTAGGATTGAAAGCAGTAAAAAAGCCACTCGGAGGGGTTGGACTCCGAGTGGCTGGAAAAAGGGGTTCTAGACCCCCCCAAAATAAACCGATAAGGGTAAGGTACCGGTTTACCGACTCTCTTAAATCAGTGGTTGGAGCTAACTTAAGAGATTAATAACCATTCGGAGGGGTTGGACTCCGAATGGTTACATAAAAGGGGCTGTTAAGCCCCCCCAATGATAGACCAATACGGGTTGAATATTGGTTTATCGACTCAAATCAGCACGGGTTGGTATGCTAACTTGAGTGTTTAAACAGCAACAAATCGTTTGTGCTATTGTTTAAAACTGCTCACATATCTAACTAAAAACTTTATTTCTAGCTATTTTTGATACGAAACTCTATTTATGCAGTACAAACTACCATGTGGGATTTGCATGGTCAAACAAACTAGGCATCAGTATTATTAAACTTTTGTAAACTCATAGATATTATTGATAGATCAACTGCGGTAATCAATTCATTGACGGATATTGGGTCAGCATTAGGCAGCAAGCCAAGCTGTTGACAAAACAGCCCTATTAACTCTTCTGCCGATTTGTTTTCATCTCGCCACTGGCGCGCACTTTGTGAACCATCACGTTTTGCAAAGCGTTTACCCTGTGAGTCACACAACAAAGGAACATGAAAGTACTCGATTGGAGCAATTGATGGCTCAAGAAGACGCGCTATATAGCGTTGCCTGCTGGTACTATCAACCAGATCTTGGCCTCTAACAACATGCGTGACGCCTTGTGCAAGATCATCAACCACTACCGCTAACTGGTAAGCAAATAATTTATCGGCTCTTTTTACAACAAAATCTCCACAACTACTACGCAAGTTGGATTCTACTTTGAGCCGCAAGGCAGGATGTTTCATCTGACTTCGTTCTAAAACCTCCTGCTTAGAAAGTTTAGAACAGGTTCCTGGATAAACCCCAAGCGGTGCATGTGGCGCGCTAGCCGCTTGTTGAATGTCTTTACGCGAACAAAAACAAGAATAGATTAAATCCAACTCGGATAATAAATTTAGGGCCCGCTTATACAGACCCTGCCTTTTTGATTGATACACAAGCTCGCCATCCCAATCCAAACCAAGCCATTCTAAATCCGACAAAATACTATCGACGCTGCCAGTAACAACTCTAGGCGTATCTAAGTCTTCAATACGCAATACAAACTTTCCATGATTAAGACGCGCATGCAACCACGCCAATAAGGCGGTGCGTAAATTACCCAAGTGTAAATCCCCCGTCGGACTGGGTGCATAACGACCCACGAACGATGCAGAAGGTAGTGCTGATTGAGACATAGTTGATTCGAGGCAATAATTGCTATCAATACCAAACAGTATATATTCAATTGCCTGCATAAGAACTAAAATAGGCAAGCAGAACCAAAACTAAGCTGAACGAAAAAAACCTCAAGCTTTAACGAGCAGAGCCCTCAGCCTCTAAGTTGAACTCTTTTCTCAACT